>NZ_JBEBMF010000002.1:0-827823 GCF_040081925.1 Mesorhizobium quangtriensis
CGGACGCTCAGGCGTCGGGATGTAGGCGTCGACCTCGGCCATCAGCTTGCGGATCGCGTTCTCGCCGATCTCCTTGTCGCCGTCGTTCAGCGCAACAACAGCCGAACCCTTGACGATCGGAATGTCGTCGCCGGGGAATTCGTACTTCGACAGAAGCTCGCGAACCTCGAGCTCGACCAGCTCGAGCAGCTCGGCGTCGTCGACCAGATCGACCTTGTTCAGGAACACCACGATCGCCGGAACGCCAACCTGGCGGGCGAGCAGGATGTGCTCGCGCGTCTGCGGCATCGGGCCGTCGGCAGCCGAAACTACCAGGATCGCGCCGTCCATCTGCGCCGCACCCGTGATCATGTTCTTCACATAGTCGGCGTGGCCGGGGCAGTCGACGTGCGCATAGTGACGGTTCTCCGTCTCGTACTCGACGTGCGCCGTCGAAATCGTGATGCCGCGAGCCTTCTCCTCAGGCGCAGCGTCAATCTGGTCATACGCCTTGAACTCGCCAAAATACTTGGTGATCGCCGCCGTCAGCGACGTCTTGCCATGGTCAACGTGACCAATCGTGCCAACATTCACATGAGGCTTGGTGCGCTCAAATTTACCTTTTGCCATTTGACCTTTCCTACAAGCAGCAAGACGGGACGGGTTCGAATGCGGGGCGATTAGCGACAAAGGCCGGAAAACACAAGTGTGTTCTACCCGCCGCCCGCCCGCCTTACGACCGATCCCGTTCCCACGGATGGAGTGTGACTGACATATAGGTGGCGAAGGCTGGGCCTCCAACCGAAGCCGCGCCCAGATACTCGTTCCGCCGCCGCCCGGCGCTTGAGGCGGCCAGTTCAGACCGGCGGAACGATGGCGTTGACGTTGAAGGCGAGGATGCGGGGTTCGGACACATATCCTTTGTAGGTGCCCGCCGTGAGGTCGAGCACATCGCCGCTCTCATAGAGTTCGACCACACCCTGCAATGCGAACCCGATCGGCTGGGACCAGTCAGCCAGCCGATAATGCACTCGGTCGACGTACTGCAGTGTGCCGCGCACCTTGATGGAGCAAGACATAGCCTGGTCATCGCTGTCCGAATTGCCGATGCCCAGCCGCGCGTGTACGACGTAACGCCCTGCAGGCAGCGGCAGCGAAAGGAGAATGTTGTCGTTAAAGCCGTTGAAGCCGAACATAGTGCCCGGTCCGGTTTCCGCATGGTAGGCAATCAGCTCTTCCATTGCCATCTGTCCTCGTCCGTTGGCGGATGCCGCGCAATCTAGGACAGACTGACGTTGCGTCACATAACGCGATCACGCCGTCGGCCAAGCCATCTTGGCCTGGCGCGCCATCCAGCTATTGTGACGGCCGTGCTGATCGCGACTTTCAACATCAACAACGTGAACAACCGCCTCGCCAATCTTGTTGAATGGCTGGCGGAGCGGAAGCCGGATGTCGTCTGCCTGCAGGAGTTGAAGGCCGACCAGCGAAGCTTTCCGAAGGATGCACTGTCCGGCGCTGGATATGGCGCCGTCTGGCAGGGACAGAAGAGCTGGAACGGCGTCGCCATCCTGGCGCGGGGTGCAGAGCCCATCCTGACGCGCACCGCCCTTCCCGGCGATGCGTCCGATAATCAGGCGCGCTACATCGAGGCCGCCGTCAACGGCGTGCTCGTCGCCTCGATCTACGCACCGAACGGCAATCCGCAGCCGGGCCCCAAATTCGACTACAAGCTCGCCTGGTTGGATCGGCTGCGCCTCCACGCAAACGCGCTGCGCAAGACGGGCGCGCCGGTCGTGCTGGCAGGCGACTACAACGTCGTGCCGACAGACCTCGACATCTATCCCAGCAAATCCTACGCCGACAATGCGCTCGTGCAGCCGGAAAGCCGCGCCGCCTTCAAGCGGATCGTCGGCCGTTCATGGACCGACGCGCTGCGCGCCGTCCATCAAGGCGACCGAATGTATACATTCTGGGATTACAAACGGCAGCGTTGGGAACGCGACGCGGGCCTGCGCCTCGACCATTTCCTGCTCTCGCCTTCCATTGCCGAAAGGCTCGTCGATGCAGGGGTGGACAAGGACGTCCGTGCCCGTCCCGGAGCCTCGGATCACGCACCTGCCTGGATCAGGCTGGGCTGATACCGGAGTCAGAAACAAACTGAAGCAAACGCGCGGGAAGCGGTCCTCGATAGGAACCGATCGGGCGGCGGGCATGCGTGTCCGGGCGAGTAGCCGAGTAGAATAGTTGAAATACGAATCCGAATATCCAGATTGGCCAACTGACTTGCTCTTGTGCTAGACTGACGTGGGGCTCCCGAGAATACATCTCGGGACTTTTGGGGTGGGGACTACAATGTGGTCTTTCCGCAGCATAATTGCTGCTCCGCGAAGGATGCGCGAAGCTTCGGTATTTCCTCGTGCTCTCGAAAGGCCGGTAAACGGGCCAAGCCTCAAGCGATGACCCAAGGTATTGTCCCTGAACCATATTGTTCGGCCGAGGACCTGGAGCCTGAATTCCGAGTCGTTGTTCGGGGAGGAAATAGGCGTGGCGTCCGGATGGAACATCGCTTTTGGGAGACGCTGAAGGGATTGGCCGAAAGCCGCAAGTTAACTCTTGGCCAGGCCGTCGAAGAAATTTCGCGATTGCATCCGGAGTCCCACAATCTCACGTCGGCGATTCGGGTGGCCTGCGTGCGTTGGCTGTCGGACGAAAACACGGTGCTTCGCCAACTCGCATCATTGAAAGCGCTCAGCTCGGTGCTGGAAGCTTGCCCGTCACCGGCCCTGGCTCTGAACTCGTCAAAAGTCATCCTAACCTTCAACCGGGCGTTCCATCAGTTCGTTCGGCGCAATCTGCTTGGCGCAAAAGAGACCGGTTTCCCGGATCAACTGAAGATTGGCCTCGATATCAGCGTCGATGAGATACGATCGCGCATAGCCCGCAACGACGAGCCGATTCTGACCGGCTTTGTCGTTGCCGCTGCAGACCGAGTCCATCGCGCTCAACTGAGCATGGTGAAGGCACCCGCCAGCGACCGTGGACTGCTTCTGGCTTTCGTCTCCTCTGGCTAGAGTGCTCGGAACGACAGCCACTTCGAAAGACATGCGTCAAAAGCGCTGCCGTTAGACTATTGTTAACGCGAAGCGCGCAAATTGCAGCAATGCGGATTGCGCCTGTTTTTTTAACAGCATTTCCTCTCTCGCTCCTTGCCGTCATGGCCACGGAAAGAAGTGCGTTGCTCTCGCTGGGCGCGTTTCCCGCCAATGACATGACCTGGATGTTGTGGTTGAATCTCCATGCGGGCGTTGGCCGGTCGTGGCAGGCCCTCGAAGCGGTGATCGGTGGCGCCGCGTCTACCCATCTGATTGGGATCGTCCTTGTTGCGCTCGTCGTCGCAGCGACCGCGAAGTCGCGGAGTTGGCCATCCTACATGTTCTTGACAAACCACGCGGCATTTATCCTGGCCGTGGTCTTCTGTCTGATCGGGAACCAGTCCAAAGTCTCTAGTCTGGGCGCCGGCTTTCTCTCTTCGGGCCATTGGGCCCTGGTATGGGTGACGGAGATCTCCGCGTTTCAATTTTTCATTCTACTGGCGGGACTCATGAGTTGCTTGGCTTGCCACGTGGCGGTGCTGCGACATTTGAAACGTCGCGATGCGCTGGTGGCGACGCGAGTTAAGTGCCCCCAGAAAAATCCCTAGGACACGGTAAAGGCGCTACGAAATACGCCTTCACGTAGCCGCTGATCTGAACGCCCGGTAGTGGAAAGTAGTTGACCGGGCACCATTGCCGCTTTGACGACTGACCGGCCGGTATGCATGGACCGGTGAGCTGAATGACGCTCTCGTGATCGGGCGCGATGGCGCCAACCGCCTTCGCCTTGTGCGTCTCCTCTGCACGTATATAAAGCACGTCCCAGAAGTCGACGTTGACGACGCGTAGGCAACGCGGCTCCGCCATTGTTTCAGACGTAGCAATGAACAAGATCGCGGCGACGGCAAATGCCGTAGGCTTTGAACAGAAGAGCCTACTGCACCTTGCGATAATAGACCTTGCCGTCTTGCGACTGTATCCTCTCATAAGCTGTCTTCCTCCCAGCCGGCTTTGAGCCTGAATCGCGTCTTGATGTGGATGCGACTTCTCCTGCGTAGAGTTCCTCTTGGACTATCGCAGAATCCAAAGGTTCAGATTCAGGAACCGTGACCAGAACATCGACATCGGCGCTGTTTGCGGCTTCATCCACTGCTGACGGAGTTGGTACGGGCGCTGCCTGATCGTGATGAAGGTCGGCGAGATGCCCGCGGACATCGCCCTGGAGGTTCTCCAGCCTACTCTGAATTCCATTGTTCATCATATCCAGCCGACCAACGACACGATCCTCGAAAGCCTTTAGTTCCCCAAGCCGCGTCTCGATTGCGATAAGATCGCGCATCGAACGATAGCTGTAGATTGCTGCCGATATGTTCAGAAAAGTCAGCATCGCCGCTGCGATCGCCAGCACGAGCGCCGGCGTGAACAGCAAATCCTTCGGAAAGGCCAGGCGAGGTTCTGCGGCCTTCTGGTCTGGTTTGTTCAGGATTTCGGTCATTCCACCACCACCTTCGCGCCGATTTCGACACGCTTGTAGAGGTCCACGATGTCGGTGTTGGTCAACCGGAAACATCCCGATGTCCCGTCGAAGCCGACGCCCATCGGATCGTTCGTTCCATGGATACGATAGAGCGTGTCTGATCCGTTGCGATGAAGGTAGATGGCCCGCGCTCCAAGAGGATTGTAGGGGCCGGACGGAACCATCGCGGGCAACTCGGGCTGCCGAATCCGCATTTCGGCGGGTGGACGCCATTCTGGCCATTCCTGCTTGGCTCCAATTCTTACCTCGCCGGTCCAATTGAAGCCTTCCCGTCCCACGCTGATCCGATAGCGCAGCGCCTGTCCCCGGGCCGTCACGAGATAGAGGCTCTTGGTGTCCTTTCGGATGATCACCGTTCCCGCGACTTCGACACTGTCGAACTTGACTGTTTCACGGAGTGAGGGGCCCATGGCCGGCAGCTTCGGGCGTGACTTTGCGGCCACGAAGGTAGGCTGCGCCTCCAGGGCGAAAACGGGCGTCGCCGTTGTCAGCAGCGTGGCAAGCGCGACAATCGCGCAAGCGCCATTTGCGTCAGGACGCATCTATGCGGTCCTCGAATACGACCTTCAGGTCGCGGTTGAACCTGGCACGCCGGTCGATCTCGTCCGGCAGCATCGCCCTGTTGAGGCAATCCGACATCAAATCAGGATCGAACGACACCGACTTGATGTGCTTGGCGGTAAAGATCTTTTCGAGTTCGCTGCCCGAGAAGTGGTTCCCGAACAGCTTTCGCTTGTGCTTGTTTGCAATCAGCGTGACGCTGCTGGAATTGCCCTTCAATTCGCGTATGCGCGTGTAGAGCTTCTTGGCCTGGCGAAGCGACGCCACGTTCAGTTCGAAGACGATGAATATCTCGTCGCTGGTCGAAAGCACCGAGTCATGCCAGGGCGTTTCGAGATTGGGCAGGTCGACGACGACATTTTCGAAGCGGTAGGCGATCAGGTCGAGCAGTTTCAGCACGAATTCCCGACCGGTCGATTCGAACGGCAGGGCCGGCCGCTCGAAGGAATAGATTGTGAAGCCGGGGTCGCGCGTCAGCTTGATGACATCCATCAGTTCGACGTCGAGGCGGTCCGGCTGGCCGACAATGCTCTCGAGGTCGAAATGATTGAACAGGTTGAGGTATCCGCCGCAGTTGGCGCTCTGGAAGTCGAGGTCGACCAGGCATGTCGAGGCGGCATGCTGCGGCGACTTGTCGGCCAGATGCTTGGCGGCGGATAGCGCGAGCGTGGTCGCACCGGCGCCACCGCTTGCCGCGATGAAGGTGACCACCCGGCTTCTCGAAGCATGGCTCCCGCTGTCATGGTAGGTCACCGCGTTCAGCAGGTCCTTGCCATCCAGCGGCTTGCGCAGCCAGTCGGAAGCATTGATGCGCACCAGATTGCGCATGCGCTCCGGCGCGAGTTCGGCAGATACGGCGATGAGCGGAACCGTCGACCAACTGGAGCGTGCGGCCGAAACCGCGGGTTCAAGAAGGATTTCCCCGTCGCCGACGTCGAAGATGATCACCGAAGGTTTGGCGTCGGAAGAGGCCCCCTGCAGGAAGGAAGCAGCATCGGCGACCTGCACGTCGTAGATCGCAAGCGATTCCAGCCTGGTTGCGACCTCACGACGAAACTGTGGATCCGACGAATAGAGCGCGATGCGCTTGCGCCGAGTTGGGAGGACCTTTTGGCTGATAGCGTTCATGGCGCGGTGCTACTCATGTCTTCGCCCGTCACTGTGCTCAGCATCGAGGGCATGGTGATATCGTCGAACCCGAGCAGGCCGCTCAGGAAGAAGAACTGGAAATTCACGTCTTGCAGGCTGACGGTGATGGTGGGAATCGAGCCGCTGGGACGTGTCTGGTAGCCAAGCCCGGTGGCGGTGTAGCGGACCACGACGTTTTCCGGTTCAAGCCGGGGAAAGAAGTCGCACATGCCGGGGCGGCTGCCGGCCACGGGCCCGCAGGCGCCGTCGTCGCCGAAAAAGATGCGGCTGAAGTTGGCCGCTACCCAAGCTCCGTTGGCGCAGCTTGCTCCGGTGCAGACGCAGGCTGATGTCGCTCCGTTGCAGACGTAGTCATAGGAGCCGGCCGGTACCGCTGCACCCGGACTCGTAGCCGGTCCGGCCTGTGAGACTGCCGGAACGATCGGGTCGGAGATCGATGCCATCCTCGCTCCGGCCTGAACCGCCTTGGTCGCCGCGTTCCACTGGTAGTAGGCGTTGCCGAAATCCACGAACCCCAGCGTCAGCGTCAAAAGCAGCACGATCGCGATGGTCATCTCGACCATGACGGCGCCCTGTTCATCGCGTCTGAAGCTCGAGAACGATTTCATGTCAGTAGCCGATGAAACGTTCTTCGTGAGCGGCGTTCAACGTGATGCTCCCAATCCCGATGGCGGCCAGCAGCCCCACCGGCACGTAAGGAACCGAGGCTGTCGCCCTGACCGTAGTGACCTGCGCTGTGGTTCCCCGGTAGTCCTGCAAGCCGGTGATTGCGTCCACGTTGTTGGCAGTCGTGTAGGTCGTGATTGAAACGTCAGCGCTATCCCAACCGGAAACGCGCTCGGTTGTCCCTGCGACGGAGCCGAAAGCTGCGATCGCGCGGGCATTCGCAAGGCAATTGACACCCGTGACCGCATCGGTGCAACGCGCGGCATAGCGTGCGGCGTCGCGAAGTCCCGCTTCGATCATCAGCTTCTGGTGAATGAGGTTGCCGAACTCGAATACCCCAGCCGACAGGGCGATCATCAACGGTGTGATGAGGGTCATTTCGACCAACACGGAACCTTTTTCATCACTTCGGAAACGTTCGACCCAGGCCATCTTGTCACCTGACCAGTTGAACATCGTCGCGCAGGAACTTCGCCAAAGTTCCCTGTCCGCCGGTGGTGATGTCGATCAATTCGACAAAGACGGACGCGTCATCAGCGGCGGAAGGCACCGGCTCCGCGAGGAAAAAGCTCGCAAAGGCCTCGACCGGCAAATCCTCGCTTTTGCCGGAAAGATTGTGGCCGAGCGCAGTCAGCGACTGGCAATTCAGGATGGCCCCGTACAGGATCCTGCGGTCGACCGTGGTGACCGGCGGCTGGCAATCGGGATCGGGCGTTCCAGATTCTCCGCCGGGCGATGTCGTTCCGACCATGCCGTGGTCGATTTCATAGCGGTAAAGTTCATAGCGGCTCGGCGGGTCGGTGGTCCAACTTGTCGGATAACTGGTCCCGACGCCAAAGTTCGTGTTCCAGTAATTCGTGATACTCCAGGCGCCGCTGCCCATCCGACCGCCCATGTAGGGCCAGCTCGTGTCACGCGGAAAGCCGGCCGTGCCTGCCAGGTTGAACGTGATCTGATTGAAGGCAGGGCATTGATTGGCTGAGCCCTTCGTCTGGATCGCGCCCTTGCGCACGTTTGCCGCCGGGCCGTAGAGCGGTGAGTTGAAGTGGTTTCCATTCGCCTTGATGCCGAAGCGCACGTTGAAGGCGTCCTGAACCGGGCCTGCGTTCTGGCCTGTTTTGGTTGTAACGGAGTTGCCGCCGTAGCAACCGACAGGCTGGGAGGTCGCGATCGTCTGCGCCAGGGCCTGAGCGCCGTTGCCGACACCCTGCGGAGGCTCGAGGAAACCGAAGTTGCCGGGACCGGCGGCGGCGCCGTTGCCGACCTTGCGCAACTCGATCAGCCTCCGGCGGTATTGGCGGGATGCCGCTGCCTCCTGCAAGGTGATGCCGCCGGCATTGTTCGTACCCCCGACCATTTCGTAGGGATTGCAAATGAACACCGGCGTGAAGTCGCACACGGCGCTTCCGAATCCGGCAACCGCGGTGGCCCCGATATTCATTGCGTTGTCCGCGGCGTCGCCGGAGAGGAAAGACGCGGGAAAGATCGTCGCGAAGCCGGTCGGACTGACGTTGACGAGAATGAACTTCGTCTCGTCAGGTCCGGCCGAATTGTGATCGATCCCATTCGCGTCAACCCCGGTCGTGGGGTTCAAGACGGTCGCGTCACTTGCGGGAATGCTCTTGAGAAAGCGCCAGGAGATCCCTGCCGAGGTCAAAAGTGTCTGCGCGTTAGAGGTGGAAAAGTTGTGAGTGTTGTCGACCAGATTTCCCAGCGCCCGAATAGCGCGGCTGTGGGCATCAGTCTTCCCATCCAGCTCCGCCGCCCCGGCAATCGCAAAACTGTCCGCACCCTTCTGCAGGTCGTTGTGCAGATTGTTAGCGCGGCTCATGTCGATCGCCAGCAACGCGAAGCCGACGATCGCCGGCAGCATGATGCTGACGAGGATGAGCGCTATGCCGCGCTCGTCTCGCCAGAATGCCTTGACCACCCGTAGCATGACCTTCACCCACTATTGCCGGGAGCCCCCTCCCGGTCGTCGGTCGGCCCTCAGTTCGAGCCGATACTATTGATGTCCCCGACGTTGACCGTAATGTTCGGCGCAGGCGCTCCCGGCGCCGCCGATTTTCTGTATTTCCAGACCACCGCGTCGCTTGCGCGCTGGCCATCCGTGTCGATTTCCGTGTTGTCCGAAGCCGGATTGAAAGAATCCTTCGTCTGCAGCAGGGCGTTGTGTTTCTGCGCGTCGCCGGCCGCCAGCGTCACCGTGTCGTAGCGGTTCAAATAGTCGGCGCAGCCGGAAAGCAGGCCGATGCCGATGATCAGCGGAAGCGCGCTATTTCTTGACATAGGTCATCTGATCCTTCGACCTGACGTCGAGCATGTGCCCGTAGGGACCGACCACGTCTGCGCCCTGCTCATAGGAGCGCACCATGTCCTTGGTCACTTCCAGTTCGCCGAGCAGGAAATATTCCGGGTCGTTGGAAGGCCGCGTCTTGTCCAGCGGCGTCGCAAGCTGCTCGCCCGGCCTGACGGGCCGCACCAGACGCGGCGTCACGATGATGACGAGGTCCGTCTCGTTCTTGATGTAGCTCGACGAGCGGAACAGCGCGCCGAGCACCGGCACCTGTCCGAGCCACGGAACCTGGCTCTGCAGCTTGCGGTTATGCGATTGCAGCAGGCCCGCAATGGCGAAGCTCTGGCCGTCGCGGAGCTCCACCACGGTCGAGGCCTTGCGCGTGACGAAGGCCGGGATCTCGATACGGTCTGTCCGCACGGTGACTGTCGGGTCGACCTCGCTCACTTCCGGATTGAGGCGGAGGTTGATCTTGCTGTCTTCGAGCACGATCGGCGTGAAGTTCAGCTTCACGCCATACTCCTTGAACTCGATGGTAATCTCGTCATTATCCTGGGCGACCGGAATGGGCACCTCGCCGCCGGCCAGAAAGCTGGCCGTTTCGCCCGAGAGCGCGGTCAGGTTCGGCTCGGCCAGCCGGCGCGCCAGCCGCTTGTCCTCGAGGGCCCTGATGATGACATCGACGTTGACGCCGGCATCGATCACATTGGCGATGACCGTGGCAAACGGTGTATTGCCCGTTGCAAGGGCGCCGATGGCGTTGCCGACGAGTCCCTTGACCGATTGCCCGCCAAGGTCGTTCGGAAGGACGCTGTTCGCGATATTGTCTCCCTTCTTGCCGACTTGCCAGGCCACGCCAATCTCGCGTCCGGCATTGCGCGACACTTCCAGCACGCGCACTTCGAGGTTCACCTGCTGGCTGTCCTCGACCGTCACCGAGTTGATGACCGAGTCCGGCCCGTATTGCTGCGCGACCTCCATGATGGCAGCCAAAGTGGCGCCATCCTTGACGCGACCGCCGAGGCGCACCTTGCCGTTCACCGAGCCGACCGTCACCTTGGATTTCGGCGCGACCTGCCGGATCGCCTGGGCCATGTCGTCTATGTCGACGCCGACCTCGATTTCCAGCACGCCCAGCGATCGCCTGTCTTCGGAGAAGAGCGCCACGGTCGTCGTGCCGGCACCCTTGCCGATGACATAGAGCACACGGTCGGTCATCGGCTGCGCGTCGGCGATCTTGGCGTCGGCCACAACCATGTCGCCCATGTTGCGGTTCAGTTCCACGGTCACCGACTGCGACATCGGAAGGAAGATGCGGTGGACCTTCGCCGTGGAGACATCGATCCGGCGGTCGGCTCCCTCAGCGCCCGTCGCCAGCGCCAGCAACGCCAGTGCACCTGCGGCCAAAGCCGCCCCAAGCCCGGAAACCGATCTGCCTCGCCCGCCCGTCTCCATTCCATGCACCTCGCCGCTTTCCTCTAAGTCCCTCTATCTGGTTCGCGGGACGTCGTAGACTTCCCGCTCGACACCCCTGTAGACGGTGACGCTCGAGCGCACCGGCGGTGGCGGGGTGATCGCCGCCACCGGCTCCGCGACCGCAACCGGCTCGACGCGTTCGACGACCGTCGCGCCCTGTGCAACCAGATCGGCGGTCGTCACGCGGTCGGTGTTTTCGCTCCCGGGCGCGGCAATCTCGCGCAGCGCCAGCGACAACTGCCCGATGCCCGCGGCCAGGGTCAGCTTCTGGGCGTCCTTCGTGGATACCTCCAGCGTCACCGCCTTGACGACAGTCGGGTTTTCCTTGCTCTCGTCGGCTACCTGGTCGATCGCCAGCACTTTCACGCCCTGCAACAGCACGTCGACGAAGGCCTCTTCGCCGCCCTCGACGTTGCGGATGTTGCGCGAAAGGAGAATGTCGACGCGGTCACCCGGCAGCACGAAGCCGGCGACGCCGAGCACGTCGTTGACGCGGATGGATATGGCCTTCATGCCTTCGGTCAGCACGGCCGAAAGCGTCGCGCGCTGGCCGGGACCGGTGATCTTGGAGGTCAGCACGGGTTCGTTGATCCCGATCGGAGTCAGCACCTGGCGCTGCCCGTCGCCGGCGAGCGCCTCGGCGCGCGTCTTGAAGGCGCCGGTCGGCAATGCGCCGGACGGCCAGGCGATCTCGCGCAGATTGTCCGTGGTCAGCGTGTCGCCGAACTTCAGCGGGACGCGGGCGACCACGATGGTGTCGCGCGGCTCATCCGGCGCGGCGGCCGCCACGGCGCCTCGCTGGTCGGCGAGCCACATATTGGCGAGCACAACGGCCGCAACGCCGAAGACGGCGGCCAGCAGGATCATTACGATGGTGTTGCCACGCATCCCAAGCCCCCGGGATGGTTTCCGTTCCAGGTTCCGTCGAGCCCGGGTCAGTCCCGGGCTCGACGTGATTAGTTGATGCGATCAGGTGCCGGAGCCGCTGCCGGAGCCGCCGCCTGTGCCGCCGGCTGGGACAGTTTGCAATTGAGTATTCAGGTTACCCCACTGGCCCGAGACCCATCCGCCCACGGCAATAATGGTCACGATCACCGCAGCGGTGATGATGCCGAGCAGAACCGTGTATTCGATCATGGCGGCGCCGTCTTCTTCGCGACGGAACCGGTTTGCGAATTCAATAATCTTACGCATTCCCACTTCCCCTTTACCCCAAAACAAGACGAGGTAATTCTCGTCAGACACAATCGTGTGCAACCTGACGTGGCAAGTCAACGTCTTAACGATTGCTTAAACATTTCGTGCTGATGGAACGGCGCGCCTCAGGTGTCGACCGGCTCGGTCAAGCCACTGAAAATATTTCTCAATTCGACGCCTTAACCAAAATGCCACAACCCGTTGATGAAATGAGTTGAGTAAAGTAGTCATCTTTCGAACTACACATAACATCATATATCTTTGCTTTCGAAATGCATTTTTCGTCCGAGTAAGCGACCGTTCTACAAACAGTTTTTGCAACATGTGCGGTCCCGAACTGTTGGCTGGTAGAGCATTGTCGTCTCAATTGTTTCAGACTTGAAGCTTTTCAACTTCCCACAACCGGTATTAACTTTACGGTTAACCAACAGTTGCACGGCGGCGCAAAATGCGTGAGGCTGATCTGGGCTGGGCGCAATGGGTGGGCTGCGCATATGTTTGGAAGATTCACCAATAGCCAGGTGGACGTGCGGATAGAACCGCAGGTTGAGGCGGAGCCCGTTCCGCGGATCACGCACATCGCGTCGCAGGAGATGCCGGCCGATCCAATGCTCCACCTCAAGGTTGAGCTTCACAGCCACCTGATCGACCGTTTCAACCTCGCCGTCCTCGAAACCGCAACCCGCGACCAGATCCTCAACGATATCCGGCCGATCGTGCGCGACTTCGTCCGGACGGCCGCCGTAGCGATCAACGCGCGCGAACTCGACCAGCTTACCCTCGACACCGCTGACGAGATGCTCGGCCTCGGGCCGATCGAGCCGCTGCTCAAGGACGACTCCATCGCCGACATCCTGATCAACACGCACCGGCGGGTCTTCATCGAGCGGCGGGGCGTGCTCGAGGAGACCGGCATCCGCTTCCGCGACGAGGCGCATCTGCTGCGCGTCGTCAACAAGATCGTCGCGGCTGTCGGACGCCGCGTCGACGAATCCATGCCGATGGTCGATGCGCGCCTCGCCGACGGGTCGCGCGTCAACGTCGCGGTGCGCCCGATCTCGATCGACGGGCCACTGGTTTCCATCCGCAAATTCTCGCGCAGGCCCTACTCGCTGGAGCGGCTGGTCGAGTTCAACTCGATCCGCCCGCCGATGATCGAGTTGCTGCGGATTGCCGTGCAGGCGAAGAAGTCGATCCTGGTTTCGGGCGGCACCGGCAGCGGCAAGACGACGCTGCTCAACGCACTCTCGAACTACATCTCCCCCAGGGAGCGGCTGATTACCATCGAGGACGCGGCCGAACTGCAACTGCAACAGCCGCATGTCGGACGCCTGGAGACCCGCCCGCCCAACGTCGAAGGCAAGGGCGAGGTGCGCCAGCGCGAGCTGGTCAAGAACGCGCTGCGCATGCGGCCCGACCGCATCATCGTCGGCGAGGTGCGCGGCGAGGAAGCCTTCGACATGCTGCAGGCCATGAACACCGGTCACGAAGGCTCCATGACCACCATCCACGCCAACACACCGCGCGATGCGCTCGGCCGCATGGAGCAAATGGTGGGCATGGCCGGCACGGCTATGACGCAGGAGTCCATTCGCGGCCAGATCGCATCTGCGATCGACATAATCGTCCAGACGCAGCGTCTCTCCGACGGCGGCCGCCGCGTCGTCTCGATATCCGAACTGACCGGCATGGAAGGCCACGTGGTTCAGTTGCAGGAGATCTACCATTTCATCCGTCGCGACGTAGCGACGGATGGCACGATCATCGGCGAGTTCCGGGCCACAGGCGTGCGCCCGCGCTTCGCGCAGGAGGCGGCGACGCTCGGGCTGCACTTCGCAAAGGACGCCTTCAACCCTCAGGTCGTGCTGTGATGCCCTCCGGCCAGGTGCTCTTCTATCTCGTCCTGGCGTTGGCCGCGGCGTCGGCCATCATGGCAATCGAAGCCGTCTATGTCGCCTATGCCGGCCGGCGCGAAAGATCCGGAACGATCAATCGCCGGCTCCGGCAGCTTGCCGACCAGACGCCGGCCGAGCAGACGCTGCAAAACCTGCTGCGCGAGCGCGGCCTGACCGCCGACGGCGACTTTGCCTACGGCATCGTCTGGTTGAACCAGCTCTACACCCAGTCGGGCATCACCGGCAGCCCACTTGCGTTCGGGCTGGTTTTCCTCACCGCAGGCGCTCTCGTCGCTGTGGCGATGCGGGTGGTGTTCACGTTCTCGCTGGTGGCCGTCCTGCTGGTGTTTCTTTTCGTCGCCGTGTGCCTGCCGCTGCTCTGGCTCCGGCGAAAGCGCAAAAAACGCATCCTGAAGTTCGAGGCGCAGCTACCCGATGCGCTCGACATGATCGTTCGCTCGCTGCGCGCCGGCCATCCTGCCACCGTCGCCGTCGCCTTGGTGGCGCGCGAGATGCCCGACCCGATCGGGACCGAGTTCGGCATCCTGTCGGACGAGATCACCTTCGGCCTCAGCCTCGAGCAGGCGGCGCGCAAGCTGACGGAGCGCGTCGGCTTCGAGGGCCTCAACCTGCTTTCGGTGTCTCTGTCCATCCAGGCCAAGACCGGCGGCAATCTGACCGAGATCCTCGCCAATCTGTCCCGCGTGCTGCGCGAGCGTCGCAAGCTGAGGATGAAGATCCGTTCGCTATCGGCGGAGGGCCGCCTGTCGGCGATCATGATCTCGGCTTTCCCGTTCGTCATGTTCGGCATCCTCGCGCTGATCGCGCCGTCCTACTACGGCGACGTCTGGGGCAATCCCATAATCCTGCCGGTCTTCACGATGTTCGGCCTGTGGATGCTGCTCGGCGACTTCATCATGTACCGCATGGTCAATTTCGATTTTTGAGGTGATCCCGATCAACGCACTCTTCTCAAATCTGGGCTCCGGCTTCCTCTTCTCGGCGGCAGTCTTCAGCGCAACCGCGCTGATGTTCCTTGCCGTCGTGGCGGTTCTCATGCCGGTGTTCCAGACCAGGCGCCAGATTAGCGAGCAACTTCATGCCCAGGGCCTGAAGGGCCGCCGCTCGCTGGAAGCGCAGTCGGAACTGACAAGGATCGCCGCGCGGCGACCGGTCGAAGCCTATTTCAAGGCGGTCGAGAAGGAATCCCGCAATCCGGACGCGCTGGAGGCGAAGCTGTTCCGCGCCGGCTTCCATCACAGGAGCGCGCCGGCGCTCTACAACCTGATCAGGATTGCCGCCGTCGCTGTCGGTTTCCTGGGTTGCTACCTCTTGCTGTCGCGGCTGCTGCCGCCGCAACTGCCGGCCTTCCTGGCATTTGGCGGCGCATTCCTGTTCGGGCTTGCCTGTATCGTCATCCCCAGCATCGCGCTCGATCGGTTCGAGAACGCGGTGAAGCAGAAATACCGTCGGGGCTTTCCCGATTTCATGGACATGATGCTGACCTGCGCTGATGCGGGAATGAGCCTGGAAGCGTCGGTGGAGCGGGTGAGCAACGAGCTTGCCGGCACGCACAAGGAACTGGGAATTCAGCTCTCGATCATGACGTTGCAGATGCGCGCCGGGAAGCCGCTGCGCGACGCGCTGCGCGAACTCGCAGACCGTGTCGGCATCGACGAGGCGCGATCACTGGCGGTCCTGTTTCGCCAGTCGGAGGAACTTGGAACGAGCCTGACCGACGCGCTTCGGGTCTATTCCGACGAGATGCGCACGCAGCGCGTGCTGCGGGCCGAGGAAAAGGCGAACGCGCTGCCGGTCAAGATGGTGCTGCCGCTCGGACTCTGCGTTTTTCCGGTGGTGTTGATGATCGTGATGCTGCCCGTAATCATCCGCATGAAGGGTGTTTTCTTCTAGACAGTCACGACGGGGATGTGGCGCAATGAGGTGGGGAATGGGAAAAAGTCCCTGGAATGCCAGGTCGGGTCCGATGTGGCAGTGGCTACCAACGGTCCTCGCGGTTCTTGTCCTCGCCGGCTGCCAGTCGACGGCCGGGGATGACGGCATCATCCGAACAAACGAGCCGAGCCCATCAGAATTCACGGCGTTCGGCGACACCTTCAAGGGTCTTCAGACGATCGCACCTGTCGAGTATTACGCCTCGGATCAGGCCGTCGCGGAGGCCATGAACCAGTTCCGCTCCGAAAACTACGGCAATTCAGGCGCGTTGTTCTACAAGGCCGTTCAGTTGGCCCCCAATGATGGAGTCGCCTGGTTGGGTCTTGCCGCGTCCTGCGACCGCATCAGACGCTTCGACCTGTCCGACAAGGCCTATCGGCAGGCTCTGCGCTTTGTTGGCGCCACGCCAGAATATTACAACAACCTGGGCTATTCCTATCTGCTGCGCGGCAAGCTGCAGGACGCCCGCAAGAACTTCCTGAAGGCATACGAACTGGCGCCCAACGATCCGACCGTGAAGAATAACCTCGAGCTGCTCGCGTCGAGCGTCAATAGTATCGGGCGCTAGATGGTCGTCGCATTCCTGATCTGCGGCAAGCTCGCACTGATCGCGCTGCTCTGCCGGATAGCCATTATCGACTTCACCGAGCAGAAGATTCGCAACGCGGACTTGCTCGTCGTGCTGGCGCTCGCCGCGGCGATCCTGTTCGCAGCATGGCTGCATGGCGCCGATCCTGTTCATATCGGCATGACGCTTGCCGCCGCCCTGATCATGTTTGTGCTCCTTTTTCCATTCTGGGCGTTCGGGAAAGTGGGCGCTGGCGATGTGAAGTACCTTGCCATGGCGCCGTTGATCGCAAGCGGTGAGAACCTCTTCCACTTCGCAATCGCATTGCTGATTGCCGCGGCCATTACGGCGCTTGTCATCAGACATCCGATCCTTCTGCCTCAAGGCCTTTTTCGCCACTACATCCAGCATCTCGAACGAAAGCGCGTGGTGCCGTTCGGAGTGCCGATCTCGGCAGCCCTGATTGTGGTACTCGTGCTTCAGTTGATATCGATCGTAAGCGACATCGCACGCACCAGCCCGCATTAGCTCTACACAGGCTCCGTCAGCGCGTCTGAGTACGGCTCCCGGCTTTCAGTCTGTAAATCCGGGACGCGTAATCAAGTTGGTAGCCGGCACCGTTTGGAATTCGGCATTGGCGCGATCGACGCCTTCCACGGTGATCGCGTAAAGTCCGTTCTCGGTCTTTGCGATCCAGCCCTTGGCCTTCAGATACCAGAGATGGAACTCCAGATGTTCGCGCGGGCAGCCCGAAAGGGCTTCCAGTTCGGAGTCTCCGATGCCGGGGCTGTTCACGTCCCGCCGCCGTCTGACATAGAGCAGCGAAAGCAGTCTGTCCTGTAAAACAACGTCCCGTTCGATCGTTCCCGGCTTGCTGGCCTCAGCGACGGTCTCGCGGTGAAGTTCAACAAAGCTTCGGTAAAGGACATCATACTTCGCCCGCTTCACTGGGTCTTTCAGCGTATCGTGGGCTTCGACTATTTCATTGAAACGCTCGACGTCGCCAGTTTCCGGATTGTCCGGATGATAACGCTTGGCAAAATGACGGAATATGCGCTCGATCGTATCCGAGTTTGCGTTCGGACTGATTTCCAGAAGCTCGTATAAGTCCGCGAACATCTCCGGCTCGCCCCAATCGACCATGTACAATCATGGTTTTTGGGTCTTCCTGCAAGGTAGATAAACATCCGACCGAGCCAGATGATGCATTCTTGCACACCAAACCAGCTGAGATCAGATTACTTCCGAGCTTGACTCATCTTTCGTTGCGATGGTCGGGATGGTCGAGGCGCATCAGTTCGACTGCTCTGTCGAATGTACACTGCAACGCCAAGCTAACTTAAAGTCTCGGCAATTGGGTGAAATTCACAGAAGCCGGACCACGTAATTTCAGGTCGCTGCTGTAAAACTGCTGGAGCGGGTGAAGGGAATCGAACCCTCGTATTCAGCTTGGAAGGCTGCTGCTCTACCATTGAGCTACACCCGCACCGTGCCGTCCGGCGACCTGTCCCTTGTGGCACAGCCGCCGCCGAAAATCGAGCTTCTAAAGCAAGCGCGGTTTCGGGGCTATGCGTGGCTTCCGGTCCGGCAGTGGTGGAGAGGGTTGGATTCGAACCAACGTAGGCTGAGCCAACGGATTTACAGTCCGTCCCCTTTAACCACTCGGGCACCTCTCCGTACTGCCGCCGGAGCCATGCAACGAGGCATTCGGCTGATCTTCGGGACGGCCTTGCGGCACAGCCCTCGGATCAGCGAAGCGCCTTATGGCCGCGCGCTTCGGCAGTGTCAACCGCGACAAGCGGGCGCGCCGCGATAATTTCCCAGGAAGCATTTTGCCGCGCAGCGCCTTCCTGCCGCCATAGGCAAGCGCGGGTCTTCTCGATATAGAACCGCCATGACCGACGAAAAAAAATCCGGCACACCCAAGGACCAGCATTACGCACGCCTGCGCCGCGCGCATCGCGACCAGAAGTCAGGAGCGCCGGGCCAGCAGCAAGGGTTCCGTCCGCGCCCACAGATGCCGCCCGGGGAGGTTGCGCCGGACGGGTTGGTGCGGCTCTACGGTCTGCACACGGTACGCGCCGCGATCGACAATCCGCAACGCAAGATCGCGCGAATGCTGGTCACCCGTAATGCCGCGGAGAGGCTTGGGCTTTCCGACTTATCCGCCCTTCCCTTTTCAGCCGAATTGGTCGAACCGAAGGACATCGATCGCATTACCGGCAGCGAGGCCGTCCATCAGGGCGTTCTTATCGAGGCGCGGCCGCTGACGCCGAAGCCGCTGGATGCGCTTGGCAACACGCGGCTGGTGGTCGTTCTCGACCAGGTCACCGATCCGCACAACGTCGGCGCCATCATCCGGTCGGCAGTCGCCTTCGACGCCGGCGCGCTGGTGACGACGTCGCGGCATAGCCCGACAGAATCGGGCGTGCTCGCCAAGTCTGCCTCCGGCGCGCTCGAGCATATCGACATGATCGAGGTGCGAAACCTCGCCGATGCGCTCGGCAAGCTGCACGACGCCGGCTTCCAGACGATCGGCCTCGATTCGGAAGGCCCGGCGGAAATGGAAACGACTTTTTCGGGTGAACGCCTCGCTCTCGTGCTGGGAGCCGAGGGCAAGGGGCTGAGGCAGAAAACGCGGGAAACCGTCTCCGCGCTGGCGCGGCTCGATATGCCGGGTGCGATCCATTCTCTCAACGTTTCCAACGCAGCGGCCGTGGCGATGTACGCGGCGCGAAAATATCTCAAATAGCCCTGCAAACGACAGGGAGGGACAAAGCCCCTCCCCATGAAAGCCCTGAAAGCGTCGCGATCACCTCCTTTCCCATGTGACTGCACGGAGGTTTAAAGGCGGCAGCGGCGCTCGTAGCCGTCATACCCGACGTAAGTGTCGGTATACGGGTTGTAGCTGCGGTAGCGGGCGAAGCACCGCTGGACATGGGCATCCCAAGAATTGGAATAGCCGTAGTAATCCGGACCGCGATTGGCGTTGGCGATGCCGAGGCCAAGCAGCACGCCTCCAACGCCGGCGATCGCGGCGACCTCATCCTTCGAGAGCTTGTTGGCTTCCGACTGGGCGACTGTGCCGCCAAGCGCGCCGGCGAGCACGGTCAAAGAGAGAAGGGTTGAGGCTATTCTGGTCTTGAGCGACATGATGATCTCCTGGTCATGTTGGGAGGCGTCCATCCGCCTCATGACCATCAGTCGCGCCGGCATCGAATAAGGTTCGACGCCGGTTCAAGATTTTTTCAGCCCCTAGAAGCCGCCGATGCCAGTGACGTGGCTGAGATAGAACGCCAGCGCGATAAAGCCGGCGATGAAGGCCCAGCCCTTCCAGTCGACATTGGCAGTCCTGATCTCGCGCGTCAGCTTCAGGATCACGATCCACGCCACGATCACGATCAGCGCAATCACGACAAACCTGATCATCCCGCCATCTTCTCCTGCGGCTCCAAGCAGCCGTACAACTTATCTAGGAATTCATCGCGTCGATTTCACGGCCCGCGCATGTCGCATCGATGGTCGAGTTTTGACTTTACTGGCGCGCCAGATGTGCTAACCGGGCGCCCGTGCCGGTTTAGCTCAGCGGTAGAGCAGCGGTTTTGTAAACCGAAGGTCGGGGGTTCAATCCCCTCAACCGGCACCAGGAAAACTCATCTTCCCCTCAGCCACTTACGTATTTTGCCGCCTCGAGCGGGTATTTCCGGTATATCCGCGCTGAAAATCGTTCCCCGCTGGCCTGCCTTCGCGAGACGCAGTCGCTTGCGCTGCCAATCGCGCTTCTTCCTTTTCGACAGAAACGGACAATGTTCAATGAGAAGGTCGCCGTCGATACGCGGTACGAACGCGGACGCATCATGGCCGTCAAGGACAACAAACCCCTGATCGTCGATTTTCACGGGAACGACGTCCGGGTAGCCTATGGACGAAAAATAATCGAAGAATTTGAAGTCATCGCCAAGAGGAAGGTTGCTCGCCTTCATCCATAGGGCGTCAACCCCGTAGGAATGCGCACATATGACGCCATGCAGGGAACTCGACACCACGACCCGGCACGACAGTATCTGGTCGACGAACGTATTTATGTCTCCAAATACATCGATGTATAGTACCGACTTTTCATTCCTGATCTTCGCCGGCGGAATGGCGTCATTTTCCCTGAAATGATGGATGATCCCATACTCGTACTGAACATCGGACTTCGGGGCGTATATCAGCGGATAGAGTATGGCCGGATCACCGTAGACTTCCGGGCACGGCACATTGTTTTCCAGCAGTCGGTCCCTGGATTTGGGGCCTCTAACCGCGGTCACGGACAGGGGTACCTGGGGTGGAACGGCTGTCGAGTTGATAAACCCCATGCCCCATATGATATCATTCTCGCGCGCTCCACCGAGCGCACTGCCGACCACCTTGAAGACGGGGCGATCTTCCCAACCGAGAACGCTTTTCTCATGCACGACAGGTGATCCGCTCAGCTGGTTGATCAGGACCGGATTCAGCTTGTCGCCCCAATTCCTTCCGACCGGCATGCCCCGAGCCCAGGAGGCGACGATAATCGCATTGTCAATGAACATCTCTACCTTTCAACAAATCGACACCAACCCCGGATAACGCGCAATGTGCGTTGCAGGAGCATTGTCCGTCAGTATGCCGTCTGGAATCGATTGCTCTCAGGCAAAGCTCGTAAACGGAAATCGGCGCTTCAATCTCTCAACTGCCACAAGAACTTAAACATTTTGCCGCAAAATCTCCATGATGTTCCTGACACGGACGTGGCGGAAATTGGATTATCCGATGAAGGGTTTGCGCAGGATCGGTGTGACGATGGCGGCGGGCAGCACGCTCTTGTGCCTGACTGCGTGTTCGCGCACGTCCGACGGCACGATTGTCGCCGACAACATGCCCATGGAGATGCCGGGCCTGAATCTCGCTCCCAAGACCCCGGAGTTTGTGCCGGGCTGGATGCGCAAGCGACCCGAGCCTGAAAGCTACGAGGCGAACTTCCCGCCCCCTCCCGAAGCCGAAAGCCATCGCTCGCGCACAAAGGTGCGCCCGCCCGTCGTCAAATCGGGCTCCGGCAACATCGCCTGCGAGAACAAGGCGGTCGAGGGACGCGTCAAGATGGTTTGTAAATAGCCAGCCCGAGCACTTGCGCAGCATCGGCGGAACGGAGACATTCTCCGCGACCGTCGGAGGTGTGCGGATGCTTGATCTCTTTCGTGGCTGCGTGTCGCTGATCGCGGCGGGAATCCTGTTTGCCCTGCCGGCGGCGGCCCAGGAGGGTCCCGACGGAATCGCTTTCGCCTACGCGCCTGAGCAGGGCAGCGGCATGTGCTCGGGACAGGACCCGGCGGCCACCATCGAATGCGCGCGCCAGAAATGCGCCGAGGAGGCCGGCAGCATTGAAGACTGCGCGCCCGTCGCATGGTGCTTTCCCTCGGGATGGTCGGTCGCCGTCGGCGTCCTGCACAAGGAAGGCATCCACTGGAGCGAATACAGCTGTGGCTGGCCTTCGCGGGAAGCGGCGCTGGCAGCGGGCGCGCTCCGGTGCGACACGCAATACCGCGACTATATCCAGGACTGCGTTGTCGGCCAGCTCTGGGACGACAACGGTCAGCCGGTTTCGCTCGAAGGCGGGCAGTAAGCGCCGCCTACTCGATCCCGAGTTTTGCCTTGACGAGGTCGTTGACGGCCTGCGGGTTGGCCTTGCCACCGGTTGCCTTCATCACCTGACCGACGAACCAGCCGGCGAGCGTCGGCTTAGCCTTGGCCTGCTCGACCTTATCCGGGTTGGCGGCGATGATGTCGTCCACCGCCTTCTCGATCGCACCGGTGTCAGTGACCTGCTTCAAGCCCCTGCTCTCGACGAGCTGGCGCGGATCGCCGCCTTCGTTCCAGACGATCTCGAACAGGTCTTTGGCTATCTTGCCCGAAATCGTGCCTTCTTTGATCAGGTCGATGATGGCGCCGATCTGGTCAGGCGCTACCGGCGCGGTTTCGATGTCCTTGCCGGCCTTGTTGAGCGCGCCGAGCAGATCGTTGATGACCCAGTTGGCGGCCGTCTTGCCGTCGCGGCCGCTTGCGACCTTTTCGAAATAGTTGGCAATCGGCTTTTCGGAGACGAGGATCGAGGCATCATAGGCCGACAGGCCAAGGCTCTTCACCAACCGATCTTTCTTGACATCAGGCAACTCGGGCAGGTCCTTTGCCAGCGCATCGACATAGGCCTGGTCGAACTCCAGCGGCAGCAGGTCGGGATCGGGGAAGTAGCGATAGTCGTGCGCCTCTTCCTTGGAACGCATCGAACGCGTTTCGCCCTTGGCAACGTCGTACAACCGGGTTTCTTGGTCGATCGAACCGCCGTCCTCCAGAATGGCGATCTGGCGGCGCGCCTCGTATTCGATGGCCTGGCCAATGAAGCGGATCGAGTTCATGTTCTTGATCTCGCAGCGCGTGCCGAACGGTTCGCCCGGCCGGCGCACCGAGACATTCACGTCCGCGCGCAGCGAACCTTCATCCATGTTGCCGTCGCAAGTGCCGAGATAACGCAGGATCGAGCGCAGCTTGGTCACATAGGCCTTCGCTTCGTCCGACGAGCGAATATCGGGCTTGGAGACGATCTCCATCAGCGCGACGCCGGAGCGGTTCAGGTCAACATAGGACATGGTCGGATGCTGGTCGTGCATCGACTTGCCCGCGTCCTGCTCCAGATGAAGTCGCTCGATGCCGACCTCGACATCTTCGAACTGTCCTTGCCTGTCGGGGCCAACCGAGATGGTGACCGTGCCCTCGCCGACGATGGGCTGCTTGTACTGCGAAATCTGGTAGCCTTGCGGCAGGTCAGGATAGAAATAGTTCTTCCGGTCGAAGACGGATTTCAGGTTGATCTGCGCGTTGAGGCCGACCCCGGTCCGGATCGCCTGGCGGACGCATTCCTCGTTGATGACAGGCAGCATGCCCGGCATGGCAGCATCAACGAGGCTGACATTGGCGTTGGGCGCGGCGCCGAATGACGTCGATGCGCCGGAGAACAGCTTCGCCTCTGACGTCACCTGCGCATGGACTTCCATGCCGATGATAACCTCCCAATCACCTGTCGCGCCGGGGATGAGGCGCTTGGGGTCGGGCGTGCGGGTATCGATAAGGGACATAACTGCCTGCGTGTCGGAAATCGTTCGGTTTTCGCTAGTGCAAACAGCGGCGCAGGGCAAGGGTTGGGACACATCGCCTCATGGAGAGCGGTAGCTGCGTCAACCCGCCGCCTATCGGCGGAAAAAAAGGCCGCCGGATAGACCCAGAACGTAAGAACCCATTACAAAGCCGGCTTCTGAGAAGGCCGCAGACAAAAGTAAAACGAACACCACCGCCGCTATCGTCGCCGAAGCAATCGTCCAGGTCACTACCTGCCCACGGACGCCGACCAGCACGCCAAAACATAGACACGGGATTGCGAAGGCCAGGGTGTGCATCGCCCTCGTTAATCTTGTTTCAAGTTCGAGCTGAGTGTGCGCCACCTTATCTTGACCACTTTGTTTAACAAAGAGTAAACGTGCGGTTGTGTAAGGTTGTGGGTCTGCTCGGGGGCGAGAAGTTCCACCTTATCGAAAGTTCGATTGTTCGCCTTGAAGCGCGGACAGTCCTTGTGGTGGTGGGCATGGCATTCATTTCGCTTTCGAGTGGAAGTAAAATCTATGGGACCGCGGGCGAAGCCCGTCCCGTTGTCGGCATTCACCCCGTCACCAGGCGCGGCTTCCAGCCAAAGCCCCTCGCACAGCGCGCCCTGAAGCGTCTCATGGATATCGTCCTGTCGGCAGGTGCGCTCATCGTGCTTTCACCCGTGTTGCTTGCCCTCTGGGTTGTCATTCGGCTTGAATCTCCCGGGCCGGCAATATTCGTGCAGAAGCGCTGGGGACGAAATCAGCGCCCGATCGACGTCTACAAGTTCCGGACCATGCGAATCGACCAAGGTGACGCCTCCGGCGTGACTCAGACCGTGGCCAACGACCCCCGCATTACACGGGTCGGAACATTTCTGCGCAAGTCAAATCTTGATGAATTGCCGCAACTTTTTAACGTTCTTCAGGGGACGATGTCCCTGGTTGGGCCTCGATGCCACCCCATCGGGATGTTGGCGGGCGGTGTGCAATACGAGGCTTTGGTTCCCCAATACCATGATCGGCATCTGGTGCGGCCCGGCCTGACCGGCATCGCGCAAGTGAATGGACTTCGCGGACCGACCGTGGACGCCGATCTCGCTGTGCAGCGCATAGAAGCTGACCTATACTATGTCGAGCACTACAGCGTCTGGCTGGACATTAAACTGATCCTGAAAACGATCTGGATCGAGTTCAGGGGCGGCACGGGATCCTGAATCCTGGTTGTACCGCGTTTGGAGTTGAGTGAATGCCTAGTAAATTTGTCGACCGGCGGGTCCTTGTAACGGGCGGAGCCGGCTTCATCGGCTCCCATTTGTGCGAACGGCTTCTGGAGCAAGGTGCCGAGGTTTTGTGCCTCGACAACCTCTTTACGGGCAGGAAGGCCAACATTGCTCATCTCCTGGGCAACCCTGCCTTCGAATTCCTGCGTCACGACGTGACGATACCGATCAATGCGGAAGTGGACGAAGTTTTCAACCTGGCCTGCCCGGCATCGCCGGTGCACTACCAGTTCGACCCCGTTCAGACGACGAAAACCAGCGTCATGGGCGCCATCAATGTCCTCGGGCTGGCCAAGCGTTTGCGCATTCCGGTCCTTCAGGCATCGACGTCGGAAGTCTACGGAGACCCGCAGGTTCACCCCCAGACCGAAGCCTATTGGGGCAACGTCAACCCCATCGGCCCGCGCTCCTGCTACGACGAGGGAAAGCGTTGCGCCGAAACACTGTTCTTTGACTATCACCGGCAACATTCCCTGGCCATCAAAGTGGTCCGCATTTTCAATACCTACGGTCCTCGCATGCATCCAAATGACGGCCGGGTCGTCTCAAATTTCGTAGTCCAGGCGCTGAGAAACCAGCCCATCACAATTTTCGGCGACGGGAGCCAGACGCGTTCGTTCTGCTACGTGGATGACCTGGTAGAAGGGCTGCTGGGCATGATGCGCACCCCGGCCGAGATCACCGGGCCGATCAATCTCGGCAACCCCTCCGAATTCACGGTTGCGCAACTGGCCAACCTCGTGATCGAGATTACCAACTCCAAATCGACGATCGACTTCCGTCCGCTTCCGCAAGACGATCCACGACAGAGGAAACCCGATATCTCGCTTGCCAAGCACCATCTGGGCTGGGGGCCGACCATCAATCTCCGTCAGGGTCTCAAACGGACTGTCTCGTACTTTGAGCGCCTGCTTTCCCTGGGCAGATCGGAAAACGGCATTGCTGAAAGGGATATTCCAGCGAAATACCCTGCCCGGCTCGTCTCTTGAACAGGAATAAGAAACGATGAAATCAGCATTGGTTTGCGGTGGGGGCGGCTTTATCGGTAGCCACCTGGTCAAGCGTCTCAAGAGCGAAGGGTTTTGGGTCCGCGCGGTCGACATGAAGTTTCCGGAATTTTCGGAAACGCACGCCGACGATTTCGTGGTCGGAGATTTGCGCGAGCAGCAGGTTTGCGACCGCGTCATCGATAGGGGCTTCACCGAAGTCTATCAGTTGGCGGCGGACATGGGCGGCGCGGGCTATATTTTCACCGGCGAGCATGACGCCGACATCATGCACAATTCGGCGACCATAAATCTGAACGTCGCCGACCGTTGTATGAAGCGCAACATCAAGCGCGTCTTCTATTCGTCCTCCGCGTGCATGTACCCAGCATACAATCAGGAAAATCCTGACGATCCGAAGTGCTCGGAAGATTCAGCATACCCGGCCGCCCCGGACAGCGAATATGGCTGGGAGAAGCTGTTTTCCGAGCGGCTGTTCCTGGCCTACAACCGCAATCACGGGATGAGCAACCGGGTCGCCCGCTACCACAACATTTTCGGCCCGGAGGGCACATGGACCGGGGGCAAGGAAAAGGCTCCTGCCGCGATATGCCGGAAGGTGGCCTATGCCAAAAATGGCGGCGAGATCGAGATATGGGGCGACGGGCTCCAGACCCGTTCGTTCCTCTATATCGATGAGTGCCTGGAAGGCACGATCAGGCTGACGAGATCCGGGTTCGAGGGGCCCGTGAACATTGGCTCCCAGGAAATGGTCACCATCAATCGCCTGGTTGACATGGTGTCCGAGATTGCCGGCAAGACCATCCACAAGAACCATATTTCAGGCCCTACGGGTGTCCGGGGACGCAATTCGGACAATCGGCTGATCGAGCAGAAGCTCGGCTGGAAGCCGACGAAGTCGCTCTATGCCGGGCTTGAAAAGACCTACGAATGGATCGAGCGGCAAATCGGACGCAACGTTCCCGAGGCATCCAAGGCATGACTCTTGTGGAGCAAGTGGTTGAGCGTGAGGCCTCTTCACGCCGCGACAACATGCTTGGCATGATGCTCGATGACATTGTCCCTTCCGCATATCTGGACGACATTATCGATATGGCTAGCAACCGCAGGGCTGGCTATTGCTGCGTAACGAATGTCCATCAGTGCGTTCTTGTTCACGACGACGCTGAGTTCAGGACGCTCGTCAATCGCGCCAATTTCGTCATTCCCGACAGCGTGATCTTGCAGCGCGCGCGCAGCCTTCGTTACGGAAAGCCCTTCCGTCCTACGATGAAGGGCGCGGACATGATGCTCGAACTCTGCCGTCGGGCGGCCGCGGCGGACGTCCCCATCGCCTTGATCGGCGGCCGCGATGATGGCGTTCTGGACACATTGGCGGCCAATCTCAAGGCGCAGATTCCTGCCTTGCGCATCGCGTTTTCATTCTCGCCGCCATTCAGGGCCCCTACTCCACAGGAAGATGAGGACCTTGTCCGCAACATCGCCGCGTCAGGCGCATCCCTGGTGTTTGTAGGCCTGGGCTGTCCCAAGCAGGAGCGCTGGATGGCCTCGCACGTCAAGCGCGTCGACGCGATGATGATCGGTGTTGGCGCCGCGTTCGACTTCAACGCCGGCATCGTGCGACCTTCGCCAGCCTGGGTTCATCGCTATGGCCTCGAATGGTTGTACCGGCTGGCAAGCGAGCCCCGCCGCCTCTGGAAGCGATATCTGACGACCTCTCCGCGGTTCATCTGGCTTCTGTCCAAGGATGTGATCCTGGTCGAGGTTTTGGGCCGCAAGCAGGCCTTCTAGAGGTTCGGCAAATTGTCTTCCATCATGCAACGGGCCTCGGCGCAGACGGATTGGCAGATGGATTGCCAGATCGTCGGCTTCGTGATAAGTGGCGGGGTCGGCTCCCGGCTGTGGCCATTGTCGCGGGAGGACAATCCCAAGCAGTTCCACGACTTTTCCGGCGACGGCTCCATGCTGGCGAAGACGCTGCGACGTCTGGCTGCGCGGCCGAAAGGCGATACGCCGATATATCTGATCGCGGCGGAAAAGCACGCGGGCCGTGTCCACGCTGATCTGGCTTCCGTCAATGTATCGGGAGGCGGCGCGATCTTCGAGCCGGTCGGGCGCAACACGGCCGCCGCCGTGGCTGTGGCAACCATGCAAACATTGGACGCGCACGGCGATTCAGTGATGCTGGTTGTGCCGTCCGACCACGAGATATCGACCGACGCGCAGTTCTGGCGCACCGTCGAAGATGGCCTAGCCGCCGCCATGGATGGCCGAATCGTGGTGTTCGGCATGCGCCCGGCAACGCCGGAAACCGGCTATGGCTATATCGAAGTGGCCTACGATGGAAACACGATTCGCGATGTCTCGCGGTTCGTCGAGAAACCCGACCTGGCAACCGCGCAGCACTATGTCGAGGCCGGAAACTTCTATTGGAACACCGGCATCTTCCTGTTTCGCGCAGGCGCGATGCGCGATGCCTTCCGCAAGCATCGTCCGGACATCTGGCAAGCGGCGGAGCTCGCATTCTCAGCCGCCGAGCGCGACCTGTCCGGCCTCTATCTGCCTCTCGACGAGTACACGGACATCCCATCCACCTCGATCGACTATGCGATCATGGAAAAGGCCGAGCAGATAGCCATGGTGCCGGCCGGCTTCAGGTGGAACGACCTCGGCTCCTGGCAGTCCTTGCTCGACGTTGGACCCGTCGACCAGAATGGCAACGTGACCATCGGCGATGTCGTGGCAATCGACTGCGAGAATTCGTACTTCCGCAGCGAAGGAGGCCTCGTCTCGGCGATCGGTCTGCGCAACATGGCCGTCGTATCGACGTCTGACGCGACCTTCGTCGCGCCTGTCAGCCATAGCCAGAACGTCAGGAAAATTGTCGAACAGCTTGAGAAGAGCGGCCGTCTCGAGACGCGCTTCACACCAGCGCCCGACAGGGTTCTAACCAGCGGCGCTTGGCGCCGCAGGGTTCATCACTGGCTGTTCGAGGAGACCCTTCCACTCTGGTCGACGAAGGGCGTCGACCAAGTCCATGGCGGCTTCCACGAAGCGCTTGGGTTCGACGGCAGACCCCGGCTGAAACCCAAGCGAATGCGCACAATGGCGCGGCAGGTCTACGCATTCGCCGTCGCAGGTGCGCGCGGCTGGGACGGACCGGCCGACGAATTGATCTCAAACGGACTGGCCTTCATGCAGCGTGCCGGTCGCACGGATCGCGGCGGCTGGGTACGCACGCTGAACGTTGACGGCAGCGTCGCCGACCCCGTGGAAGACGCCTACGACCAGAGCTGCGTGCTGCTTGCCTTGGCATGGGCCCATTCGTGCGGCAACCCGGATGCGCTGCGGCTTGGTGAGGAGACCTTCGCGTTTCTGGACGCTCATCTCGAAGATGAGCGCATGATCGGCTTCCTCGAAAACGCGCAAGGCGTCGGCTCTAGGCGCTCCAACCCGCACATGCACATGTTGGAAGCGTTCCTTGCCTGGCACAGGGTGACCGCCGATCGCACATACCTGCGAAGGGCATCCCGGCTCATCGACCTTTTCAGGACGTCCTTCTTTGACCCGAACAGTTGGACCCTCGGCGAGTTCTTCGACGAGACCTGGAAGCCGGAGGCTGGCGAGGCCGGAAGCTGGACCGAACCCGGCCATCATTTCGAGTGGGCGTCGCTGCTGATGGACTTTGACAGCAGCAGCGGCCGGCAACACGACCTGATGTGCTATGCGCGCAAACTGTACGCGTCGGCTATTGCCAACGGCCTCAACCGAGCGACCGGCCTCGCCTACGGTGCTGTGTCCAGAGAAGGCATCCCGCTCGACCGGGTTTCCCGAAGCTGGCCACAGGCGGAGGCCATCAAGGCTGCAATCGCGCTTGACGGAACGGGCGGGCCAGACCTCAAACCGGAAATCGAGGAGAGGGTCGGCAGGCTGTTCCGCTGGCACATCGACCCGGCTCCCACAGGTCTGTGGATCGACCGGATCGACGAACGGGGGCGCTCGATCGCCACCGACGTTCCTGCCAGCATCTTCTACCACCTCGTCACTGCGCTGACGCAATATTTGGACGCAACGGACGACGTTCATTCCGCCGGAACTAGAAATTAGCAACGGATTCCGAGCGTCATCACCGAAAATGCGAGGCCGCGCCAAGAAGCGCCTAGTCGCTCCGATCCCGCATGATGTTGCAATTTTGCACAAATAAGCAGGTTATCCGGGGTGCTGAAGGCTTGCCAGCCATGATACAGGCATGGCGGAGCCGGGTATTTGCGCTCTTTTCGAGGACGATCAACCCAACTATAGAGGTTGCGCCGCGTCGATAGCGCCGGCGCGAAACAAGGTCCGCTGCGTGACAACAATCTTCGTCCTGAATGGCCCCAACCTGAATATGCTCGGCAAGCGGGAGCCGGGCATTTACGGAACGGCGACGCTCGACAGCATTCAGGCCGATTGCAAGAAGGCCGCCAAGTCCTTGTCATTGAAGGTGGATTTCCGCCAGTCGAACCACGAAGGCGTGCTGGTCGACTGGATCCAGGAAGCCGCAGACAATGCCAAGGGTATCGTGTTGAACGCAGGCGCCTACACGCACACCTCCATCGCCATCCACGATGCCATCCGCGCCATCGCCCCGTTGCCGGTGGTGGAAGTGCATCTCTCCAACATCCATGCACGCGAGCCGTTCAGGCATGTGTCAAAGGTCGCGCCGCATGCGGTGGGCATGATCGCCGGCTTCGGACCTCTCGGCTACACGCTGGCGCTGCGTGCTCTTGCAGCAAGAATCTGACAGACCGGACAATAAGAAGGCTTTGAAATGACCACCAAGAAGACCGGTATCGACCAGCAGCTCATTCGTGACCTTGCAGGCATCCTCAACGACACGAACCTGACCGAGATCGAGGTCGAGCTCGACGCGTTCAAGGTTCGAGTCTCGCGCCAGGCGGCCGCCGTGCATGCCGTCGCTGCGCCAGCACCTGTTTACGCTGCGCCGGCTCCTGCCGCGCACGCTGCTCCAGCGCCAGCCGCTGCCGCTCCGGCCGATGTCTCCAAGAACGCGGTGCCCTCGCCGATGGTCGGCACCGCCTATCTCGCGCCCGCTCCAGATGCGCAGCCCTTCATCACGGTCGGCCAGTCGGTCAAGGAAGGCCAGACGCTGCTCATCATCGAGGCGATGAAGACGATGAACCAGATTCCGTCGCCGCGCTCCGGCACCGTAAAGGCGATCCTGATCGAGGATTCGCAGCCTGTCGAATACGGCATGCCGCTGGTCGTGATCGAATAGCGCCGGGAAAGCAGGCGCCATGTTCCAGAAGATCCTCATAGCAAATCGTGGCGAGATCGCCCTGCGCGTCCTGCGCGCCTGCCGCGAGCTTGGCATCCAGACGGTCGTCGTGCATTCGACCGCCGACGCCGACGCGATGCATGTCCGTCTCGCCGATGAAAGCGTCTGCATCGGCCCGCCGCCGTCACGCGACAGCTACCTTAACATCCACCAGATCGTCGCTGCCTGCGAGATCACCGGCGCCGACGCCGTGCATCCCGGCTACGGCTTCCTGTCGGAGAACGCAAAGTTCGCCGACATCCTGGCGGCCCACAACATCACCTTCATAGGCCCGTCCGGCGACCATATCCGTGTCATGGGCGACAAGATCGAGGCCAAGCGCACCGCCAAACGTCTGGGCATTCCTGTCGTGCCAGGTTCCGATGGGGCTGTTTCCGATGAAAAGGAAGCGCGCCGCATCGCCGCCGAGATCGGCTACCCGGTCATCATCAAGGCGTCGGCCGGCGGCGGTGGGCGCGGCATGAAGGTAGCCCGCAATGAGGAAGACCTCGACGTAGCGCTGAAGACCGCCAAGTCGGAGGCCGGAGCCGCCTTCGGCGACGACGCGGTCTACATCGAGAAATACCTTGAAAAGCCGCGCCACATCGAGATTCAGGTGTTCGGCGACGGCATGGGCCGCGGCGTTCATCTTGGCGAGCGCGACTGCTCGCTGCAGCGCCGGCACCAGAAGGTCTGGGAAGAGGCGAATTCCCCTGCCCTTAACGCGGCACAGCGCTCGCAGATCGGCGAGACCTGTGCGAAGGCGATTGCCGATCTCGGCTATTCGGGCGCCGGTACGATCGAGTTCCTCTACGAGAACGGCGAGTTCTATTTCATCGAGATGAACACCCGCCTGCAGGTCGAGCACCCGGTTACCGAAGCCATCACCGGCATCGACCTCGTGCACGAACAGATCCGTGTTGCATCGGGCGGCGGGCTTTCCGTGCGGCAGGAAGACATCCGCTTCCACGGCCACGCGATCGAGTGCCGCATCAACGCCGAGGACCCGCGTACCTTCACGCCCTCACCGGGCACCATCACGCATTTTCACACACCAGGCGGTCTCGGCATTCGCGTGGATTCCGGTGTATATTCCGGCTACAAGATCCCGCCCTACTACGACAGCCTGATCGGCAAGCTGATCGTACACGGCCGCAACCGGGTCGAGTGCATGATGCGCCTTCGCCGCGCTCTCGACGAATTCGTGGTTGACGGTATCAAGACGACGTTGCCGCTGTTCCGCGACCTCGTCGGCAATCCGGATATCGCCAATGGCGACTACGACATTCACTGGCTGGAAAAATACCTTGCCGAGACGGCCGAGTAGCCAAGAAGGGGCGTGCCGATGACACGCCCCTACGCGCCCGGTTATCGCATCCCGACCGACCTCCTGCTCAAAGCTTATGCGTCAGGCGTCTTTCCCATGGCGGAAAGCGCCAGCGACCCGGACGTCTTCTGGGTCCGCCCGGAAATGCGCGGCGTCATCCCCCTCGATGCCTTCCACGTCCCCAAAAGCCTGAAGAAGGTCATCCGCCACGGCCTGTTTGACATTCGCACTGACACCGATTTCGCCGGCGTTATCGACGCCTGCGCCGAGGAGCGCGACGAACGGCAGTCCACCTGGATCAATGCGCCCATCCGCGAGGCGTATATCGAGCTGTTTCGCCTCGGGCACTGCCATTCCGTAGAGGCATGGCGAGAAGGGCGTCTGGTCGGCGGCCTCTACGGCGTGAAGCTCGGCCGCGCCTTCTTCGGCGAAAGCATGTTTTCGCGAGAGACCGATGCCTCCAAGGTCTGCCTGGCGCATCTTGTCGAAAGGCTTCGCGGTCGCGGTTTCGTGCTTCTGGATACCCAGTTCACGACCGAACACCTGAAGCGCTTCGGCGCGGTCGACGTTCCGCGCGCGAAATATGAAAAGTTGCTGGAAGAAGCCTTGAAGGGCGACGCCCGCTTTAGTCCGTGACGGCCGATTTCTCTTCGAGCAGCGCAGGCAACTGTTCCAGCAGTTCGTCGCGCGTTCCCATGCCGGGGCTCATCTTTTGCGGCTTGGCGTGCACGGCGAGACGCGCAAACAGGATGGTCCGGTCGCCCTTGTCCGCCCAGCCGACATACCACCCAAACGGCCGCTGCCGGTCTGGCGTGCCATCGGCGTTCACCGAAAATCCCGCACCTGTCTTGCCGCGCACGACCCAGCCATTCGGCAGGTCATACCGACCGAGGATGGCTTCGGTCATCTCGTAGGCATGTCCGCTGACGGGCAACTGCCGGTTCACGATCTTGCCGACGAAGGCGATCTGTTCAAGGGGCGAGATGCGCAGCGACGAGCTCAGCCAGGAGCGCGTGAGACCGTTGTTCTTGCCCTTGTCGCCGGATACGTCCTCGTTTCCATAGTCGAACGCCCGGACATAGGCGCTGAACTTGTCCTCGCCCAGCGACTGCGTAATCAGTTGCGAATACCAGACGACCGACTCCTTCATCCATGTCGTCGGGTCGATGTCGGTGCGCCACTCCTTGCGCCAATCCGGATAGCCTTCCTTGAAGGGCAGCAGTGGGGTCGTCTCGTCCTTTAGGAAACCGGAATCGTAGCCCATCAAGCCGATCGGTATCTTGAAGGTCGAGGCAGGCGGCATGGCCAAGTCGCATTCGCCGTCCTGATGAAGAATTTTCCCGGTCGATGCATCGGCAAGCAGCGTGCAGATCGTGTCGGCACGAGCCGGACCGACGGCGAGCGCCAGAATGAACAGGGTCGCAAATGCGCGCGCCACTGCGGAAATCCCCGACACGGAAATGACTGGCATTCCGCTCAATTTGTCTCTGGCGCCGGCACGTCGGACGATTGCTTGCAAGCCTTCAGCCAGACGTCATAGACCGCGTGTTCCACCGCATTAAGGCCCGGGCTTTCGGCGAACATCCAGCCCGTGAAGATGCGGCGTATCTTCCGGTCCAGCGTGATCTCGTCGACCTCGACGAAGGAGTCCGTCTTCGGCTCCTCGGTGATGGGCCGAGAATAGCAGACGCGGGGAGTGACCTGCAGCGCGCCGAACTGCACCGTCTCGTCGATATAGACATCGAAGGTGATGATGCGCCCGGTGATCTTGTCGACACCGGTGAACTCCGCGACGGGATTGCTGATGCGCTCAGCGTGCGCCGGCATCAGGCCGAACGTCAGCGCCGCGACAGCACCGCAGCAGGCTTTGACCAGGGTCGGGTGGAAGGACATGCGCGAAACACCGGAAATTGCTTTTGGCCCGATACGCGCGGACCATTCGCAGATTGAGGAACTTCTCACGCGACTAACCAGCAATTGTGGCGACAAAAGAAGCGCGCCGTACGCGGAATGTCCAATTCTCAAAATGCTCGATTGCCCAGTACTCAGTTACCCGGAGTCCACGCGTCGTAGTCGCCGGTCACCTGCGGCCTGTGGCTGCCGCTCAGGATAGATCCCGGCGGCCGGTAGGCAGCTGGCGAGCCGGTCAGGTTCGGGATATGCGGCTTCTGCCAGTCGCGCGGTTTGTATGTTTCCGCGGACGGCGGCATATCGGTTCGATGGTGAATCCAGCCATGCCAGCCCGGCGGCACGGCCGAAGCTTCAGAATAGCCGTTGTAGATCACCCAGCGACGCGTCTGGCCATCCGAGTTAGTGCCGCCCTCGTAGTAGACATTGCCAAACTCGTCTTCGCCTACGCGCTTGCCGAACCGCCATGTGAAAAAGCGGGTGCCGATGGTTTGGCTGTTCCACCAGGTGAAAAACTGCGTCCAGAACTTCTTCATCGATTCCTCGTCGCCGGAAGGCGTCGTTTCCTCGCTTATGGCGTCGGCGCAGCCGAATGGCAAGGGCCAGCCGATGCCTGCCACAGGCGCTTTCCGTTCATCACCGGACTTGTCAGAGGACCGGTCTGTCACGATAGTGCATCGCTCTCGCGGTCGTTATGCGTGCAGGTCGGTTCGGAGGAAGTCCAATGAAAAAGTCGATGAAGTCTGCCGCGACGGCATTTGGCCTCTCGATTGCCGTCGTCGGGCCAGCGGCCGCCGTTGAGGCAAACTTCACCTGCTCAGGAGGAAAAAAGGTCCACGCGACCTTCTCCGATCCCGGCGTATCGCCCGGAAGCGTGGTTCTCGTCTTCGCCGACGCCGGACAGGTGACCCTGCCGCAGGTTATGTCCGCCGACGGCGGCCGGTATGCCGCCAACAACATCGAGTTCTGGACAAAGGGCCAGGGCGCGACCCTGACCATGGACGGCAACGTGAAGAACTGCCACGTCGACTGACCGCCAGCGGGCCTCCTTCCCTTTGCGGCACAATCTCGCCGTGCTACGTGCCACCGCCGCCAACGGACGCCGACACCCAAGATGAGCAAACCTCGCAAACTGGCTTTTGTGTCCTCCGACGCCGAGGATGCCCGCAAGGCGGCCGACGCGCTCGTGTCACGCTACGGGCAAAACCCGGTCGAAGAAGCCGATGTCGTGGTCGCGCTCGGAGGCGACGGGTTCCTGCTGGAAACCCTGCGCGAAACCATGAGCACGGGAAAGCTCGTCTATGGCATGAACCGGGGCACCGTGGGTTTCCTGATGAATGAGTTCCGCGAGGACGGACTGGCCGAACGCATAGCGGCGGCACAGCCCGAAACCATCCGGCCGCTCGAGATGGAAACCGTAACTGCAGATGGCGAACGCTCGAGCGCGCTCGCAATCAACGAGGTTTCTCTCTGGCGGCAGTCGTATCAAACGGCCAAGATCAGGATCTCGATCGACGGCAAGGTGCGCCTCGACGAATTGAACTGCGATGGCGTCATGGTGGCGACGCCTGCCGGCTCTACCGCCTACAACCTCTCGGCCTACGGTCCGATTCTGCCGCTGGACGCGCCACTGCTGGCCTTGACGCCCGTCAGCCCCTTCCGCCCGCGTCGCTGGCGCGGTGCGCTGGTCTCGAACAAGGTCGCCGTGCGCTTCGACATGCTCGAACCGGAGAAACGGCCCGTCAACGCGGCGGCCGACCATGTGGAGGTCAAGTCGGTTATCTCGGTGACGGTCAGGGAGTCCAAATCGAAGACGGCAACGCTGCTTTTCGATCCAGGCTATTCTTGGAACGAGCGCATCCTTGCCGAGCAATTCCGCTACTGATCCTTGCGAAATTAACGTTAGCCGATAAGCATAAACCTTGCCCGACCCTTAACATTACGGGCATTTAAGTTGACATTCCGCAGGGTTGCGCATATCTCGCAATGCACAAAATAGCAGGCGCGCGGCGCTTGCCGCAGCTCTCTGGGGAGCGGCGCCGCAACCATCCAAAAGCAGCCAGGCAATTGTCCGTAGACACCACGACCGCCCAAGAAGCGTTGACCTTCGCAGACCTCGGCCTTTCGCCGAAGGTTCTTTCCGCCGTAACCGACGCCGGTTACACGACGCCGACGCCGATCCAGGCTGGCTCCATTCCCCACGCCATTCAGGGCAAGGACGTTCTCGGCATCGCCCAGACCGGCACCGGTAAGACGGCCGCGTTCGTGCTGCCGATGATCACGCGTCTTGAAAAGGGTCGTGCTCGGGCGCGTATGCCGCGTACATTGATCCTTGAACCGACGCGCGAACTCGCCGCGCAGGTCGAGGAAAACTTCATCAAGTACGGCAAGAACCACCGCCTCAACATTTCGCTCCTCATAGGAGGCGTCTCCTTCGACGAGCAGGAGAAGAAGCTGGAGCGCGGTGCAGACGTGTTGATCGCAACGCCGGGCCGCATGCTGGATCACTTCGAGCGCGGCAAGCTTCTGCTGACCGGCGTCGAGATTCTTGTCATCGACGAGGCTGATCGCATGCTCGACATGGGCTTCATCCCCGACATCGAGCGTATCTGCAAGCTGATCCCGTTTACGCGTCAGACGCTGTTCTTCTCGGCGACTATGCCGCCGGAAATCACCAAGCTGACCGAGCAGTTCCTGCACGCGCCTGTGCGCGTAGAGGTCTCGCGCGCAGCGTCGACCAGCATCAACATCACGCAACGTCTGGTGAAGTCCGGCTCGAAGCCATGGGACAAGCGCGAGACGCTTCGTAACCTGATCCGCGCCGAGGGTGACTCGCTCAAAAATGCGATCATCTTCTGCAATCGCAAGATCGAGGTTTCCGACCTCTTCAAATCGCTGCAGAAGCATGAGTTCGACGTTGGCGCGCTGCATGGCGACATGGACCAGCGGGCGCGCATGATGATGCTCGACAACTTCCGCTCCGGCCGCCTCAAGCTGCTGGTGGCGTCCGATGTCGCAGCGCGCGGCCTCGACATTCCCGACGTCAGCCACGTCTTCAACTTCGACGTGCCGATCCACGCCGAGGACTACGTACACCGCATCGGCCGCACCGGCCGCGCCGGACGTTCGGGCAAGTCCTTCACCATCGTCACCCGTGGCGACACGAAGCACCTAGACGCGATCGAGAAGCTGACCGGACAGAATATCGAATGGCACGACGGCGACCTGTCGACGCTCGCGCCCGCCACCGAGGAAGACGACGCGCCGCGTCGTGGCCGTGGGGCTCCGAAACGCGCCGGCCGCAAGGGCGATGGCGAGCGGAAGCGCGATCACAAGCGCGAGCGAAAGGAAGAGGTCGTCGAGGCCAAACCTGCCGAAGTGCAGGAGGCCCCAGCAGAAGTGACCGATATCGCCGAGGAGCGGCGCACCCGCAAGGATGCAATCAAGTCGGACAACGCAAGCCGAGGCACCCGTTCTGGTAACACCGGCAATCAATCCCGCCGCGATGACAGGCGGCACAACCGCTCCAACGACGACCTGAACGACGGCACCGTCGGTTTCGGCGACGACATGCCGGCCTTCATGAAGATCGCCGTGAAGGTCTGAGCGACCTTTTAGCCAGCCTCCTGAAACGAAAAACGGCCCGCCTGGGGCCGTTTTGCTTTTACGGAGCCTTCGTCCCTCAGGTGAGCGGCGAAAGCTGGATTTCGACGCGCCGGTTGAGCGCGCGGCCCTCGGCGGTCGAGTTCGTGGCTATCGGCCTGTTCGGTCCAAAACCGGTAACCGCGAAGCGGCGTGAATCGACTCCCTGCTGCGCAAGATAGTTCGCGACCGAAAGAGCGCGCCTTTCGGAGAGGTCCATGTTGTGGGCAAGGCTGCCGGTCGAGTCGGTGTGGCCGAAGATATCGACAACCGTCTGCTGGTAGCGGTTGAGCACGATGGCCACTGAGTTCAGCGTCTCGCGGAAGCTAGGCTTGATCGCGTATTTGTCGGTGTCGAAGGTAATGTCGGACGGCATATTCAGAACAACCTGGTCGCCGACGCGCGTGACGCTGACGCCCGTACCCTGCAACTGGCGGCGAAGGTCGGCTTCGTTCCGGTCCATGGTCGCGCCGATCGCGCCGCCAGTCAGCGCACCGACGCCGGCGCCGATGAGAACCGCGTTGCGCTGCGCGTTTCTGCTGCCGCCGACCGCCATTCCCGCCAAAGCACCAAGGCCAGCGCCAAGAGCGGCCCCTCCCGCCGTGTTGGAAACCTTTTGCTCACCGGTGAAAGGATCGGTCGAACAGGCGCTCACAAACGCCACGGCCGCCACAACGGCGACAATTCGTTTCATCATCAGGTGTTCCCTCTCACACGTCGCGGCGACATTCCGGTAATCCCGCCTTCGTTGGTTCCTTGTACCACGAAATGCGGCAAAAAGCCGACGCTGCGGCGATGGAAATGTCACGGCGCGATGTTGCCCGCCCGCGGGGCTCCGATGGTCCGGAGGGTGCGGACGATCACCGTTTCCTTCGACGTCGTCAAAGGGAAGTATCGTAGCCCGGCGCTCGCGTTCCTGGTGGAACGCGCGTCTGGTTTCAGTAGGAACGAGGCGGAACGAACAGGCAGATCGTCCGGGAATCATCCGCGCCCGCGACTGAGCACCAGTGATATTCGCCGTCAGGTGAATCCTTCAGTCGCGTGTCTGAATAGGCAACGACCTCGCCCGTCCCCTTGATCACATAGCCTTCCGGCTTTTCGCTGATCTTGGCCGACGAGACCTCCCGGCAGTCGTAGCCCGAGCAGCAGGAGAAGGGATACTTCCATCCCTGCGGCTTGGCCGACGTTGGCTTCGCGTCATGCGCGGCAGCCGGTGTGGAAAGACCCGACGCTCCCCCTAGCGTCAAAGCGAGGGAAGCCGCAGAAGCGATGCGGAGGAAATGTGTAGCCGGTTTTGCGGTACTTGCTGAGTAAGACATGGCTCATTCCTGTCAAAACGGGTTTATTCAAGCTTTCGCTTGCCCGTCCAAGGAACGTTGTCTTCCCGTTCGCCGGCTCGTCAGCCGCAGATACGCCGCGTCCGGCCTGAATGCTTTTCGTCCTCCGATACCCACAACTCTGGAGCGATTCTTTCGCTGGCGCAAGATTTATGCTGCAGTGCACAATGTCGCAGCCGCACCAGTGGTCCGCGTGCAAAAAATGCTGCGCCCACATGGTTAACGATTTCTTAACGATGGCCGGTAAGGCAAACGGCCCTACTCGATGTCCGCGATCGGCTGCCCTGCTCCACCCTCGATGCGCTGCGACAACGACGCTTCCATGAAGCCGTCGAGATCGCCGTCCAGCACATCGGACGGGCTGGTGCTTTCGACGCCCGTGCGCAGATCCTTCACGAGCTGGTAGGGCTGAAGCACATAGGACCGTATCTGGTGGCCCCAGCCGATGTCGGACTTCGCCGACTCGGTCGCGTTGGCGACGGCCTCGCGCTTCTTCAGCTCCTCCTCGTAGAGCCTTGAGCGCAGCATTTCCCAGGCCTTGGCCCGGTTTTTGTGCTGCGAACGCTCGGCCTGGCACGCGACCGCTATGCCGGTTGCGAGGTGGGTGATGCGAACAGCGGAATCGGTCGTGTTGACGTGCTGTCCGCCCGAGCCGGACGACCGGTAGGTGTCGATGCGCACATCGGATTCGCTAACCTGGATCTCGATCGAATCGTCGACGACAGGATAGACCCAGACGCTCGAGAACGATGTGTGACGCCGCGCATTGCTGTCATAGGGCGAAATCCGCACCAGCCGGTGCACGCCGGATTCCGTCTTCAGCCAGCCGTAGGCGTTGTGGCCCTTGATCAGGAGCGTGGCGGACTTGATGCCGGCTTCTTCGCCGTCATGCATTTCCAGCACTTCGACCTTGAATTTCCGCCGCTCGGCCCAGCGCGTGTACATGCGCAAAAGCATGTTGGCCCAGTCCTGGCTTTCGGTGCCGCCCGCGCCGGCATGGATTTCGAGATAAGTGTCGTTTGCGTCGGCCTCACCCGACAGCATCGTCTCGATCTGCCGCGCCCTCACCTCGCCTGCAAGCGAACGGATCGACGCCTCGGCCTCGTTGACGACCGACTGGTCGCCCTCTTCTTCGCCGAGTTCGATCAGGCCGATATTGTCTTCGAGCGCCTGAGTGACACCACGAACGGCCTTCACCCCGTCTTCCAGCGACTGCCGCTCCCGCATCAGTTTCTGGGCTTCCTGCGCGTCGTTCCAGAGGGAGGAATCTTCCGCGCGCATGTTCAGGTAATCAAGTCGCTTCAGCGCCTGATCCCAGTCAAAGATGCCTCCTCAGCAGGCTTATGGCCTGCCTGATTTCGTCGACGAGCTTTTCGGTTTCCGCGCGCATGGCTGGATCGGACTTCCTGTGATGGGCCTTTGAATCGGCGCGGACCATAGGCATGCGGCCCCCGCCTGTAAAGCTACGAAAAAGGAGAAATGGGCGAACCCTGAGGTCCGCCCATCCCCGCTGCCTGAGAACGTGTCGACACCGGCGCGAAAGCCGCCGAACGGCTTCCGGGTATCAGTGTCGAAAGAGGATTGTCAGGATCAGTAGAGCCCGCCGCCGCCGGTCTCGATTGCCCTGCTGGCAGATGGCGACAGGTCGCCGCCCACCGCACCGCCGCCGTCCATGCCGATGACCCAATAGCTGTCGGCGGGACCGGTGCCCGGCTTGAAAGCTTCCATGATCGTGCCGGCTTCGCCTTCGTTGGCGCGCATGCCTGTCTTGCGGTTGATCGCGATCAGCGTCATGCCCTCGGGCACCTGGAATTCAGTCGGAGGCGTGTCCTTCAGCGCCTCGGCCATGAACTCCTTGAAGATCGGCGCGGCCAGGCCGCCGCCGGTCGTACCCTTGCCGAGCGTCCGCGGCTGATCGAAGCCGACATAGAGGCCGACAACCAGATTCGGCGTGAAGCCGATGAACCAGGCGTCCTTCTCGTCATTGGTCGTGCCAGTCTTGCCGGCGATCGGGCGGCCAAGCTCCAGCAGCGTGGTCGCGGTACCGCGCTGGACAACGCCTTCCATCATCGAGGTGATCTGGTAGGCGGTCATCGGATCGAGAACCTGATCGGCATTGTCGATCAGTTCCGGCTCCGCCTGGTTGCTCCAGTCCGTCGCTACACAGCCTTCGCAGCCCCGCTCATCATGCTTGTAGACGGTCTTGCCGTAGCGGTCCTGGATGCGGTCGATCATCGACGGCTTGATCTGGCGTCCGCCATTGGCCATCACCGAATAGGCCGAGACCATGCGCATCACGGTCGTTTCACCCGAGCCCAGAGCCATCGGCAGGTAGGGCATGAGATGATCGTAGACACCGAAGCGCTCGGCGTATTCGGAGACGATCTTCATGCCCATGTCGTGCGCCAGGCGCACGGTCATCAGGTTGCGAGACCGCTCGATGCCAGCCCTAAGCGTCGAGGGGCCGGCCGGCTTGCCGTCATAGTTCTTCGGCGTCCAGGTCGTGTTGCCCGAGGTGATGGTGATCGGCCCGTCCATGATCACGGAGGCCGGCGTGTACCCGTTGTCGAGAGCGGCTGCATAGACGATGGGCTTGAACGACGAGCCCGGCTGGCGCATCGCCTGCGTCGCGCGGTTGAATTCGGACTGCGCGAACGAGAACCCGCCGACCATGGCGAGCACGCGGCCCGTATGCGGGTCCATCGCGACCAGACCGCCCGAAACGCCGGGCACCTGGCGCAGCTGATAGGCGCTGCCTTCCTTCTGCTCGACATAGACCACGTCGCCGGGCTTCAGCACATCGGCTGGAGACTTGGCGCGGACGCGCTCGCCATTGACGATATGGCGCATCGCGAAGCTCATGTCGTCCAAGGCGACCGTCCCGGTCTCGCGGTCGGCAGACAGCGCGCCCGAGACTTCACGCTTCGGCTGCAGCCCGATCGAGAGGCCTTCCGCGGAGCTTTCCAGCACGACTGCCAGCCGCCACTCGGGAATGTCGTCCAGCGCCTTGACCGCGCCCAGCGCCACCCCCCAGTCGGAGCCGACGTCGATAGTCGTCACAGGTCCACGGAAACCGCGCAGGGTATCGTACTTGAGCAGCCCGTTCTGCATTGCCTTGCGGGCGATGAGCTGCAGCTTCGGGTCCAGCGTCGTGCGAACCGACAGACCGCCTTCGTAAAGCGCATTCTCGCCGTAGCGGGAGATGATCTCGCGGCGCACCTCTTCGGTGAAATACTCGCCCGCGAACAGATAGTTGCCAGACCGGCGCGGCTTGACGCCGAGCGGCTCGGCCTTTGCCCTGTCGCCTTCCTCGCGCGAGACGTAGCCGTTCTCGACCATCTGGTCGATCACCCAGTTGCGCCGCTCGATGGCGCGCTCGGTGTTGCGGAACGGATGATAGTTCGACGGGCCTTTTGGCAGCGCGGCCAGATAAGCAGCTTCTGCAACAGTCAGCTCGTTCACCGACTTGTCGAAATAGGTCAGAGCCGCGCCCGCCACACCATAGGCGTTCAGGCCGAAGAAGATTTCGTTGAGGTATAGCTCGAGGATGCGGTCCTTGGAAAAGGCCTGCTCGATACGGAACGACAGGATGGCTTCCCGGATCTTGCGCTCGATCGTCTGGTCCTTGGACAGCAGGAAATTCTTTGCCACCTGCTGCGTGATCGTCGAAGCACCCTGGCGGCCACCCGTCTGGATATTGTTGACGACGGCGCGGATCAGTCCCTGGATGTCGATGCCTGGATGCTTATAGAAGTTCTTGTCTTCAGCCGACAGGAATGCGGCCTTGACGCGATCAGGGACGGCCTGGATCGGCAGATAGAGACGGCGCTGGCGCGCGAACTCGCCCATCAGCGCTCCGTCCGATGCATGGACGCGGGTCGTGACCGGCGGCTCGTACTTCGACAGCACCTCGTAGTCCGGCAGATCCTTGGTGATACTGCCGATGACGATCCACACGCCCGCCGCGGCCAGCAGCGCAAGTGCCGTCCCTATGCCGAAGAAATAGCCGATAAGTCGAATCATACCCGCTCCAATGCCAGATCGGAGGACCGTTGCACAACACCAAACGCGTGCTCCCGGCGCATGGAAAGGTCCATCCCGACTTCGCGAAGCCTTGGTCCGCCGATGTGTACAAATTGCGGCGGCATGACATCATTCATCCCGTTGCGCGAAAATAATACGTGATTTGGCGGCGCGATACCACTGGACGGCCGCTTCACGTCGCCCCGGCAGTTCAGCCGCCTGCGTTGTCGGTCGAGGTTGCGAACATCTCTATAGCCCTTGCGATGCTCGTCGCGGCCTTGTCGCGCCACTCCGCGCTCATCAACTGCTCCTCATCCTTGACGTTGGACAGGTAGCCAAGCTCCAGCAGCACCGAAGGAACGTCGGGCGCCTTCAGCACCTTGAAGCCCGCGAAGCGGTGAGGATTGTTGATCAGCCCGATCGTCGGCGACAGTTCGCCCACCAGCTTACGGGCGAAGCGGATCGAAAAGCTGTGGGTCTCGCGCTTGATGAGATCGACAAGGATATCCGCCACCTCGTGGTTTTCTTCTTCGACCACGATGCCAGCGAGCTGGTCGGACAGGTTTTCACGGTCCGCGAGCGCTTGGGCGTCAGCATCCGAGGCCTTTTCGGACACGGTATAGACCGTCGCTCCACGAATGCCTTTGAGGCGGATCGTGTCGGCGTGGATCGAGATAAAAAGGTCCGCGTCATGTTCACGGGCGATCCTGACGCGATCGTCGAGCCGCAAAAACTCGTCCTTATCGCGCGTCATGAAGACGCTATAGCGGCCGTCAGCCTTTAGCTTGTCGCGCAATTCGGTGGCGAATGTCAGCGTGATATCCTTTTCCGCCGTGCCGCTCGGACCAGCCGCCCCACCATCCACGCCACCATGCCCAGCGTCGATCACGACAGTGAACCGCTGTCCCTCGCGCCCGGTCCGCAGGCCGAGGCGTTCGCTTTTGGGCGTCGCCTCGGTCGAACCGGTTGTGGCGGCCTGCTCGGCCAGCGCATCGTCGAATGCCTGCTGCGACGACGCCGAGAGATCGGCGACGAGACGATAGCCTGGCGCCTTTTCATTCTTCATGATCTCAAGGCGGTCTATGAGGAAAGGGCCTTTCGCCTCCAATATCAAACGGGAGGCCTGACCGCTAAGATCGCCATAGCGCACGTTGGTGACAAGCCCGCTCGCTTTGAGTTCCTTGGGATCGATGGCAAACCGTGTCTTGGGCAGGTCGATGACGAGCCTGTGTGGTCCGCGCAGCATGAACCAGCGCGGCTCGGGCTCCTTGTCGAAATTGGCGACGATCCGCGTGTGCGTCGCATCGCCGGCCATCTTGAAGTCATGTGCATCGAGCGCGAAGGCATGCGTCGGAACTAACAGCAGGCCTGCCAGAACCAGAAGCGCGCCAACAATCGCGAAAAAGCCGCCAGAATTGCCTTTCCGTCCTGCAGTTGGAACCATCATGGTGCCTTCGCTTCGCTTGTCCGTGCGCCGGGAGGCTCGTCCCGGCCGCCTCGTTAAACAATATATACCGTTAACGAGTGGTAGTCACATAAGGTTAATCAAGCCTTTCAGGCGGTTAGCGTGGACGCATGCCACGGCACCTTGGATCGGCGGATTGCGACTCCCTCCCGGCACTCCCCGACGGATTCGGCGGTTCGTTTTCCGCGGGATTCCGGCTAGAATAGCGGGCAATGTTTGTGTTAGGAGCCGCGATCCCCATATCGGGAGAGCAAAAATGCCGGCGCGTGGTGATGCCGGCTAGCTACTGGAACCAGAACAATGACGAAATGGTCGCCGAATTCTTGGAGAGCAAAGCCAATCCAGCAGGTCCCGGCTTATCCGGACGCCGCCGCGCTGGGTGATGTCGAGGCCCGCCTTGCGACCTTTCCGCCGCTGGTTTTTGCAGGTGAGGCGCGCAAGCTGAAGAAGCAGCTCGCCCAGGTCGCCGCAGGTAATGCATTCCTTCTTCAGGGCGGTGATTGCGCCGAGAGCTTCGCCGAACATGGCGCGGACAACATCCGCGACTTCTTCCGTGTCTTCCTGCAGATGGCAGTCGTGCTGACCTATGCCGGCGCCCAGCCCGTGGTGAAGATCGGCCGCGTCGCCGGCCAGTTCGCCAAGCCGCGCTCGTCCGACAACGAAACCAAGGACGGTGTCACCCTGCCCTCCTACCGGGGCGACATCATCAACGGCATCGAGTTCGATGAAAAGTCGCGCGTGCCCGATCCGGCGCGTCAGGAGATGGCCTACCGCCAGTCGGCAGCCACGCTGAACCTGCTGCGCGCCTTCGCGCAGGGCGGTTACGCAAGCCTCGAAAACGTGCATCGCTGGATGCTCGGCTTCGTCGCCGACAGCCCTCAGGGCGACCGTTATGAGGCGCTCGCCAGCAAGATTTCCGAGACGATGGACTTCATGAAGGCCGTCGGCATCACGTCGGAAACCAACTACGCGCTACGCGAGACGGATTTCTATACCAGCCACGAGGCGCTTCTGCTCGGCTACGAGGAGGCGCTGACGCGCGTCGATTCCACCTCGGGCGACTGGTACGCGACGTCGGGCCACATGATCTGGATCGGCGATCGCACGCGCCAGCCCGACCATGGCCATGTCGAATACTGCCGCGGCATCAAGAACCCGCTCGGCCTGAAGTGCGGCCCGTCGATGACGGCGGACGGCCTGCTGGAGTTGATCGACACGCTGAACCCGGAGAACGAGCCGGGCCGGCTGACCCTGATCGCCCGCTTCGGCTCCGACAAGGTGGCCGAGCACCTGCCCAAGCTGGTGCGCGCCGTGAAGAAGGAAGGCCGCGAGGTCGTCTGGTCGTCAGATCCCATGCACGGCAACACGATCACGGCGGCCGGCTACAAGACGCGGCCCTTCGACCGTATCCTCAAGGAGGTACAGACCTTCTTCGAGGTACACCGCGCCGAAGGAACGCATCCGGGCGGCATCCACATCGAGATGACCGGCAAGAACGTCACCGAATGCACGGGCGGCGCCCGCGCCATCCGCGACGATGAACTGCAGGATCGCTACCATACCCATTGCGACCCGCGCCTCAACGCCGACCAGGCGATCGAGCTTGCCTTCCTGGTTTCCGAGCTTCTGAAGAAGAACTCGAACCAGGTGCATACGGTGGCCGCGGAGTAGCGACCCAGCTTCGGATAATAAAAAAGGCGTCGCTTGCGACGCCTTTTTATAGCCCATATCCCGGTGAAGGTCAGTCCTTGCGGTAAAGCATCCAGCTCTTGCCGGCGCGCTCCGAAAGCGTCGAGAAGCGCGTCACCCGGTTCCGGCCGGTCACCTTCGAGCGGTAAAGGGTACGATCGCATTTGGAATAGAGATCTTCGGGACTTTCCGCCTCCGAAGCCATGCATATGCCCATCGAAATCGTCACCGACCCGTAGCTCGCGTTGGTCTGTGGGTTCACGAACGGCGTCTGCTCGATCAGCATCCGGATGCGGTCCGCGATCTCGAACGTAGCCTCCTCGCTGGCGCCGTCCACGATCAGCGCGAACTCCTCGCCACCGGTGCGCGCCACGAACATGTCGGCTCGGATCGAGGAGCGGAAGATGTCCGCGATGCTCTGCAGCACCCTGTCGCCAACGGGATGTCCGAAGCGGTCGTTGATCTCCTTGAACCGGTCGATGTCAGCAAGGATAAGCGCCTTGAACAGAATGCCGCGATTGCTGTTGTAGATGTCCGCAATCTCGCGGTCGAAGGCCCGCCTGTTCCAGATTTGTGTTAGCTGGTCCGTGTTGGCCAGACGCTTGTATTCCTCAAGCTTCGACTTGACCGTTTCCAACTCGTTCGACTTTTCCGATAGCTGATTGGCCACCTGCTTGCCGTGGTCGATTGTCGAACTGGTAGCGACGGCCATCACTTCTACGATCTTCTGCAACAGATCCTTGCTCACCAGACGCCCGTTCAACCCCTCGGCGGTCTGGTCCAAAACCCGGCCGAATTTCTCGACATGGCTGCGTTCCTTGCGCAGGATCGAGGCAATCTCCTCAAGTTCCTTGGCAACGGTTTCGCGCGCGTGCTCGACCGCAGCGCTGTCGTTGCTGCTGTCGAAGTATTTTCGCGCAATACGATCGAGGTCGTCCTGTGTTGGGCGCTTGCTCAGTCCGACCACCTCGAGGCTCAACTCATGGTTCGACCCAGACAGGGCTTCGTAGAAAATCTCGTAGTTCCGGGGAAGCGCGACAACACCCATCTGGCGCATGGTAAGAAGGACGGAACTGGCCAGATCTGTTGCCCGGTCGGCCGGAGCGCTAGCAGTCTGCATTCTTGTTCCACCTTGCATATCATGCGCGGACAGGATCGTCCGTGAACCAGGTTAAGGCACAGGCTGTCGGCGGACGCATAGCGTCGGAATATTATATGCTGCGTGGAACTGCGTGCCCCCATGCACTCCCTCGCCATAGTGACTATAGGGAATATCGCGCTAAATTTTCCTTAATTGCGAGTGGCTTGCGAGCCGATGGACGCAGGCGCTGGGCCATGGCACCTGTGTCTTCGAGCGCGCTAAAATAGCTTCGGCAAATTGATGCGCAGAGATCAAAAAAGACCTGCCACGATAAGCAGATACGTTAGGCAGCAAAGGTTGAGCGGGAGTAATCGATGAAGAAAACCAATAGTGGTTCTTGTCTCTGTGGCGCGGTACGTTTCACCGCGACCGGCCCCTTGCGCGGCGTTGTCTATTGCCACTGCTCGCAATGCCGCAAACAGAGCGGCCATTATTATGCCGCCACGAATGTCGTCGATGCCGATCTGTCCGTCGAGGGAGGCGAAAAACTGACCTGGTTCACGGCCTCACCCTACGCGAAGCGCGGATTTTGTTCCGTATGCGGGTCCGTGCTGTTCTGGAAACACAACGAATCCGACGAAACATCCGTCATGGCCGGCGCCTTCGACTCGCCGAGCGGGCTTCGGGGCGAAGTCCACATTTTTGTCGCAGACAAGGGCGACTACTATGATATCACGGACGGCCTTCCCCAATACGTTCGCTCGACGCCCGACATCAAGGTCGCGGACGACTAGCAACGTGCCTGCATCCTAAAAGCGCATCGCTTTCCTTTGAATTTTGGGCTAAGCGTCGCGCGCTTTCATTTCTTGCGGAGACCTTATGGAACGCCTGATCAAGGCCTGGCAGAATTCCCTGCGCGCCTTCCGCCGCCTGGCGACATCCGAAAAAGCCTTCCAGCAGGAACTCGCGCTGCTTGCAGTGGCGTCGCCTCTGGCGTGGTTCCTGTCCAGCTCATGGCGTGGCTACTGGCTTCTGGTCGGCTCGATATTGTTTCTCATCGTGGTCGAGGTTCTAAACACCGGAATCGAGGCAGCCTGCGACGCCGTCTCGCGCGAATTCGACATCGACATCCAGCTCGCCAAGGACTGCGGGTCGCTCGCTGTCCTGATCTCGATCGTCCTGGCCCTCATCGTCTGGGGTCTCGCGATCGTCGAGACTGTCACTGGCATTCCACTGTGATACAGTTGCTTTCGTCCATGTAGTTTTCTTCAATTTGTTCTGCACGGCGCAGGTCCATCTGCTTTGGGGGAGGAAGACATGAAGAAGGTTCCGCTGCTCGCACTGCTGGTTACCGCCGCCATATCCACTGCCTGTTCATCCACCGGCCAGTCCCAGAACACCCCTGCCCCGGCAAGCTCCCGCGGCCCGGCCGGAGAAGTAACCCTCTCCCCCTCCGATCGCACCGCCGTCGAGACATCCGTCCGCGCCAGCCTCGGACAGCCCTCCGCAAGCTTCCGAACCATGATCGGGCAGCGCGATGCCACTGGCGTCGTGACCGTCTGCGGCTACTTCAACGCCGGCTCGGGAGACACGCCCTTCATCGGCACGTTGGGCGGAGGCAGCTTTACGGTCTCCAATCTCGGCGGAACAGCCGAACAGACGATCGCCGTGCAAAGTGCCTGCCACGGCAGGGGTATCTACGTCTAAGTCCCCCTCAAGCCTGCCTCCCATTGTTGACAACTAACGGGTGCATGTTTCCGTGCAGCTTGGGAACGCTTTGTTTTTTCAGAGCCTTAGGACTGAATTATAGGATTTGTCAGACAATAGATTGACTCTGCTTCGGAGGTCCGCTTAGCTTGCAGCCGGAAACTCGAATTCTGCCGGAAGTTGGAGGTTGCGCGTTGGAGGGCGCGCGACGGGCTTTAGGCGGGGATACTTCTCAGCATCGTCCCGTCGGACCCAGTCCTCTGCTGCCGCCATGTTTCCGTAACTCAAACGCTTTCATGGGAGGAAATTCATGAAACTTCGTCTTGCAAGCGCATTGTTGGTCACCGCCGCATTGTTTGCGACCGGCGCCATGGCGCAGGAAAAGAAGCAGCTTGCCTTCGTCGTCAACGGAGCGTCCGACTTCTGGAAGCTGGCCGAGGCCGGCGTCGAGAAGGCACAGGCCGAACTGCCGAACTACGACCTGGCGCTGAAGTATCCAGAGCAGGCCGCGGCCGCGGTGCAGCAGCGGTTGATGGAAGATCTCGTCGCTGGCGGCGTTTCCGCCATCATGGTCAGCGCTGTTGATCCCAAGTCGTCTACGGATTCTCTGAACAAGATCGGCTCGCAGGTTCCGCTCTTCACCACGGACTCAGATGCTCCTGACACCAACCGCATCGCCTATATCGGCTCCTCCAACACCGAGGCCGGCAAACAGGCGGGCGAAATCGCGCTCAAGGCGCTGCCGGACGGTGGCAAGTGCGTCGGCTTCGTCGGACTGCCAGGTGCGGACAACGCCCGCGAGCGCATCGAAGGCATGAAGTCCGCCATCGCAGGCTCGAAGGTCGAACTGATCGACGTGCGCGGCGACGACATCGACATGACGCGCGCCAAGCGCAACGTCGAGGATGCACTCGCCGCCAACCCGGACATTGACTGCATGGTCGGCTTCTATTCCTACAACCCACCGCGCATCTACGAGGTGCTGAAGGAGTCCGGGAAGCTCGGCCAGGTTACCGTCATCGCCTTCGACGAAGACCCGATCACGCTGGGCGGCGTCAAGGAAGGGACCATCGCCGGGACCGTCGTGCAGGATCCCTTCGAATGGGGCTACCAGGGCATGAAGCTGATGGCCAGCTACCTGGAGGGCGACAAATCAGTCATTCCCGAGAACAAGCTGATCATCGTTCCCACGAAGATGATCGACAAGGGCAACGTCGACGCGTTCGAGGCGGAATTGAAGTCGCGCATCAGCGGCGGCTGACGCCTTGAAGCGGACAGGCCGGCCTGATCTCCCAGCCGGCCTGTTCGGCGCAGCGAACATCCGAAAAATCACATCAGCAAGTTCATAGATGGCAGACGCTTTCCTGAAAGTGACGGGAATCTCCAAGGATTACCCCGGCATCAGGGCCTTGGACGACGTCAGCTTTTCCGTCGGCGCCGGCGAGGTCATCGGCCTCGTGGGAGAGAACGGTGCCGGCAAGTCGACACTGATGAAGATCCTCGGCGGCGTCATCGCGCCAAGCGCCGGTTCCATCGAACTGGACGGCATAGCGACCGATCGGCTGACGGTCGGCGCCTCGATGCGCGGCGGCATCGCCTTCGTGCATCAGGAACTCAACCTGTTCGAGAACCTCACCGTCGCTGCCAACATCTTCATCGGCCGCGAGCCGCTGAAAGGTGGGCCTTTGCGGCTGATCGACGAGCCCGAACTGAACCGCCGTGCCGCTCCCTATCTGAAACAGCTCGGCGCGGACTTCGAACCGGGCACGCCGGTCAGTACGCTTTCGCTTGCCCAGATGCAGCTGGTGGAGATCGCCAAAGCGCTCTCCCTCAATGCGCGGCTTGTCATCATGGACGAGCCGACATCGAGCCTGACCGCGTCCGAGACCGAGCGGCTGCTGATCATCATAGAGCGGCTGAAGGCAGATGGCGTTGCCGTCATCCTCATCTCGCACCGGCTGGCAGAGATCGAGCGTTCGGCTGACAGGGTCGTTGTCCTGCGCGATGGCAAGCGGGTGGCTGAGCTTGCCAAGCAGGACATCCACGCCGAGACGATGATCCGCCACATGATTGGGCGCGACCTGAAGACGCTTTATCGTCCCCCGCAAAACCCACCCGGCAAGCCCGTCCTCGAACTCATCGACGTCCGGACCGCTTATCGGCCGGAGCAGTCCGTAAACCTCGCCGTCAGGCAGGGCGAGATTCTCGGCCTTGCCGGCCTTGTCGGCTCGGGACGCACCGAGCTTGCGCGTACCATATTCGGCCTCGACCGGCTGCGCGGTGGCGAAATCAGGATTAACGGCGCGGCAACCGCGATGTCCACCCCAGGCGTGGCGATCAGGCAGGGCCTCTACCTTGTACCGGAGGACCGGAAGCGTTCCGGCCTGATCCTCGACTTCCCCATCCGCGACAACATCACGCTGCCCAATCTCGACACGCATGCAAGGCGCGGTCTGATCGATGTCGGCTCGGAAGAGGCTGAGGCGCTGCGGCAGCGCGAGCGCCTCGACATCCGTGCCAAGCGCATGACAACCGCGGCCGGAGCCCTGTCAGGTGGAAACCAGCAGAAGGTCGTGCTGGCCAAATGGCTCTCGATGGCGCCGCGTGTGCTGATTTTCGACGAACCGACGCGCGGCGTCGATGTCGGCGCAAAGAGCGAAATATACCGACTGATGCGCGAACTCTCCGACCACGGGGTCGCGATCCTCATGATCTCCTCCGACATGGAGGAGGTGATCGGCGTCAGCGACCGCGTCGCCGTCATGCACGAGGGCAGGATTTCCGGCTTCCTCGAGCGCAGCGAACTCAGCGAGAAGGCGATCCTGTCGCTGGCCGTCGGCAGGATCGCAGCATGAAGCCCTTCAACGGAAAGCGTGGCAGATGATCAACCGAAAAGACCTCTGGCTGCTGATACTCATTATCGTCGTCGGCACGGTGGTGGCGATCATCAACCCGCGCTTCCTCTCGCCGATCAACCTGTCCAACACAGCCAACCTGATCGGGCTCTTCGGAATCTTCGCCGTCGCGCAGGCTTTCGTCATCATCTCCGGCGGTATCGAGCTTTCGGTCGGTTCCGTCATCGCCCTCCTTGGCGTCATCTTCATCGACCTCGTCGCCGCCGAAACCGTCAATCCGGCGCTCGCCTGCATCATCGTGATCGCGATCGGCTGCCTCATCGGCCTGCTGCACGGCGTGCTCGTCGCCAAGCTCGGCCTGCAGCCGTTCGTTGTGACCCTCTGCGGCCTGCTAATCTACCGGGGCATCGCTCGCTATTACACGGAGGACGCGACCGCCGGCTTCCCGTTCGGCGCCAGCTTCCCGACGCTCGAATGGCTGACGGCCGGCCGCTTCTATGGCATCCCGCACAGCCTGATCGCCTTCATCATCATCACGGTCATCATGGGGATCGTGCTGCACAAGTCGGTGTTCGGCCGCTATCTGTTCGCGGTTGGCAAGAACGAGGAGGCGGCGCGCTACAGTGGTATCAACACATCGCGCGTCATCATCGCCGCCTATGTCATCTGTGCCGGCCTGACCGCCATCGCAGCAATCTTCATCGCGATGTATACCCGCTCGATCTCGCCCTCGTCGCATGGCAATTTTTATGAGCTCTACGCGATCGCCGCCGCCGTGCTCGGCGGCTGTTCGCTGCGAGGTGGCGAGGGCTCGATCCTCGGCGTCGTGCTTGGAACGGTACTGCTTCAGGTCTTGCAGAACCTGGTCAACCTGCTTGGCATCCCGAGTTCGCTGAACTTCGCCGTGATGGGTTCGGTCATCCTGATCGGCGTGCTTGCCGACCAGCAGATTTCGCGCCGGGCCGCGCTCAAGCGAACGCCTCAGACGTCCTGACGGCAACTATGCCTGGCGCACGCCGTCCTTCACCAGATAGGTCGGCTTGTACATCGTGACGATTTCTTCGGCCGCTGTCGGATGCACCGCCATCGTGCGGTCGAAATCGTCCTTGGTCAGCCCGGCCTTGAGCGCGATCCCCAACAACTGCGCCATCTCACCCGCATCCGGCCCAAGGATGTGCGCGCCGAGCACGAGCCGGCTGTCAGCATCGACCACAAGCTTGGTCAGCATGCGTTCCTGCCGGCCGGATAGCGTGTGGCGCATCGGCCGGAAGCTTGCGCTGTAAACTTCGACATTCGCAAAACGCCTGCCCGCCTCGTCCTCGGATAGCCCGACGGTGCCAAGTTCCGGCTGGGAGAACACTGCGGTCGCGATGCAGTCATGGTCCGGCTCTGTCGGATTGTCCTTGAACGCGGTTTCCACGAAACACATCGCCTCGTGGATCGCGACCGGCGTCAGTTGGACCCGATCTGTGACGTCGCCGATCGCCCAGATACTCTCGACGTTGGTACGCGAATAAGAATCGACGAGGATTTCGCCCTTCACCCCGGTCTTCACGCCGGCCGTCTCGAGACCGAGATTCTCCGTATTGGGAATGCGCCCGATGGCCAACAGGATCTGGTCGGCCACCAGCACCTCTCCGCCGTTCACAATGGCAGCAAGGCGCCCGTCCGACCGCTTCTCGATTTCCTCGAACATGGTGTGGCAGCGTATGCGTACACCCTTTGCCGCCATCTCCTCGTGCAGCCTGTGGCGAAGGTCGATGTCGAACCTCTGGAGTATTTCCTTGCCCCGGTAGACCAGCGTCGTGTCCACCCCGAGCCCGTGGAAGATGTTGGCGAATTCGACCGCGATGTAGCCACCGCCGGCAATGACGATGGACTTCGGAAGCTCGGGTAGGTCGAAGGCTTCGTTGGAGAAGATGCAGTGCTCGTGGCCGGGCAATGCCGCGTGCGGATTCGGGCGTCCGCCTGTGGCAACGAGGATGTGCTCCGCCGTCACCGTCCGGTTCTCACTTTCGATCCGCACCGTATGGGCATCGACCAGCGTTGCACGGCTATGGAATGCCTCCCCGCCGGCGCCCTCGACGCCCTTCTGGTAGAGACCGGAAAGTCTGCCGATCTCCCTGTCCTTGTTGGCGATCAGCGTCGGCCAGTCGAAGCTTGTCTCTGGAACAGTCCAGCCATAGCCGGCCGCATCCGCGAAATGCTCCGGAAACTGCGACGCATAGACAAAGAGCTTCTTTGGCACGCAGCCCCTGATAACGCAGGTGCCGCCGTACCGGTATTCCTCGGCGATCGCGACGCGTTTGCCGAGCGCAGCCGAGACGCGAGCCGCCCTCACCCCGCCCGAACCGCCGCCTATGACGAAAAGGTCGTAGTCGTAGTTCGGCATGGTTGGATTCCCGGCGGCGCTTCAGACGGACAGTTAAGTCTCGCGGCCCCAAAAGAAAAGCCCGGCATGCGCCGGGCTTCTTGTACCACCTCGGCGGAAAACCGCTATTGGATCTGGTCCAGTCCCTCGAGTCCGGGCGCCGCCTCGCCCTCCGGAGCAGCCCCCTCTTGCGGCGCGGCTCCATCTTCCGGCGCCGCTCCCGCTTCGGGTGTAGCCTGGGCCGGCGGCGGATTAGCCTTCGCCTGCGCCTGAATGATATTTGTAATCGTGGTACTGACCTCGTTGGCGAGGTCTCGCTGGATGCCGCGCTGCCAGATATCGACGGCCCTTGTCATGTCGCGGTTGATCAACGGCCCCTGGCTAAGCAACTTCACCCCCGCCTCGCTTGTGTAGAACGTGGCGATTGTGTTGAGTTCCGCCTCGGAGAATGCGCGAGCGTAGATCAACGCCACTTCCTTCTCCAGATCGGCGCGGCGGGCCGCCAGCGCGAGTGCCTTTTCGTCGACAGTGGAACTGATCAGGTCCGTAAGATCAGGATTTTGCTGGATGAGTTCGGTCTTCAGCATCTGGGCAGCAGCCGGAAGCAACAGATCATACTGCTCCGTCGCCTTCAACGCCGCCATGGCGGAGCGCGCCGCCTTGATATGCGCTTCCGAAATGTCCTGAGCGAAAACGTGCGACGACAGGACGACGAAGGCCGATGCAGCCAGAGCCGCGACAGTCCGACGGACTCGAGACGTAACCATCATGAGCAGAAGACCCCTTGATTTCTCAGCTTGCGTGTACCGATCTGATTCCGTCGGCGCCCGCAACAATCGCCAGACTTGCCATTCCCAGAAACAGTCCGTGTTCGACAACCCCCGGAATGGCGAGCAGCGCATTCGACAGCGCTCTTGTATCGGGAATGCGGCCAAAAGATGCATCCAGGATGAAATGCCCGCCGTCTGTAACAAAAGGCCGGCCTTCCGTCATCCTCAATGTCAGCTGCCCCGACAGCCCGAGCGCGGATGACGCTCGCGTAATCGCGATCTCGGTAGCCTTCATCCCAAATCCGTTCACCTCGATTGGCAGAGGGAATCGTCCCAGCGTGTCCACGAGCTTGCTGTCATCCGCAATCACGATCATCCGCGCCGACGCTGCCGCGACGATCTTTTCGCGCAGCAAGGCGCCGCCTCCGCCCTTGATCAGGTTGAGCCTAGGATCGACCTCGTCGGCGCCATCCACCGTGAGGTCCAGTTCCGGTGTCTGTTCGAGGGTCGAAAGAGGAACACCAAGTTCCTCGCACAAGGCAGCCGTCCGCTCGGATGTCGGCACCCCGATGATCCGCATGCCCGCGTGAACCTTCTCGGCCAGAAGCCGCACGAACTCGGCAGCGGTCGTTCCGGTCCCGATGCCCAGCCGCATGCCGTCCTCGACATGGCCAAGCGCGGCTCTCGCCGCCTCGATCTTCAGCGCTTTCTGATCCATGTTTCCCGCAGTCTTCCTCTCGGGTGCGGCTCCTACCATCTTTGCTGTCCAAGGCAAAGCAGACGGTTGGGTTGGCGCCTCCTGCTTGCGCCCCTGCCTCGACCGGGCTATCCGAACGAGCCAGAAATCAGCTCTCGGGGAATCGCATCATGGCCAGGCCGATCGTCGTTTTTGACCTGGACGGAACTTTGGTCGATACCGCACCCGACCTGCTCGACAGCCTGAACCACACCCTCGACGCCGGCGGGGTCGCTCGCACAGACTTGGCCGGGTTCCGCCAGTTCGTGGGGCACGGCGGTCGCGTCATGATCGAGCGCGCCTATCAGGCACAGCGCCGCGACTTCGCCGCCGGCGAGCATGACCGGCTGTTCGCCCTGTTTCTGGAGCATTACGGCGCGAACGTTCCCGGACAGTCGAAGCCCTACCCCGGCGTCGTTGAGGCGCTAGACAGGCTACGGGACGCCGATTACCTCCTCGCTGTCTGTACGAACAAGACCGAAGAACTGTCAAAGCGACTGCTGGTTGGCCTTGGCCTCTCGGGCTATTTCGCCGCGATCTGCGGCCAGGACACATTCGCCTTCAGGAAGCCCGATCCGCGTCATCTCACCGAAACCATCCTACTTGCGGGCGCCAACCCGAAGCACGCGATAATGGTCGGCGATTCGCGCACCGACATTGACACGGCGAAGGCGGCCGGCATCCCCGTCGTCGCGGTCGATTTCGGCTATACAGACCGCCACGTGCGCGAGTTCGAACCGTCGAAGATCATCTCCCATTTCGACGAACTGACCGTGCCACTTACGATGCAGCTGATGGCCGCCCAAGGCCATTGACCGGCTGGATTGTGATCCTGAAAGAGCTAGATTTTCGGGGTTGATGGTGGGCGATACAGGGATTGAACCTGTGACCCCACCCGTGTGAAGGGTGTGCTCTCCCGCTGAGCTAATCGCCCGCCTATGGCCGCTGGCCAAAGCGAAGCGCGATATAGGCCGCAGCCGTGTTTGAAGTCAAGGACGCAGACAGCCTATCCGGCGTTAGGCAAATCGCGTTCTCCCTCTTATCCCGCACCCAAGAAAAAAGCCGGGACGAACCCGGCTTTTTCCATGTTCCGCATCAGGCGCGTCAATCAGTTGACGGCGTCCTTGAGGCCCTTGCCGGCCGAGAACTTCGGCACGGTGCGGGCGGGAATCTTCACGGCAGCGCCGGTCTGCGGGTTACGGCCGGTCGAGGCAGCGCGCTTGGACACGGAGAAATTGCCGAAGCCCACGAGGCGCACGTCGCCGCCATTCTTCAACTCGCCGGTGATTACGGAGAACACCGCATCAACCGCCGACTGCGCATCGCTCTTCGAAATATTGGCAGCGTCGGCAACGGCGGACACCAGTTCGTTCTTGTTCATCTACTTTCCCTTCCATGAGAAAACCGGACGAGACTCGCTCCGGCAGGAAGCGGACTTTATGAAAAACTGGCTCCGCAACCAAGCGGAAAAATCGTTGGAACCCTTGGAAATCCGGGCTTTTTTAACAGAAAAGCCGGGCCCGAAGGCCCGGCTTTGCATATTGCGTCGCAGCAATTGCGATTCGGCTAGTGGGCGAGCGTCTTGCCGCCGTCCTCGCCGGAGTCGACTGACGCTGCGGGAGGCGTCGCCGGCTCGACCCATTCGATCGGCTCGGGCATCCGCACGAGAGCGTGCTTCAGCACCTCGCCGACCCGGCTGACCGGCACAATTTCCATGCCGCTTTTCACGTTGTCCGGGATATCCGCCAGATCCTTGGCGTTCTCCTCGGGGATCAGCACCTTCTTTATGCCGCCGCGCAGAGCCGCGAGCAGCTTCTCCTTCAGGCCGCCGATGGGCAGCACCCTGCCCCTGAGCGTAATTTCGCCGGTCATCGCGACATCCGCCCGAACCGGAATTCCGGTCAGGACCGAAACGATCGCCGTCGCCATGGCGACGCCAGCCGACGGACCGTCCTTCGGGGTCGCCCCCTCGGGAACGTGGACGTGGATGTCGCGCCTGTCGAACAGCGGAGGCTCGATGCCGAAATCAATGGCTCTGCTGCGGACATAGGACGCCGCCGCCGAGATCGATTCCTTCATCACGTCCTTCAGGTTGCCGGTCACCGTCATGCGGCCCTTGCCGGGCATCATGACGCCTTCGATCGTCAGCAGTTCGCCGCCGACCTCGGTCCAGGCAAGACCCGTGACTACACCGACCTGATCGTCAGCCTCGACCTGTCCGAAGCGGAAGCGCTGGACGCCGAGATAGTCGGAGAGGTTCTCGGGCGTGATCTCCACGCTCTTTGTCTTCGACTTCAGGATCTCGGTGACCGCCTTGCGCCCGAGCTTCATCAGCTCGCGCTCAAGGCTGCGCACGCCGGCTTCCCGCGTATAGGTCTGGACGATCGCGCGGATGGCCTCGTCGCTCACCGAAAATTCCTTCGGCTGCAGCGCGTGGTCGCGGATCACCTTAGGCAGCAAATGCCGCTTGGCGATCTCGACCTTCTCGTCCTCCGTGTAGCCGGCGATACGAATGATCTCCATGCGGTCCATAAGCGGACCGGGGATGTTCAGCGTATTGGCCGTCGTCACGAACATCACGCTCGACAGGTCGTATTCAACCTCGAGATAGTGATCCATGAACGTCGCGTTCTGCTCGGGGTCGAGCACCTCGAGAAGTGCGGAAGACGGGTCGCCGCGATAGTCCTGGCCGAGCTTGTCGATCTCGTCGAGCAGGAACAGCGGGTTCGACTTCTTCGCTTTCTTCATCGACTGGATGACCTTGCCGGGCATCGAGCCGATATAGGTGCGACGGTGACCGCGGATCTCGGCCTCGTCACGCACGCCGCCAAGCGCCAGGCGCACGAACTCGCGTCCGGTCGCCTTCGCGATCGACTTGCCGAGCGAGGTCTTGCCCACGCCGGGAGGGCCGACGAGGCAGAGGATCGGCCCCTTGATCTTCTTCTGCCGGCTCTGGACCGCAAGGTACTCGACGATGCGCTCCTTGACCTTGTCGAGGCCGTAGTGATCGGTGTCCAGCACCTCCTGCGCGAAGTTCAGGTCGGTCTTGACCTTCGAGTTCTTCGACCAGGGCAACGACAACAGCCAGTCGAGGTAGTTGCGAACCACCGTCGATTCAGCCGACATCGGCGACATTGAACGCAGCTTCTTCAACTCGGCTTCCGCCTTTTCGCGGGCTTCCTTGGAGAACTTCGTCTTCTTGATGCGCGCCTCGATCTCGGCAGCCTCGTCGCGACCGTCCTCGCCCTCGCCGAGCTCCTTCTGGATCGCCTTCATCTGCTCGTTGAGGTAATACTCGCGCTGCGTCTTCTCCATCTGGCGCTTGACGCGCGAGCGGATGCGCTTCTCCACCTGCAGGACGGAGATTTCAGCCTCCATGAAGCCCATGGCCTTCTCAAGCCGTTCCTTGACGGACAGCGTGCCTAGCATCTCCTGCTTCTCGGGGATCTTGATTGCGAGATGCGAAGCGACCGTATCGGCGAGCTTGGAGTAGTCGTCGATCTGCGATGCCGCGCCGACAACCTCGGGCGAGATCTTCTTGTTCAGCTTCACATAGTTTTCGAAATCGGAAACCACCGAGCGCGCGAGCGCCTCGATCTCGATTTCCTCTTCCGCCGGCTCGTGCAGAACCTCTGCATGCGCCTCGTGAAAGTCGCCGCGATCGGTAAAGCCGGTTATGCGTCCGCGCGCAGTGCCCTCGACCAGAACCTTCACGGTCCCGTCGGGCAGCTTGAGCAGCTGAAGCACGTTGGCGAGCGTACCGATGTCGTAGATGCCGTCAGCGGCCGGGTCATCCTCGGCGGCGTTCTTCTGCGTCGCAAGCATGATCTGCTTTTCGGCGCCCATGACCTCTTCCAGCGCCTTGATCGACTTTTCACGCCCGACGAAGAGCGGCACGATCATGTGCGGGAACACGACGATGTCGCGCAGGGGGAGGACTGCGAAAACGCCGCCGTTACCGGGTGTCCGGGATGTCTTGGCCATCTTACTTACCTTTCCTCGCGGCCGCCTTGAGCCAACCGCGAATCTCATATTAACGGCCACCAACCGTCTCGCCTACCACGTAACACGATTTGTGGATTTTCAGCACGGAATACAGCTTGTGGCCCAATGGTGGTTAATTGGATAGCAAGGCGGCAAAGATCAAGTGTGGCTGCCTCCAACGTCATGCGCCGTGCGCCTCATGCATAGCTCGCGATGGCTTCCTATGCGGAAGATCACACCGTAATATGAGGCACGACGGCGGAAACGATTGCCCAATCAACACCATAGAGTACGTATGTTCCCAATGCACCGACCATGCTCGGCTTTGACGCGACAGGTGCGCCATGTCCGTTGACCGCCGCAGCCTTCTCACCGGCGGAGCCCTCTTGGCCCTTGCCGCAACGGCAACCGACAAGACTGAAGCCGCTCCCGCCAAACCCGCCAAAAAGGACCTTGGCGATACGGCCGTTTACGTACCCGGCTATCTTCCGGACAGCGCTTACGCCAACGGCAAGCCGCTGGCCCAAAACCGCCGCTTCAACCGCGCCATCAAGGGCCAGCCCTACTACAAGATGCTGGCGCGCGTCGGCTTCGACGGATCGATCCGCCAGACGCTGCTGCCAGTTGCGGCGCACGACGTAGAGGTCGCGCCCGATCGCTCGATCGGAGTGCTGTGCTCGATGGACGGCGAACAGCACACGGCTTTCGATCCCGATACGCTCGAACTCGCTGCAATCGGCCCTTCGCTCGGCGATGGCTGGCGCGGCGGCGGACATGCCGTCTATCTCGATGGCGGCAGGACGGCGATCCTCTCCGAGCGCGCGCCCTACCAGCCATGGCAGGGCAAGGCGGAGCGGCATTACGGCCGCTTGACGATCCGCGACCCGAAAACGCTGAAGATTGCCGAGACCTACTCCACCTACGGCATCGATCCGCACGACATCCGGCTCACCGCCGACGGCAGATACATCGTCGCCGCCAACTATGGCTCGACGGTCTCGGCCGAAACCCGCCAGTACACCATCCCGCGCCAGGTCGTGCAGGCGTCGATCACCGTGGTCGAAGTCTCGAGCGGCAAGCTGGTAGACAAGCGTATCACCGGCCGCAGCGACACGGAACTACGCCATCTTGCGGCCGGCCGGCTGGACCGCATCTTCGCGATCCAGTCGCGCTACGGCAACGACCGCGCCAATGCCCGTCAGCTCGCCGACGAAAACATCGCCCATGAATCCGACATCACCACCGACCCCGGCTACAACTACATGGCCGCGGCGACGCTGAAATACGACGCGTCCCGCAACCGCCTAACGAAAATGGGTGATGCTAACGCCACGAAGCTGATGCGCCACGGCCTGTCGATCCGCTACGACGACAAGCACGACGAGGCGATCGCCACCTACCCCACCACGCACCATGTCTTGGTGTTCGACGGGGCCACCGGCGCGGTCTCAAACATCCTCGACACCAGCACAGGCGGCCTGCGCTATCCCGCCGGCGTCACCTTCCTGCCCGACGGCAAGCATTACTGCGTGACGGGCCACTGGGAGAACCTGTTGGTCTTCGAGCGCGGAACACACCGCCTCGTACGCGACCTCTGCCTTTACCCCGTCTTCTTCGGCCACAGCCACATCACGGCGGCCTGAAACAGAAACGGCGCCCGAAGGCGCCGTTCCGTTCAACGTCAAGCGCAACGCTTACGCGCTGGCCTTGCTGTCCTTCTTTTCCTTGGCCTCGGTGTAGATGTAAAGCGGCCGGGCGTTGCCGGACACCACTTCTTCCGAGATCACGACTTCCTGCACGCCTTCCAGCGCCGGCAACTCGAACATCGTGTCGAGCAGGATCGCTTCCATGATGGAGCGCAGGCCGCGTGCGCCGGTCTTGCGCTCGATGGCGCGCTTGGCGATCGCCGACAATGCGTTCTCGTGGAAGGTCAGTTCCACGTTCTCCATCTCGAACAGGCGCTGATACTGCTTCACCAGAGCGTTCTTCGGCTCGGTCAGGATCTGGATCAGCGCCGGTTCGTCGAGGTCTTCGAGCGTCGCCAGAACCGGCAGACGGCCGACGAACTCCGGGATCAGGCCGAACTTCAAGAGATCCTCAGGCTCGACCTGGCGGAACAGTTCGCCCGAGCGCCGGTCTTCCGGCGAGGCGACACTCGCGCCGAAGCCGATCGAGGTCTTGCGGCCGCGATCCGAGATGATCCTGTCCAGACCGGCGAACGCGCCGCCGCAGATGAAGAGGATGTTGGCCGTATCGACCTGCAGGAATTCCTGCTGCGGATGCTTCCTGCCACCCTGCGGCGGCACGGAGGCGACTGTGCCTTCCATGATCTTCAGCAACGCCTGCTGCACGCCCTCGCCCGACACGTCCCGTGTGATCGACGGATTGTCCGACTTGCGGCTGATCTTGTCGATCTCGTCGATGTAGACGATGCCGCGCTGCGCCCGCTCGACATTGTAGTCGGCCGACTGCAGCAGCTTCAGGATGATGTTCTCGACGTCCTCGCCGACATAGCCGGCTTCGGTCAGCGTCGTCGCGTCGGCCATTGTGAACGGCACGTCGATGATGCGGGCCAGCGTCTGCGCCAGCAGCGTCTTGCCGCAGCCGGTCGGGCCGATCAGCAGGATGTTCGACTTCGCCAGTTCGACGTCGTTGTTCTTGCCGGCATGCGCGAGGCGCTTGTAATGGTTGTGCACCGCCACCGACAGCACGCGCTTGGCATATGGCTGGCCGATCACGTAATCGTCGAGGACCTTCAAAATCTCCTGCGGGGTCGGCACGCCGTCGCGCGCGACCTTCATGGAGCTCTTGTTCTCCTCGCGGATGATGTCCATGCAGAGCTCGACGCATTCATCGCAGATGAATACGGTCGGTCCGGCGATCAGCTTGCGAACCTCGTGCTGGCTCTTGCCGCAGAACGAGCAGTAGAGCGTGTTCTTCGAGTCTCCGCCGCTGCTATTGCCGACTTTGCTCATATCGTCTTCGTCCTTTCCGCAGCGTCACCCCGAAACCGGTGCGGACGCCTCTATGCAATATAGAGCTCACGCCCGCTGATACCAGCAAACTCGCCCGATACGCATTCACACGAAACACACAATCGACCGGCGCGGCAATGATTCGCAATAAGCCCCGACAAAGCTAAGCCGTCGAAAATCAACATAGGCTTAACGTAGGCGGTCCCTCCAAGGGAGGAAACAGCTAATTGTGACCGAAATGCCGCAGGCCGCGTCAAAAATACGTCATATCCCCAAACCGCCCCGAAGAGGCGGTTTGCAAGGGGTTCCGGCGTCACTTGGCTGCGGGAACTTCCATCGCCTCGCGCGACGTGATGACCTTGTCGATCAGGCCGAATTCGAGGGCCTGCTCGACAGTCATGAAGCGGTCGCGCTCCATGGCGTTGTGGATCGTCTCGTAGTCCTGGCCGGTGTGCTTGACGTAAATCTCGTTCAGCCGGCGCTTCAGGGCCTCCGTCCACTGCGCATGGATCATGATATCGGTCGCCTGGCCCTGATAACCGCCGGAGGGCTGGTGAACCATGATCGAGGCGTTCGGCGTGGCAAAGCGCATATCCTTGGCGCCTGCGCAAAGCAGCAGCGAACCAGCCGACATCGCCTGCCCGACGCAAAGCGTGGCAACCGGAGGCTTGATGAACTGCATGGTATCATACATCGCCAGACCGCTGGTGACGACGCCGCCCGGCGAATTGATGTAGAGATTGATCTCTTTCTTGGGGTTTTCGGCCTCAAGGAAAAGGAGCTGTGCGCAAACCAGCGACGCCATGCCGTCCTCGATCGGGCCGGTGATGAAGATGATGCGCTCCTTCAGCAGGCGCGAAAAGATGTCGTAGGCGCGCTCGCCCCGGTTGGTCTGCTCGACCACCATCGGCACGAGGTTCATGTAGTGTTCGACGGGGTCTCTCATCGTTGTCCCTTTTCCGGCTGGGATTCCGGCGCCCGGCGAATGCAATGGGGGCAGAATCGTAATGAAGCGTTGGTTCCGTAGATAGGATGGCCCCCAAGCCTTGTGCAAGAGCGGCCTCGCGCTAACCTTACCGACCGCGGCAAGGCTCCTGCCATGGAGAACATCAGGCCTCCGCTCGCAACCAGCGCTTCAGTCCCTCCGTATCGCCGTTTCCGATAGAAGCCGCCACGCGCCTGCCGACCGCCGCGCCGAACTTGTAGCCGTGGCCGGAGCAGGCCGAGACGACCAGCACCCTGCCTTTTTCGTGGGCGAAGAAGGTCTCGTCATAGGTGAATGTGTAGGCGCAGGTGACCACTTCGGTCACTCGATATTCGTCTATCCGCGCGAACGGTGGCGAGAACAGGTTCCTGATTGCCTCGCCCTCGCCTTCCACCGGCTCGCGGTTCCAGTCGGCATCACTGGTCCGCACCTTGTGGATGTTGGCCCCAAACTTCATGCCCGCCCCACCCGTGAACGGGATCAGGTAGCCGTCCGCCTTGCCGCCCGTCATCATCACTGGCGCAGCCTCCCATGCCGCGCGCAGATCGGCCGGCGGATCGACATAGGCGACGGCCGTCCGATAGGTCTTAAGTTCGCCCTCGAGCTCGGGGAAAAGTTCCAGCACCCATGCGCCCGCGGTGACGACTATCCTGTCGCCCCGCAGCGTCTCGCCGGTCTCCAGTTCGACGCGCCCATCGTCGACGTCGATATCGACGACCTTGCTGCCGGTGTAGACGTTCGCGCCCTTCTTCCGCAGCCAGTCGGCAAGACCGGTGGCGATCGGCCGGCAATGCAGCGCGCCGCCATCCTTCGAAAAATATGCGTAGCGGAAACTGTCGGGATCGAGGAACGGCCAGCGTTTCGCCGCTTCGGCCGGCTGATACATGTCGTAAGGCCAGCGGCCGAGGTCCATCCCCTCCAGATACTCGTCGATCTTGTCGCCCTCTTCGAGCGAGACGCACAGGAAGCCGCGCGGATCGAGATGGTTCTGCCCGAGATCGCCCCACATCTCGTCCCATGCGTCATAGGCCTCGCCAATCACCTTGCCGTAGCCGCCCGCCGCCCGGTAGGCGCGTCGGATGATACGATGGTGATCGCCCGACGCGGCAAGCGGGTTGGGGATAGCCTCCCCCTGCTCCAGCAGCGTCACGCTGTGGCCGGCCTTCACCAGCGACCAGGCGGTCGACAGGCCGGCGATGCCGGCGCCAACGACGATGATGTTCATGAAACCTCTCGGGGCAATTTGCTGGCCGAACAATACGGGCTGGCCTGCACTTGGCAAGGCGGGGTAATGACCAACCATGCAAGCTATGACCCGTCCACCTGCCTACCTCTCCTTCGACGCCGAAACCCGCCGCCTGCGGCTCGATCCGCGCGCGCCCGGCTTCTACCAGAACCCTTACGAAGCCTATGTCTGGCTCCACGGGCAGGGATCGACCTTTTTCTGGGAGGAGTTCGGGTACTGGTGCTTTGGCGGCTATGATGACGTCAACCGCCTGCTGCGCGACCGCCGCTTCGGCCGTCAAAGCCTGACCGGCATTCCCGACAGCCGCGGCGCGGATCGCGACCGCTCACACCTGAGCGACTTCGATGCGATCGAGGCACATTCGCTGCTCGAACTGGAGCCACCCGTCCACACGCGGCTGCGGACACTGGTCAACCGCGCTTTCGTTTCCCGGCAGGTGGAGCGGCTGCGGCCGCGCATCGAGGCGCTGGCGAACGAACTGGTCGACGGCTTCCCCAAGGACGAGCCATTCGACCTGCTACCGGCTTTCGCATCGCCTTTGCCGATCACCATCATCGCCGAAATGCTCGGCGTGCCGGTCGAGATGGGCCCGCAACTGCTCGACTGGTCGCACCAGATGGTCGCCATGTACACGCACGGCCGCACCCGTGAGATCGAGGACACCGCAAACCGCGCTTCCGCGGAATTCTCGGCGTTCCTGCGCAGCTACGTCGCGAAACGAAAAAGCGCCCCCGGCGACGATCTTCTGTCGCTGCTGATCGCCGCTCAGGAGGGCGGCCAGAAGCTCAGCGAGGACGAACTCGTCTCCTCGGTCGTCCTGCTGCTCAACGCCGGCCACGAAGCGACCGTCCACCAGGCCGGCAATGCAGTGAGCACCATCCTTTCGCAGGGCGGCGACCCCAGGCGCTTTTTCGGGTCGCCGGAATCCGTCGCCGCCACAGTCGAGGAGTGCCTGCGCTTCGACGCGCCGCTCCACCTCTTCACCCGCTATGCCTACGAAGAGATCGAGGTTTCCCCCGGCGTGACCGTGAAACCCGGCGACCAGATCGGCCTCCTGCTCGGCATGGCCAACCGCGACCCGAAATCCTTCGCTGACGCCGATGCCTTCAATCCGCAACGAACCGACCAGAAGAACGTCTCCTTCGGCGCCGGCATCCACTTCTGCATCGGCGCGCCGCTGGCGCGCCTGGAGCTACAGGTGGCGCTGAAAGTGCTCTTCGACCGGCTGCCCGCAATCCGCATCGCCGAGCCGCCGCGCTATCGCGACACATGGCACTTCCACGGGCTGGAAAGGCTTGTCGTGAGGTACTGACCAGAGGCTCAGGCCAGCAGCTCGCAATCATACCGCTCGGCAATTGCCGGAAGCGCTTCGAAATCCGGTTCCGCCTCGCCTTGTCCCGGTATCCGCAACGCCGTTGTCGGCTCGCTCGTCTCTCTCAGCAGCCCTTCAAAACCTCCAGGCGTAAGCAGGAAGAGCATTTTTGCAGGCCCGCGCCTGACGACATATCGATGCGGAACGGATCGCGGTCCGAACACAACAGCGCCGGGCCCGGCGACAATGGATTTCTCGCCCACTTCGAACTCGACCTCGCCTTGCAGGACGATAAATGTCTCGTCTTCGCGATGATGGACATGCAAGGGCGTCTCGCCCTCGTTTTCGGTGACCTCCACAAGCGTGAACTGTCCACCGGTCTGCGCGGCCGTCGCCTTGATGACGGCAAGAGAACCCATCCACCAACGCGCTTCCCCCTCCTCGGCTCCAAGTGCGAAGGCCACGTCTGCAACACTACCGTTTTTGTTCACGACTTTCTCCCTTGCTTCACATCATCCTCGTCTGCGGCTTTCTGCAACCATCCCATTGAACCGCCCACCGCAACGGCGACGGCATCTTCGAGCGGCACGCCCCGAATCGCCATGGCCTGAAACGACGGCAGGTCGGCCAGTGCGCTCACGACAGCCAGGTCTGCCTCCGAGGGCTCCATCGTGCGCAGCGCCTCTCCAACGAACAGGCTGACCATGGATCGCAACTGGTCCTCGAAATCGCGCATGCTCTCCAGCTCACGCTCCCGAGGATCGCTCTCGAGGTATTTGCCGCCGCGCTCGAAAAAACTGAAAAGCTCCCGGACCACGCGCCGAAGACGTTCGCGAGGGTCGAGCGCGTCTCCAAGGATGGCCGGCAGGTCTTCCGGCGATGGCGGAAAGATGCGCTCCATCAGGAGTTCGCCACAAGCCGGCACCAATTCGTCCAGTGACGGAAAGTGCTTGTAGACGGTGCCGATCGAGACGTCCGCAGCGGCAGCGATGTCCTGCCAGCTTGTCCCGAAGATACCCTTGCGGCCGTGAAGCTCCAGGGTCGCCTCGACGATGCGCTGCCTCGTCCGGGCGACCGAGGCTTCTCGCTTGTTCATCACATACTGGCGTGGCGACATGGCCGCTCCAATTAAATGAATGAACTATACATTTAATTTCATCGTAGGCAACCCATCGCGACTACGTCTGGCCCCATGGCTAGGCGCCAATTCATTCTGAGAGGTTTTCGGCCACCGATCGCTGCTAGGACGACTGCCGGGAAGCTGCGTCTCCGGCAGCGCCTTCTCGCTGATTGAAGCTAGTTCGCAGTGGTCGGATCGATGATCGACAAGACCTGAGTGATGCAGCTCGCTGGAAAACCGCTGAGCTTCGCGTGCTCACGAATAGCCGCCTCGTCTTCCGCCAGATAAAGGCAGAAGGTCTTTTTGCCGCAAACATAGGAGTGTTCCCACTGCACACGCGGGGAAAGTTTAGCTAGCGCTGCGTTCGAAGTCTTCGAAGCATCGCGCAGTTGCTCGCGATTGAATGAACCTACCGCTGGAATTTCCCGCTCGATTACAAATCGTTGCATCATGTTCTCCTATTTATCTGATGACGCTCCTTTCTGGCAGACTGGGCAACGCAGGGTACAGTTTGGATAATGAACCGCTCCGGTTCATTATGTGAACTGGATTGATTGCAGCCAGTCACTCAGGATGAGGTTGAACAGGAGGTCAACAATTGAGCTTCCGGCCTTACGGATTGATTTGTCCGATTTCGCACGCTTGCGACATCCTGGAGCCCCGTTGGACGATACCGATCCTGACGGAAATGTGGGCTGGCGCCACGCGGTTCAGCTGCATCCGACGCGGGGTCGGCAACATATCCACTGCGCTGCTGTCAAAAAGACTGAAGGAATTGGAGGCCAAGGGTCTCGTCCGTCGCATCGAGGATCCGACAAACGGCCAGGTAGCATACATCAGAACGCAACGCGCAATAGAGCTTGAGCCGGTACTCGCAGCTCTGGGCAGATGGGCTCAATGCAATATAGACGCCCGGGAGGCGTTGGCCGCGACAAACCTGTCGACGCTGATGTGGCACATGCGAAACTATATAGACCCCGCCGAGCTTCCGGATCGCCAGATCGTCATGCAATTCCATTTCAGCGATTCCGACACGGAATACAGCGTCTATTGGGCACTCATACTGCCTGGCGCTCCCGTAGAAATCTGTTCCGTGATTCCGGGGTTCGATATCGATCTCTTTATCGAAACGAGTTGCCTATCCATTTGCTCGATACTTCTTAGCCGCACCAGCATTTCACGCGAAATCGAGGAGGGCCGTCTTTTCATGAGCGGAGATGCGATTTTGATCGAGACGATGGACCGCTGGTTCTACCAAAGGACGCAGGAGCGGCGCGACGAGATCAGGCAGTTGGAAGAATTGGTGTCTTAGCACCTCTTGTTGACGGCAGCACCACTTCGGCCCCTACCTTACAGCCTGATCACATATTCCTTCCGCGTCGTCTCCAGCACTTCCCATGTGCCCTTGAAGCCCGGCTTGAGGATAAAACTGTCGCCGGCCGTGATAGTGCGCGTCTCGCCGCCATCCTCCGAAATCACGGAGACACCGGACAGGATATGGCAGAACTCCCATTCGTCATATTCGATGCGCCATTTGCCTGGGGTCGCTTCCCAGACGCCTGCGTAGAGGCCGCCCCGAGCCTCGTCGAGGCTCCAGGTGCGGAACCTCGGAGTGCCGGAGATTAGGCGGTCTTCGGCCGGCGCGCCGAATTCCGGATCGACCGTCTCGGCATCGATATCGATAAAATTCGCCATCAGCCTCTCCCAAAAGAAAAACCCGGCAGCGGGTGCTGCCGGGCTAGCATCTTGCATTGCAGCTCAGGCCTTGGCCAGCGCCTGCTCGAGATCGGCGATGATGTCCTTGATGTCCTCGATGCCGACCGACAGGCGCACCGTATCTGGTCCGGCGCCGGCTAGCGTCTTCTGCTCGTCGGAAAGCTGGCGGTGCGTGGTCGAGGCCGGGTGGATGACCAGCGACTTGGTGTCGCCGACATTGGCCAAGTGCGAGAACAGTTCCAGCGCCTCGACGAACTTCACGCCGGAATCGTAACCGCCCTTGAGACCGAAGGTGAACACCGCGCCAGCGCCATTTGGCGAATACTTCTTCTGCAGGGCGTTGTTCGGGTCCGAGGCCAGCCCGGAATGGGAAACCCACGAAACCTTGGGATGTTTCGACAGCCATTCGGCGACAGCCTTTGCGTTGTCCGAATGACGCTGCATCCGCAGGGGAAGAGTCTCGATCCCGGTCAGGATCAGGAAGGCGTTGAAAGGCGAGATCGCGGGCCCGAAATCGCGCAGGCCAAGCACGCGCAGCGCGATCGCGAAGGCGAAGTTGCCGAACGTCTCGTGCAGCACCAGCCCGCCATATTCGGGACGCGGAGAAGACAGCATCGGGTACTTGCCCGACTTCGACCAGTCGAACGTGCCGCCGTCTACGATGATACCGCCGATCGAATTGCCGTGGCCGCCGATGAACTTGGTCAGCGAGTGGACGACGACATCCGCGCCATGCTCGATCGGCCGGACGAGGTAAGGCGTGGCCAGCGTGTTGTCGACCACCAGCGGCAGCCCGTGCTTGTGAGCGAGGTCGGCAAGCGCCTTGAGGTCGACGAATTCGCCGTTCGGGTTGGCAAGGCTTTCGACGAAGATGAACTTGGTCTTGTCGTCGATCTGCTTCTCGAAGGTCGAGAGGTCATGCGTGTCGCCCCAGCGCACTTCCCAGTTGAAGCTCTTGAAGGCGTGGCCGAACTGGTTGATCGAACCGCCATAGAGGCGGCGCGCGGCGATGAAGTTCTCGCCGGCGGTGAGCAGCGCATGCGCGACCAGAAGCTGCGCCGCGTGACCGGAGGCGACGGCCAGCGCCGCCGTGCCGCCCTCGAGCGCCGCGACGCGCTCTTCCAGCACCGCTTGCGTCGGGTTCATGATGCGGGTGTAGATGTTGCCAAACGCCTTCAGCCCGAAAAGCGAGGCGGCATGGTCCGCATCTTCGAAGACATAGGAAGTCGTCTGGTAGATCGGCGTGGCGCGCGCGCCGGTCGCCGGGTCTGGCTTCGCTCCGGCGTGGATGGCGAGCGTATTGAAGCCCGGTTCTTGTTGGGACATTTTTCCTCTCCAAGGTATTTTGTGAAATCCGTTGCTAATTTACCGGCAGCATAACCCCGAATGCAAAGAAGAAAATGCCGATCCGCGTTGTAGGTTGAAACGGGACGGATACAAACGCCGCGCTTGTTGGAATAACTGTTCCGGCCTTCGCTTATTTCTGCCGGATGCCAAAACTCTGAAAGCCTGACCGCATCACCGGTTTCTTCGACGATAGCACGCGCGAATTGACGCCGTTCCAGGCGATCTCGCCCGAAAGCCGGCCGTATTCGATTTTCGGGCAGCGGTTCATCACCACCTTGATGCCCGCCGCTTCGGCGCGCGCCGCGGCCTCGTCGTGGCGCACAGTCAACTGCATCCAGACCACCTTCGGCAACGGGTTCAGTCGCTTCACCTCGTCCACAACACCCGGCACCGCCTCCGACGCGCGGAAGATGTCCACCATGTCGAGCGCGACCGGGATATCGGCGAGCCGCGCGTAGAACCTGGTGCCGAGGATCTCTTTGCCCGCCTGCCCGGGATTCACGGGATAGACGTCGAACCCCTTCGCCAGCATGTATTTCAGCACGAAAAAGCTCGGCCGCACGTCGTTGGCCGAAGCGCCGACGATGGCGATCGTCTTGATCGAGTTGAGGATGCCGGAGATGTAGGCGTCGTCGTAAGCGTCGTGATTCATGCTGGCTCTGTTAGCTGTCGCGCTTCGCGGCATCAAGACATCTGGTCATGCGCGTCGGTTTCTTCGCCCAGGGCCTCCGCGAGAAAGACTTCGGGATCGAGGCAGAATTCACGCATCATCCGGAAGTGGTCCGTGTCCTCAAGCCGAACGTCCTCCAGCCCGTAACGACTGATTTGCAGCAGCCGCGCGCCCGGACAGGCCATGAGCAGCGGCGAATGCGTCGCAACGATCACCTGCGCGTGCCCCGATCGATCCAGTTGTCGCAGCAGCTTCAGGAACTCGATCTGCCGCGACGGCGAAAGCGCGCTTTCCGGCTCGTCGAACAGGTAGAGCCCCTGGCGGCTGCACCGCTCCTCGAAGAAGCGCATGAACCCCTCGCCATGGGACCACGACAGGAAATCCGGGGGCGGGCCGCTCAGCGGTTCGCGGGCCGCTTCATCGAGATAGCGGGCGACGGAATAAAAACTCTCGGCGCGAAAGAACCAGCCCGACGTCACCTTCGGCAGCCAATGCGCGCGCAGGCTTGCGCCAAGCGCCGCCCCGCTCCTGTCGATCGCCGCCGAGTGATCGACAGGCCGGTATCCCTTGCCGCCGCCCGCCTCGTCATATCCCGCAAGCGCGCCGATCGCCTCCAGCAGCGTGGATTTTCCGGTGCCGTTCTCGCCGACGATGATGGTTACCGGTGTCGTAAAGTCGACGACGAAGTCCCCGTCCCTGAACAGCGGGATGGACCACGGATACAAATCCGGATCGTCGATCCGGCTCGGATCGAGAAGCACCTTTTGCAGATAGGGCGCTTTGAGTCTTGTGATTGAACGACGTGGAGGCACTTCAGTTTGCGACAGTGGCAAGTCTCCAGGAGCAGGCGGACACTATTCCCCCTTCCACTCCGGCTTGCGCTTCTCGATAAAGGCGGCGATGCCCTCCTTCGCGTCAGCAGCGAGCAGGTTTTCCACCATCACCTGCGAGGCGTAGCCGTAGGCCTCTGCCAGCCCCATCTCGGCCTGCCTGTAAAAGGCCTCCTTGCCGAGCCTCAGCGTCTCGGGCGACTTCGAGGCGACGGTTTTCGCATATTTCATCACCACTTGGCTCAGATATTCGCGCGGCACCACGCGGTTGATGAGGCCGAACTCCCGCGCCGTCGAGGCGTCAACCATCTCGCCGGTCAGCAGCATTTCCATGGCATGCTTCGGCTTCAGCCCGCGCACCAGCGCGACGCCAGGCGTCGTGCAGAACAACCCAACATTGATGCCGTTGACGCCGAACGTCGCCTGGTCGGAGGCGATCGCGAGATCGCACGACGCGACGAGCTGACAGCCCGCCGCCGTCGCCACGCCATCCACCTCGGCGATGACGGGCTTCGGGTGGCGAACGATCGACTGCATAAGCTTCGAGCAGGTATCGAAGGTCTCTTCGAAATAGGCCTTGCCTCCGTCGGGGTCGGAACGGTGCGCCGTCATCTGCTTGAGGTCATGACCGGCGCAGAACAGCTTGCCCGCAGCAGCGATCACAACGACGCGCACCGCCGGATCTTCGGCCGCGCGGTCGAGTTCGGCCTGAAGGTCGCGCATGACCTCCAACGAAAGCAAGTTGGCCGGCGGATTGGAGAGCGTCATCCGCAACACACCACCGTCGAGCGCCACCGTCTCTTCCGGCTCATCGCGCCTCAGCGATACGATGTCGGCCATGACAATCTCCATTCCGTGTTAAGTCGGACAGCTAGCATATGGGGCGTTGCAGCGCATCCATGCAACATGGCTCCGCGCCCATCCGTACGAACTGCGCCACGATGCCAGCGCGGAAGCATGTCAGGCTGCCAAGACTTTGGTCTTCAGCGGCTGCGCATCGCGAAATGCGATGAAATAGGGGTCGCGCTCCAGCGCCCGGTCGACCATTGCGGTCACCTCCTCCCAGGCCGCCCGGCTCTCGATCTTGATGGTCACGCGCGTCTCCAGCGGCGCAGCGGTGTTGTCGCTGACGCCGATCATCGCCGCATCGTCGAAGTCCATCTCGACATCGACATCGATGGCATCGATATCGAGCCCTTCACGCGCAGCCGTGAGCTTGATGCCGACGGCAATGCAGCCGACGAGGCCCACCCTGATGTGGAAGCCCGGCGACGGCGCCGAACCGTCGCCGCCGATCGCTTCAGGCATATCCATGGTGGCGGTGTGGCCATCCTGTCTAGCCTCGCAGACAAGGCCGTTCTCGATACGACCCGTGGCCCGCTTGGTATTGAAGGCCGACGACGGCTTCTTGCGGAAGACGTCGGAAATCCGTTCGACCGAAACGCGGATTTTCTCGTCGCGATTCATGATACCTCGCTGTTGGCCGCCCTTTCGGAAGGGATCACATGTCTGCGCTGCGCCTCGAGAAGATATCAGGAGGCTCGGTCTCGCGAAAGTTCGCGGCCAAAACCACGTCATTCTCGGTCAATTCTATACGGTAAAATAATACCACACAATCAAGCTATTGAAATCTATATACTATTCAAATCTTACGCCGCTTGACGATCAATTCCAACCCTGCGTATAAGCTGCATCCGAAGCAGCGGCCCATTTGGCCGCCGTTTTCTTATTGGCGGTTCGCCGCCAATCCAAGCAACAAGAAACGCCTTGCTGCCTTCGGGCACAAGGTCCAGCAGAAAGCAGAACCATGGCAACCTTTTCGCAGAAGCCTGCGGACGTGGTGAAGAAGTGGGTGCTGATCGACGCCGAAGGTCTCGTCGTCGGCCGTCTCGCCTCCATCGTCGCCAACCGTCTCCGCGGCAAGCACAAGCCGACCTTCACCCCGCATGTCGATGATGGCGACAACGTCATCATCATCAATGCCGACAAGGTCGCACTGACCGGCAAGAAGTTCACCGACAAGGTCTATTACTGGCACACCGGCCATCCCGGCGGCATCAAGGAGCGCACCGCGCGCCAGTTGCTCGAGGGTCGTTTCCCCGAGCGCGTCGTCGAAAAGGCTGTCGAGCGCATGGTCCCGCGCGGCCCGCTTGGCCGTCGCCAGATGAAGAACCTGCGCGTCTACGCCGGCGCCGAACATCCGCATGTCGCCCAGCAGCCCGAGGTCCTCGACGTTGCCGCGATGAACTCCAAGAACAAGAGGGCCAAATAACATGGCTGACCTGAACTCGCTGGCCGACCTCGGCACCGCCGCCGCACAGCCGGCCGCCCCGGTCCATGTCCAGAAGCTCGACAAGCAGGGCCGCGCCTACGCCACCGGCAAGCGCAAGAACGCCATTGCGCGCGTCTGGGTTAAGCCCGGCTCCGGCAAGATCATCGTCAACGACAAGGAATTCGCGGCCTATTTCGCGCGCCCTGTCCTGCAGATGATCCTGCAACAGCCGATCGTCGCGACCAACCGCAACGGCCAGTTCGACGTCATCGCCACCGTCATCGGCGGCGGCCTGTCCGGCCAGGCCGGCGCGGTGCGCCACGGCATCTCCAAGGCGCTGACCTACTACGAGCCGGGCCTGCGCTCCGTGCTCAAGAAGGGCGGCTTCCTGACCCGCGACAGCCGTGTGGTCGAGCGCAAGAAGTACGGCAAGGCCAAGGCCCGCCGCAGCTTCCAGTTCTCGAAGCGCTAAGCGAATTTCCGGGAAACCGGACTTTTGGAAAGGCCGCCTCCGGGCGGCCTTTTCGTTTCAGTTCAAGGCTGCAGGCCGCCCGTTTCGGAACATGTCGTCGAGTTGCATCACCTTGATGCGATTATTGACACCGCCGAAGGCAAGCGACTTGTTGTCCGGGAGAAACAGCAAGTCTTGCGCGAACGGGCTGCAAGGTAATTTCACCACTACCGACAGATTGCTTGCATCGAGCAGAACGACATCTGTCTCCAGAAATTGGCCTTCCCTGATCGTCGCAGCGATGAAGCTGCCGTCTCTGCTCCACGCCAGCTTTGCACCCAGAAACCGCCGTCCGATTGGGTCGCTGCTTACAATGATCTGCCCATCCGCAACGCGCGCGATGTGCGCCCTGCTCTCCTCAAAACCCTCGACGAACGCCATAAGATTTCCGTCCGGGGACAGGCAGATCGCATCGACCACCGACTTGAGGTTGATTCTGCGAACCGGAGCGCCCGAAAAGGGCCAATGCCAGAGGTTGACATAGCTTGGCGGAAGCTCATCTGCGTCGCCAACCACGCGAGGATGGTGCAGGACGAGCCAGACAGTTCTCGACAGATCATGCACAACGTCCGTTATCAATCCGTCGGGGAAAGAGAGACGCTTGCCCGCATGACCTGACGTGCTGCGAACGATGAGATCGCCGCACCACGAGCCATCCACAAGTTCGCGACCGTCCGGCGAAAATCTGACCGCACAGCCTTCGCCATCGCTGTCATTGGCAAAGTCGTGGGCGATCTCGCCCGACACCGGGTCGATGATCGCAATTCGACCACTCGTCGATTTGACCGCGAGCTTGCTTCCATCAGGTGAAAAGCTCGTGTGACAGGGATGAGAGAATGGAAGGCTGGACGAAAGCCTGCGTCGCGCTGCCAAGTCTACAACAATGACCCGACGACCGATGCCTGCAAGCAGTCTGCCATCGTCCGAGCAGGAAAAGCCACTGGCTGGCGGGAGGTTGAGGCGGGCTTGCTTCATGCCAACAGACTATCAACCGCTACGTGCAGGCAAAGCAACTTGGATATCATTGAATATCGGTTGGTCTTGGCAGTACCCACCGTCTCTACGAATCTCGCGAGTAAGGGTACGAGGAAACCATCGGCGGCACATGACAGCGCTTCAATTCTGCTGCCTTGGAGGGCGCAGCCATGCGCACACCGGGCGTCGCGCCTTTTGGCGCGCCCCCCGCGGAGGGCCAGCCGCCGGCAGGCGGCGATACGGCCCGTGAGCGAAAAGAAACAGTCGCATTTGTGAAAAGAATGTCGAATAAGGGTGCCCCGCGAACAGAGAGGGAAGCAGATGCCGGCGACCGCGATGGATCACGCTTTCACAGCGACGAAAAACACCGGCCGGGCCTATGACCCGACATATGCCGGCGCGCTTTCGTTCATGCGGCGCCGCTACACCAAGAACGTCAAGGGCGCAGATGCAATCGTCTGGGGCATCCCCTTCGACGCGGCCGTCACCAACCGGCCCGGCGCGCGTTTCGGGCCGCAGGCGATCCGGCGCGCAGCCGCGATCTTCGACAATGACCCGCAATATCCGTTCAATCGGCAGCTTTTCGAGACGATGTCGGTGATCGACTATGGCGACTGCCTGCTCGACAGCGGCAATCACCAGAAGACGCCGGCCACGATCGAGCGCGAGGCGGCGAAGCTCCTGAGATCGGGCGCATTCCTGCTGTCGCTCGGCGGCGATCATTTCGTCACCTGGCCCCTGCTCAAGGCCCATGCGGCCATCCACGGCCCCCTGGCTCTCGTCCAGTTCGACGCGCATCAGGACACATGGGATGACGACGGCAAGCGCATCGACCACGGCTCCTTTGTCGCGCGCGCGGTCAAGGAAGGCATCATCGACCCCGACCGCTCGATCCAGATCGGCATCCGCACGCATGCGCCGGACGATTGCGGCATCAAGATTCTCTACGGCTACGAGGTCGAGGAGATGCGCGCAACCGACATCGCCTACGCGATCATCGATCGAACCGGCGGCAAGAAGGCCTACCTCACCTTCGACATCGACTGCCTCGACCCCGCCTATGCACCGGGCACGGGCACACCCGTCGCAGGCGGACCCTCGTCGGCAAAGATACTCTCCGTACTCCGGCAACTGACGCAGCTCGACATCGTCGGAGCGGACGTCGTGGAGGTTGCACCCGCCTACGATCATGCAGATATAACGGCGATCGCCGGCGCAACGGTGGCGATGCAATATCTCGGCCTGCTGGCCGAGCGCAAAGCGCGGCAGGAAGACGGCGGCCACGACGCCAACCACGCCGGCGGAATCTAGTTCTCAGCTTCTCAGGTCAGACGATTGAAATGAAACCGAAAATCTTCATCGACGGCGAGCATGGAACGACCGGCCTCCAGATCAGGTCGCGCCTCGCCGGTCGCAACGACATCGAGGTCATTTCGATTCCGATCGAACGCCGCAAGGACGCGGAGGCCCGCGCCGATTTTCTGCGCGCCGCCGACATCGCGATCCTCTGCCTGCCCGACGACGCCGCCAGGGAAAGCGTTGCGCTGATTGGCGACGCCGGCACGCGCGTCATCGACGCCTCCACCGCGCACCGTGTCGCCGACGGCTGGACCTACGGCTTCGCGGAAATGGATCGAGCGCAGTCGAAGAAGATCGCCGATGCGAAACTTGTCGCCAATCCCGGTTGCTGGCCTCAGGGCCCGATCGCAACGCTGCGTCCCTTGATCGAGGCTGGCCTGCTGCCCGCCGATTTCCCCGTCACGATGCACGGCATCTCCGGCTACTCCGGTGGCGGCCGGCAGATGGTCGAGGATTACGAGGCCAAGGGCGACGACGCGCCGGAATATTTGCCTTACGGCCTGACGTTCCAGCACAAGCACGTTCCGGAACTGAAGCTCTACGCTGGCCTGTCGCGCGACCCACTCATGCAGCCGGTCGTCGGCGATTTTGCGCAAGGCATGGTCACTGTCGTTCCACTCCAGCTCGGCGCCCTGAGCCGCGTGCCGACCGGAGCCGAACTCCACGCCGCGATCGCCGATCATTATTCTGGACTGGAAAACTCGGTGGTCGAGGTCGCACCCTTCGCGGCGACCGAGCGTACGCCGGAACTGAACCCCGAGAGCTACAACGACACCAACCGCATGCGGCTGCACGTCTTCGCCAACGACAAACGCGCGCAGGCCGCACTCGTCGCCGTGTACGACAACCTCGGCAAGGGCGCGTCCGGCGCGGCGGTCCAGAACATGGACATCATGCTGGGGCTGACGCGCTGACAAAAAGACCGCTCAGCCGGCGACCTTGATCTCCGTCGGCAGCGGATAGGCGCCCTTCGTCCCGCGCCAATGCGCTGCCGCGAAGCCGAGCACGATCAGCGCAAAACCCTGATGCAGCAACGCCCAGTGGAGCGGCATGTGCATCAAGAGCGTGACGATCCCGATGACCGCCTGCAAAAGCACGAGGTGAAAAAGCACGAGCGCCCGACGCGCATGCGTGGTGCCCGGCAGCCGTCGGCGCACGGCAATCATGTGCCATAGGGCAAGCACGAAAACGGCGTAGGCCCCTAGCCTGTGCGTAAACTGGACGGTCTTGACGTTCTCGAAGAAATTCATCCAGGCCGGATTCATGACAAAAAGATCGCTCGGGATGATGGCACCATCCATCAGCGGCCATGTGTTGTAGGTCAGTCCGGCATTTGTGCCGGCGACCAGCCCTCCGAGGAAAACCTGGAACAACGTCGCGACCACCAGCCAGCCCGCGAAGCGCTGGGTTCCGCGGTCGGCCGGCGGCTCGGAGTGCGGAGCCAGCCCCCGCGCGACAACCATGATGGCTGCGAAGATGATGCAGGCCAGCGTCAAGTGCATCGCAAGCCGGTACTGGCTGACGTCCGTGCGCTCGACCAGTCCCGACGCCACCATCCACCAGCCGACGAAGCCTTGCAGCCCCCCAAGCAACAGCAGGCCGACGAGCTTCGGCGCAAGGCCCCGCTCGATACGCCGCGTCGCCCAGAAGAAAGCCAGCGGCAGCGCGAAGACAAATCCGACGCCCCGCGCCAGAAGCCTGTGCGCCCATTCCCACCAGAAGATGGACTTGAACTCCTCGAGGCTCATCCCCTTGTTGATCTGCTGGTACTGCGGGATTTGCCGGTAGAGCTCCAGCTCCTCCTGCCATTCCGCCTCGCTCAGCGGCGGGATAACGCCATGGATCGGCTTCCACTGGGTGATCGAGAGGCCGGAATCGGTCAAGCGCGTGGCGCCACCGACAAGAACCAGCGCGAACAGCATCAGCAGCACGACATAGAGCCAGCCGCGAACCAGAGTGCGGTTCGCAAGAAGGCGCTCGCGCTCGCTCCGCACGTCGCCTGCGGTCTGGGTGGACAAAACCTGTTGCATGGGCCGGATTGGTGGACCAAAGACGGCGCCCTTGCAAGGCTGGCACCCTCGCGACAAGCCGTCGCGCAGGCATGCCGGTTGCGCCGCGCCCCTCCAGCGACTAAGCCGGAGCCAAAGGAACAAACATGCCAATCCGCCTGAAAAAACTGATCGGCACCGTCCTGCTTGTGCTTCTGGTGGTGGTCTACGCCCTCATCGCGACAACGGTCGCGGTCGCACGGCTGGCGGAGTCCGGTCCTCTGGTCCACCTCGCCTTCTTCGTCCTGACCGGCATCCTCTGGGTTTTGCCGGCAATGGGCATTATCAAATGGCTGATGATCCCGCCGAGACCCAAAGTCTGAATCGTCAGACCGTCACGACCAGCTTACCCCGATTGGCCAACGGCGTCGTGATGCCCGAAAGCATCGTCCGGATATGCGCCACCTGCTGGTAGCGGCCGTTGATCGAAATGCGCGGCAGCGCGAGCAAATGGTTCGCGTGGCCGGCGCGCAGCACACCGTGTCGCGTCGTCACGGCCGAAAGGTATCCCGCTTCCCTGGCGAATCCGACCTCCCTCCCCCCGACCGCGCTAGGATAGCCATAGGGATAAGCGAGATGCCTCGGAGCATGACCGAGTTCTTTTTCCAGACGGCTGACCACCTCGGTCAACTCGCGCCTGGCCACCGCTTCCGGCAGCCGCTTCAAATTGTAGTGGTTGACAGTGTGCGCCCCTATCGTGACAAGCGGGTTGGCGGCAGCAGCGCGAATTTCATCCCAGTTCATCAGCACCCTTCGGCCGGGTTCGCCTGCATCCACTCCCGCCACGAGTGCAAGGTCGCGCAACACCTGGCGCTGGTTCTCTTCCGGCACCTCGGTCGTGAGGTAGTCACAAAGCCGCACGAGCGCACCGGGAGCAGAGCAGTCCAGGATTTCGGGGCCGCTCGGTCGCGCAAGCTCAAGCAAAGCGCCTGCGTTGACGATGTCTTCGACCACATCCCACCACAGGTCAGCCGAACCGTCGATCAAGGCGGGTGCAACGTAGATGGCGAGAGGAGCCTGGTGCCGTTCGAGAACCGGAAGCGCTTCGGTCAGATTGTCCCTGTAGGCGTCGTCCGCCGTGATTGCGGCAAACAGCCCTCCGGAACCGCCGGTTTTGATACGCGTGACGGCTTCGTCCATGGAGACAAACGCATAGCCGAGCGCCTTCATGTCGCGGACCACGGCATCGAGGAAATCCGGCTTGATGCTCAGATGCCGGTTGGCTCCGAGCGGCTTTTCCGGATGCGCGGTGACACGGTGCAGCATCAGGATCGCGCCGATGCCACCGACCAGGGGCCGGGAAATGGAGGCCAGTCCTGAATATCGAGCCACGTTGAGGGCCAGCTTTCGGAAGACCTCGCCCCCGTCGATCATTCCTTCACCTTTTACGCCTAGCCTAGCTGTTCCGAATGCAGCCTACGCGGGCTTTGAACGGAATACGCCCCAAGGATTGAAGGATGGTTGACGCGGCCATGTCATTTCGCACCCAATCCGCGGCGCCAGGGATCGACAACGTGTCACAGGCGCATTCGGGGCGCACAACCGTATCCATACTTCCGCTGAGCGATCTCGCTCCTTACGCCGAGTTCGCGCTGATGGCAGTACATGCGCCCGCGCAGCATCCTCTTTGGGTCGAGGAATGGATTGCCAACGTTTCGCCTAAAGGGTTGATCGCAGTGATCGAGCAGGACGGCAAACCGGCATGCGCGCTGGCGCTCGAAATCGTAAAATCCGGTCCATTTCATCTCGCCAGATTTCTGGGCGGGAGCCACGCGAACGGCAACTTTCCCGCGTCCACTCGCGCCTTTCTTGGTTCGCAGACATTCGATATGGCCGCTCTCCTGTCAGGCATTCGGGCAAGAAATCCGAAAGTCGATGCGCTGGTGCTCGAACGCCAGCTGCCGGAGCTGGATGGGTTCGCAAATCCACTCCTTGGGCAACCGCACTCCACAAGCCCAAATGTGGCATTGGCAGTCAGCCTGGAAGGCGGGTTTGAAGCACTTCTCGATCGGTCGAGCGGCAAAAGAAAGCGGAAGAAAAATCGCGCGCAGCTTCGCAAATACGAGGCAGCGGGAGGCTTTCGTTACTTCGACGCTCGCTCGCCGGAGGACGTTGACCGCATGCTCGAAGCATTCTTCGAGATGAAGGCGGAGCGCTTCAGGAAGATGGGCATCGCCAATGTTTTCGGCGAAATCGAGATACAGAACTTCTTTCGATCGCTGTTTCGTGACGCGCTCCTCGAGGCACGTCCTCCGTTTGTGCTCCAGGCGCTCGAGGTCGGCGGAAAGCTGCGAGCGGTCACCGGCTCGAGCCTTTCCGGCAACCGTATCACTTGCGATTTCGCTGCAATCGCCGAGGACGATCTCCTGAACACCAGCCCCGGTGAATTCCTGTTCTTCGAGAATCTCAGGACAGCATGCGCAGCGGGCTTCGAAATCTACGATTTCGGCGTCGGAGACGAACCCTACAAGCGTCAGTGGTGCGACATCGAGACGAACCACTTCGACATCGTCCTGCCGTTGTCGTTCAAGGGCAGGCTTCTCGTGACGACCCTTGGGCTGAAGACCGGCGTAAAAACCTATGTGAAAAACAGCCCAACGCTGTGGAATCTTGTGAAGCGACTGCGCCGGTCCACGTCTGGCAAGCAGAGTTCCGAACCCCAGGAAGAGTAGGAGTTCTCAGGCTGCCAGCGACACCATCATGACGCGACCATAGCCCTGCGCCTGCAAGTCGGTTGCGGCCGCTATAGCGGCTTCGTCCGGCTCTATGGCGCTCACCATCACTTCCGTTCCATCGGCAACGAGCCGTCGAATGCCCTCTGCATCCGACGCGCCGCATTCCACCACCACCACGTCATAGGCGGTGGTCAACGCTTCCATGATTGCGGGAAGGCGTTCCGCCGCTTTCATGGCGCGCATGGGATCGACCGTGCCGACCGGCATGACGTAGCAGTCGGAATAGTGGTCTGCATGAACCGTGTCGGTAAACTGCGCTTCGGAAACCAGGAGGTCAGTGATGCCCGCCAAAGATGCGCCATCAAGCATGGGACGCGACGCAGCCCCCGAAGCCGTCAGATCGAGAAGCAGGACGCGCAGACCCGAATCGGCCACCTCGCGGGCGACCATCACGGCTGCGGCAGCTCCCTCGTCACCCTCCGGCGAAACGAAGATCGCACGCGTCGCTCCGCCATTGACAAGCAGACCTGCCGCATCCTCGACGCTGACACGACCGACCTCAAGTTGCGACGGCAAGGTCGGTGCCGTTTCTTCAGGCTTCGAGGCCTTTTTCAAGCGGCTGAACAGATTGCGCATCTCGGGGTCGCTCTCGATCGTGACTGGTTCATTCAGCGTAACATGCGTCGGCGATTCGGAAGGCGCGTCGTAACGCGCAGCGTCCATGATTCTTTTGTGCCTCGCCCACGCCTCAGCAAAAGTCGGGTGGCTCAAGTGCACGGTCGGCAACGGCTCGCGCTTGAGAGGCGCAAGCGACGGCGATGCTTCCCGGCTCGTCTCTGTGTACGCAGGCTCGCTGAGGGTCGGCTTGTCCTCGTCTGGGGAGCGCTCGACGGCAACCTCATCGACGACTTCAGGAACCGGCGCGACGACGGACTCAATCTCCGTCACGTTCGAATCGAGATCGGCGGCAGGCGTCGCGACGACGTCCTCCGACGTTGGAGGCACCGTCAGGCCGCGGTCAACGTCCGATGTCGCCTGGACCGGCGGGCTTTCGGCTTGCTGTCCGGCAACAGGCTCTAGCGAAGCAGATGTCGCGGCACTCTCGATCCGAGAACCGGGAGCAGGACGCATCGCGCGGCCCGAGAACAATTCCTGCAGCAGCGTCACGATGGCCATTATCAGAAGCGAGCCTGCAAAGGCCACGCCAGCGATCGGGAGCGGCTTCGGGAAATATGGCTCGGAGGGCACGATCGCGCGGGAGAATATGCGCGCATCGGCGGGAAGATAGTTGCCGTCCTTGCGCGACGAGACTTCGCGATATCGTGCGAGATAGGATTCGAGCAGCTCCCGCTGCGCGTTGGCCTCACGCTCGAGCGCGCGCAGTTCAACCTCCTCCTCGCCTGCCCTGGCAGACGCGGCCTTCAAGGTGTTCAGGTCGCCCATAAGCTGCTGCTCGCGAAGCTTGGCTGCATTCGCCTCGGCACCAAGCGCCTTCAACACGTTCTGCGCTTCGGTCCGAATCTGCCTGTCGAGATCGGACAACTGCGAGCGGAGGGAACGGAGGCGAGGATGGTTGTCCAGCATCGTCGTCGAGAGATCGGCGATGTCCGCCTGCAACTGGACCTGCCGCTCGCGAAGCCTCTGGATAAGAGGCGAGGATAGCACTTCGGGCAATGCGTCGAGCGACGCGCCGCTGTCCAGCACCGCACGAACGCTTGCCGCATTCGCCTCGGCGGCGGCCCGATTCGCCCGGGTCCTCGAAAGCTCGGACGAAAGCTCCGAAAGCTGCTGCGTCGCGAGCGAGGAATTGTTCTGGCCTATCAGCAGGTCCGACTGCGCCCGGAAGGTGGCAACACGCGCCTCGGCCTCCCTCACCCGCTGCGAGAGTGTCGCGATCTCCGGCTCCAGCCAGTTTGTCGCTTCCGAATTCGATTCCAGCTTCGCAGCGCTCTGCACTTCCAGATATGCATCGGCGAGTGCGTTCGGAATTTCGGCGGCAAGCTTCGGATCTTCTGACGACATCTCGATCACGATGACGCGAGACTTTTCAACGCGATAGACGTTCAGCTTCTCGCGAAAGGCCTTCAGAACCCGCTCCTCCGGCGGTATTTGCCGCGGATCGTTTTTCAGACCGACAACGACCAGCAACTGGCTGAGAAACGACATGTCAGCCGCTTCATCAAATTCGGGAATTTCGGCGAGATTGAGCTTCAACGCCACCTGCTTCAGCAGATCGGTCGACGTAATGACCTGGACCTGGCTGGTGACCCCCTCCTCGTCCAACATCGGGCGCTCGTCGTCGGCGCCGCCCTGCGGGCGCGTAAAGACAGATTCGCGCGATTCTATGAGAAGCCGTGTCTCACCCCTGTAGTGGGGCGTCGCGTACCACGTCAGCACCAAGGCGGCGGCGGTTACAAGCAGCGCCACAAGCAGAATGCGCTTCCAGCGGGCCGCCAGACTTCCGAAGAGTCTTCCGAGATCGACATCGACGTCACTGGCTGACGACTGTACGTCCGACATGCATGCACGCTCCAAGCTAGTGGAAACGCACCGTAAAGAACTATGGTAACCCAGCGGTTAAGATACGAAGCGGCAAGAGCGGAACGCCTGCTGCGCGCAACCGAGAAATCCCGACCGGTTTTACCAGCCATTAACCCTAACAGGACGATAACGGCTGCAGACATTCCGCCGCTGGAGAAAGCCTCTGGTGGCCAGCCTGAAGGTTCGCGTTGGTTGCATGAAACGGCTCTCGCTCATCACAAACGCGCTGTTGGCCTGCCTGGTGATTTCCGGCTGTTCCGGCTATCGCCCTGCCCCCGCAGCTTTCCACGAGATGCTTGATCAGCCCTACAGGCTCGGCGCGGGCGACCGCATCCGCGTTACCGTCTTTGAGCAGGAAGGCTTGACCAACACCTACAGCGTCGATCAGTCGGGCTACTTCGCATTTCCTCTTGTCGGCGTGGTTCCTGCACGCGGACACACGGTGCAGCAGATCGAAGCCACGCTCGCAGCAAAACTGCGGGAAGGATACCTGCGCGATCCCGACGTCTCGGTCGAGGTCGATCGTTATCGGCCCGTTTTCATCATGGGCGAAGTCGGTGCACCTGGCCAGTATTCCTACGTGCCGGGCATGACCGTCCAGAAGGCGATTGCAATGGCCGGCGGCTTCTCGCCGCGCGCCAATCAGGGAAGTGTCGACATCACGCGCAACATAAATGGCGAAGTCGTCACGGGACGTGTCCGGACCACCGACCCGCTTTTGCCCAGCGACACGGTCTACGTTCGTGAACGGCTGTTCTGATCAATGATCGCAGGCCGTTCGTGACTGAGACATTGCGGATCGTTCATTGCTTTCGATCGCCCGTCGGCGGCATCTTCAGGCATGTCCGCGATCTGACGGAATCTCAGGCTGCTGCCGGACATCTGGTCGGAATCGTCTGCGATTCCACAACAGGCGGCGACCTGGAAGAACAACTGTTCGACGAACTGAGGCCCAGCCTTGCCCTGGGCGTCACGAGAACGCCAATGCAACGCCACATCAGTTTCGGCGATATCGCCGACGCGTGGCGCACCTATGGAATCATCAAGGAATTGAAGCCGGATATCCTGCACGGACATGGCGCCAAGGGTGGCGTCTATTCGCGCGTGTTCGGCTCACTGTTGCGGGTTTTCAGGTTTCGCGTAGCCCGCCTCTACACAGCGCATGGCGGAAGCCTGCACTATGACGAACGAACCGCTGCCGGAAAGCTGTTCTTCGCGCTTGAGCGCATGATGGCGCGGTTCACGGACTACACGCTGTTCGTTTCGGACTACGAACGCAACGCCTATTACCGCAAGGTCGGTAAGCCGGACCGGCCGAGCGCCCTGGTCTACAACGGCCTTCAGGAGGTCGAGTTCGTAAGCGTTCCGGCGGCACCAGATGCCGCCGATTTCCTTTATATCGGCATGATGCGCGACCTGAAGGGGCCGGACCTTTTCATCGATGCCCTGGCGCAGGTTGAGAAGCGGATCGGCCGTCCTGTCACCGCAGCCATGGTCGGCGGCGGCGATCAGCTACCGCGCTACCGTGCACAGGTTCAGCGCCTTGGCCTGACTCCGCGCGTACATTTTCTCGATCCGATGCCGGCGCGTCTCGCGTTCGCCCTGGCCGAATTTGTCGTCGTACCGTCGCGCGCCGAAGCGATGCCCTATGTGGTGCTGGAAGCGTTGGCGGCGGGAAAGTCCATGATCGCCACCGCGGTCGGCGGAATACCGGAGATTTTCGGCCCGGATTCGCCAGCGCTTGTCCGTCCTGACTCGGGAGAGCTTGCTGAAAGGATGGCGGAGGCGCTTTTGGCGCCCGAGACATTTGCCGGGTACATGCCTCCAGTTGACCAACTGAGGTCGCGTTTTGGCGCCGAGACCATGGCCAGAGACATCGAAAAGGCCTACGTGGCCGCATTGCCGCGCTAACCATTCCGCCGGAAAGACTGGCAGCCCGGACAAGGGTTTCTTAGCTATCTCGTGGTAGCGAAGAATCACACAGGCCCGGCAGCAGCATGAACAGGATAGAGCCGCCGAACCGCTTTTCGCCTGAAGCGGTGCGCACAAATGGCGTCGATGGCGGCAAACCGCAACCGGGTCAGCTTAATGACACTGCCCGTCAGGTTGCCACGCAGTATCGTCGCGACACGATGTCCCCGATCATGGTCAGCGGCGTTCTGCGGCTGGTCGAGTTTGTGCTTCTGGCGCTCTCGGGCACGATTCTCTTCGTAACCTATGTCGGCTTCGGCACCGAACTGGACTGGCACTATCCCGTCGTGATCGCGGTTGCCTCGCTTGTCGCGGTCGTTCTGCTCGATATCAACGACTGCTACCAGTTCCCCGCTCTCATGCGGCCTTCGTCGAAGATGACGCGTATCCTGATCGTCTGGGGATGGACGCTTGCGCTCTTCGCGGTTGCCGGGTTCTTCCTCAAGCTCATAGACGATTTTTCGCGAGTCTGGTTTGGCGGCTGGTTTATCGCCGGTCTTTTCCTGCTTGTGCTTCCGCGTCTCGTGCTTGCCCGACTGATCAAGCGTTGGGCGCGCAACGGGCGCATCGAGCGGCGCGCAGTCATCGTCGGCGGCGGCAAAGCTGCCGAAACGCTGGTCCGCGCCATAGAGCAGCAGCCTTACAACGACATCCGCATCTGCGGCATCTTCGACGATCGCGACGACCGTCGTTCGCCGCCGCTGGTCGCGGGCTACCCAAAGCTGGGCGACATCTCGGAGCTTATTGAATTCGCCCGCATCGCCCGCATCGACATGCTTATCGTCTCGCTTCCCCTGACGGCCGAATCGCGCGTCCTCTCGCTCCTGAAGAAACTCTGGGTCCTGCCCGTGGACATCCGGCTGTCGGCGCATTCGAACCAGCTTCAGTTCCGTCCCCGCTCCTATTCCTACATCGGATCGGTTCCGCTGCTCGACATCTTCGACAGGCCGATCAACGATTGGGATTCGGTCGCCAAGCGCGCTTTCGACATCGTTTTCAGCCTGATCGGCATCGTGCTGCTGTCGCCGGTCATGCTGGCGACCGCTATCGCCATCAAGCTCGACAGCAAGGGGCCGGTGCTCTTCAAGCAGAAACGACATGGCTTCAACAATGAAGTGATAGAGGTCTACAAATTCCGGTCCATGTACACCGACCAGGCGGACCCGACTGCAATCCGTCCCGTGACCAAGGGCGATCCGCGCGTAACGCGCGTAGGCCGCTTCATCCGCAAGACCTCGATCGACGAACTGCCGCAATTCTTCAATGCCCTCTTCGGATCGCTATCGCTGGTAGGCCCTCGCCCGCATGCGGTTGCCGCCCAATCGCACAACCTTCTCTACAACGAGGTGGTCGATGGCTATTTCGCGCGGCACCGTGTCAAGCCGGGCGTCACCGGCTGGGCGCAGATCAACGGCTGGCGCGGTGAGATGGACACCGACGAAAAGATCAAAATGCGGACGGAGTACGACCTGTACTACATCGAGAACTGGTCGCTCTGGTTCGACCTCCAGATCCTGTTCCTGACGCCAATACGTCTCCTCAACACGGAAAACGCGTATTGAACGCCGTCGTTTCAGAGCTCCCGCGCGAGGCGGTAAACGCCAAGCTGGTTGCGCTGATTTCGTCGGCGGCGGTGGTGGTCGGCATCCTGCTATCCGGCTTCGTTCTCGACGAACCTGCGCCCCATGAAATCTACATGGCGGGGTTGATCGCCATCTGGGCGCTGTTCGGCCTCAGGATATCACGCTCGGTCGCTCCGCTTCTGGTCTTGTTTGTCTTGTTCAACATTGGCGGCATGATTTCCATGACGCAGATGTCTGACCTATACGAAACGCCGATGTACATCGCCGTCTCGCTTTTCCTTGCTTTGACGGCTGTCTTTTTCGCTGCGGTCCTGGAGGCGCGTCCGGCACTCTACAGCCTGATCTTCTGGAGTTGGGTTGCGGCCGCTGTTGTCACCTCGACGCTCGGCATCATCGGCTATTTCGGCCTGCTGCCGGGCGCGGAGATCTTCACCAAGTACGATCGCGCCGCCGGAGCCTTTCAGGACCCGAACGTCTTTGGTCCGTTCCTGGCGCTTCCCGGCATCTACCTGCTGTATCTCGTGCTGACGGGCAATCCTCTCAAGATGATGCTTTATGCCGTACCATTGCTCGTGGTGATGGCAGGCATTTTCCTGTCGTTCTCGCGCGGTGCCTGGGGCCTCTTCGCCTTTGCCGCCATGCTGCTGACGGCCACACTTTTTCTGCAAAGCGCCAGCGGGAAATTTCGCCTTCGGATAGCGCTAATGAGCATTGCCGCGGTCGCCCTGCTCGTTGTCGCCTTCATCGCGATCCTCAACATACCGGGCGTCGCGGACATGCTGACCCAGCGCGCCCAACTGACGCAGGACTATGATTCTGCTCGTCTCGGACGCTTCGCGCGCCATATCATCGGATTTCAGGTTGCCGCCGAACACCCGCTCGGCATCGGCCCCCTGATGTTCGGCCTTACCTACGGCGAGGACACGCACAATATCTGGCTGAAGGCGCTGCTCGACTACGGCTGGCTCGGTTTCGTCAGTTGGCTGGTCATGATCGGCTGGACGATCGGAGGCGGCTTCCGGATACTTTTCCGCAATCGCCCATGGCAGCCCTACCTGCTATGCGCCTACTTCGTCTTCCTCGGCCATGTCGCCTTGGGAACCGTCATCGACACCGACCACTGGCGCCACTTCTATCTGCTGATCGGGATGGTCTGGGGAGCAATGGCGTTGGAAAAACGGCATCAGCGGGGACTGCAAGCCGTAGGGAAAAGATCGAGTGATAAAATGGTCGGAGTGGCGGGATTCGAACCCACGACCCCTTGACCCCCAGTCAAGTGCGCTACCGGGCTGCGCTACACTCCGGACCGCGGAGAGCCTTAGAAGAGCGAGCGTTCAAGTGCAAGGGCGAAAATGCCGAGCTCTTACATGACGCTTCCGCTCGTCGATGGCGGGGCTTGTGTCACAACCACGGAAGAGCCGTCAGAGCCGCCGAAGGAAACGATAAAGCCCAGCAAAACATTAGCCTTATCCAATTGACATTAAACGCTAGTAGACCTCTCCAAGGGTTCCCTTGCGGCAGTAAAGTGCATATCGTCGCGTCCGCCGAGCGGAGGGGACATGGCAGTCGGAATTGCGGAGGAGCGCGGCCGCTCGTGGCTGCCGGCGGCGACCATCGGTTTTTTGGCCGGACTCGACAACATCGCGGCGTCGCTCGCGATAGCCTCTTTGCTGTTTGCAGGTCCTCTTTCGGAAGGACTGGGCGTCGGCGTCGGGATCGTCCTCGTCGGAGGCGCGATCCTCGCGCTCGTGGTCGCGCTCAGGAGCGTGTTGGCCAATTCCATCGCGCTGGTGCAGGAAAGCTCGATTGCCATCCTCGCGGCCGCGATCATAACCGCGACCGCCACGCTCACCGGCCCAGATGACGTCAGGGTCGCGACTGCTGTCGCTGTGCTGGGCGTGTCCAGCCTTGCCACGGGCGCACTATTCTGGGTTACGGGCAGACTGAAGCTTGGCGGTCTTGCCCGCTTCATGCCCTACCCGGTCGTCGCGGGCTTCCTCGCCGGCTCAGGTTGGCTCCTGCTCGACGGCGCGGTCGTGATGATGACCGGAGCGGGAATCGACTTGTCCTTTATCGAGCGCGCGAGCCAGCCAAACGTCATCTTCATCTTCCTGCCTGCGATAGCCTTTGCCGTGGCCTTGGAAATCGCCATCGGACGTTTCCGCCATACCATCACAATCGCGGTGGTGATGGCGCTGGCCGCAATGATCTTTTTCGGGGTGCTAGCAGCGTCTGGGATTACGATCGAGGAAGGCCGCGCGCTGGGCTACTTTCCCCAGTTGACGGCGAATGGTGGCATCGAGTTTCCGACTGTCGAAATGCTCATGAAGGTGGACTGGAGCGCCGTACTGATGGCGGCTCCCACGATAGTCGCAGTCGCGGCGGTGAGCATGGTAGGCCTGCTCCTGAACATAAGTGGCCTCGAACTGGCCATGCGCCGGGACATCGACGTCAATGCGGAACTCCGCTCGACCGGCATCGCCAACCTGCTTTCCGGCGTCATCGGCGGGCCTTCGGGCTATGTCGGACTGACTATGACGATCCTGGCGGAGCGAACCGGGGTGCACGGTCGCGGCGCAGGCATTGCTACCGCCATCGCCATGATACTCGGGCTGGTCGCCGCAGGCTCCTTCGTCTTCGAGGTGCCTGTCTTCCTCGCTGCGGGCTTCGTGCTTTTCATGGGGATCGGGCTTTTGAAGGAATGGCTGTTCGCGACGCGCCGCGAACTGCCGATCGGCGAGTGGCTGATCGTTCTTTTCATCCTCGCCTGCATCGCGCTGATCGGCTTCCTCGAGGGGCTGGCCGTTGGTCTACTCGTCTCGATCGCAGTGTTCGTCTTCAACTACGCCCGCCTTCCGATCATGCGCGTGAATGGCAACGGCATCGAATACCGAAGCTCCGTAGACCGGTCGGCAGCAGCCGCAAGGTTTCTCGCGCGCCACGGGGAAGCCATCGAGATGATCCAGCTCCAGGGCTACCTGTTCTTCGGATCGGCCGACGGGATGGTGAAGTATGTCCAACGACGACTGACCGACCCTCACCGCATACCGTTGCGTTTTCTCGTCCTGGATTTCCGACATGTCAGCGGACTGGATTCCGCCGCTACCACCGGCTTCATCAAGATCCGGCGGATGAGCGAGGACAATTCCGTCAAAGTGTTTCTGACGCAGGTACCCGACGATGTCCGGCGAACGCTCCAACTCGCAGGCATCCGGTTTGACAAAGACGGCCCGATGACTCTGGAAGCCGACATCGACCATGCGCTTGAGCACGCCGAGGAAGCGATCCTGCAGGAGCAGGCGGAGGATACGCAGACTGGGCTGCTCGGTCATTTCAATGCGCTTGCCGGTCCACACCCCCGGATGGGCGACCTCCTCGCTCTGATGAGCAGGATCGATGTCGAGGTGGGGGACCGCATCATCACGGCCGGCGACAAGGCGGACGATCTGTTCTTCATCGCTCATGGCCGCGTGCGCGTGCAGGTCACGCTTGCCAATGGACGCAAGCTGAGGCTGCGCACCATGACCGACGGATCCTTCGTCGGCGAGATCGGCCTCTATATGCGTCAGGAGCGCACGGCCGACGTCATCGTCGAAATGCAATCGGAAATATTCAGGCTCGGAGCAGACGACCTTACGCGGCTCGAAACCGACGATCCGGAACTGGCGCTGCTCGCCCACCGCCTGCTGGCAACCAACCTGTGCGAAAAGCTCGCCATCGCAAACCAGACGATCAAGCGCAGCGAGCGATAGGTCTAGCGCACCTGATCGAGCAGCCGCTTGCACTCCAGCAAATCGAACAGCGCCTCTTGCAGAAGCGCGCGATTGTCTCGCGAAAGCTTACCGTCGCCCGGTTGCACCGGACCGTCATCGTCAGCCTTGCCCAGACCGAAGAAGCGGCGCGGCTTGGCTTTCGCCTCGCCGACCAGCATTTCGTCCTCGCCCTGACGCGGCTGGGCGGCCGGCGTAAGCGGAACGGTCTCCGCAGCCTTGCGCTGGGCAATCGCTTCCACCGCCGCGCGATCGCCGGAGCCGATCGCGACAAGAAACTGATTGCCGTTCTCCCGCAGCAGCTTTTGCACACCCTTGATGGTGTAGCCCTGATCATACAGCATATGGCGGATGCCCTTGATCAGATCGACGTCCTGCGGTCGGTAGTAGCGCCTGCCGCCGCCGCGCTTCATCGGCTTGATCTGCGTGAAGCGCGTCTCCCAGAAGCGCAACACGTGCTGAGGCAGGTCGAGATCCTCGGCCACTTCACTGATCGTGCGGAAAGCGTCTGGGCTCTTTTCCATGAATGCCGTTGCGTATCAAAAATCCGAATCGATACGCATTCCAGCGGTTTACGGACCGCTATTCAAGGGACGACTGACATAGGAGATGCTTTATGCACCGAGCGCGCGGTCGCAAAGACCTAGAAACTACCGTGCGACCTTCTTGGTATTCTGGTGCGTCCGGAGAATACGGTCCTTGAGGACATTCGATGCCTTGAAGGTCATCACGCGGCGCGGAAGGATCGGAACCTCCTCGCCGGTCTTGGGATTGCGGCCCACCCGCTCGTTTTTGGACCGCACGTGAAAGGTAGCGAAGGACGACAGCTTGACTGTCTCACCGCGCACGATTGCTTCGCAAATCTCATCAAGCACCGACTCCACAAGAGTAGCGGATTCGGTCCGAGAGAGGCCTACCTTTCGATAGACGGCTTCGGCAAGGTCGGCGCGAGTAAGTGTCTTCCCTCCCATGCGAGCGTCCAACTCATCCCCTCGATACATAATAACAATTACAGCTTGAAACGTAAGAACGTTAGGGAATTGACCATACTAGGTCAAGGACCGAACCCGTCACCTCAAGTCGTGATAAAGCAAAGTGTGGCAGATATGCCGATGTTGGATTGCGATAGCCTACCAGCGAAGAAGGACGGCGCCCCATGTGAATCCGCCACCCATGGCTTCAAGGAGGACGAGATCGCCCTTCTTTATGCGCCCGTCCGCCACGGCCACTGACAGCGCGAGTGGAACCGACGCCGCCGATGTGTTTCCATGAAGCTGGACCGTGGTCACCACCTTCTCCTCGGCAATACCGAGTTTCTTCGCCGATGCATCGATGATGCGCTTGTTGGCCTGATGCGGGACGAACCAGTCCAGATCGTCAGCGGTTATGCCTGCCTTCGCGAACACGTCCTCGATAACGTCAGTGATCATGCCGACGGCATGCTTGAATACCTCGCGGCCTTCCATGCGAAGGTGGCCGACCGTCCCCGTCGTCCCCGGTCCGCCGTCGACGAACAGCTTATCCTTGTGCGCGCCGTCCGATCGCAGGCTTGCTGCGACAATGCCTCGCTCCGCAAGCGTTGCCTGGCTTTCGACCGCCTCGAGCACGAGCGCGCCTGAACCGTCGCCGAAAAGCACGCAGGTGCTGCGATCGGTCCAGTCGAGAATGCGCGAAAACGTCTCCGCGCCGATGACCAGCACGCGCTTTGCAAGCCCGCCCTTGATGTAGAGGTCGGCCGTCGTGATCGCGTAGACGAAGCCGGAACACACCGCCTGCATGTCGAAGGCGAAGCCGTGCCTCATGCCGAGCCGGTTCTGGATATCCACGGCGGTTGCCGGGAAAGTGTTGTCCGGAGTCGATGTCGCGACCAGGACGAGGTCGATGTCATCGGGCGTAAGACCCGCATTCGCAAGGGCGGCACGGGCCGCATCCGCGCCGAGCGATGCGGTTGTCTCGTCGTCGCCTGCGATATGGCGTTGGCGTATTCCGGTGCGCTGCGCGATCCACTCGTCAGAGGTTTCGACGACACCTTCGAAATCGGTATTCTTCATGATGCGGCGAGGCAGGGCAGAGCCGATCCCGCGCACGACAGACCTGATCAAGATGACTATTCCTTGTCGTCTTCCTCGGCGGAGCGCGCCGCAATTTTCTTGGGATGCCGCGCATGGAAGAGGTCGAGGTCGGCCTCTATCCTGTCGAGCAGTCCGTTTCGGACCATGTCGTAGCCGAGTTCCACGGCTGCCGCAAAGCCCTCGTCGTCGGTGCCGCCATGGCTCTTCACGACGATGCCGTTCAGACCAAGGAAAACGCCGCCATTGGATTTGCGTACGTCCATCTTTTCGCGCAACCGGTCGAATGCGCCCTTGGCGAAGACGTAGCCGATCTTCGCCATCGTGGTGCGCGCCATGGCGTCCTTCAGCAGGGCCGCCATGAACTTGGCGGTGCCCTCAGCGGTCTTCAGAGCGATGTTGCCGGCAAAGCCCTCGGTCACAAACACGTCGACGGTGCCCTTGCCGAAATCATCCCCTTCGACAAAGCCATGGTAGCTCATCGAGGTCAGGCCGGCCTCGCGCAGCAACTGACCGGCCTCCTTGACCTCTTCCTGGCCCTTGACCTCCTCCACGCCGACATTCAGCAAGCCGACCGTGGGACGGTTGATGCCAAAGAGCGCACGCGACATTGCCGTCCCGAGGATCGCAAAGTCGATCAGCTGATGGGCATCGGCGCCGATCGTAGCGCCAACATCGAGCACAATGCTTTCGCCGCGCATGGTCGGCCAAATCGAGGCGATGGCAGGACGGTCAATCGTCGCCATCGTCCGCAGGCAGAATTTGGACATCGCCATCAGCGCGCCGGTATTCCCGGCCGAAACGCAGCAGTCGGCCTGGCCCGCCTTGACCGCATCGATCGCCTTCCACATGGACGACTTCCAGCGGCCGTGACGGAGCGCCTGGCTCGGCTTGTCGTCCATCCGCACCGCGATTTCGCAATGCACGAGTTCGCTGATCGCTGCGACCTTAGGGTATTTTTCGAGAATCGGCCGCACTTCGTCGGCCTTGCCAAAAATAAGGAACCGCACATCCGACCGGCGCTCGGCGACTTTCATCAATCCCGGTATCACCACGGAAGGTCCGTGGTCGCCGCCCATCGCATCGATTGATATTCTGATCACGAAGCCACGTTCCGCTTGAGTTTCGATTCAGGACGAATCTGGTTTGAGGGCAGGTACGGGTTAATGGACGGGTACGGCCAAACCGGGGCCGGTAAAGCTGGCGCAAAATAGCGATTTTGGCCTGTCACACAACTGCGAATTCTTCGGATGGCCTTGCCCTAGTCCTTTTGTACGAGCTTGCGCAGTTTCGCCTGAAGTGGGCCCTCGGCCTCGACCGGCTCGACATCGGCCGGCTTGGACTCCAGCAAGGCGCCGTCCTTTCTCGGATAGGGATCTAGAGCCAGACCGAAGAACTCCTCCGCAAGCGCACCCACATCAATCGTATCGCCGGTGAAGGTTTCCGGACTGTCCGGCCCGTCAGCGTCGATGTGGATTTCGCCCCCGTCACCGAAACCCATTCGACCCAATTTCGAATCTGCTGGAAGGAAAAGCCCTGTCACATCTTCCCGGACCGCGGCTTTCAGAGGCTCGAGCGTAACAACGCACTCCTGCGTGATATCGGCCTCGACGTACCCGGAAACCTTCACGCCGTTTCTCTTCCACGGCGTGACGTTCAGTTCCGCGTGAAAGCGTTCGACGGATAAAACGCCATGAGCGGCCGAAAGCGCTTCGCGTTGCCGGGCATCCGCATCGATGACAACGGGCATACCCTTCTGCGGCAAACGCGAAACAAACGCCTTGAAGGAAACCGGGCTGGCCTGATCGTCCATTTTCACTCCGTCCGGCCCGGCTTCGGAAAATGAAGCGTTCCGCTGAGGATCGCATTCACGTCCTGCCCGGCCAGCATTTTGTCGGCACCCATGACATAGTTCGCAAGATAGGTAGCCTCTGGCCAGGAAGCCATCGTCGGGCAGACGTTTCGTGCAAGGGCAGCAGCAAGATCCGCGTCATCGCCCCGGTCCAGCGCGTCCCCGTAGGCAGCCGTGCGACCGTAATACATCTTCGCCAGCTTCTTCATGCGCTTCGGCACACCGAGGTCGCCTACTCCCAGCTCCCTGAGCGAATGGTCGACATCGGTGAAAAAGTTGTCGATCAGGATTTGCGCCATATCGCGGGCTGCGTCCCCTTCCCCGCGCATCCGATGCTGAAACAGGAACATGTGCAGCGAGAGCATCTCGAAACGCCCAAGCGGCGTATCCGGCACCTGCCAGTCCGAATAAAACGGTTCCTGCCGCGCGGCTGCCACGATTGATGCGTAAAGCTCTTCCGTTATCAAGCGGTTTGTGCTGCGATCGCGGCGGAATAGGCGCTGGAACATGGGGCTCTCCCGGCGACGGTTCGCCTGGTGGCAATGTTGCATCGCCACGGAAGCTGGTTTACCGGTTTTGCCGGCTCACGCAAGCAGGCCAGACTATTCGCCGGCTGGGGCGATTTCGAGGGAGTTTTTGTTGCAGGCGTCGAAATTCAAGTCATCTTCTCTTCCGAGGACGGCGGGGCTTACGCTCGTTGTCGCTGCGGTTTTCGTATCAGGCTGCAACAGTTCGAAAACCTTTGCTGGCCTGAAGCCTGGGGAAACATTGACGCAGGGCTATGTGATCGACCAGCAATCGATCGACCTTGTCCCGGTAGGCTCCAGCCGCGAGCAGGTGCTGCTGACGCTTGGTAGCCCATCGACGACCGCCACATTCGACAATGAGGTCTTCTATTATATCTCACAGACAAGACAACGACCCGTCGCCTTCATGAACGCGAAGCTTGTCGATCAACGCATTCTCGCCGTTTATTTCAACCAGGAAGGGCGCGTCGATAACATCGCGAACTACGGACTGAAGGACGGAAAAGTGTTCGACTTCATCTCGCGCACGACGCCGACCGCCGGCCGCGACCTCAACTTCCTGGGCCAGATGCTCGCAGGCGCGGGCAACATGGGCGCGAGCACTGCGAAGAACATTCTGGGCGGCGGCCAGTAGCCTCAGACCGCCTTTAAGGTCGCCCAAAAAGAAAACCCCGCGAAGATCGCTCTTCGCGGGGTTTCTGTTTCCGGTCCGCTTTCAGCCGTGTGCGAGCACGGCGAGCAGCAGGAGCGCGACGATGTTGGTGATCTTGATAGCCGGATTGACCGCCGGCCCGGCCGTATCCTTGTAGGGATCGCCGACGGTGTCACCGGTAACCGAGGCCTTGTGGGCTTCCGATCCCTTGAGGTGTTTGACGCCGTCCTTGTCGACAAAGCCGTCCTCGAAGGACTTCTTGGCATTGTCCCAGGCGCCGCCACCGGAGGTCATCGAGATCGCGACGAACAGGCCGTTGACGATGACGCCGAGCAGCGAAGCGCCGAGAGCGGCAAACGCCGAAGCCTTGGAGCCGGAGATCAGCAACACCCCGAAGTACACGACCAACGGGGCCAGGACAGGCAGGAGCGAAGGAATGATCATTTCCTTGATCGCCGCCTTGGTCAGCAGATCCACCGCGCGTGCATAGTTCGGCTTGGAGGTTCCGGCCATGATGCCGGGGTCCTCGCGGAACTGGCGACGCACTTCCTCGACGATCGATCCCGCCGCACGGCCGACAGCCGTCATGGCGATGCCGCCGAAGAGGTAGGGGATCAGGCCACCGAAGATCAGTCCAGCCACGACATACGGGTTGGACAGATCGAAGGAGACCGTACCGATATCGGCGAAATATGGGTATTGCGCCGCGTTGGCCGCGAAATACTGCAGGTCGTAGCTGTAGGCTGCGAACAGGACCAGCGCACCGAGGCCCGCCGAACCGATTGCGTAACCCTTCGTCACGGCCTTGGTGGTGTTGCCCACAGCGTCCAGCGCATCGGTCGAGTGACGCACCTCAGGCGGCAGACCTGACATTTCGGCAATCCCGCCCGCGTTGTCGGTAACCGGACCGAACGCGTCGAGCGCAACGATCATGCCGGCAAGGCCAAGCATCGTCGTCACGGCTATGGCCGTACCGAACAGACCGCCAAGCTGGAACGTCGCGATGATGCCCCCGACAATGACGATCGCGGGCAGCGCGGTCGATTCGAGCGAGACTGCGAGGCCCTGGATAACGTTGGTGCCATGACCGGTAACCGACGCCTGCGCGATCGAGTTAACCGGACGCTTGTTGGTGCCGGTGTAATACTCGGTAATGACGACGATCAGACCCGTCACCAGAAGCCCGATCAGGCCGCAGATGAAGAGGTTCGTTCCTGTTACTAGGAAGCCGTTCGCCGTGCCGACGTCGCCCCAGCCGATGGTCAGCGACGTCGCTGCGCCGAGCCCGATAATCGACAGGATGCCCGTGACGATAAGGCCCTTGTAGAGAGCGCCCATGATCGAACCGTTCGAACCGAGCTTAACGAAGAACGTGCCGATGATCGAGGTGATGATGCAGGCACCGCAGATCGCGAGCGGATACAGCATCACCGATCCGAGAACAGCCGAGCCGCCGAAGAAGATGGCGCCGAGAACCATGGTGGCGACTACAGTCACCGCGTAGGTCTCGAACAGGTCGGCGGCCATGCCGGCGCAGTCTCCGACATTGTCGCCGACGTTGTCGGCGATCGTCGCCGGGTTGCGCGGATCGTCTTCCGGGATGCCGGCCTCAACCTTGCCGACGAGATCGCCGCCGACGTCTGCACCCTTGGTGAAGATGCCGCCACCGAGACGGGCAAAAATCGAAATAAGCGAGGCGCCGAACCCGAGCGAAACAAGGGCATCGATGACGACGCGATCAGCCGGCGCATACCCCATCGGGCCAATCAGGACCCAATAGTAGACGGCGACACCCAGCAGGGCCAGACCGGCAACCAGCATGCCCGTGATCGCACCGGACTTGAAAGCGATGTCCAGGCCTGCCGCCAGGCTGTTGGAAGCCGCCTGCGCCGTCCGCACGTTTGCGCGAACCGACACGTGCATTCCAATGAAACCCGCTACGCCCGACAGCACCGCGCCGATGAGGAAGCCAAGCGCGGCCGTGAACGACAGCAGCCACCAGGCCAGCAGGAGGACGACGACGCCGACAATAGCGATGGTAGTGTATTGCCGTGCTAGATAAGCCTGCGCACCCTCCCGGATGGCGGACGATATTTCCTGCATGCGCGCATTGCCCTGGTCGGACGCGAGGACCGACTGTGTCGCCCAGATGGCGTACAGGACAGAAAGCAGGCCGCAGGCGATAACGACGTACAGCATGGTCATGCCAAATTCCCTGATTGCTGGCCCGAAAATCTCCCCTCCCCGGGCCGACGGAAGGAGACCGGGATTCGTCGTGTTGAATCCGGTCCCTAAGGACGAGGCTTATGCGAAACAGCCCCGCGAAGGTCAAGCTGGCGTTCGTTTTTTGCCCGGTTTTCGCCTTTTTGCGCGCAATATCGCCCTGCGATCCATCCCAAGGACACGAAAAGGAAGGAAACTCGCTGGATCAGGCCGGGTTGGCACGCACGTACAGCCGCAATCCGGCTAGGCCGAGGAAGCATAGTCCTGTGACTGGCAGCACGATCCAGTTCAGCATTTCCCAGCCCCAGTTGTTGTAAACGACGCCAGCCAGCAGGGAGCCGCAAGCGACACTGGTGAACAAGATGAAGTCGTGGAAACCCTGGACCTTGCCCTTCTCTGAGGCGCGGTAAGTGCCCGCGACCATGGCCGTCGCACCGATGAAACCGAAGTTCCAGCCAAGTCCGAGCAGGATCAGCGCAGTCCAGAAGTGCCAGAGTTGGATGCCGGACAGCGCCACGATCGCGCAACCGATCAGCAGGATCAAGCCGACCGCGACGATCGTCTCCTTGCCAAAGCGGGTAATCAGCGCGCCCGTGAAAAAGCTTGGCCCGAACATGGCCATGATATGCCAGGAGATGCCCAGCGCCGCGTCGTCGGGCGAAAATCCACAGCCGACCATCGCCAGCGGAGCGCCGGTCATGACAAGGCTCATCAACGCATAGGAGCCGACGGCGCACAGAAGGCCGATCGCGAACTGGGGCTGGGCGATGATCTCGCGCAACGGACGCGCAGGAGCGTCGGCATCCTGCCTGGAGCCTACGACATGGCGGGAAACGCGCAGGAAAGACAGCAAGATTGCGCCCACGGCCGCAAGTGGCAGGATCGAGGCGAAAGCACCGGCAAACATGACAGGTGCCAGCAGATCGCGCGTGAAGATTACGATCTGGGGCCCGATGACCGCCGTGAAGATACCCCCGGCAAGCACGAAGGAAATCGCGCGAGCCTTGAACTCTGGCGGCGCGTTGTCAGCCGCGGCAAAACGGAATTGTTGGACGAAGGCGCCGCCGACGCCAATTCCCACGAGCCCCGCGACGAAGCCCCAAAAACTTGCCTGGAAAAGCGCGAAGGTCGCGATCAGCCCGCCAAACGCTGTCACCAGCGTGCCCGTCATGAAGCCGTTGCGCTGGCCAAGTGAGCGGATGATTACCGCCGCCGGGATTGCACCAAGCGCCACGCCGACGTTGAAACCAGTGACCGGCAACGTCGCCAGCGACTTGTCAGCGCCTAGCAGATAGAAACCGGCCAACCCGCCAAGCGAGATCGCGATCGGAGCCGCCGACCCTATGATCGCTTGCGATGCGGCAAGAATGAGCGCGGTGCGCCGTGCATCCACCGGCGCGTGAGCGTTCATGATGCGTCGCGGCCCCGTCCTTCGCCACGGACTCTGCGCGAGACACGATCGAGCACTGCGTTCACCAGCTTCGGCTCATCCTCGGAGTAGAATGCCTTGGCGATGTCGACATATTCAGACACGATGACCGCAACCGGCACATCATCGCGCTTCATCAGTTCATAGACGCCTGCACGCAGGATCGCTCTCAACGTCGAATCCAGCCGCGACAGCGGCCAGTCCTCCGTCAGCGCCTGCCGGATCATGGGATCGACTACCTTCTGGTTCTCGACAACCCCCGACAGGATTGCCCGGAACCACTGCGCATCCGCCTCTCGATACTGGGCGCCGTCTACTTCTTTCCCCAACCTGAAGGCCTCGTACTCCGCCGCAATCTCCAGCAACCCGCTACCGGCGACATCCATCTGGTACAGCGCCTGCACCGCAGCGAGCCGTGCCGCGCCGCGCTTGTTGGCCTGCCTGATATTAGGCTGTTCGCCAGTTGGCTCTTGCACGGTCAGGCCCCCAGCCGCTCGCGGATCGCGATCATGGTGAGCGCGGCGCGCGCGGCGAACCCTCCCTTGTCGCCCTCGGTCTTCCTGGCGCGCACCCATGCCTGCTCCAGGTTTTCGGTCGTGAGGATGCCGTTGCCGATCGCCAGCGACTCGTCGACGGACAGGTTCATAAGCCCGCGCGAGGATTCATTCGCGACAATGTCGAAATGATAGGTGTCGCCTCTGATGACTGTCCCCAGAGCCACGTAGCCATCGTAGTCTGTGCCGCCTTCATCCGCGGCGTCGAGCGCGAAGGATATGACGGCCGGAACCTCCAGCGCTCCCGGAACGGTGATGACGTCGTAGGTCGCGCCCGCCTCGTCAAGCGCCGCCTTTGCGCCATCAAGCAAGGCGTCGGCGAGATCGTCGTAGAAGCGTGCCTCGACAATGAGGATGTTCGCCTTCTCTTTGGGCAGGCTGAAGGCTTTTCCGTGGTCTGAAGTGACGGCCATTGGTATCTCCCGGTCGGGCGGTGACTTAGGCCGATCCGGGTGCGACCGCAAGCGCTACATTGTGCACCCCAGCCATGCGCACGATGACCGCATCAGAGGCCCTGCGTCGACGCCTCCGCCAGCCTTGCGGCATAACGCGCCATCGTATCGACCTCGAGATTCACGTCGTCGCCAACCTGCCGTTCGCCCCATGTGGTGACCGAAAGCGAATGATGGATCAACAAGACATCGAAGCGCCTGCCATCGACCTTGTTGACCGTGAGTGACGTCCCGTCCAGCGCGACCGATCCCTTCGGCGCGACGAACTTCGCCAATTCCCGGGGAGCATCCAGCGTAAAGCGCACCGCCTCGCCCTCTTTCGTCCGCGCGACGATTCCGGCCTTGCCGTCGACGTGGCCGGAAACGATGTGGCCCCCGAGTTCGTCCCCGATCTTCAACGCTCGCTCGAGATTGATCGGCGTACCGAGTTGCCAGCTTGAAGCGGTCGTCAGCCGAAGCGCTTCGTCCCAGGCTTCGACCTCGAACCAGCGCTCATTGCTTCCGACGTCGGGAAGTCGGGTGACTGTCAGGCATACGCCCGAACAGGATATCGACGCACCAATAGCGATGGAGGCAGGATCGTATGCCGTCTCGATACGAAACCTGACGCCCTTCGGCAGCGCCTCTGTCGCGGCTATCCTGCCGACATCGGTGACAATCCCGGTAAACATCAGAGCGGCCTCACCCATTCCGAAACGTGGTCGTCGCCGAAGGTTGCGCGTCGCGCCAAGCTAAATCCACCTGGCATGTGGTTTTCATCTACCGGCGCCGCAATCCCGTCCGCCCCGACGACCACCGCACCGCGAAAGAGCACAATCCGGTCCACGAGGCCTTCGTCCAGAAAATGTCTCGCAGTAGCCGCGCCGCCCTCCACCATGACCGTCGACAATCCCTTTGCGGCGAGATCCTCGAGCAGTTCGGGCAGCGCAATCCGTCCGTCAAAGGTTTCGGTTGCGAGAAACCCCGCTCCAGAACGCTCCAGCGCGGCCTTCCGTCCCGGATCGACCCCTTCGCAGGCAGCGACCAAGAGCTGGACTTGTCCGGCCGTCTGGACGAGCTTCGATGTGAGCGGCAGCCTTGCAGCGGGATCGAGCACGATCCGCGTCGGCGATCTGTCGGCAAGCCCCGGCAACCTGACTGTGAGTTCCGGATCGTCGGCAATGGCTGTGCCAACCCCGACGAGGATGGCGTCGCTCATGGCGCGCATCATGTGGACCTGCCGGCGCGATACCTCGCCCGTGATCGCGATCTGCCCCTCGCCGGGCCTGCCGATCATCCCATCCTGCGAAATCGCAAGTTTCAGCGTGACTTCCGGCCTTTTTTTCAGGGATCTCGTGAGATAGCCGGCCATTGCATCGGTGGCCTGTTCGGCCAAGACCCGCTCGACGACTTCGATGCCCGACTCTCGCAGAATGGTATACCCTTTGCCAGAAACGCGGTCGTCGGGGTCGCTCGCCCCCCCAACCACCCGGGCTACACCCGCCGAAACCAGCGCATTGGCGCACGGCGGCGTCCGCCCATGGTGCGCGCAGGGCTCCAGGGTAACGTAGGCGGTCGCTCCCCGCGCCAGGTCACCGGCCTCAGTCAAAGCCTCGGTTTCGGCATGCGGTCGGCCGCCGATAGCGGTTGCGCCACGGCCGACAATCACCGGTCCATCCTGCCCTTCGCGGACGATCAGCGTGGCAACGGAAGGGTTTGTGGCAGTCAGGCCGGCGTGCTTGCCCGAAAGCCGGATCGCAGCCGCCATGAAGCGGCGATCAAGCGCCTCTTGTTCCGCCGCCGAGCGCGAGGTCATTTCAGCCGGCGTCCTCATCGCCTTTCAGTTCGCCGAGAACTTCATGGAAATCCTTGGCCTCGCGAAAATTGCGGTACACCGAGGCGAAGCGGACATACGCAACATCATCGAGCGTCTTCAGCGCCTCCATGACCAACCGGCCGATTTCGGCCGACGGTATCTCGGTTTCGCCAGAGCTTTCCAACTGACGAACAATGCCGGTGACGGCCCGGTCGATCCGCTCGGGCTCGACGTTGCGCTTGCGAACCGCGATCTCGACGGACCGCAAGAGCTTGTCACGGTCGAAGGGAACCTTGCGTCCCGTCTTCTTCAAGACGACGAGATCGCGCAACTGGACGCGTTCGAAAGTGGTGAAACGCCCACCGCATACCGGGCAGACGCGCCTGCGCCGGATCGCCCCGCCATCTTCGGCGGGCCGCGAATCCTTCACCTGTGTGTCTTCGGACTGGCAATAGGGACAGCGCATGAAGGCCTTCGGATAAACGGAGGGAGAGATTCTGCAGCGACACTTAACCGATTTTGCGGCGAGCCAAAACACGTACGCCGGTGTCGCAAGAAAGGGCAAGGGAACTATTCGTCAGGACGTCCGACTTCCTCTCCGACCATTTCGGGCGGGATGTGCATGATCGTCACGTCGAACCCGGAACCGGCATTCCATTTGCCGCTGTCCGGTTCATCAAGCCAGACCTTCCTTTGTATTCGCTCAAAGACAGGCCCCAGGCCATTGGCAAAGCGTGCTCTCGGCGCGAGATACTCGTTGTTCGCACCGAAATGCGAGAAGAGTATCGAGAGATGAACTTCAAAACACTCCTTCGGATCGGCCTCGCTAATACGAAGGAGTTCCGCAGCCAATTCCCGAAGCGCTGGCCTTGTCATGTAGACCTTGGCACCTGACCAATCCGTCAACATCGCGACCGATTTGGAGCGGGGTGTGCCATCCAGTGTGTCAGGCTCGTCCAAATCGTCCTCCAACGTTGGGATAGTCGGCGTCATCCCATATAGGAATACATCGGGAACTTTTCAGTCAGCGTCAGCACCTTCTGCTTCACCGCCGCCTCGACCGCCGCGTTGCCCTCGTCCGAATTTGCTACCTTCAAGCCATCCAGAACTTCCGCGATGAGCTTGCCGATCTCGCGGAACTCCGCCTCGCCAAAGCCGCGCGTGGTTCCGGCCGGCGTGCCGAGGCGTACGCCGGAGGTGACGAACGGCTTCTCCGGGTCGAAGGGAATGCCGTTCTTGTTGCAAGTGATGTTGGCGCGACCGAGAGCGGCCTCGGCGCGCTTGCCCGTCGCGTTCTTGGGACGCAGGTCAACCAGCATCAAGTGATTGTCGGTGCCGCCCGAGACGATATCGAGGCCCGTTTCCTTGAGGCTTTCCGCAAGAGCCTTCGCATTCGAGACCACGTTTGCGGCATAGGTCTTGAATTCCGGCTTGAGCGCCTCGGCGAAAGCGACCGCCTTGGCTGCGATGACGTGCATCAGCGGTCCGCCCTGAAGTCCAGGGAACACGGCCGAATTGATCTTCTTTGCAATATCCTCGTCGTTAGTCAGGATCATGCCGCCGCGAGGTCCACGCAGGGATTTGTGCGTTGTGGTCGTCACCACGTGCGCATGCGGCAGCGGCGAAGGATGCTGCCCACCGGCGACGAGGCCCGCAATATGGGCCATGTCGACCATCAGATAGGCGCCGACAGCATCGGCGATCTCGCGAAAACGCTTCCAATCCCAGATGCGCGAATAGGCCGTGCCGCCCGCCAGGATCAGCTTCGGCTTGGTCTCGTGCGCGGTCTTCTCGATCGCATCCATGTCGAGCAGGTGATCGTCCTGGCGAACACCGTAGGAAACGACCTTGAACCACTTGCCGCTCATGTTGACCGGCGAGCCGTGCGTGAGGTGGCCACCCGAGTTGAGGTCGAGACCCATGAAGGTGTCGCCAGGCTGCAACAGCGCCAGGAACACAGCTTGGTTCATTTGCGAGCCGGAATTCGGCTGCACGTTGGCGAAGTTGCAGGAAAACAGCTTCTTGGCGCGCTCGATCGCCAATTCCTCGGCGATATCTACGAACTGGCAGCCGCCATAGTAGCGCTTGCCGGGGTAACCCTCCGCATACTTGTTCGTCATGATCGAGCCCTGGGCTTCCAGCACGGCGCGCGACACGATGTTTTCGGACGCGATCAGTTCGATCTCGTGACGCTGACGACCGAGTTCCGAGCGTATGGCCCCGAAGATTTCCGGGTCGGCGTCGGCGAGCGATGTTCCAAAAAACGAAGCCGAATGGTTCGCGGCTGCCGTTGCTGTTGCCATGGCGTTCAAATCCCGAATATGGAGGTCAGCGGAAGGTCAGGCGCGCATTAACACAGTTGATATGGCCTCGCCACGCTCGCGCATGCGAAATTTCGTCGCCGAATTGCGGCAGACAGCCCGAGAACACCCGCTCTCAAAGCAAAAAGGCCGCCCAGAGGCGGCCCTTGGAAACTCTAAAGTGCCTGGCTAAGCTGCAGTTCGCTCACGCCGTCCATCGCGTAGATGTCGTCGCGGAAATGCGCGACCCCGTCTCCGGTCGACCATGCCGAGACATACGCGAAGTAAATCGGCACCGGGACCGCGAGCTGCACCGGCATGTTCTCGCCGCTCTTGATTGTCGATTCGAAACGCTGACGATCCCAGCCCGGCGTATCGCGCAGCAACCATGTAACAAGGTCCCGGACGTTCTGGACGCGGACGCAACCGGAAGAATCGAAGCGCATCAGCTTGTCGAACAGCGTCTGCTGCGGCGTATCGTGCATGTAGGTCGCGTGCTCGTTCGGGAAATTGATCTTCACCGACGCCATAGCATTGATCTTGCCCGGATCCTGACGGAAGCGGAACTTGGCAGCGTCTTCGGTATTCCAATCGATCGTTGCAGGATCGATCTCCCCGTTGGGGCCGAGGATGCGGATGTTGTTTTCCGCCAAATACTGCGGGTTTTTCCGCATCAGCGGAATGATGTCCTTGCGAACGATCGACTCTGGCGCGTTCCAGTAGGGATTGACGATGATTTCGTTGATCGCCGAATTCAGGATCGGTGTCTGGCGGTCGATCTTGCCGACGATGGCGGTGTGCCGGAGCACGACACGGTCGTTCTCCACCGCTTCGATCTGCGCGGCGGGGATGTTGACCATTACGTAGCGACCGACCGGCTGAGCCTGGGACTGGAGACGCTGTAAATTGGTCTGCAACTGGCCGAGTCGGGTCTGTGCGGAGACGTTTAGCGCCGCATAGCTGTACTTGCCGAGTACCCCGTCCACCGGGAGGCCATGGCGCGCCTGGAAGCGCTTCACCGCCGCATCGACATAGGTGTCAAAGGATTCCGACATGCCCGCGCTGGTCGACAGGTCGCCGGAGATCATCAGGCGCTTGCGCAACACCGCGACATCGGGATCGACTACGCCCAACTGCAGCTTCTTGGTCGCCGGAACGACCGGCCATCCGCCCTGCGCGACGATGTTGGAATACTGGCCGATGGCCTGCTGGATATAGGAAATCGTCTGTGGCGAAAAAATCGGGAGATTGGTGGCAACCTTGCCGCCATCGCTGGCGCGTGCGTCGAAAGTGTCGTCCCAATTGCCACGGCGATTGGACTGCAGGACTTCCATGATCACGTCCTGAGCCCTCGCCGGCGCAGCAAAAGCCGCAGCGGCGAGCATGCCCGCACCTGAAAGAAAGACCCGTCGGCTGGTTTTGATCGTCATACCGGATACTGTCCCGTCATCATCGCGGTGCAACTCTATGGCGGCCATGCTTAACAAATGGCCAACCACAAACAGGAGCCGTCACCCTTGCCTGCGCATCGCGCAACTCTACGTCCGCATATCCATCCGATTATGGCGGCAGCAAGGCTTTGGCCACACACGACAGCGTGAGGCGGGCAAAAAGAAAGCGGCCGCTGCCTCCCCGCAACGGCCGCTGCTTGCCGACTGGAGGGCAAGAAATCACATGCGATAGGCGATCGTATCGTTCCAGAAGCGGTCCAGCCGCTGCAGCGCCCGGTTCATCTGCTTGAACTCGTCCTGATTGATGCCGCCGACCTGCTCGATCGACCCGATGTGGCGCTCGTAGAGCCCGGCGACGACCTCGGCCACGGCCTGCCCCTTCGGTGTCAGGCTGACGCGAACCGAGCGGCGATCGATACGCGAGCGCTGATGGTTGATGAAGCCGAGATCGACCAGCTTCTTCAGGTTGTAGGAAACGTTCGAACCGAGATAATAACCGCGCGAGCGCAGTTCGCCGGCCGTCAACTCGGCATTACCGATGTTGAACAGCAGCAGCGCCTGGATCGCGTTGATGTCGGAGCGACCATTGCGATCGAATTCGTCCTTGATCACGTCCAGCAGGCGGCGGTGCAGGCGCTCGACCAGCTGCAGGGATTCCATGTAAAGCGAGCGGATCGCTTCGCGACGATCATCGGATACGGGAGCGGTCTTCGCCGCCGAACGCGAATTGTTCATTGTCTTGCCTCTCGTTTGTCGCCCGGTGATTGTTTTTGTTTCTCACCTTGGTCGCGACACTATCGAATGCACATAAAATTCGACTTAAACACCAGGACTAACAAGGGGTTAAGCCGACCTGTGTTGGCAAGACGATTAACGATCGGTCACCCGCGGAGCTAAAATTAACCGTATTGCTCCGCCTTGCGATGCTGCAGGTGTATCAGAACGCGAAAGGCCGTGTAGAGAACCGCCACGAAGATGTGGCTCGACACGATCAGGAGCTTGTGGCCGTAGAGGTCCGGGAACAAGACGTACATCAGGACCTCGGTGACTGCGCAGATCGCCCAGATCACCGGCCCCCATGACGCAAGCATCCATAGGCCGATGGCGGCAAATGGATAGAACACGGCAAGCGTGACGGCCGCGATCTGCCAGTGAACAGGCATGAGGTCGAACCGCCACAGCGGCCCATCGTAGATGCCGATCAGACGCACCCAGTACAAAATGCCAAACAGCAGGCAGTAGCCGGCGACGATCCGCTGAAACCAGACAAACCCGGTTTCTGCGAGCGTCGGCTGCACCGGTCCGCGTTCGGCCAGGTCACTCACAGCGCGAGTTCTCCGTTCGGCAACGGTGCAAAAAAGACGTCGATGTCGCTCTCGCGGATGTCGGCCAGCGTGGGCGGCCTCCAGACAGGTTTGGAGCCCTTTTCGATGAGCGCCGCCCGTATTCCTTCATAGAGATCGTGGCTTTCCAGCATCCTGTTCAGGATCCGGAACTCCATGCGCATGCAATCGGCGAGCGGCATGGTCGAACCTGCCGTGAGCGCACGGAAGGTCACGTGCAGGCTTGTCGGCGAACGCGTGCGGATGATCGCCAGCGTTTCGGCGGCAAATTCATCCGAGGGCGCCGCCCGTTCGAGACTGGCGATAATCTCGGGGAGCGAACCGCGCGAAAAATGCTTGGCGATAGCCTGGACCTGCGCGTCGGTGGCCTTGCGCGGCACGTTCTTGAAGAATTCTCGCAATTCCGTTCCGGGGTCGCCGCTGTCGGCAATCTCCTCGACCAGCGCCGGGACGTAAACCGAAAGAATGGTGTGGGTGGCAATGCCTGACCAGAGAGCATCGCCCTGCCCCACCCGGTTTCCGGTCAAACCGAGATACATGCCGACGGTACCGCCGAGATTTGGAAGGACGTAACTGCCGCCGACATCCGGGAAGAAACCTATCCCTACTTCCGGCATCGCAAAGACGGCGTTTTCGGTTGCGACCCTGTGGGAACCGTGGATGGAAATGCCCATGCCGCCGCCCATGCAAATGCCGTCGATGAGGGAGACGTAGGGTTTCGGGAAGCGGTCGATCTGGACATTCAGCCTGTACTCGTCGGCAAAGAACTGCGTCAGCCGCCCGCCCCGCTCCCAAACCCTGTAGGTTTCGACGACGTCACCGCCAGCGCAGAAAGCGCGGCCTTCCGCCTTGACTATGACGACTGCGATGGCGGGATCGGTCTCCCAAGCGGTCAACGCTGCACTTAGCGCCTTGACCATCTGGTGGGTCAGCGCATTCAGGGCTCCCGGCCGGGTCAGCGTGACCACGCCTGCCTTGCCGAGGCGTTCGAAACGGATCTGGTCGCCGCCGCCGAAATCCATCCGTTCGATTCCCTCCGATTAACGCATGAAGTGCTAAGCGCGGCCACCAACCGCGTCAATGCCAGGGGCTCGGTGACAGATTGGTCATCGTTGCCTTTGCGTGCTAGAAGCCGCGCGATCGGAGCACTTTCATGAACAAGTTCAGCCTCCCCCGCCAGTCACGCACGGTCGACGAGATCACCGGCTCGCGCCGGCTTCGCCGCATGCGCAGGGCCGACTGGTCGCGGCGGCTGGTGCAGGAAAACCATCTCACCGTCGACGACCTGATCTGGCCGCTTTTCCTGACCGATGGCGAAAACCGCCGCGAGGAAATCGCGGCCATGCCGGGCGTCTTCCGCCTTTCCGTCGATCTCGCCGTCAAGGAAGCAGAGCGCGCCGCAAAACTTGGCATTCCCGCGCTCGCCACCTTTCCGCAGGTAGTCTTTTCTCTGAAAGACGTGGCCGGTTCGGAAATCCTCAATCCCGACAATCTGATCAACCGGGCCACGCGCGCCATCAAGGCGGCGGTTCCGGACATCGGCATCATCACCGACGGCGCGCTCGACCCCTTCACCAGTCACGGCCATGACGGCATCCTGCGCGACGGTGTCATCGTCAACGACGAGACGGTCGAGCAGGTGGCATCTGCGGCCGTTCTCCAGGCGGCTGCCGGTGCGGATATCATTGCTCCGTCCGACATGATGGACGGGCGCATCGGCGCGATCCGCGATGCGCTGGACGCAGCCGGATATCAGGACGTCGCGATCATGTCCTACGCGACCAAGTTCGCCTCCGCCTTCTACGGCCCGTATCGTGAGGCGATCGGTACCCAAGGCCTGCTCAGGGGCGACAAGAAGACCTACTACATCGACCACGCGAACTCGGATGAGGCCATTCGTGAGGCCGAGCAGGACCTCGCCGAGGGTGCCGACATGCTAATGGTCAAGCCGGGCTTGCCCTATCTCGACATCATCCGCAGGCTGAAGGACGAGTTCCAGGTGCCCACCTTCGCCTATCAGGTGTCGGGTGAATACGCGATGATCACGGCCGCCGCGCAGAACGGGTGGATCGACGGCGACAAGGCGATGATGGAATCGCTGCTCGCCTTCAAGCGCGCCGGCTGCGACGGTATCCTCACCTACTTCGCACCGAAGGTGGCCGAACTGTTGAAGGGTTGACCTTTCCGCGATCCCCTGAACTGGCAGCAGTCTGCGGCCTTCGCGTTGACATAAGCGCGGTGTCCGACCAGCCTTGCCCAGCGAACGGAACGGTCAGATGAGCGCACCTGCATTTGCAACGGGCCATGTCGAGGCCTTGTTCGACACGATGCCCGAAGGCGCACGGCAGGGCGCGCTCGCCCTCAGGTCGCTTATATTCGAAGCGGCGGCGGCGAACGCCCGGATCGGTCGTATCGAGGAAACAATCAAGTGGGGTCAACCCGCCTACCTGACACCGGATACGCGTAGCGGAAGCACGATCAGGATCGGCGTTCCGAAATCGGAAGACCACGACTTCGCGCTTTTCGTCCATTGCCAGACGGACCTGACGCGCAGGTTCGACGAGACCTATCCCGGTCTTTTCACCTATGAGGGCACCCGTGCGCTGCTCTTCAATTCTGCCGAGACGCCGGACGCCGAGGCCTTGCGGCACTGCATAGGAATGGCGCTGACCTATCACATCGGCTAGGCCGCCGCCCTCACCCAGACCTTGTTGTCGTGCACAGCCGCGCCGCCATAGGGCGCGGGCGCGTCAGCGCCTGTCAGCACGTTGATGCCCTCGCCGCGCTCATGCGCGTCGTTCGGCCAGAGCCCTTCCGCGATGACGACGCCGCGCTTGATTCCGTCGAACAGCTTCGCATGCAGAACGACCTCGCCGCGCCGGTTGCCGATCTCGACACGATCGCCGGTCGCGACGCCGAGCCTGGCAGCATCCTCGGGATGCAGAAGCAGCTCGGGACGCCCGCCTTCCTTTGTCCGCGAGGCTTCGGTTTCGGCGAAGCTCGAGTTGAGGAAGCTGCGCGCCGGCGATGTCGCCAGCCGAAACGGATGCTCGGCGTCGGCGACCTCGATCAGGTCCACGTGGTCGGGAAACTCGGGCAGACTTTCATAAGGCCCGAACGCTGCGCCCATGTTGCGCGGCGGCTTGTTGGGGGCGAAACCGCCGACCCATTGCGGCTTGAAGCTGAACTTTCCGTCCGCGTGGCCGAAGCCGTTGAGGAAATGCGCCGTCTCGAAATCCGGCTGCACGTCCAGCCATTTCGCCTTCCTCAGAGCATCGAAGCTGCCGGTCTCGTGCCGGCTGAGGAGCCTGTCGATATGCTCGCGCTCGGTCAGACCGAAGCCGGGCATATGCGCGACGCCCAAGCGCTTTGCCAGTTCCTCGATGACGAAATGATTGGTGCGCGGTCCCTCCGGCGGCTCGATCAGCTTCGGCCCGAGATTGATGTGCTGGTTGCCGCCACCCTTGTAGATGTCGTCGTGCTCCAGGAACATGGTGGCGGGTAGCACGACGTCGGCGAGTTTCGCCGTGTCGGTCATGAACTGTTCGTGGACGCAGGTGAAAAGGTCGTCGCGCAGGAAGCCCTGCTTCACCAGACGCTGCTCGGGCGCGACATTCACCGGGTTGGTATTCTGGATCAGCAACGCCGTAACCGGCGGCCCGCCAAACAGCGCGTCCTCGTGGCTCATCAGGACAGGTCCGATGCGTGAATGGTCTAGATAGCGGATGTCAGGGTCGCGTAGGGTCGCGCCTTCAAGCAGGCCGTTGTCGAACTTGAAGCCGGAAATACCGGAGTTCGAGTTTAAGGCACCGCCTCCTTCATATTGCCAGGCGCCGAGCACGGTCGGCACCGAAACCGCGGCATGCATCGCCACTGAGCCGTTGCGCTGGCGCGCGAAACCGTAGCCGAGGCGGAAATAGACCCGTTTCGTCTCGCCAATGAGCCGGGCGAAGGCCTCGATCTCTTCGACCGAAAGCCCGCATATGGCGGACGCCCATTCCGGCGTGCGGGTTGCCAGATGCGCTTCAAGCCCACGCGGATCGTCCGAGTATTTCTCCAGATACGGCCAGTCGGCCAAACCCTCGCGAAACAGCACGTGCATGACCGCGCAGGCAAGCGCCCCGTCCGTTCCGGGCTTGAGGATCAAGCCCATGTCGGCCTGCTTCATCGTGGCATTGTCGTAGATGTCGATGACGACGATCTTTGCGCCGCGCTCCTTGCGGGCCTTGACGGCATGGGTCATCACGTTGACCTGAGTGGAGACCGCATTGGTGCCCCAGATGACCACGCAATCGGACTTCGCCATCTCGCGCGGGTCCGAGCCGCGCAGCGCGCCGGTACCCATGACGTAGCCTGTCCAGGCGAGGTTGGTGCAGATCGAGCCAAAAAAGCCGGAGTATCTCTTGGCGTGGCGCAGGCGGTTTATCCCGTCGCGCTGCACCAGTCCCATCGTGCCGGCGTAGAAGTAGGGCCAGACAGTTTCGCTGCCCAACTTCTCCTCCGCCGCGATGAACTTTTCGGCCACGAGGTCGAGCGCGGCTTCCCAACTCGCCTCCTTCCAGGCGCCCTCGCCCTTCGCACCGGCACGGATAAGCGGCTTCAGCAGGCGGTCGGGATGGTGGACGCGGTCGGCGTAGCGCGCGACCTTGGCGCAGATGACGCCGGCCGTATAGCTGTTGGCCTTATCGCCGTGGACACGGCCGATGCGGGTGTCGGACAGCAACTCGACGTCGAGCGCGCAGGTGGACGGGCAGTCGTGCGGACAGGCCGAGTGGCCGATCTTCGCCTTGGCTTGCTTGACGGTGGCGTGTTGGTCCATGCGGCGTTTTTATCCGCATTTCGCGACTGCGAACAGGGCCAGAAAGCCCCGACGCGACGCGCTGGTGGCGCAATAGGGGCCGGTTCATCCCTTTGCTCGTTCGGCAATTTCCGCTTCCAGCACGGCGACCAACTCTTCAAGCTCGGCGAGGCGCTCCCGATGCTGCGCGGCAGATTTCGCGTTGTCGAACCATATCATGGCCCCGAACATCATGGCCAGGCTGCTGTCGAGCGGTACCGGGCAGACACCCTCGAACCGGTCGAACGACATGCACCGCCCAGCCTTGCGGCAGTCTGCGAATCGACATTTCGAATGGTATTCGACAGAGTCCGAGATGATCGTCATCGCGAGATGTGATCGGAAGTTATCGAACAGTATCTGTCGCTCTTCCGTCGTCGGTTCGAGCCCGGCTGCTGCTTCGTCCTGCCGGGACTTGTTTTTGTTTCTCATTGCTTTTCCTCTGGTTCGCCAGCTTTTCGGCACGGCTTCGCAGTGCCGCGGCGCAAAAGCGTCCGGTTGATGAAAGGTGAGGAAGACGGGCGGCCGTTCAGTCGCTCATCTAAAGGTATTACGTGCAACCTCGCGGTCGCCCGTCAGGCATGCTTCCCTCAACCGTTCCGCCGGCCATCGCGTGGTTTGTAAGACCACGGGCGGCACACAACGTCCGGTTCGAGGGCCGGACCTGTGGGCTCATCGCCCAGCCGCGCACCCCTGCGCGACCGACCCGGTACCCGCCTGCCCGAATGATAGGTGCGCATCCGTTTCCCCGCGCAGGCAGGACGAATTATGCGGGAGGCAAAAGGGGTGGGGAAAAATTGCGACCAAGAAAATCCTGCGAAAACAGATTAAGTCACTGGACGCATTTAGAGATTATTTGCAGAGACAAAGAATCCACATATAGTTTGTCCACTTCAACTCGCCGTCCGAAACCATCTCTGAACCAATTGCGTCCATGGTTGACGCACCGAACCTGCTGTTCAGGACAATGCTGTGACCAACGCTCTGAAGTCGGCGGAAGACAGCCCGCGCCAGCGGCGCATATGGCCTGCGGTCCTGGCCGTCATCCTGCTGCTGGCCGCGCTTCCGGTGGTGGTCATGCTCGACCTGCGCGACTTCACGCATCGCCTGTCCGAACGCCAGGCCAATGACATCAGCAAGATCATCACGGATATCCGCACGCTCTATGCCACCGACGTCGTCGGACGCATCCTGCAGGCCGATCCGCATACGAAGATCACCGCGACGGACAATTATCGGGATGTTGCAGGCGCCATCCCCATCCCGGCCACCTTCTCGCTGGAGATCGGGCGGCTGACGAGTTCGCGTGACAACACCGTCCGCTACGACTTCGTCTCCGATTATCCGTTTGCCGGCCGACCGTCGCACAATCTCGACAGCTTCCAACGTGACGCATTGGCAAATTCCGCGCCGACCCGGACATGCAGACCATCGAGGCAACGGAAGGCTCATGGAATCCAACGGTGCGGCTGGCGTCGCCCATCCGCATGACAGCCGCCTGCGTCTCCTGCCACAACAGCCATCCGGACAGTCCGAAAAAGGACTGGAAGGTCGGCGATATCAGGGGCATCCAGGCCGTCGCGGTGACCCAACCGCTATCCCAGGGATCCACCGGCTTCCACTATTTGTTTGCCTATTTCGCGGTGGCGCTGGCAGTCGGCGTGACATTCATCGTGCAGCAGCGCCGGCAGGCGCGCGAACTCGCGCTGGTCAACGGCGAGCTCAAGGAAGCCAACAACTTCCTCGCGACCGTGTCGTTCAAGATCGCAAAATACCTCTCGCCGGAGATCTACAAGAGCGTGTTCAGCGGCGAGCGCGACGTGAAGGTGACGGCCGAGCGCAAGAAACTGACCATCTTCTTCTCCGACATCATCGATTTCACCGCGACCACCGAGCGCATGCAGCCGGAGGAATTGACAGCGCATCTGAACGAATACCTGACGGAGATGTCGCACATCGCCATCGCCCACGGGGCTACGGTCGACAAGTTCATCGGCGACGCCATCCTCGCCTTCTTCGGTGACCCCAACACGCTCGGGGCGCGCGAGGATGCGCGTGCCTGCCTGAAGATGGCCCTGGCGATGCAGAAACGGCTCGAATTTCTGCAGGTGAAATGGCGCGAACAGGGCATCGAACACCCGTTCCGCGTCCGCATGGGAATAAACACCGGCTATTGCAACGTCGGCAATTTCGGCAGCGAGGACCGGATGGATTACACCATCATCGGCGCCGAGGCGAACCTTGCCGCGCGGCTGCAGAGCATCGCGCCGGCAGGCGGCATCATGCTGAGCTACGAGACCTACGCGCATGTCCGCGACCTGATCGACGCGGAAGCCGGCGAGCCGATCAGCATGAAGGGCATCAGCCGACCGGTCGTGCCGTACCTCGTACGCGGTGTGCGGGGCGAGCTGAAAGCTGACAGTGTCATTACGGAACAGGACGAGGGATTGTCGCTGACCTTGGACACGACGGGCATGGACCCCGCCAAGGCCGAGCGCCTGCGCAGCAAGCTGAAGTCCGTGCTGGACCAGCTCGAGGCAAAGCTGACCGTGCCTCCACCCCGTGAAACGACTTAAAGCCGGCCGGCCTCGCTTGCTCCTATCCCGGAGCCAGCCTGCCGACCAGATTTCGGGAACCCTCGCCTGACCGTTTCGTTTGGGTTCCACCAATTGAAGGAAAGACAGATGAAAAAAGCGCTGTTGGCCACAATCCTGTTTGCCTCGACCTCCCTGGCGAGCGCGCAGGAAACAGTATCCGTCGGCTTCGTGAACGGCGCAGGCCAGGACAACGGCACCGCCAACCTGACGGCGACGCCGGGCGGCGTGCTGATCGAGCTTGAGGTGTCCGGCCTTCCCGCCGGCCAGTGGGTCGCGTTCCACGTCCACGAGACTGGCTCATGCGACCACACCACGGGCCACGACTCCGCCGGCGGCCACTTCAACCCGACGGACAAGACGCACGGCTTCCTGTCGGCGGAGGGGCCTCATGCCGGTGACATGCCGAACCAGTATGTGTCCGCGGACGGGATCCTGCGCGCGCAGGTCTACAATGATCGCGTCCGGCTGAACCGGGAGAAGGATGGCATTCTCGGCCGGGCACTGATGATTCACGCACAGGCCGACGACTATCAGAGCCAGCCCTCGGGCAATGCCGGCAAGCGACTCGCCTGCGGCGTCATCGAATAGAGCAAGCCAGCGGCGCATCGCCGTTAGGCGTGGTTCCGTTGCAGCGGGGTAAGTTCGACTTTATATATTAGTCGATCCATAAATCGTCCGATGACTATGCGTGACCTGTCGAAACCGACGACGACAAAAGAAGCGAAGCCGCCGCGCGGGCGGCCTCGCGCGTTCGACCGCGAAGCGGCACTTGGTGCGGCGACACGGTTGTTCTGGGCAAAGGGCTATGAGGCGACATCGATCGCAGACCTGACGCAGGCAATGGGCATTGGGTCGCCGAGCCTCTATGCAGCGTTCGGGTCGAAGGAGGCGCTCTACGCCGAGGCGCTCGACTATTACCGGGCGAACTATCAAAGCCTGTTCTGGGACAAGTTTCAACGCGCTCCTACCGCGCGCGAGGCAGTGAGGACATTGCTGGTAGGTTCAGCCGGGGCACTGAGCGGATGCAGCGCCGGTACGCCGAGCGGATGCATGATTGCCCTGTCATCGGTTGGCAGCGAAGGACACAGGGAACTGGGCGCGAAAGTGTATGAGGCGCGAACCGCAGGGCTGCACGCCCTCAAGGCGCGCCTGCAAGCGGCCGTCGCCGACGGCGAAGTTCCCGCTTCGGTCGACATCGACGCTCTGGCCCGTTTCGTGGCGGCCGTGCAGGGCGGCATGTCGATCATGGCGCGCGATGGCGCAAATCAGGCCGAACTGGAAAGCGTGGCGGACGTCGCCATGACAGGCTGGGACGCGCGCATCGCCGGGAGCCGCACCTGACAGAAAAGGGACCGGCTGCGGCCGGTCCCTTCCGTCTCAGACGTTTAGCGTGGTCGGTCAGGTAAGCGCACCGCCATCGACAGTGAGAATAGTGCCTGTGATCTGCCGTGCCGCCGGGCTTGCAAGGAAGGCTACGGCGGCGGCGACGTCCTGCGGCTCTCCAAAGCGGCCGAGCGGAATCAACGATCGCTGGAATTCAGCGAATTCACCGTCGGCTGGGTTCATTTCAGTGTCGGTAGATCCCGGCTGCACCAAGTTTACGGTGATGTCTCGCGGTCCGAGTTCGCGCGCGAGGCCTCGAGTGAAAGAGTGGAGCGCCGACTTTGTCATGTAGTAGACGGTGCCCGTATCGCCGACGATGCGTTCAGCGCCGGCGGAGCCGATGGTAATGACCCGGCTGCCCTTGCCAAGGTGCGGAATCGCCGCTTGCGCGGTTAGCAGGGGCGAGCGCACGTTCACGTCCAGCAATGCATCGATGTCCGCAACGCTGATATCGGCGATGGTGCTGTAACGCGCTATCGCCGCATTGTTGACGAGAATGTCGAGACCGCCAAGAGCTGCCGCGGCCTCCTCCACTGATCGTTTGACCGCCTCGGGATCTGCGCTGTCTGCTTGGATAGCGAGCGCTTTGCGACCCCTCGCCTCGATTGCCTTGACTATCTCGGCAGCGCGGTCGGCGGACCGCTCGTAAGTTATGGCGACATCGGCGCCCTTGTCGGCAAGCGCAAGTGCAATCGCCGCGCCGATGCCACGCGATGCGCCGGTAACGAGAGCGCGTTTTCCAGACAGTTCAGTCATTGCAGTATCTTTCTGTGTTAATCGATACAGATTTAGCTATGGGCGGCCGGACCCGTTGTCAATGCTTTGTGTATCGATCAACACACAATGCCCTTATGTCCAACCTTATGCAAATCGCCCGATGCGCGGCCGATCTGCCAATACCAATTAGTATTGACTTATTGATGAGTATGGGCTAATTGATGAGTCATGATGCCGGAATCACCAGTCAGCAGCCTCATGCGTGCCCTCGCCGACCCGACGAGACGGGCCATATTCGAGCGTATCGTCCAGACGGACGAGATCACCGTCGCGGAACTGACGAAAGGGAGCGGAGTCACCCAGGGAGCGATCTCGCAGCACCTCAAGTCCCTGAAAAATGCGGGCTTGGTGAAGGAACGCCCGGCGGGCCGCAATGTCTTCTACCGCGCAGAGCCCAAGGGGCTGACGCCGCTCTTCGACTGGCTGAAGTATTACAGCGTCTTCTGGAACAACCGCTTCGCAGACCTCAGAACGCTCATGAAGGAACTGGACCCATGATCCAAGCCCTGCATCAGGCTGCCGACACACGCGCCATCGTGGTTGAACAGGTGTTTCCCCACGCGCCGGCCATGATCTGGAAAGCACTTACCACCGGTGCGCTGATGGCGCGCTGGATCATGCAGCCCGAGGGGTTCGAGCCCGTCGTCGGCAACCGTTTCAGCTATCGCACCACGCCGGCCGGCGCATGGGACGGGACGATCTCCTGCGAGGTCCTGGAACTGATACCCGAACGGCGCTTCGCCTATTCGTGGAAGGGCGGCGACGACGGAAACGCCGGCTACGGATCGAAGCTCGATACTGTCGTCACATGGGACCTGGAGCCATGCGACGCGGGCACACGCGTAAGGCTTGTGCATGCAGGCTTTGAGATGCCGCGCAACGAAGTCGCCTTCAACAACATGGGCGGCGGCTGGAAGAAGGTCGTGCCGAAACTTGGCGCGGTTGCCAACGAAACCGACTGAACCGGAGAAAAACATGATGAAACCTTACGCCGGCGGCTGCGCCTGCGGTGCGATCCGCTATGAGGTCACAGCCGAGCCGATGATGAGCAACGACTGCCAGTGCCGGCAGTGCCAGAAGGACAGCGGCACCGGCCACGGCTCCTATCTCGTCTTCCCCCGCGCCGCCGCGAAGATAACCGGACAGGCCAGCAGCTTCGATTTCACGGGCGATATGGGAACGATCAAGAGCCGCGCCTTCTGCAGCCATTGCGGCACGCCGGTTTACATGCTCTTCCCGACCATGCCGGACATTTTTGTAGTCAGGGCCGGCACGTTGGACGAGCCCGAGCGCTACCAATCGCAGATGGTATTCTGGACTGATGCCGCGCAGCCATGGGACAGGATCGACCCCGCCCTGCCCGCCTTCCCCCGCATGCCGCCCGCTTAGGAGCCAGCGGTCTTTTCCGACGTCTCCTTCGTGGCCATCAGCGCCGCGGTCGCGGCCAGCACTGCGAGGATGGCGAGCGCCGGAAGGCTGCTGCTCACCGCCGCGAGGAGGGTATCGCTGCTTGCCGTCAGCCAGCTCTTGTCCGTCCCGGCATCCTCCTGCAGCCGCCAAGCCAGCGTTGCCGCACCGACGGCGACGCCAAGGCTCGTGCCGAGCGCCCGCATCAGATTGAGCATCGATCCCGCCGCGCCGGACAGCGAAGCCGGTACTGCGGCCAGCGTGGCCGTGTTGTTGGGCGCGATGAAAAGGCCGAGGCCTATGCCGAACAGGATGAAGGCCACCGTGTGGTAGAGCCGGTGATGCGCGATGTCGGCGGTCGTCAGGATCAGCAGCACCACGGCTGCCAGACAAAGGAACATTCCCGCCATGCCGATGGTGCGGACACCGAAACGCTCGCGGAGTTGGCTGCTGAACGGAGCGGTGAGCCCCAGCGCCACCGGAACCAGCGCCAGCCTGAAGCCGGCCTCGGCGGGGCTTTCCGAATAGCCGTGCTCCAGCGCAAAGGACATGAGGAAGAATATCCCGTAGAGCAGCGCATAAGAGAGCGCCACCGCCGCCGAGCCGAGATAGAAGGCCGGAATCCGGAAAAGCGCGGGATTGATCAGCGGCGAAGACGAGGCGCGCTCGCGGCGGGCAAGCAGCCAGAACAGGATGGCCGCGACCACCACGCTGACAAGGCTGAATGTCGACACCATTCCAGCGCCGGAAGCATGGTTGAGCGCGGTCACCGTGAGGATCAGCGCTGGGCCGATCAGCAGCGCGCCGCCCCAGTCGAAGGTTTTCGCGCTGTCGTTGCCAGTTGTGCGCGGCAGCGCCAGCCATCCGAGCACCACGGCGACCAATCCGAACGGCACGGTGATCCAGAAGATCCATCGCCAGCCGAGCGTCGCCAGCAGGACGCCACCGACGGCAGGGCCCGCGCTCATGCCGATCGCCTGCGCCGCCGCGAAATAGCCGAGCGCCTTCCCACGCGATTCCTGCGGGACGGACTTCACCAGAATTGAGATGCTGTTCGCGCCGAGCAGCGATCCGCCGATACCCTGCAGGAATCGGAAGACCAGAAGCTGCTCGAAGCTCTCCGCCATACCGCAGAGCGCGCTCGCGGTGATGAAGACAGCGTAGCCTGCGATGTACAGCGTCTTGCGGCCAAACATCTCGCACAGGCGGCCGAAAATCGGCAGAAACGACGCGAAGGCCAGCAGGTAGGACAGCGCGACCCAGCTCACCTGCTGCAACGGCGCATCGAAGGCGCGACCCAGCGTCGGCAGGGCGAGCTGGACGATCGTTGCATCGAGCTGGCCAATGAAGGTCCCGACGCAGACGAGACCGACGACCACCCATTGATGCCACGGCTTGTTCTCGAACCATGACAGGGGCGCCGGCTCGACGAGCAACCGACCAAGAAACGGCGGCATGACTTCTCCTACGCCTCGCCGAACAGGCCCTTGCCGACCGTCTGCAGAAGTCCCCAGGCCTCGTCATAGGTCTTGGGTTCGTCGCTTTCGGGAAGCTTGGCCTTGGCGACGAGCGCGCCCATCAGGGCCTGCGCGGGCGGGCTCAGGGGCGCATTTCCGGCCTCCGGCGAGAACGGCCCCGCCTTTTCCGGGTTTGGCGGAACATATTGCGGTGTCGTCTCCGGCCAGTCCCAAGGCTGGCGCGGCTCGGTCAGATTGATCGCGTTGGTGATGTCGCGCGCCCCGGTGTCACGCGCCGTCAGCGGCTCCAGCCCGAACTTGTTGCAGAGCGTGGCTACCACGGCCGCGTGATGCATCTCGTCGTGGATGATCGTGCCGGCTTTCGTGTAGGCCGAGATCGCGATCGCAGGCACACGAACGCCGAGGCGATCGAACTGGAACCCCATCTCCGTGTTCGTCATCGGCCCCGGAGGCACGGCGGCGGGCGGGGGCACGTGGTCGTGGATACCGCCATGCTCGTCGAAGGTGACGAGCAGCATCGTGTTCATCGCGTTGGAGCCCTTGTCCGAGGCGCTGTTGCGGATCGCCATATAGACGTCGCTCAGCAGCTCCTCGCCGGCGCGCACGTCGGAATTGCCGCCGACCTCGACCTCTTTTCCGTCCTCGCCCTTGAAGGAATAGGAGGCCACCGGAGGATGCATGTCGTTGTGATCGAAGATGAGCCTCGGCTCGACGAAGGCGTAGGCCGGCAGCGTCCCGGCGGCGACATCGGCATAAAACTGCTTCATAGGCTTGAAGCGTGTCTTCCAGAGCGGCTCCAGCGCCGGGCCGTTGATGAAGCCCGTGAGCGACACGACCTGGCTCTCGTCGAAATAGACGGCCCAGGAGATCCCCTTTTCCTCCAGCCGGTTGAAGATGGTCGGGACGGCGTTAGCCTTCGGGTCCATCCACTTGCCGTAGCCGGCCTTGCCCCGGTTGACGACGAAGCCGGACGAGGTCGACGCATGGAAGAAAGCGCGGTTGCAGAAGGTCTGCGACGGCACCGCGCAGAACCATGCATCGTAGACGGCGAATTCGCGGGCAAGCGTGCTCGTGACCGGCATCATCTCGGGGCTGAAAGACCCCATGACGACAGCGAATTCCTCCTTGGTCGGCTGGCGGCCCTGTGTCGCCACGAAATTATTGATGTAGTCGGTGACAAAACCCTGCATTTCCGCCCTCGCGCCGGCCGGCGGCGCGTTGAACGGCGCGGTCATGTCGATGTACGTCACGTGGGCATTGCCAGGCGGATCGACGGTGCCGAACAACTGCGTGTTCACATGCGGATATTCCTCGCCCGGATCGGGGTTCGGGCTGTCCATGATCGTATCGGTCGGCCCGGTGTAGATGTGGGCGGGAATCGGCCCTTCCGGCGACGGGTTTGAATAGTCGCCATTGGCGAGGCCGTCGAAAGTCTGGCCCTCCGGTAGTTTTTCGGGCGGGTAGAGATAGCCGAGCAGATTGTCGAAGGACCGGTTCTCGAACATCAGGACGACGAGATGATCGAAGCCGGGCTTCTCGGGCACCGGCAGCAGTGGCGGCAGTTCGCCTGCTTGCGCACCCCCTTGCGCATGCGCGGCTCCGCCTGCCAGCGGTATGGCGCCCGCTCCTGCCGCTGCAGAAAGCTTCAGGAACCCCCGCCGTGATGTATGCGGCGGCCTCTTGTCGTTTGTCATGCTTCCCCCAAAGCCACAGATCCGGCAACGGGAGAATGCCGCGCGCGGCACATGACTGCAAGGGCCGGCGCGCGGCACATTTCAGGCGAACAATGCTCCGACGTTGGCCTGTTGGATCTACCTCAGATCGACTGGCCGCCAGATACTTCTATACGCTGGGCGTTGACCCAGCCGTTCTCCGGCTGAAGAAGGCTGGCGATCATCGGGCCGATGTCGTCGGGCAATCCAACGCGGCCGAGCGCAATCATTCCTGCGAACTGACGGTTCATTTCCGGGGTGTCTCGCACGGCGCCGCCCAGGAAGTCGGTCTCGATCGCGCCCGGCGCAACCGTATTGACGGCAATACCGCGACCTCCCAGTTCCTTCGCCATGTAGACGCTCAGCATTTCGACGGCCGCCTTTGCGGCGGAATAGGCGGCAAACCCAGGCACGGAGATGCGCGTGAGGCCCGACGACAGGTTCACGATGCGCGCGCCATCCGCCAGAAGCGGGAGCAAGGCCTGCGTGAGGAAGAACACGCCCTTGAAGTGCACGTTGACGAGCGAGTCGAACTGCGCCTCGGTCGTGTCTGCGATGAGCGCGTATTCGCCATGGCCTGCGTTGTTGACGAGATAGTCCAGCGTTTCGCGCGCAAAGGTCCCCCGCAGCGTTGCGCGCAGCCTCTCCACAAAATTGGGAAAGGTGGCGACGGCGCCTGTGTCGAGTTGGAGGGCAGCAGCCTTGCGACCCATTGCCTGAATCTCCGTGACGACGGCCTGGGCCTCGTCGGCCCGGCTGTGATAGGTGATGACCACGTCACTTCCCTTTCGCGCTATGCCAAGCGCGGTGTTTCGACCCAGACCCCGGCTTCCGCCGGTAACCAGAGCAACGTTTGTCATGTCAAAGTCTCCTTAAATGTCTGACGGGCCCGATATGGCCCAGCGGTCCGGACCGTTGTTGCCAGAAATTCGAAATCTCTTGCCTGATTGTCCGAATGGGCTGTGTGCCGCCGGCAAAACTGCTATGTCTGACGAATGACCACGCTTCTCGATGCGGTACGCCGTTATGCGGACGTCCATGCCGATCAGGACGGGATCGCGCGCACACCGATCGCCGGCCTCTCAACCGTCCGGGCCGCGCGACCCGGCGATCTCGTCCACGCCGTGTCACGGCCGCTTGTCGCTCTCGTGGTGCAGGGCGCCAAGCATGTCGCGATGGGGGCGTCCGAGTTCCGGTTCTCCGCCGGAGACTCGCTCCTTATCGCAGCGGATGTACCGACCGTGAGCCAGATCACGCGCGCCAGTATCGCCGCGCCATACTATTCGCTGGTGCTGGAACTCGATCCCGCCATCATCGGCGCACTTTCGATGCAGATGAAGGCCGTGGCTGCCTCCGATGACGCTCCAGTCCGGGTGAGTCCGACCGAAGAGGAGCTCGCCGACGTGGCCGTACGTCTCATGCGGCTCCTGGACCGCCCTTCATCCTTGCCTATCCTGCAGGAGCAACTCCTGCGCGAGGCCCACTATTGGCTGCTTGCCGGCCAGCACGGTAACGCCATCCGGCGTCTCGGCCTGCCTGACGGCAACGTCCAACGCATCGGTCGCGCGATCGCGCTGCTTCGGGCCGAGTATGCGCAGGTCCTGCCGGTGGAGCGGCTGGCGGCAATCGCCGGCATGAGCATCTCATCCTTCCATCAGCATTTCCGGGCAATCACCACGCTGTCGCCTCTGCAATTCCAGAAACAGCTTCGCCTGATCGAGGCACGCAGGATGATGATGTCGCAAGGCGCATCTCCCAGCAGCGCGGCGTTCGCCGTCGGCTATGAAAGCGTGCCGCAGTTTACACGCGAATACGGTCGCTTCTTCGGTTTACCACCGGTCAAGGACATCAGGGCAGCGAGAACGCTGTTGCAATCGGTGGCCTAAAGGCGCGGCCAGCCTGCTATGCGCCTGTGGCTTCTTCGTTTCGACGTTTGCCACGATCGGGCCGGGCTTGTGGACAGACGCGTTCAAGACCTATGGTCAATCCGCCTTTTTGGGGGATGAGGAAAGCATGGTCGCAGCAGCGCAGAAATCCCGGCATGTCGCCGTCCTCGCGGGCTCGCCGCGATTCGCGGGGCCGCTCGGGTCGATCAGCCATGTCGACGCCACCGACCTTCCGATCCTGCACCGGATGTCGATCCGTCGCCTCGTTCTGGAAGCGGGCGGCCTGCGCGAACCGCACTGGCACGCCAACGCCAACGAGCTTGGCTACTGCCTGCGCGGCGAGGCGCTCGTCACCATCGCGGGCAACCATGCGCAGCGCGACAGCTTCACGGTAACCAAGGGCGAAATGTTCTTCGTTCCGTCAGGGACGATGCACTGCATCGAGAACATCGGCCAATATGCAGCGGAATTCGTCCTCGCTTTTTCCCACGAAAAACCGGAGGATTTCGGCTTGCGCGCCTCTTTCGCGGCGATGCCTGACGGTGTGCTTGGGAACACCTATGACCTTCCTGCAGGCGCATTCGAGACATTCGACCGGAAGGGCGAGGCGCTCGAAATCCTCACCCTGCCCCGGCCGACGCCTGTCGAGGCGCAGGCCCGCCACGTCAACCGCTACAAGTACAGCATCGAGGCAGCCGCGCCGCAGATCGACTTCCACGCCGGCACCGCTCACACCACGAACGCCTCGCTCTGGCCGGCGCTGAAGGACATCGCGATGTACTCGGTGACGATCAGCACCGCGGGAATGCGCGAGCCGCATTGGCATCCCGAAACGGCCGAGATGGGCTATGTCGCCGCCGGCACGGTGCGCATGACCATTCTCGACCCGGACGGCGGCACCGACACCTATACGATCGGACCGGGCAACACCTATTTTATCCCGCGCGCCTATCCTCACCACATCGAGAATGTCGGCGAAGGCACCGCGCACCTGCTGATCTTCTTCGACCAGGTTTTCCCCGGCGACGTCGGCTATCGGACGCTGATCGACATGTTCCCGCGCCCCGTCGTGGCGGCGACGCTGGGGATAGCGGAAAAAGACCTGCCGGAATTCCCGTTCACGCAGATCGACCCGCTGCTGGTGGATCGCATCAACCCCAAGACATGAGGCAAGGCAGGCTCACGCCTCTCGCAGGATCTTCTCCATCGGCCTGCCCTTCGCCAGTTCGTCGATCAGCTTGTCGAGATAGCGTATCTCGCGCATGGTCGGCTCCGCGATGTCTTCGACGCGGACGCCGCAAATGAGGCCTTTGATCTGCGCGCGGGAAGGATTCATCTTCGGCGCCTTGGCAAAGAACGTCTCGAAGTCGGTACTGTCTGCAAGTCGCTGATCGAGTTGCTTTTGATTATAGCCGGTCAGCCAGAGGATTATCTCGTCGACCGCGGCCTTTGTGCGCCCCTTCTTCTCCGCCTTCCTCAAGTAGTGCGGGTAAACACTGGCAAAGCTCATCGTGTAGATGCGGTGCTTCTTCTCCACGCCTGTCCTCCTTGTGCCCTGAACCTATGAGAGAATGAAGGTCATGCACACCCGTCTTGGCCCACAATCTTGATCCAGTCTGCGTTACCCGACAGGGACCGGCCCTGCTATGCTGAACCATGTACACGCCACCAGCCTTCCGCGAGGATGATCCCTCGATCCTGCGCCAGATCATCCGGGAGGCGCGGCTGTCGACGCTTGTGACAGCCGCGCCAGAGGGGCTGCAGGCAACGCCGCTGCCGCTTTTCCTTGACGAAACGGAGGGAGAGCAAGGTGTGCTTTACGGGCATCTCGCCAAGGCGAATCCTCAATGGAAGACTGCGGCAAGCGGCGAAGCCCTTGCCATCTTTATGGGCCCGGATGCCTACATCACGCCCTCCTGGTATGCGTCCAAGCGAGAGCACGGCAGGGTGGTGCCGACATGGAACTATGCCGCTGTCCATGCCTACGGTCCCGTCGAGTTCTTCGAGGATGAAACGTGGCTGCTTCAGGCAGTAACGCGGCTGACTAACCTTCACGAAGGACAGCGCGAAGAACCCTGGGCGGTTACAGATGCGCCCGAGCCCTTTATCAAGTCGCAGTTGAAGGGCATCGTCGGGATGCGACTGACGATCGTGCGCATCGAAGGCAAGCGCAAGATGAGCCAGAACCGCTCCGAGCTTGATCGCGAGGGCGTGGCGGCCGGGCTTGCGGAAAGCGAACGCGCGACCGACCGGCTTGTCGCAACCATGATACCGACCCAGTCGAAATGAGCGAGGTGCGGGACTGAGCTGGCAACGGCTGCTGACGTCCCCTACTCCGCCGTGGCTTCCTCGTATTCCGTCGACATCTCCAGCCACTTTTCCTCGTGACGGGAGAGCTGACTGCCGAGCTCGGAGCGCTCCTTGGCAAGGCGGGTCGCCTTGATCGGATCCTTCTCGTACAGCGCGGGGTTGGCGAGCTCGTCCTCGATGGTGTCGATGCGCTTGCGCAGCCGGTCCATCAGCGCTTCCGTCGCGCGGATTTCCTTGGCCAGCGGTTCGGCGGCGGCGCGGCGCGCGGCGGCCTCGCGGCGGCGGTCGGCCTTGGACGCCTTCTCCGCCTCGCGCTTCTCGCGACGGTCGCCCGAAACGCCGGTGACCAGCGTCTTGTAGTCGTCGAGGTCGCCGTCATAGGGATGGACCGCGCCGTCCTTGACCAGCCAGAGCCGGTCGACGGTCGCCTCGAGCAGGTGGCGATCGTGGCTCACGAGGATGACCGCGCCGGGGAACTCGTTCAGCGCGTGCACCAACGCCTCGCGACTGTCGATGTCGAGGTGGTTGGTCGGCTCGTCGAGGATGAAGAGGTTCGGCCCCTCGAAGGCGGCAAGCCCCATCAGCAACCGAGCTTTCTCGCCGCCCGATAGGTCTTTCGCGGCCGTGTTCATCTTCTCGGTAGCGAGGCCGAACTGCGCGACGCGGGCGCGCACCTTCGATTCCGGCGCTTCGGGCATCAGGCAACGGACATGCTCGTAGGCGTTTTCCTCGGGCCTGAGGTCGTCGAGCTGGTGCTGCGCGAACATCGCGACCTTGAGTCCGGGGGCAACGGTGACCGTGCCGTTTTCGGGTTTCAGCCGGCCGGCCAGCATCTTGGCGAAGGTCGACTTGCCGTTGCCGTTTGCGCCGAGAAGCGCGATGCGGTCGTCGGCGTCGATGCGCAGCGTCATCTTCTTGAGCACCGGCTTGCCTGGAGCATAGCCGACATCCGCTCCTGAAATCGCAATGATCGGAGATGCGACAGTCTTCACTGGCTCGGGGAACGAGAACGGCCGCACCGTGTCGTCCACGAGGGCCGCGATCGGCTTCATCTTCTCCAGCGCCTTGATGCGCGACTGCGCCTGGCGCGCCTTGGAAGCCTTGGCGCGGAAGCGATCGACGAAGGACTGGAGATGCTTGCGGGCGGCCTCCTGCTTGACCCTGCCCTTCTCCTGCAACTCGCGCTGCTCCGACCACTGCCGCTCGAACTGGTCGTAGCCGCCGCGCCAGAAGGTCAGCTTCTTCTGATCGAGATGCACGATCGAGTTGACCGCGCGGTTGAGCAGGTCGCGGTCGTGGCTGATGAGCAGGACGGTGTGCGGGTATTTCGCGACATAATTCTCCAGCCAGAGCGTGCCTTCGAGATCGAGATAGTTGGTCGGCTCGTCGAGCAGCAGCAGGTCTGGTTCGGAAAACAGCACGGCGGCGAGCGCCACGCGCATGCGCCAGCCGCCCGAGAACGACGACGCGGGACGCCGCTGCGCCGCGTCGTCGAAGCCCAGGCCGGCAAGGATCGTCGCCGCGCGGGATTCGGCCGAATGCGCGTCGATGTCGGCAAGCCGCATATGGATTTCAGCAATACGGTTTGCGTCAGTGGCGGTCTGCTCCTCGGCAAGCAGCGCGGTGCGCTCGACATCGGCCTTGAGCACGATCTCGATCAGCGGTTCCTCGGTGCCTGGCGCTTCCTGAGCCACCTGGCCGATGCGGGTGTTCTTGGGAATGGAGACCGAGCCGGTCTCGGAACCCAGATCGCCGGTGATAGCGCGGAAAAGAGTGGTCTTGCCGGTGCCGTTGCGTCCGACAAGACCTGCCTTGGTGCCGGCAGGCAGTGTCAGCGACGCGTGGTCGAGCAGAAGGCGTCCGGCGATGCGGAGCGAAAGGTCATTGATAGCAAGCATGGCGGGTGGCTTTTGCACTGCAAAGGCCACGACCGCAAGCTGCTGCAAGCACAAAACAAAACGGCCCGCGCATGGCGGGCCGTTTTGATTCTCGTGGCATTTAGCCTAGCGGCTGGCCATCTGTACCAGCTTGCACAGGGCCGCGATATCGGCATCGATCTGCAGGCCTGAGCCCATCACCTGCTTGCAGCGCTTCTTGTTGCGCATCAGTTCCTTGTCGGACATCTGCGCCACAACTCCACGCAAGCCCGGATTGTTGACACCTGGCGTGCCGGGAGTGCCGGGTGTACCGGGTGTACCCGTCGTCGGGGTGCCGATGCCAACGCCAACACCGACATTGACGCCGCTCCCGACATTGGCGCCAACGCCCGCGTTGATGCCGCTGGTGCCACCAACCGAGGCCCCAACCCCGGCGCTGACGCCGCTGGTGCCGCCGACCGAGGCGCCAACCCCGGCATTCACGCCGCCCGACCCACCGACGGAAGCGCCGGCTCCGACACCGAGCCCGCCGCCCGATCTGCCTCCCACGGAAGCCCCGGCGCTGATACCGCCGATGCTGGCGCCGACGTCGAGCGCCGATGCTGGTCCACAAAGCAGCGCCAATACCGCGGCGCCTGCGAAAAGTTTGGAAAACTTCGCTTGGTTGCTCAAGGTACTCTCCTTCTGGTTGCTGCCTGACAGCCGACCTGAGGCAAGCTGCCTGCGACACAAGAAGTGTAGTCCTCCCGAAAACAACGACCATTCGCATCGAAAAGAATGGTTTTCGGGATGCTCTCACGGACCGTGGCATTTGATTCAAACTTTCAGGGACCGGCCAGACCGACAACCTATGAGTGTCACGAAAACGCGCGCCGGATGGCCTTGACGTCGCGTTCGGGTTTGTTAACTGTCTGCCACGAAACGGTTCAAGCATGAACGATAAGTCAGACCTCCCTTGGGACAATCCCCGCTTTCGCAACTGGGTAGCGGTCACAAGGGCGTGTCATGCCGTAGAGCGGGCGGCCGCTGCGGCGCTGGCTCCGCTGAATCTGAAGCCGGCGCAGTTCGACGTGCTGATGGCGCTCCACCGGCATCCGTCCATGTCCCAGCACGACCTCGCACGAAAGCTGATGGTAGGACGCTCGAACATCACCATGCTTCTGCCGCAACTGGAAAAGCGGCAACTCGTGCAGCGCCAGAGCGACGAGAAGGACAAGCGCGTCCTGAGGCTTACCCTGACGAACGAGGGCGAGGAACTGCTTGTGCGAGCGCTGCAGGTCCATGCCGCTTTGGTCGAAAAGGTCATGAGCCGCTCCAGCCTGGACGAATGCGAGATGCTGGGCAAGCAGATGCGCAAGGTGGCCGACGTCCTCGACATCGAACCCGACCACGAGGTCAGGCGGTAGCCCGACTGACGCGGCCGCGCGGAGCGGCTTGCCGCCCGCCGATCCGGGGACGGACCAAGGCGACCAGCGCAAGCGCCAGACCCGTGGCAAGGACCCACCATGCAGGCCTGATCGAGTAGGAGAACTGCAGGTTGGCGGCCAGCACCCGGCCCGGAGGCACCCCGGTCGCAAGGGCATACCATGCATATTCAATTGCCGCCGTCCCGAGCGCTGCGACAACCGCGATCGTCAAGAGAACCGGAAACGACGTGATGGCGAAACCGCGCCAGCGCGCCACGCGATAGAGCATGAGAAGCAACAGGAAGCCGGCCATCAGGGTCGGCTCGAAAACATCGGCCTTTGACTGGATGAAGAAGTGGAAGGCAGCCAGCGGCGCGATCAGATAGACGATCTTGTGCAGCCGGTTCCAGTTGCCGCCGAGGCGCCGGATGGCGGCATCCGTCGACGTGGCACCCAGCGCGACCAGACCAACAACCGCGACAAAGCCGATGGTGAGATAGAAGCGCAGAACGATTTCGGAGGCGATGCGTGCAAGGTCGAACCGCTGGTCTAGCGCATAGAGCGTGAAATGCGTGAGCGCGTAACACATCGCGCCGACGCCCAGCATTCGCCGGACCACGATGAGTTTCGGCCAGCCGGCGATGAAGCGCAGCGGCGTTACCGCCAGCGACAGCCAGATGAACCGGATCGCCCAGTCGCCGGTGCGCAGGATGGCCTCGTCTATTGGTCGCGGCCCGAGGTCGCCGCTGACCGCCCGCCACGCGATCCAGATGGCAGGCATGCATATGCCCGCGAAAACCGTGGCCTTGAGGGGAGAGAACGTGCCTGATCGATCGGTCCAAGGGGTCATGCGGCGGTTCCGGTTATCGCTCAGATACGTTTGGAACGCAGATTTGTTACCGCGAACGCATCAAATCGTAGTGACCGTCAGTCTCGCGACAGGCCTTTTGCCTCGAGCGACGCAAGATAATCCGACCATACTGCATCCTTTTCGTGGCCGAGCCGGTGGAGATAGTTCCAAGTGAAGATGCCGGTGCTGTGGCCATCATCGAAGACGATGCGTACCGCATAGTTGCCGACCGGCTCGATCGTCGAAATGGCGACGTTTCGCTTGCCGGGCACGGTAACGCGCTGCTCCGGCGAATGGCCCTGCACTTCGGCGGAAGGGGAAGCGACGCGCAACAGTTCGGCCGAAAGGTCGAACGGATCATGGTCGTGATAGGTGACCGTGAGAGTCCTGCGATCCTTCGAGACCCTCAGTTCCTTCGGTGCGCTCATGGATTCATCCAGTTTTCAAACGCCTTGGTACGGCATAAGTCGTTCAGCGGCATCCATTTTCCGCAAAAAACTTGAACGGGTGGCCAGATCGTATCACATGGCGGTATATAGCGCCCGCCAGCAACGGGACAGTTGGAACAGGCATGCACATGATCGACCCCTTCGGTCGCACAATTAGCTACTTGCGCGTATCGGTCACCGACCGGTGCGATTTCCGCTGTACCTATTGCATGGCGGAAGACATGGCCTTCCTGCCGAAGCGCGATCTGCTGTCGCTCGAGGAACTCGACAGGCTGTGCAGCGTGTTCATCGAGAAGGGTGTCAGGAAGCTTCGGTTGACGGGCGGCGAACCGCTGGTGCGCAAGAACATCATGCACCTCATCCGCGAATTATCGCGTCATCTCCATAGCGGTGCCCTAGAGGAACTGACGCTGACGACCAACGGCTCCCAGCTTGCGCGATTCGCGGGAGACCTGGCCGATGCGGGCGTAAGGCGGATAAACGTATCGCTCGACACGCTGGACCCGGAAAAGTTTCGCGCGATCACCCGGTGGGGCAATCTGCCGAAGGTGCTCGAAGGAATTGACGCCGCGCAGGCGGCTGGACTCAAGATCAAGATCAACGCGGTGGCCCTGAAGGGTTTCAACGACGCCGAAATTCCCGAGCTGATGCGCTGGGCGCACGGGCGTGGCATGGACCTGACGGTCATCGAGACGATGCCGATGGGCGAGATTGATGAAGACCGTACCGAGCAGTATCTGCCGTTGTCGCTGCTTCGAGCGCAGTTGGAGCAGGCGTTCACGCTGAACGACATCCCGTACAAGACAGGCGGCCCTGCACGCTATGTCGATGTGCAGGAAACCGGCGGACGCTTAGGCTTCATTACGCCGATGACCCACAATTTCTGCGAAAGCTGCAACCGGGTGCGGCTCACCTGCACCGGTACCCTCTACATGTGCCTCGGGCAGGAGGATGCGGCCGATCTGCGCGCGCCGCTGCGTGCCTCCGAAGGCAACGAGCCAGTGTCAGCGGCCATCGACGAAGCCATCGGCCGCAAGCCGAAGGGACATGACTTCGTCATCGATCGCAGGACCAGCCGGCCGGCCGTGTCGCGCCATATGAGCGTCACCGGCGGCTGAACTCCCAACTCAGCGCGGATTGGCCCAAAGCTTTCCGTTTGCGCGCCCGCCACCGTTTGCTAGAGCAAGGGCGGAGGAAGTCCCTTGCCCCTTTCACCCAACATGCGCGCCGCGCTGTTCATGACAGTGTCCATGGCGGGCTTCACGCTGAACGACGCCATCACGAAATACATCGCCGAGTCTATGAACATGGGCCAGGTGATGCTGCTTCGCGGTGCGTTTGCGACCGCCTTTGTCGCTGCACTTGCCTTTCATCAGGGGGCGCTCGCCAATCTCAGGCTGGCGCTGGAACCGCTGGTCATGGTGAGGGTCGTGTGCGAGGTGCTGGCGACTGTGACGTTCCTCATCGCGCTTGCGCATCTGCCCATCGCCAACGTCTCGGCCGTGCTGCAGGCGCTGCCGCTCGGCGTGACAATGGGCGCGGCACTCGTTTATGGCGAGACCGTCGGCTGGCGCCGCTGGCTGTCGATCATCGTCGGCTTCATAGGCGTTGCAATCATCGTTCGACCGGGACTGGACGGTTTCAGCGTCTATTCGCTCGTAACCCTCGTCTGCGTGGTTTTTTGCGTCGTTCGCGACCTTGCCACGAGGCGCATCCCTGACCGCATACCGACGCTATTGATCTCCACCACCACGGCCGCGGCCGTCACCCTGTGCGGCGGTCTCCTTGTCGTGCCCATGGGCGGATGGAATACGCCGGATGCAACGACCTTTGCGCTGCTTGCCGTTGCGGCAGGGCTTCTGCTGATCGGCTACCAGTTCATCATCCACGCGGTTCGGGACGGCGACATCTCCTTCGTCGCACCCTTCCGCTACACGAGCCTTCTGTTCTCGATCCTGCTCGGCTTCGTGATGTTCAACGACATTCCGGATCTCCCGATGATCGTCGGCTCGGCGATCATCGTCGCGTCAGGGCTCTACATGCTTTACCGCGAACGTGTCGTCGGGCGTTCAAAGGCCGCGTCCGAAAGCGTCGGCCCGGGCATGACCGTGGACGGGCTCTGATGACCGTCACAGGCGTCAGGCCGCCGCATCTGGTGACACTGGTAATGGCGGCGGCGGTCGGGCCGCTCGCCATGAACGTTTTCCTGCCATCGCTGCCCGGCATGGCGCGCCATTTCGAAAGCGACTATGCGGTCATGCAACTGGCCGTTTCCTTCTATCTGGTGGCGACGGCTGCGCTACAGCTGCTGATCGGTCCGGCGTCGGACCGCTTCGGCCGGCGGCCCGTGCTCGTTGCGTGCTTCGTCATATTCCTCGTCGGAACGGTCGCGGCCGTCTATGCCCCCACGGTCGAGGCGCTGCTTCTGTGCCGGTTGCTGCAGGCCTTTGCGTCGGCGGGCATGGTGATCTCGCGCGCCATCGTTCGCGACACCGTCGGAACAGTGCAGGCCGCAAGCCAGATCGGCTACATCACCATGGGCATGAGCGTCGTTCCGATGGTCGGCCCCATGATCGGCGGTGTGCTGGACGAGATGTTCGGCTGGCAGGCGGGATTCTGGCTGAGTTTCGTCTTCGGCCTGGCTGCGCTCGCCATCATCCTGTTCGACCTCAGAGAAACCAATACCCACAAATCCGATAGTTTCGCGGCCCAGTTCAAGACGTATCCAGCCCTGCTGGGTTCGAAGAAATTCTGGAGCTATGCGCTGACGGCCGCATTCACGGCCGGCGGCTTCTTTGCGTTCATCAGCGGGGGCCCCTATGTTGCCACCGAGATGCTGGACCTGAGCCCATCCCAATATGGCTTCTACTTCGGCGTGATCTCGCTGGGCTACATGCTTGGCAACTTCCTGTCCGGGCGCTTTGCGATGCGGTTCGGCATCAACCGCATGATGCTTTCGGGCAATCTCTTCGCGTGCTTCGGCATGATGCTTTCGCTCTGGCTTTTCCACGCAGGCGTCCATCATCCCCTCTCCCTGTTCGGCCCGGTTTTCTTCCTCGGCCTTGGCAACGGCCTTACCCTCCCGAGCGCAAATGCCGGCCTCGTCAGTGTCAAGCCGCATCTCGCGGGGTCAGCCTCCGGTCTCGGCGGCGCGTTGCAGATCGGCGGCGGCGCTGCTCTTTCGGTGCTTGCCGTGGCGCTGATCACGCCGCAATCGGGTCCCTTCCCGCTGCTGTGGCTGATGCTGCTGTCCTCGGCGGCGGCCTGCGCCATTACGCTCTCCATGATCTACTCCGAACGCCGGGGCGCGGAGGCAGGACGATGAACGCCGCTCCCGCACGCTTCCCCTGCGTCGTCCTCGCTGGCGGGCAGGCCAGACGCCTCGGTGGCGGCGACAAGCCGCTCAGGACGGTCGGTGGCCAGCCGATCCTAGACAGGATGCTGGACCGGCTGCGGCCACAGGTGCAATCGCTGGCTATCAGCGCCAACGGCGATCCGGCACGCTTCGCCGCCTACGGGCTACCGGTGCTGGGGGATAACGGCCCGCGCGGCCAGACGGGCCCGCTGGCAGGCGTGCTTTCGGCGCTTGTCTGGGCGGAGACTCTTGGCGCGACGAGAGTTCTGACGGTTGCCGGCGATACTCCCTTCCTGCCACGCGATCTGACGGACCGGCTTGGCGAAGCCGCAGAGGCGCAGGCGGACCACATCGCGGTCGCCGCTTCCGCCGGTCGCAGCCATCCGGTCTTCGCCCTCTGGCCAGTATCGGTTGCCTTAGACCTGCGGCTCTTTCTGGCCGAAAGCGAAACCTTCAGTGTGGCGGCCTTCCAGAAGCGGCACCAATTGGTGAGCGTTGAGTTTCCATTTTCGACGGACAGCGGGGGACCCATTGACCCGTTCTTCAACATCAACACACCGGACGATCTGGCGAGCGCCGACAGGATGACCAAGGTTCGTACCCCATGACGCAGCGCGTGTTCGGCATCACGGGCTGGAAGAACTCGGGCAAGACAACGCTCACCGAAAGGCTGGTCACCGAGCTTTCGGGGCGCGGATGGAAGGTTTCGACCGTCAAACACGCCCATCACGACTTCGACATTGATCAGGCGGGAACCGACAGTTTCCGCCACCGCGAGGCCGGTGCGAGCGAAGTCGCTATTGTTTCAGGGCGACGCTGGGCGCTCATGCATGAGCTTCGCAACGAGGCTGAGCCGGCCCTTGAGAAAATCCTTTCCCGCATGGCGTCGTGCGACCTCGTTCTCGTCGAAGGCTACAAGCGCGAGAGCCATAACAAGATCGAGGCACGGCGCAGGCTGGCGAAGGATACAAGGCCGCTCAACACCGACGACCCCACCATACTGGCGATCGCGGCCGATCATGCCCTGCCGGGTGAAACGCTGCCCGTTTTCGACCTGAATGACGTTAAGGCAATCGCCGATTTCATCGAAAAGGCTGCCGGACTCGCGAAAACCTAGCCGGTTTTCAATCGCCCGGCGCAATAACTTTGTGACGCGCGCTCCCTTCGGGATTGCTTTTTTCCTGAAAACGGGGCGGATTATCCTCACTGGCGCGGCAACGCCGCAGCCGTCGCAGCCGGCGTTCTGCCGGTTATGAGTGAAGATAAAGGGGTTTTCCATGTTTACGATGAAACGCTTGACGCTGGCGGCCTCCGCTGCCGCACTGGCGCTTACGCTCGCCGCCTGCTCGCAGGAACAGAAGCCAGCCGAACCGGCTCCCGCGCCGGCACCGGCCGAACCCGCGCCCGCCCCGGCTGAACCTGCTCCCGCACCGGCTGAACCTGCTCCCGCACCGGCTCCCGCAGAGCCCGCACCCGCCCCGGCAGAGCCTGCCCCTGCTCCGGCCCCCGCAGAGCCTGCTCCGGCTACACCTGCTCCGGATACACAGGGCGCGGCTCCGGCTGCCCCTGCCGCGACGCAGACTGCGCTGAAGATCGGCACGGAAGGCGCTTACCCGCCCTTCAACAACCTGACGGCGGACGGCCAACTCGTCGGCTTCGACATCGACATCGCCAATGCGCTCTGCGCAGAGATGAAGGTGACCTGCGAATTCGTCACGCAGGACTGGGACGGCATCATCCCGGCGCTGCAGGCCGGCAAGTTCGACGCGATCATCGCCTCCATGTCGATCACACCGGAACGCGCCGAGAAGGTCGATTTCACCAACAAATACTACAACACCCCGTCGGCGGTCGCGGGTCCGAAGGACTCGACGATCACCGCCATTACCAAGGAAGGGCTCGCCGGCAAGACGGTCGGCGTCGCGACCTCGACCACCCACTACAACTACGCCGAGAAGACCTACACGGACTCGACCATCAAGGGGTACCCGTCCAGCAAGGAGTTTCTTCTCGATCTGGCCAACGGCCGTCTCGACGCCGTCGAGGACGACATCAGCGTGCTCGACGACTGGCTGAAGTCGCCGGATGGCGCTTGCTGCAAGCTCCTCGGTCAGCCCTCGCCCCAGCCTGTGGAAATCTTCGGCCCCGGCGCCGGTATCGCGGTACGCAAAGGCGAAACCGATCTGGTGAACAAGTTCAACGCAGCGATCGACGCCATCCGCGCCAACGGAAAGTACAAGGAAATCAACGACAAGTACTTCACCTTCGACGTGTACGGCGGCTGATGCCCCAAAAGAAACGGCGGCTCTCCGGCCGCCGTTTCGGTTTGATGTAAAGGAGTTTCGAGCCGGCTGATGCAAAGTGCGTGGACCCTCCTCTCCTGGGGACCCCAAGGCTGGCTCGACGATATCGCCTATGGCGTTTTCATCACCGTTTCGCTCGCGCTCGCCACGCTGCCCATCGGGTTGCTGATCGGCTTCCTCGTCGCGCTGGCGAAGAACTCGGAAGAGCCCTCGCTCAGGCTCGCAGGCAACATCTACACGACCATCTTCCGCGGCCTGCCCGAACTCCTGACGCTCTTCATCATCTTTTTCGGCCTGCAGATCGCACTGCAGAAGCTGTTCCAGCTTTTCCAGCCCGACGCGACCATCGACGTCAACGCCTTCGTGTCGGGAATGATCGCGCTGGCGTTCGTCTTTTCGTCCTACGCCAGCGAAGTCTTCCTGTCTGCCTTCCGGGCGATTCCGCGCGGCCAGTATGAAGGCGGTTACGCGATCGGGCTTACCGACGGCCAGACCATGCGGCTGGTCGTGCTGCCGCAACTCATCCGCATCGCCCTGCCCGGGCTTTCCAATCTTTGGCTGATCCTGCTGAAGGATACTGCACTTGTCTCGGCAATCGGCCTTCCGGACACGATCCGCCAAGCCATCATCGCCTCGCGGGTCACGCAACAGGCATTCCTGTTCTTCGGGCTGGTAACGCTGATCTATCTCGCGCTGGCGATCATATCGTCGTTCGGGATTGGCGCGATCGAAAAAGCCGTCAAGCGGCAGGATTTCAGGCGATGAGCGTGGTCGACACAGACATGGCGCCTCCCCCCGTCTTGCCCCGTCGATGGACGCGGGCCCGCATTATCGGTCACGCGCTGGTCGGCCTCTGGATCGCCGCCGGACTGGGCATGATCTGGTTCCTGCTTACGTCATGGGATTCGGATTTCTTCATCAAGTACGGCCCCTGGTATCTTTCCGGGCTGCTGACAACGATCGTGCTGGTCACCATCTCGATTGTGCTGGGCGCGATCTTGTCGGTGCCCATCGCCTACATGCGGATGTCAGATAACAGGCTGCTTGGCGCTTTCGCCTACGGCTACGTCTATTTCTTCCGCGGCACGCCGCTGCTGGCGCAGGCCTTCCTCGTCTACTACGGCTTCGGCGCGTTTCGGCCACAACTGGAGGCCATGGGGCTCTGGTGGTTCTTTCGCGAAGCCTGGTACTGCGCGGTTCTGGCCTTCACGCTCAACACATCCGCGTATCAGGCGGAAATCCTGCGCGGGGCTATCGAAAGCGTGCCGCGCGGTCAGTGGGAGGGCGCGGCATCGCTCGGCCTGCACAAATGGCTGACGATGCGCAAGATCGTCCTGCCGCAGGCGATGATCGTGGCACTGCGCCCCTACGGCAACGAGATCATCCTGATGATCAAGGGCTCGGCCGTGGTGACGCTGATCACGGTCTACGATCTGATGGGCATGACGCGGCGCATCTATTCGTCGAGCTTCGATTTCCAGGCCTATATCTGGGCGGGCGTGATCTACATGCTGATCGTGGAAACGCTCCGCTACGCGACCGAATGGATCGAGCGGCGCATAACCCGCCATCTCAAGCGCTGACATTCCTGACTCGATACTTTAGGAACCTGACTCAACGCCCGAGGAAAGCCGGGCTAGCGGACTGAAAGGATTCGGAAAAATGGCATCGGTAGCATTTCTCGGATTGGGCGTGATGGGCTATCCGATGGCCGGACACCTGAAGAACAAGGGCGGCCACGACGTCACCGTCTACAACCGCACGACCGCCAAGGCCGAGAAATGGGTCGCCGAACATGGCGGCGCCTTCGCCAAGACGCCGGCCGAGGCCGCCGAGGGCAAAGACTTCGTCTTCACCTGCGTCGGCAACGACGACGACCTGCGCCAGGTCACAATCGGAAAAACTGGCTGCTTCCAGACAATGAAGAAAGGCGCGATCTATATCGACCACACCACGGCATCGGCAGAGGTCGCCCGGGAGCTTGCGGCAGCGGCAGCGGAGCGCGGTTTCACCGCCCTCGACGCGCCCGTCTCAGGCGGCCAGGCCGGCGCGGAAAACGGCGTCCTGACCGTCATGGTGGGCGGTGAAGAGGACGACTTCGAGCGTGCAAAGCCCGTCATCGACTCCTTCGCACGCATGGTAGGTCTGATGGGTCCCGCCGGCGCCGGCCAACTTACCAAGATGATCAATCAGATCACCATCGCGGGCCTCGTGCAGGGGCTGGCCGAGGGGCTGCATTTCGGCCGCAGGGCGGGCCTCGACCTCGAAAAGGTGGTCGAGGTCATCTCCAAGGGAGCGGCCGGTTCGTGGCAGATGGAGAACCGCCACAAGACGATGATCGCGGGCAAATACGATTTCGGATTCGCCGTCGACTGGATGCGCAAGGACCTCGGCATCTGCCTGGAGGAAGCCGACCGCAACGGCGCCAAGCTACCGGTCACGGCCCTCGTGGACCAGTTCTACAAGGAAGTGCAGCAGATTGGCGGCAGCCGCTGGGATACGTCATCGCTGATGGCGCGGCTCGAGCGGTAACGCCTGAAGCACATGGATCAAGCCACACGGAGCGGAGTTGTCTTGTTCTCTACGATCGAGCCTGACCGGACACGTAAGCTTCGAGTTCCTCACGCATAGGCTTGATCCATGCCGTTGCGGCAAGGCGATCGAAGGTCTCCGGAGCCGTGGTGAGCGAGGCGTACTTCGATATCCATTGCGCCGTGTTTGATCGGTCTCGCGCCTCCTGCCAGTCGTCGAGGATGACGACTGGAAGCCCGTCGTACAACGGATCGAGCGAGGAGGTCCTGGTCACGACGATACATCCGAGCGCGAGCAATTCCCATGTGCGATGGCAGTCCAGCCCGTTGCCGTGCGTTGAGAGGACCAGCGGATATCTGGCGTAAGTTTCCCAGATTTCAGCCTGCGACACGCGGCGCGTCAGAAAATCGACGTGGTCGCAACCTTCCAGCGCGTTCCTCAAACGATGCCGCTCGCCGGTCTGCGCAGGTCCGAGATCACAGAAAATCCTGTGCGGGCGCTCCTCTACAGGCAACGCATTCTCGCGAACGGTTTTCATAACACGCAACAGCTGTTGCGGGCTGGTCCAGGCACGCGGGGTATGCAGATCGAGGCCTATCGGAAACGGCCGAATTTCGGGCTCGGTGCCATCACAGTTCTGGGTGTACCATCGAACCAGATAAGGGCTGGCCGTCAAGGCATTGACCGTCTCGACCCGAATGTCCGATGGAACGGACGCATCTCCGTCCGTGGTGATCAGGACGAACGGTTTTCCGATCGTCGGCAGGACGACCCTGGTAAAGGTATCCAGATCGCAGGTGTGACCCACTCGCGACACGGTGCCAAGCCTAACCCAGACAAGCCCGCCTGCTCCGGCATAGTTCTCCGCAAAGAAGGCATCGTCCCGCGTGCTTTCGGTCGGCGAAAGTCGGTAAGCCCGCGTGCCTGCGAAATCGCAGAGGTCACCTATCCCCTTGGACCACAGGAGCGACCGTGGATTTCCGAAGCGTCGGAGACCTCTTCTGAAGATTGCCTTCCGCAGCCGATCAAGCACGATCAGCTTCCGGCGCTGGCGCTACTCTCCTTGTCGACGATCATGTAGTCGAGCGGCAGCTCGGTCGTGTACTTGATCTGCTCCATGGCGAAGGAGGACGACACGTCGCGTATTTCGATCTTAGAGATCAGGCGCTTGTAGAAGGCGTCGTAGGCGCCGATGTCGGGCACCACCACACGCAGCAGGTAATCCACGTCGCCGCTCATGCGGTAGAATTCGATGACTTCAGGGAACTCCTGGATGACCTCGGAGAAGCGCCGCAGCCATTCGTGACTGTGCGAATTCGTCCGGATCGAGACGAAGACGGTGACGCGCGCATTGATCTTTTCGGGGTCGAGGATTGCGACCCGACGACGGATGACGCCCTCCTCCTCAAGCTTCTGGATGCGCCTCCAGCACGGCGTGGTCGACAGCCCCACCTTCTTCGCCACGTCTGCGACGGCGAGCGTGGCGTCTTCCTGCAGCAGGCGCAGGATTTTTCGGTCGAGGCGGTCCATAGGAAGCTCCGTGGAAAATTTTACGCATTCTCCCGACTTCAGCGTCCGCTAACAAGAAAAAAATTCTTCCCGAAAACTGATTGACGAGTATTACGTGCCTCGGTTCTGGCGGATGCGACGGCGGATTTCCGATTTCAGAAATGGCAGCAATTCCATTTCAAACCAGAGATTCTTCTTCAGCCAGCCGGTGTTGCGCCACGAAGGATGCGGCAGCGGCAGCACGAGCGGCCGGGACGACGCAGCAAAAACCTCGCGCCAGTTCATGACCGTTTCGGTGAGAGATGGCCGCCTCGCGTCGCCCATGTGCCAGGCCTGAGCGTAGAGGCCGATCGTCAGCACGAGGTCGATCTGCGGCATCGCCGCCATGAGTTGCGCGCGCCAGGCGGGCGCACACTCCCTGCGCGGCGGAAGGTCCGCGCCTTTCGCATCCTGCCCCGGAAAGCAGAAGCCCATAGGCACGATCGCGAAGTTGTCGGTGTCGTAGAACTCGTCGCTCCTGACGCCGAGCCAACTGCGCAGCCGATCGCCGGAGGCGTCCGTAAACGGCATGCCGGAAAGATGGACCTTCGTGCCTGGCGCCTGGCTGGCGATCAGGATGCGAGCAACGGATGATGGCCGTAGGACCGGGCGCGGCTCGTGCGCGAGTGGCGGACCGATCGGATGCTCAACGCAGATGCGGCAGGCCCGGACCCGCTGCGTCAGATCGGCCAGTCCGCTGTCCAGCTCGCTGCTCGTCATTCAGGCGGACGCGCTCGGACGCGCCTTTAACGCCTGATGCCAGCGAATGACATTGGTCAGTTCCTCTGGAACGGAAAGACGCGCCGGCTTCATGAAGTCGAGAGCGACCAGCCCGGTAATGTCGGCGATGGAGAATTCGTTACCGGCGGCAAATTCCCGCAAAGCCAGTTCAGCGTCGAGCAGGACGAGGAAGTCGAGTGCCTTCTGCTTGTTCGCCTCGCCCCATTCAGGAACCTGCGGAACCTCCCACTCGCGCATCGCGGGATGGATATGGCGAAAGGCCTGGGCGACAGGAAAGAAGAGGTTGAGCTCAAGCCGGCGCTGCCACATCTCCACCTGCGCCTTGCCGAGCGCACCGCGCCCGAACAGCACCGGCTCCGGCTGCAGTTCCTCGAAATAGCGGCAGATCGCGACGGATTCGGTTAGCACGGTGCCGTCGTCGAGTTCGAGCACCGGAAGGCGCGCGAGGGGGTTGCGGGAGGTCAAGGTATCGCCGCGATGCTCCATCGCACCCATATCGACGGGTACGAGAGGCACGGCGATGCCCTTCTCTGCCAGGAAAATCCTTACGCGGCGCGGGTTGGGCGCCCTGCCCCCGTCAAACAGCTTCATCATGCCGATATATGCCCCACATCACGAGAGTCCAAGCCGGCTGCGCAGCCAGTCCAGAATGCCGGGCAGCACGTGCTCGGTCTCTACCATGCCGCCATGCGTCCTGCGCCAGTCCTGCGGCCGATCGAAGGATCCCGACCACAGGCCGGCACTCTCGCGCCGTGCGGCCTCTTCTTCCGAGCGGTAGGCGCCATAGGCGACGGCCCAACCGGCCTCGACCTGCGCACGGTTGAGCTCGATATCGCCGACCCTGCATGTCGCAAGCAGCCTGTCGTAGCGATCGCGTTCGCCGCCTTCGCAGGAAACCGCGCGACCGCCGATCAGCGTCACCAGCGCCCCGCGGGAGAGCTTGCCGCAGGGATAGTCGACGCCGGCACGCTTGCAGACCTGATCGAATTCCGGTGCATCGATCCCGCGCAGCCTTATCCGTGCGCCGTCGAGTGTCAGGGAGTCGCCGTCGTTGACGGTCACGCGGCCTTCCAGAGTGTGGGTCTCGCTGCGGTCGAGCCGCGCGGCCAGCAGCAGCAGAAGTCCCAGAATCGCAATAGCAAGTACGGCGTCCCAAAGTCGTCTCGACCATGATTGGCCACGCCTGCGGCGCGGGGCAGCGCGCATTTTCAGCATATGGCAAACAATGTCTTAATCATTCCGCCGTAGCGTACCGGAACCGGGGTGCTGTGCGCGTGCAAGTAAGAAGTCCATGCCGTTGCTAGGGTCGAACACGGCTGACAAGATCATTGTGGACCGCAGGAAGCCGCATCGCAACAGCGACGTGGCTCGCGCGGTGCGCAAGACGCGTGACCAGCTCTCGCGCCAGCCTGGCAACCTGACCTTCGACCGCGATCTCCTGAAGCTGCATGCGCGCGCCATGGTGCGCGTCGCGCTGGCAATTCCCCTCATGATCCTGATCATCGGGGCCGTCGGCTTCCAAGCCGGCATCCACGACGAGATGCTGGCCTGGATGGTCATAGCGCTGGCAGGCTATGCCGTGCTTGCACTGGTGGCGAGGCGCGCTGACGGGACCGACACCGCGCGGCTGGATGTGTCGAAGACCAAACGAAACTTTCTTCTCGCCCACTTCCTGAGCGGCATCGGCTGGGCCTATTTCGCGGTTGTCGGCTGCAGTGCCTGCCAGGCCGATCAGTTCACCATCATCAAGGGCCTTGTCCTGCTGCTCGCCATAGCCGCGACAGCGCTGATCGCCTCGCTCCTGCGCGGCGCGCTGGCCACCACCTTCGCGCTGCCGGTCGCGGCCTACGCGCTGCTCGCGGTCACCAGTTGGACGCCGCTGGAGATCCTCGTCACCGGGCTTCTTGTCGCCTCGCTTCCCTTCTTCGCCTACGTCGCCGGCTCCATGAACCGCGCCGCGCTGACGCTGCTGTCGTTCAGATCTGAAAAGGATGCACTGATCGCCGAGGTCGACACCGCAAAGGCCATGTCCGACGAAGCGCGGCGTCGCGCGGAGGAAGCAAACCTCGCCAAATCGCGCTTCCTGGCCTCGATGAGCCATGAGCTGAGGACGCCGCTCAACGCCATTCTCGGCTTCTCGGAAGTGATGGGCAGCGAAGTGCTCGGACCCATGGAGAACCCGACCTACCGCGACTATGCCAAGGACATCCACTCCTCCGGCCAGCACCTGCTCGACCTGATCAACGAGATCCTAGACCTGTCGCGGATCGAGGCTGGCCGCTACCAGCTCAACGAGGAGGCGGTCGATGCGGCGTCCATCGTCGAGGATTGCTGCCACCTTATGGAACTGAGGTCCCGCGCCAAGGACATCCGCATCGTCCAGCGTTTCGAGGCCCACCTGCCGCGACTGCTGGCTGACGAGCGTGCCGTCCGGCAGATCACGCTGAACCTTCTGTCGAACGCGGTCAAGTTCGCGACGCCCGGGACCGACGTGCTGGTGCGCGTCGGCTGGACCGCCGGCGGCGGCCAGTACATTTCGGTCAAGGACGGCGGTCCGGGCATACCCGAGGATGAGATTCCGGTCGTGCTCTCGGCCTTCGGACAGGGCTCCATCGCAATCAAGAGCGCCGAACAGGGCACAGGCCTCGGCCTGCCCATCGTGCAGGGGCTGATCGCGCTGCATGGCGGCGAGTTCGAGCTTCACTCGAAGCTGCGCGAGGGCACCGAGGCCATCGCGATCTTTCCGCCGTCGCGCGTGATGGAGGCGCTGGCGCCCCTGCCGACGATACGAAAGGCTGGAACAGGGCGAGCCTGAGCTTCAGGCGGGACGCCCGACAGCCGCCGCTATGCCTGAACTGACAAGCGCGGCGGCACGGACGACGCCGGCCGCAAGCCCTGCCCCGACCCCTTCGCCATGCGACAGCCGCAGATCGAGCAGCGGCTCCAGCCCGAGGTGCTCGGACGCCCGGGCCAAGCCGGGATCGGTCAGCCGTACCGCAAGCAGGCAGTGGGCTGTAATCGCCGGATTGACGGCATGGAGCACACAGAGCGCGGCGATTGCGGCGTAACCATCGACGATGACAGGCACGTTCTGCGCCCGCGCCGCAATGATGGCGCCGGCGATTGCCGCGAATTCCCTTCCGCCGACGCGGCGCAGGACCTCGAACGGGTCCTTTCGATACGCGCCGTGCAAGGCGACGGCCGCGTCCACCGCTGCAATCTTGCGGGCGAGCATGGCGTCGTCAGCGCCCGAGCCGGGACCGACCCAGTCGGCGGCCGCCCCGCCGTAAAGCATGCACAGCATCGCCGCGGCGACCGTCGAGTTGCCGACGCCGATGTCGCCGAGGCACAACAGATCGGTCCCGCCCGCAAGGGCTTCCATGCCGAACGCCATGGTGGCGGCGCAACCGCGCTCATCGAGTGCGGCTTCGCTGGTTATGTCACTGGTCGGCAGATGCAAGGCGAGATCGAAGACCTTGAGCCCGAGATCATGGGCGAGGCAGACCGGATTGATGGCCGCACCGCCCGCCGCGCATAGCTCGACGGACTTTGCAGTCGCTTCGACCGGCAGAGGGGAAACGCCATGCACGGCCACGCCATGATTGCCGGCGAAGATTGCCACCAGCGGTCGGTGGATCATGGGCGGCGCTTTGCCGGACGCTTTGGCGAGCCACACCGCGACATCCTCCACGCGTCCGAGCGAGCCGGGCGGGCTCGCGGTCTTTGCGAACAACTCCCGCACGCGCGCCGCGGCGGCTGAATCGATCGGCGGCAGCGCCTGCATCAGGTCGCGGAAATCGTCGAAGGGTAGCGCACTGGTCATGCGTGGCGGTCCCGTTTGGAGTCCGCAGCGGCATACCGGCCCCTGCCCGCAGACACAATCCCGCAAGGCCGCCGAACGGCGCTGGGCCAAGATCGCGGACTTGCATCGCGTAGCCGCTTGTCCCATGTGAGGAGCATGGCGGCTATCGAATCCCCCTGCATCCTTGTCTGCTCGGTCGACATGAAGACCGGCTACTGCTTCGGCTGCGGCCGGACGCGCGACGAGATTTCTGCTTGGCTCAACATGACGCCCGAGCGGCGGCGCGAGGTGATGGCGCTGCTGCCGGCGCGTCTGGAAACCGTCGAGCGCCGCCCCCGTCGCGAAACGCGCCGCACGCGCATGGCGCGCGAGCGCGGTACAGTCTGACATGCGCATACTCTGGATCGGCATCGGCATTCTCGCGGTCGGCCTGATCATCCTCGTCATCGCGGATTCGAGTGGTGAGGTCCTTGGGTTGAGCACGGACAGCTTTGGCAGGCTCGTCTACCTATCGGCGCTCGGGGCGGTGCTCTGCACAGGCATCCTGGCCTCGGGCCAGCGGTTCGGCCAGACGGTGCGGACCCTGGCGGTCTGGCTGCTGATCGTCCTGGCACTGATGGTTAGCTACGAATACCGCTACGAATTGCAGGACGTCGCAAGCCGGGTCACCGCCGGCGCGATCCCGCCCAGCCCGCTGTCGATGACCGACGAAGACGGCCGCGCCATGGTGACCCTGCAAAAGCAGATGAACGGACATTTCGAAGCCAACGTCGCTGTCAACGGCACGCAGATCCGCGCCATGGTCGACACAGGCGCGACGACCACCGTGCTGACCGCCACAGACGCCGAGCGCGCCGGCTTCGACACGCAGGCGCTAGTCTTCAACATCCCGGTTTCCACGGCCAACGGCACCACCAACGCTGCCCGCGTGGTCGCCGACGACATCGCCGTCGGCGACATCGTACGCAGGAACGTCCCGCTTCTGGTCGTACCGTCAGGCCAGCTCGGCCAAAGCCTGCTCGGCATGAACTTCATCGGCACGCTGTCTGGCTTCGACGTGCGCGGCGACCGGCTGGTTATGAGGGATTAGGCAGCAGCCTGATCGGCAACGCGGTCCACTGCCGCGAATGCCTCGCGCAGCACTTCAGCACCCGCGCCAGGACGATTGGCTTGCTCCGACAATATCTGCCGGAAGCGTCGGGCACCCGGCAGCCCATGAAACAGGCCAACCATGTGGCGCGTGACATGGCCGAGCCTGCCGCCGGCGGCGATGTGGCGCTCGGCGTAAGCGCACATGGTCTCCAGCAGCGCATCGGGATCGAAAGGCTGCGGCGGTTCGCTATAAAGAAGCGCGTCGACTTCGGAGAGGATGCCCGGCGTGTGATAGGCGGCACGGCCCAGCATGACGCCGTCGACATGCGCCAGATGCGCCTTGGCCTCCGGCATACCCGGAATACCGCCGTTGATGCCTATGAAGCGGTCCGGATAGCGCTCCTTCAGACGATAGACGCGGCCATAGTCGAGCGGCGGGATGTCGCGATTTTCCTTCGGCGACAGCCCGTCCAGCCAGGCCTTGCGCGCATGCACCCAGAGCGCATCTGCGCCCACAGCGAAAACACCGTCCGCGACCGCGTCGAGCGCGGTCTCGATATCCTGCTCATCAACGCCGAGCCGGCATTTCACCGTCACCGGAATCTTCACACCCGCTTTCATGGCCGCGACGCAATCGGCCACCAGCGCTGGCGTCTTCATCAGGCAGGCGCCGAACGTGCCCGACTGCACGCGGTCGGACGGGCAGCCGACATTCAGGTTGACTTCATCGTAGCCGAAGCCTTCGCCGATCGCTGCCGCCTCGGCGAGTTTCGCGGGATCGGAGCCACCGAGCTGCAGCGCGACGGGATGCTCTTCGGCGTCGAAACCAAGCAGCCGTTCGCGCTTGCCATGAATGGCCGCATCCGCGACCACCATCTCGGTGTAAAGCAGCGCACGCTGCGTCAACTGGCGATGGAAGAAACGGCAATGCCGATCCGTCCAGTCCATCATAGGTGCGATCGCGAGCTTTGGATTACCGGTTATCCGGTCTGTTTGGTACAAATCCGAAGTTTCCCTTTGCGCGCTTTCGAGAAAGGGGACACTTACCAGAACGGAGAAATACGGCAAACCCTGGCCAATATTGCACTAAGGGCTTGTCCTGCGGTCGGCCACGTCGTCCATAACGCCGGCTGCGAGAACGCCCGCCGCTGCGCCAGCGGCGAGACCCGGCAACAGGACTCCAAATAAGAAACCAAGGGTTAGGCCGGCTAGAACACCAACTACGATCGCGATCGTTGTGAAAGTCATGCAGAGAGGCTCCGGCGAGATTTGCCGGACCAAATAACCGCTGGAGGTGCCTATTGGTTCCAGGCGAACGTGAGACGGTGTTCCCAGGACCAGGGGTGCGCTCCGGAAAAGACGCCCGGCGCAGAAGCCGGGCGTCCGGATGTCAGACGTGATCGGCGCGGCCGCCTCTGCGCGGCACTGGAAACCATCCTTCGGCGATCAGTCCCTTTTTCTTTGCAAAGGCCACAAACACGCCGCGGGCAGTCTCTGCGTCTATATCGCCGGCCAGTGCCGCCTTGCAGGCGCGGATCGCGGCCCTCTGCTCGGGACTATTGCCGCAGTATTCCATCGCAAACTGGTAGGCGTCGACGACCGAGTTCAGTTGACGCGGAAACCCGAGTCCGACCCACACCCGAACAGGCTCTTCAAAAGGCTGCGAAAGCATCGAAACCTCCCTGTCCGACGGCTACGCGACAGCCCCGCCGCCCTGGCCGGGTTTCGACACCATCCAGGGCAAAGGCACGGTGACATCCTCGAGAATCCTTGCCCACCTGGCGAAGCCTCTGAAGGCCTCGCGCGCCGCAGGCAGCGGGTAGTCGCTGTCAAACGCGCGGCTACAGGCCCGCCGCGCCGTCTCGTAGATCACGCCTCTGCGATTTTTCGGCCAACGGTCCAGGAAATCGAAGGCGTCCTCAAGGGTGGCAATCTCTTCGACCAGACCTTCTCCGGCCTTCACGAAGACCGGTTCTTCGAACGTTCTCGCGCTCATCGAAATCTCCAATAGTTCGAACGATTTCAACTGTTTGAGTATCCTGTTTCCATGCCTTGGAAACTGACGTGCCAAGATATGTGAAGCCTGATTTTCACTGTCAATACCCTGCGAAAAAGGCCATTTGCCGATCCCGTGCCGGTAATATCAATCGGTGCCGGGAGCTCGCGAGGTCCGGCCATTTGCCCAAGTCAGGGCGAACATCCATCGACAGAAGCCGGCCGTTGTGGAACAATAAACGCAATCTTGTCGTTATTAACAGCATCAATGCGTTCTCGACGAGGACATTACCATGCGAAAGCTCCAGACAGGTTTGACCGCGGCGATCCTCGCCGCGGCTGTTTCCGTTACAGGCATCACCTCGCTGGGCGCCGCCCCGCTTGTCCGCTTGAAGGCGGCCGAGGCGCAGAGCGACGTGATCCATGTTCGCGACGGCTGGTATCGCGGCTATCGCGGCTACAGGGGTTACCGCCCTGGATACCGCTACAATAACGGCTGGTGGTTCCCGGCAGGCGCTTTTGTCGCCGGCGCTCTGATCGGCGGCGCGATCGCCAACGGTAACAATTACTATGGCAATGCCTATTACGGCGGCGGCTATTATCCGCGCTATTATCAGCCCCGGTATTATGCGCCACGCTATTATGAAACCGCGCCAGCCTACTATCCGCCGGCGGGATCTTCGTACAGAGCGGGCTATCGTGACGGCTACAGGGATGGCTACTACGCGCGCCCCTACGGCAGCGACATTACCTGCACCGAACGGTTGCAGGCTGCGGGCAATTGCTGACCGGACGAATCGAGCGGTTAGCATGAGCAGAGCACGGCTTGGCTAAGGCGTGTGTCGGTCCTATCTATCGGCCATGGCTACGATGACGAAATCGATCCTTGCTCTTGCAGGCGGACTGGCGTTTGCCAGCCTGCCGGCCGCGGCACAGACGAATCCACCGATCGTCGTCCCACAGCTGAGCGTCGGGGATACCTTGAATCTGCAGAACCGGCAGCAGCGAGAGAATTTCCGGCTTCAGCAGCAGATCAATCGCGACGTGCAAGGTCTTGAAATGCGCCAGCGACAGCCGCGCATAGAGGTGCCGGTGATGAAGCCGCGCTGCCGACCGGGAGCCTACGGGATAGGCTGCTGAATACGGCCGAGACGCCGGATTGTCCGGCGTATCGGGGTGATATCAGGCTGCCTCCTTTTCCACGCGCTTGCGCTTGATGTCCGGCGGGGTCGCCTCGTCCACCAGTGCAGCGAGCGCGGCGTCAAACGTCATCGACTGCTGGTCCCGTGAACCGAGGCGGCGAACGTTGACCGTGCCTTCCTCAGCCTCGCGCTTGCCGCAGACCAGGATGACCGGCACTTTGGCCAATGAGTGCTCGCGGACCTTGTAGTTGATCTTCTCGTTGCGCAGGTCGATCTCGACGTTCAGCCCCGCGTCCTTGAGCTTCGCCACAACCTCCCGCGCGTAATTGTCAGCGTCGGAGGTAATTGTGGTGACCACAACCTGCACCGGCGCAAACCAGAGCGGCATCACGCCGGCATGGCTTTCGATCAGTATGCCAAGGAAGCGCTCCAGCGAACCGGCGATGGCGCGATGCACCATGACGGGCTGCTTCTTCTCCGAATCCGAGCCGATGTAGAAGGCGCCGAACCGCTCCGGCAGGTTGAAGTCGACCTGCGTCGTGCCACATTGCCACTCGCGGCCGATGGCATCCTTCAGCGTGTACTCGAACTTGGGGCCGTAGAACGTACCCTCACCCTCGTTGATGCCGGTCTTGATGCGATTGTCCTCGCGCGCCATGCGGGCGAGCGCGCGCCGAAGGATGTCCTCGGCGTGATCCCAAGCCGCATCCGTGCCGACACGCTTTTCCGGCCGCGTGGCGAGCTTCACCTCGACCGCATCGAAGCCGAAATCGGCGTAGACCGACATCATCAGGTCATTGATCTTGAGGATTTCCGCCTCAAGCTGCTCTTCCGTGCAGAAGACGTGCGCGTCGTCCTGCGTGAAGCCGCGCACGCGCATCAGACCGTGCAGCGCGCCGGAAGCCTCGTAGCGATGCACGCTGCCGAATTCGGCGAGCCTCAGCGGCAGATCACGGTAGGACTTCAGTCCGTGCTTGAAAATCTGCACGTGGCCGGGGCAGTTCATCGGCTTGAGCGCGAAGATGCGTTGGTCGGCCTCCTCGTCTTCAGGGTGCGTGAAGGCATGCGCGGATTTCACCGCGAACATGTTCTCCTGATACCAGCCCCAGTGGCCGGAGGTCTCCCACAAAGACTTGTCGAGAACCTGCGGCGCGTTGACCTCCTGATAGTCGTCGCCGAGGCGGCGGCGCATGTAGGAAATCAGGTTCTGGAACATCTTCCAGCCCTTGGCGTGCCAGAAGACGACGCCCGGCCCCTCTTCCTGGAAGTGGAACAGGTCCATTTCGCGGCCGAGACGGCGGTGGTCGCGCTTCTCGGCCTCTTCCAGCATGTGGATATACTGGTCGAGCTGCGCCTGATCGGCCCAGGCCGTGCCGTAGATGCGCGTCAGCATCGGATTGTTGGCGTCACCGCGCCAGTATGCCCCGGCCACTTTCATCAGCTTGAAGGCATTGCCGACCTGCCCCGTGGAGGCCATGTGCGGGCCGCGGCAGAGGTCGGCCCATTCACCCTGCGAATAGAACTTTATGTCCTGTCCCTCGGGGATCGCGTCGACCAGTTCGACCTTGTAGTTCTCGCCCTTGTCGCGGAAGAATCTCTTCGCGTCATCACGCGAGACCAGCGTCTTCGTGAATGGCTTGTTGCGGCCGATGATCTCACGCATCTTCTTCTCGATGGCGGGAAAATCCTCTGGCGTGAACGGCTGGTTGCGCGCGAAGTCGTAGTAGAAGCCGTTCTCGATGACCGGGCCGATGGTCACTTGCGTGCCGGGCCACAGCTCCTGCACGGCCTCGGCCAGCACGTGGGCTGCATCGTGGCGGATGAGTTCTAGCGCGCGCGGATCGTCGCGCGTCAGGATTTCGACTGCGCCGGAACGGCCGATCGGGTCCGACAGGTCGCGCACGGTGCCGTCCAGCGCATAGGCAACGGCCTTCTTCGCAAGCGACTTCGAGATCGATTCAGCGAGAGCTTCGCCGGTTGTGGCGGCGTCATACTCGCGCGCGGAACCATCGGGGAATTTGAGGGAAACGTTTGCCAATTGCCTTCTCCTGATCCAGTCCCACAAACGAGCGCGGGTGGTGTGGTCGAATGGCCGCGGCGGCATCGCAAGGCGATCGGCAGCGGCCGGCTGCTACATAAGCGCCATGCCGCCGCTGGTAAAGTCCCGTGTCAAAGGGCGGATTTGCCGGCCTTGCGGCCAAAGCTCCAGTAGCGCCACGGCGTGAACCAGCGATATCGGCCGCCAAGCGTTTCCGGCACCGCATCAAGGCCATGTGTGCCGCCAGGTCCACACCGCACGACGCGAAACAATCCCATCCAGCCGCCGGCCCACAGGCCATGGCGGGCGATCGCCTCATAGGCATATTCCGAGCAGGTCGGGAGATGCCGGCAGGAATTGCCAATGAAGCCGGACAGGGTGAGCTGGTAGAGACGCACCAGCGATGTCCCGGCCAGCCGACCCGGCGTCTTGCGCCAAGGCCCCTGCCAGTTGCGGCTGGGACGCCTTGGCGCTGGATGAGGATGCGAATGGCCGCTCACGGGTTACCTAAAGGTGCCTTTTGGAGTGTTGCCGACAGTCTGTTCACCGATGCCGGTTTGATTGCTTTGTACCGCCAACCTAAGTATCGCCCCGTAAATCCCCAAGCACATTCCGCAAACCAGCCGAAAGCGAAGCCATGTCAGACACGCAGCAGGTAGAACTCGGACTCGACACGTTCGGCGACGTGACCGTCGACAAGGACGGTAAGCTGCTGTCGCTGGCCGAGGTTCTCCGGAACGTTGTCGAGGAAGGATTGCTGGCAGACGAGGTCGGTATCGATTTCATCGGCGTCGGCGAGCATCATCGCGACGATTTCGCGATCTCCGCGCCTGATGTCGTGCTGGCGGCAATCGCCTCGCGCACAAAGCGTATCCATCTCGGCTCGGCCGTGACGGTGCTGAGTTCCGACGATCCGATCCGCGTGTTCCAGCGCTTCTCGACCATCGACGCGATCTCGAACGGCCGCGCGGAAGTGATCCTCGGACGCGGCTCGTTCACCGAATCCTTCCCGCTCTTCGGCTTTGCGCTCAGCGACTACGAAAAATTGTTTTCCGAAAAGCTAGACCTCTTCTCGGCCTTGCTGAAGCAGCGACCGGTGACGTGGAAAGGCTCGATCCATCCCGGCCTGAAGGACCAGATCGTCTATCCGCAGGTGGAAAACGGTACCCTTAAGACATGGATCGGCGTCGGCGGCAGCCCGGAATCCGTCGTCCGCGCGGTGCAGTACGAACTGCCGATGATGCTCGCCATCATCGGGGGCGATCCCGTCCGCTTCCGCCAGTTCGTCGACCTCTATCATCGCGCGGCCGAGCAGTTGCAGAAACCTGCGCTGCCGATGGGTGTGCATTCGCCGGGCCATGTCGCGGAAACGGACGAGGAAGCGCGCACGCAGCTTTGGCCGGGTTACAAGGCGATCCACGACCGCATCGGCGGCGAGCGAGGCTGGGGACCGACCAACATCACACGCTTCAATGCCGAGGCGGATATGGGTTCGCTCTATGTCGGGTCGCCCGAAACGGTGGCGAGGAAAATCGCCAAGACCATCAAGGCGCTCGGCGTGAGCCGCTTCGACATGAAATACTCGTCGGGCACGCTTGGCCACGAACACATGATGAAGAGCATCGAGCTCTACGGGACCAAGGTCATCCCGATGGTGCGCGATATCCTCACCTCAGCCTGACTAGAAGCGCTGATGGCGCGAAGCGGGCGCAAACCGCTCGCGTCGCGGCTCGTCAAACCGGGGAAACGAAGTGTGGCGCTCGCGATGCCGCGGCTGCAGGGTGGCCAGCCGGATGACGTCGTTGAAGATGTCCAGATAGTCGTTCATGGCCGTACTCCTTGGACAGGATTAGACCGGCGCTGGCGCTTTCCTTCAAACGAGTATAATTTCGGCTTCGTATGACTTGAGGTTATGCGAATGAAGCGTGGCCGCCTGCCCCTCACCGCCCTGCGCAGCTTCGAATCCGCCGGCCGCCACCTGAGCTTCAGCAGGGCAGCCGAGGAGCTCTACGTCTCGCAGGCGGCAATCAGCCGGCAGATCAGGGAACTCGAAGAACTGCTAGGTCTCGCCCTGTTTGCGCGGCTGCATCGGCGAGTAGCGTTGACGGAGGCAGGCGCCGCCTTACTCGCACAGTTGACGACCAGCTTCGACGACATCGATCGACAGTTGTCCGTGATCATGTCGAAGGCGGCTCCAAGCGCGCTGAGGGTAAACGTCGAACCGTCCTTTGCAGGCGAATTTCTGATCCAGCGGCTCAATTCCTTTCAGGCACAGTACCCCGATATCGACATTTCGGTGGATTCCGAATTGCGTCTGATCGAATTCCGTGGCCAGGAGGCAGACCTCGCGGTGCGCTACGGAGAAACAGCCACATCCTGGCCCCGCACGGAATCGCGCCACCTGATCAACGTGGAGACGACGCCGGTCATGACGGCGGAACTCCTTGCATCTGGCGTGCCGATCACTTCGCCCGCCGACCTCAGCAACTACACGCTTCTGCACGACTACAACCGGGATGGCTGGGCGAACTGGTTCACGAAACTGGGCTTTGCGGAGATGGCCGTACGACGAGGACCGGTTTATGCGGAGGCCGCGCTCGCGATGCAGGCTGCGAAGCTCGGCCACGGCATTGCGCTCGGTGATCGGATCCTGAATGGAGACGACATAAGAGCGGGTCGACTCGTCTGTCCCTTTGCGCGGGAAACCTATGACGTCTCGTGCGGAGCCTATTGGCTGGTGGCGCCGGACTTCAATCGTCTCAGCATTGCGGCCCGTGCATTCGTGGAATGGCTGCAGGAGGAGATTCTGCGCAAGGCCTGACCAGCTTGATCCTAAGCCGCAGCTTCCCCGCGCTTTTTCTCGATCTGGCCGATGGCGTCGACCACCGCGTCGAAAGTCAGCATCGTCGAAGCATGCCGCGCCTTGTAGTCGCGCACAGGTTCCAGATATTTGAGGTCGTCGAACCGGCCCTCTGGCGGACGGCCGTTTTCCTTGAGCATCTTCAGCATGGTGTCGCGGACGGCGCGCAATTCCTCAGCGGTCGCCCCGACGACATGCTGAGCCATGATTGACGAGGAAGCTTGCCCAAGAGCGCAGGCCTTCACTTCATGGGCGAAATCCGTCACCACGCCGTCCTGCATGGTCAGATCGACCAGAACAGTTGAGCCACAGAGCTTGGAATGGGCTTTCGCCGTAGCGCCGGGATGCTCGAGGCGGCCGATCCGCGCGATGTTCCCGGCAAAACCGAGGATTTTCGCATTATAGACGTCGTCGATCATTCTTTTCCAATCCGTCGCCATACAGCGAACGAGAGTCGCGGCCTGCGCATCTTCCTTTCGCACTGGCCGACCATATATAGTGCTCGCGTTCCATCGGCGGCAAGGCAGTGCGGCCACGTGGAACATGCTTCGCAGCTGTGGGCGGTTCCCATGGAAGGCTGTGATCCGTTCAACTCGTTCCTCCGTAGAGGGGAACTACGGGAGACACCTGATGGACGCCGTCATCAAGAAGATCGTGCCGGTTCCGGCCAACACGGAAACCACGCGTCCGAGCGAGGCCGAGGTCGAGAATGCCGTGCGCGTGCTGTTGCGCTGGACGGGCGATGACCCCACCCGCGAAGGGCTGATCGACACGCCGAAGCGCGTCGCCAAGGCCTATCGCGAGCTGTTTTCCGGCTATGAGCAGTCGGCGGCCGACGAGCTTGGCCGCACCTTCGAGGAAATCGCCGGCTATGACGATCTCGTGGTCGTGCGCGACATCGAGTTCCATTCGCATTGCGAGCACCACATGCTGCCGATCATCGGCAAGGCGCATGTCGGCTACCTGCCGGACGGCAAGGTCGTCGGCCTCTCCAAGATCGCGCGCGTGGTCGACATCTTCGCCCATCGCCTGCAGACGCAGGAGGCGCTGACCGCGCAGGTCGCCGCTGCGATCCAGGAAACGCTCAATCCGCGCGGTGTCGCCGTGATGATCGAGGCCGAGCACATGTGCATGGCGATGCGCGGCATTCGCAAGCAGGGTTCGACGACGCTGACAACGACCTTCACAGGCGCCTTCAAGGACACGCCGGAGGAGCAGGTGCGCTTCATCACCATGGTGCGCGGCCTCGCGCAGGCAAGCTGATCAGCCCATGACGTCGATGACATTTCCCCAGCCGCCGGCCGACAAGAAGGCGCGGGAGGAAGGCTCCGATTTCTCGCCGCGCTTCAATGCCGACGGGCTGGTGACCGCCGTGGTGACGGATGCGCGCGACGGCATGGTGCTGATGCTTGCGCATATGAACGCCGAGGCTCTGGAGCTGACACTGGAAACCGGCATCGCCCACTACTGGTCGCGCTCGCGGGGCAGCCTCTGGAAGAAGGGCGAAACCTCGGGGAATATCCAGCAGGTGGTGGAAATGCGCACCGACTGCGACCAGGACGCGGTCCTGCTAACCGTAAAAGTCGCGGGCCACGACGCAACCTGTCACACCGGCCGGCGTTCCTGCTTCTATCGGACGGTGGAACTGATCGACGGCAAGGCAACCTTATCGAACGACGGCAGCAAGCCACTGTTCGATGCCCAAAAGACCTACAGCAGCAATTCGTGAACCTTCTTGCCGCTGGCCGGTACACAGATTCACTATTTCGATACGCGGCCGGCCTAAAGTGGAGCCGGTTATAGGGAGTTGGTGATGCTCGAATGGGCGTCATTTCGCAGCAGACCCGATGTGCGGGAGGCCAATGGCCCCGCATCGTCAGGCGGTGTTGCCGATCCTCAACCTCAGAAGAAATCCGGCATTTCGCTCGCGCTCGGCGGCGGCGCTGCGCGCGGCTGGGCCCACATCGGCGTGCTGAGAGCTTTGGACGAGGCCGGCGTTGAAATCTCGATGATCGCTGGCACCTCGATTGGCGCGCTGGTGGGCGGCTGCTATCTCGCGGGCAAGCTCGATGAACTCGAGGAATTCGCGCGCAGCCTCACCAAGCGCCGCATTTTCGGCCTGCTCGACCTGAATTTGGGTGGTAACGGGCTGTTCGGCGGCATGAAGCTGGACACCAAGCTGCGCGAACATCTGAACGGCATGCGGTTCGAGGACCTGCCGAAGACGTTCGTCTGCGTGGCGTCGGAGATCCGCACTGGTCATGAAATCTGGCTGTCGAGTGGCTCACTGATCACCGGCATGCGCGCATCCTATGCGCTGCCGGGCGTGTTCGAGCCGGTGCCGACCAACGGACGCGTGCTGGTGGATGGCGCGCTCGTCAATCCCGTCCCGGTATCGGTCTGCCGCGCCTACGAGCAGCCGCTCGTCGTCGCCGTGAACCTGCATTATGATCTGTTCGGCCGCGCTGCCGTCATCAAGCACAGCGCGGGCGAACTGGTGGTCGAGCACGATGCGACGCCGGCCCAGCGGTTCCATGCCGACTCGCGCTCGAAAGAGTCGCGCCTTGGCGTAACCGGCGTGATGGTGGAGGCATTCAACATCATCCAGGACCGCATTTCGCGTGCGCGCCTTGCCGGCGACCCGCCGGACATGTCGCTGCAGCCGAAACTCGGCCATATCGGGCTGACAGAGTTCCATCGCGCCGACGAAGCGATCCGCATCGGCTACGAGACGACGAAGGCGCATGTCGCCGACCTGCAAAGGCTGCAGACAGTCCTGACCTGAATTTCCGGTAGATTAAGCCGCTAACGCTGCGTCGATGATGCGGAAATCCACCTTGCGGTTGCCGTTCCAATAACTGCCCGACAGCGAACCGGCGACGTGGATCGTCTGGCCGCGGCTGGCGAAGAGGAAATCGCCGAGAACGGTGCCGGCCGCCCTGAAGGCCATCGCCTGGATACGGCCGCCTGATGCCGAGCGCAGGTCGGCGCGGATATGGTTCGTGCCGACGAGCCGCGCATCCTCCAGCCGATGGCGCGGCAGCGCGAAGACCGGCGGGGGGTGACCCGCGCCGAACGGCCCTGCCCGGTCGAGCGTTTCCAGAAGATCGAGGGTCGCGCCCTCGGCGGCGAGCGCGGCATCGATGTCGAGCACCTCCTCGTCCTGAAGCCGGAACACATCCTGCGCCGCGCGCTCCTCGAAGAAGGCGCGCAATGCGCCAAGCTTGTCGCGCTCGACCGTGATGCCGGCCGCCATCGCGTGGCCGCCACCCTTGACAATAAGACCTACCTCGGCCGCATCGCGCACCAGTCGCCCGAGATTGAAGCCGGCAATGGAGCGGCCGGAACCAGTGCCGACCCCGTTGGCATTGAAGGCAATCGCGAAAGCAGGACGCCGCGCATGTTCCTTCAGCCGCGACGCAAGCAGTCCGACGACGCCTGGATGCCAGTCCCGGCTCGCGGTGACCACAATCGCCGGGCCGGCGCCGCCGGCAAGCTCCGCGTCGGCCTCGGCCCGCGCCTGGACCAGCATCTGCTGCTCCATCTGCTGGCGCTCCTGGTTCAGGCGGTCGAGCGTCTCGGCTATCTGCCCGGCCTCGACTGGATCGTCTGTCGCCAGAAGACGACTGCCCAGCGCCGCATCGCCGATGCGCCCGCCGGCGTTGATGCGCGGCCCGATCAGGAAGGACAGGTGGAACACGCTGATCGGCTCGCCTATCCGTGACACGCGCGCCAGCGCGGCAAGCCCGGCGTTCTTCTGCTGACGGGCGACGACCAACCCCTTGACCACGAAGGCCCGGTTGACGCCGACGAGCGGCACCACATCGCAGACCGTTGCCAGCGCGACAAGATCGAGCATGGAAAGCAGGTCGGGCTGCGGCGCGTCGGGCCGTTGCAGCCTTAGAACGCGGGCAGTCTGCACCAGCGTCAGGAACACCACGCCCGCCGCGCACAGATGCCCCTGCCCCGACAGATCGTCATCGCGGTTGGGATTGACGACGGCGACAGCCATCGGCAACGGCCCGCCGACCTGATGGTGGTCGAGCACGACGACTTCCGCGCCGGCCTGCAAGGCTGCGTCGACGGACGGCGCACTGTTAGTGCCGCAATCGACGGTGACGATCAGCTTCGCTCCACGCGAGACCAGTTCGCGCATCGCTTCGGGGTTCGGCCCGTAACCCTCGAAGATGCGGTCGGGGATGTAGATTTCGGACTCGATGCCGAAGAAGTCGAGGAAGCGCTTCAGCAGCGCCGAGGACGCGGCGCCGTCGACATCATAGTCACCGAAGATGGCGACCTTCTCCCGGTTGCGGATGGCGGCGGCGATACGCTCGGCGGCCCGCTCCATGTCGGTCAGCGAGGCCGGGTTGGGCAGCAGATCCTTGATCGTCGGGTCGAGGAAACGTTCGGTTTCTTCCGGCGCAACGCCCCGTCCCGCCAGAACGCGCGCCACGATATCCGGCACGCCATGCGTCTGCGCGATGGTCAGCGCGGCCAATTCCTGCCGCTCGGTGAGACGATGCTCCCAGCAGAGCCCGGTCACAGAATGCCTGACATCGAGGAATATACGCTTGTCCGCCATCGCTACCCGCTCGTCCGGGCGCGACGATAGGCGACGAGCACGGCCGCCGAAACCGTCAACGGAGCGAAAGCTGACAAATGTATCAGGCGGCTCGCTCGATGCGGATGATCTGCGGCTTGTCCGTCAGGTGCCCGTCCTTCGTGATGCCGTCGGTTGCCTTGCGCACGGCGGCCTCGGTCGTCTCGTGGGTGACGAGGATGACGGTCTTCTGGTCCTTCGCCTCGACCGACCGCTGCACGATCGACTCCAGCGAGATGTCGTTGTCGGCCATGCGCTTGGCAATCGCGGCGAAGACGCCGGTACGGTCATGCACGGTCAGGCGAATGAAATAGCCCCCAGCATGGCTGCGCATCTGCGCCTTCTTGTAGGGCTTCAACTGCTTCGCGGGCCAGCCGAAGACCGGACCGTGCTGGAAGCCCGGTCGGCTCTTGGCGATGTCGGCGATGTCGCCGATGACGGCCGAAGCTGTGGCGTTGCCGCCCGCTCCGGGGCCGGACAGCAGCAATTCGCCGAGGATGTCGGTCTCGATCGCCACCGCATTGGTGACGCCGTGCACCTGCGCGATCACCGAAGCGGTGGGAACCATGGTCGGATGCACGCGCTGCTCGATCCCGCTCTCGGTGCGCTGGGCGACGCCGAGCAGCTTGATGCGATAGCCGAGCTCGGCCGCAGCGCGGATGTCGGCCTGGCTGATGTTAGAGATGCCTTCCAGATATATGTCGCCTGCCGCGATCTTGGTGCCGAAGGCAAGCGCGGTCAGAATGGAGAGCTTGTGAGCGGTGTCGTTGCCCTCGATGTCGAAGGTCGGGTCGGCCTCGGCGTAGCCTAGACGCTGCGCGTCCTTTAGGCATTCGTCGAAGGAGATGCCTTCGGCCTCCATGCGGGTCAGGATGTAGTTGCAGGTGCCGTTGAGGATGCCGAAGACGCGGTTGACGGAATTGCCGGCCAGCGCCTCGCGCATCGTCTTGATGACGGGAATGCCACCGGCGACCGCCGCTTCGTAGTTCAGCAGCACGCCCTTCTTCTCGGCGATCTCGGCAAGCGCCACGCCATGCTTGGCGAGAAGCGCCTTGTTGGCGGTGACGACATGCTTGCCGGCTTCCAGAGCAGCCTTGACCGCCTCGCGCGCCGGGCCCTCGTCTCCGCCGATCAGTTCGATGAACACGTCGATGTCGGCATTGGCGGCCATCTTCACGGGGTCGACGAACCACTGTGCAGCGGTGAGATCGACGCCGCGATCCTTGGTGGCGTCGCGCGCCGAAACGGCTGCGATCTCGATCGGCCGTCCGCATTGCCGTGTCAGTTCGGCGGCCTTGTGGGTGAGCACGCGCGCCACCGAGGCGCCGACGGTGCCAAGACCTGCAATTCCAACACGCAATGCTTCAGCCATCAGCCGAAAAATCCCTCAAATCAAATGCTTGTAAATGAACCCTGACTCAACGCCTTGTTGCGAGCGACACGACGTTGTTCGGCTGCTTCGTAGCCGACGACAGGAACTTCTTGATGCTGCGCGCCGCCTGCCGGATGCGATGCTCATTCTCCACGAAGGCCAGCCGCACATAGTCGTCGCCATGCTCGCCGAAGCCGATGCCAGGCGCCACCGCAACGTCGGCATGCTCGATCAGCAGCTTCGAAAATTCAAGCGAACCCAGGTGCCGGAAAGCCTCCGGGATCGGTGCCCATGCGAACATGGAGGCGGCCGGCGCCGGGATATCCCAGCCGGCCCGGCCGAAGGAGTCGACCATCACGTCGCGGCGCTTGTGGTAGACGTCGCGCACCTCTGCGATGTCGGCCCCATCACCGTTCAGCGCGGCCGTCGCCGCCACCTGGATCGGCGTGAACGCGCCGTAGTCGAGGTAGGACTTCACGCGCGTCAGCGCCGAGATCAGGCGTTCGTTGCCGACCGCGAAGCCCATGCGCCAGCCCGGCATGGAAAAGGTCTTGGACATGGAAGTGAACTCGACGGTCACGTCCATCGCGCCGGGAACCTGCAACACCGAAGGCGGCGGATTTCCGTCGAAATAGATCTCCGAATAGGCGAGGTCCGACAGGATGATGAGATCGTTCTTCTTCGCGAAGGCGACCACGTCCTTGTAGAAATCGAGGCTTGCCACCAGCGCCGTCGGGTTCGACGGATAGTTGAGGATCAGCGCAAGGGGCTTCGGGATGGAGTGGCGGATGCCGCGCTCCAGCGCCGGGATGAAGGCGTCGTTCGGCTCGACCTGAAGCGAACGGATGACGCCGCCCGACATGATGAAGCCGAAGGCATGGATCGGATAGGTCGGGTTCGGGCAGAGGATGACGTCGCCGGGAGCGGTGATTGCCTGCGCCATGTTCGCGAAGCCTTCCTTGGAGCCCAGCGTCGCGACGACCTGCGTGTCGGGATTCAGCTTCACGCCAAAGCGGCGGGCGTAATAATTGGCCTGGGCGCGGCGCAGGCCGGGAATGCCGCGCGAGGAGGAATAGCGATGGGTGCGCGGGTCGCGCACCACCTCGACCAGCTTGTCGACAATGGCCTTGGGCGTCGGCAGGTCGGGATTGCCCATGCCGAGGTCGATGATGTCGGCGCCGGCCGAACGGGCGCTGGCCTTGAGCCGGTTGACCTGCTCGAAGACGTAGGGCGGGAGGCGGCGAACCTTGTGAAACTCTTCCATGGCGAGATTCCGGGCGCTCGGGGAGGTGATGGCGGCGGCGTATATATCGAATTTGCGTCAGGGTCGAGGCCGATGCGGTTTCCGATCGGCCCGGCCCGAAAGCTGGCGTCAGCGTTTCTGGTTGCCTTGAAGCGATTCCAGATAGCGAAGCTTGGCCTGCGTTTCCTCGTCGGTCAGTTGCGTCGTGGCGCCCTGGCGGGGAACGTTCAGGTTTGGATAGGTGCCGGTGTCGACAGGCGTGCCGCTGCGGCCTGGGGCGACCGCGACGTCCTCGGTAGGCGTCGTGCAGGCGCTTGCGCCAAGGGCGGCGGCCAGTACCGCGACACCCGCGAGAGGGAAAAACCGCTTGCCTTTACCATATGCCATATCTTCGCCCACCGCTGCGACATAGAACGCATTGGACGTCCCATGATAATATGTCAAGAAAACGCCTGAGGAGGAAGGCACTCATCATGTCCAAGGCTGCGGGGCCGGCTGACAAATCCAACGCCGGCACATCCAATGCTGGCGAGACGCCTGATGTCGAGCAGTATCTGGTCAAGGATCCGGAGCGCTTCGCCGTCAATCTCGCGCGCATGGTCGAGCAGGCCGGCAAGGCCGCATCCGCATGGGTGGAGCCGCGCGAAAAGGGCGAACGCCGCGACGCGCTGGCTGAACCGATGACGGACATGGTCAAGACGTTCTCGAAGGTCACCGAATACTGGCTGGCGGACCCTTCGCGTGCACTGGAAGCGCAGACGCGGCTCTTCGCGGGCTATCTGACGGTGTGGAGCAATGCGATCAGCCATGTTCGCACCGGCGAACCGCCCTCCGACGCGGTCAGTCCGGAAAAAGGCGACAAGCGGTTTCTCGATCCCGACTGGGGAAAGAACGCGTTCTTCGATTTCCTGAAACAGACCTATCTCGTGACGTCGCGCTGGGCGAACGATCTGGTCGAGCGCGCCGACGGACTGGACGAGCACACGCGGCACAAGGCGAGCTTCTACGTCAAGCAGATCTCCAACGCGATCTCGCCGTCGAACTTCATCCTGACCAACCCGGAGCTTTTCCGCGAGACGGTCGCCTCCAACGGCGAAAACCTCGTGCGCGGCATGAAGATGCTGGCCGAGGACATCGCGGCTGGCCATGGCGACCTCAAGCTGCGACAGGCGGACAACGCCAGCTTCGAGATCGGGCGAAACATCGCGATGAGCAAGGGGAAGGTCGTCGGCCGCAGCGACGTGGCGGAGATCATCCAGTACGAGCCGACGACCGAGCAGGTGCTGAAGCGCCCGCTGCTCATCTGCCCGCCCTGGATCAACAAGTTCTACATCCTCGACCTCAACCCCGAAAAATCCTTCATCCGCTGGGCCGTCGAGCAGGGCCACACGGTCTTTGTCATCTCCTGGGTCAATCCCGATGAGCGCCATGGCGCCAAAGACTGGGAAGCCTATATCCGCGAAGGAGTGCAGTACGGGCTGGACACGGTGCAGCGCACCACTGGCGAGCGCGAGGTCAACGCGGTGGGCTACTGCGTCGGCGGCACGCTGCTGGCGGCGGGCCTTGCACTGATGGCGCAGGAAGGCGACGACCGTATCCGCTCGGCCACCTTGTTCGCCACGCAGGTGGACTTCACCTATGCCGGCGATCTCAAGGTTTTCGTCGACGAGGAGCAACTCGCGGCTGTCGAGCGCTCCATGAACGAGAAGGGCTATCTCGACGGCACCCGCATGGCCACTGCCTTCAATATGCTGCGTTCCGGCGACCTGATCTGGCCATACGTGGTCAACAACTACATGCGCGGCAAGGATCCCCTGCCCTTCGACCTGCTCTACTGGAACGCCGATTCAACCCGCATGGCGGCCGCCAACCATTCCTATTACCTGCGCAATTGCTATCTCGAGAACACGCTCTCGCAAGGCACGATGGAACTCGCCGGGCACACGCTGTCTTTGTCCGACGTCAAGATTCCCGTCTATAATCTCGCGACCAAGGACGACCACATCGCGCCGGCGCGATCGGTGTTCCTCGGGAGCCGATTCTTCGGCGGCAAGGTGGAATACGTGCTCACCGGGTCGGGCCATATCGCAGGCGTGGTCAATCCGCCAAAGGCGAACAAGTACCAGTACTGGACGGGTCCGGCACCTGTCGGCGACTTCGACGGCTGGCTGGCAAAGGCAAGCGAAACGGCGGGCTCGTGGTGGCCGCACTGGCAGAAATGGATCCTCGCACAGGACGACCGGCTCGTGAAGGCCCGCAAACCCGGCAAGGGCGTCAAGATACTCGGCGACGCGCCGGGGACCTATGTAAAGGTCCGCGTGTAACACTCTTTGAACCCACAAGGATTGACGTTACGCCCCGAAGCAGGCGAAAAGGTCTGCCGAACTGTGGGGTCGGGCACGAACCACCCCATGCCCGGCGATCGGATGAACGCTCGCCACCGTCCCGCAAGGTGCGTCCGTGATGAAACCGGTCGCCGTGTGAAGACAGGGGGAATTTTGACTTCAGGAAGGCGCACCGCGAGAGGGGCATGCCGTGCATTTGCGGCCTGTGTTCTTGCGGCCCTTGCCGCGTCCTGTTCCTCCGGAAGCGAACCTTCGATGCAACTGGCGCAATCGACCGAGGCTGGCGCGCCCGTCGCTGCGCTCGACGCCGAGGCCGTCGGAGCGGCGGCCGGCAAAGCCGATTCGGCCGGAAAATCCATAAAGACGGCGGCATCCGAGGCCAAGTCGGGCGAAGCATCAACGGCGGAAGAACCCGCAGCGGAAGTGCAACAGACCGCAAGCGCCAAGGAAGCGACCGCACCTGAAGCTGCGGCGCAGTCGGGTTCGGATGCACCTGCACACGTGACACCAACTACCTCGCCGACGGGCCAGATCCTCGAAAACGGAGGCCCGATCCTTACCGCAGGCACCATGCCCGACGTGATCGAACCCAAGAAAAAAAGCTTTTTGTCATCGTTCTTCGGGTCCACCCCTGCCGAAGCCGCACCGGAAGCGGCGACGGCCGCGCGAGAACCGAAACCCAAGCCGGTCATCACCCTTCCCGACCCGAACGAGACGAAGCGTAAGGAAGAGGCGGCGGTCCGCCTTGCTTCGCTGGGCGCAACAGACGATGGTGTCGACGGCGGCAACGACTTCACGCTTCCAGGCGTCCGCACGACAAACCTGTTCGAGATCAAGCGAAAGTCCGGTATCGACGACGACAGCGATATCGACGTCTACGAGGACATTGGCAGGTATGAGGTCGCCTCAGCCGCAGGTATGGCGCGCCTGGCGCCCAACGGTCTGCTGAAACAGCGTGAAACCGTGGACACCGCCTGCCTGAAGCCAAAGCTCGTGCGCATGCTTAAGGAAGTGGAGCGCCATTTCGGCAAACGCCTGATTGTCACCTCCGGCTATCGCAGCCCCGCCTATAACAAGAAGGTGCGCGGCGCGGAGAAATCGCAGCATATGTATTGCGCGGCAGTCGACGTGCAGATGCCGGGCGTGCACAAGTTCGAATTGGCCCGCTATGTGCGCGGAATGCCCGGCCGCGGCGGCGTCGGCACCTATTGCCACTCGTCGATCCATATCGACATCGGCCCGGAGCGCGACTGGAACTGGAAGTGCAAGGGCGCCAAGACCTGAGCTTTTAGCGGCGCGCCCGGCTGAACCTTACGTCACCGGCAAGGCCCAAAAAGTTTGCGAAAGCTGCAGTTTCAAGGTTGCCGCACGGCTTCAACGCATCTATAAGCCGCCTCGGTTAAGCGCCCTTCGTCTATCGGTTAGGACGGCACCCTTTCACGGTGCAGAGAGGAGTTCGATTCTCCTAGGGCGTACCACTTTTTCCCGAAAAAGAAGTGCTTCAACGGCTTGCCGATACTGCCTGCCCTATCGGAAGAGCGGCGTCGCGTGTCGGCGATCGATCGAGGTAAGACCGCGGGCGTCCCAAAACCTTGCTCTGATTCTTGAGGCAAACCCGCCTGCTACCAGGCCTCTTCCGGTGCACCGACGAGCAGATGGCCCTTGTCCATGTGCAGGACGCGGTCGGCAAGGCTTTCCATGAATTTCACATTCTGCTCGACAAGCAGCAGCGTCAGTCCGACCTCGGAGCGCAGCCTGTGGAGCGTATCGACGATCTCATCGCGTATGGACGGCTGCACACCCTCCGTCGGCTCGTCCAGCAGCATGATTTTCGGCGCGGCGCACAGGCAGCGGGCGAGCGCGAGTATCTGCTGCTCGCCGCCGGAAAGAACGCCTCCCATGCGATCGACGATCGGGTGCAGGCGCGGAAAGCTGGCAAGCAGGCGATCGACGGTCTCCGCCGGCTGATGGGCCCCGAGCGCTGCCATCTTCATGTTTTCGCGAACTGTCAGCGCCGGGAAAATCTGACGCCCCTGCGGGACATAGCCGATACCGGCGCGGGCGCGGCGATGCGACGGCAGCGGGGAGATTTCCTTGCCCTCGAAATGAATGCTTCCCTTCGTGGTGGGGATTTCGCCAGCCAGAGCCTTGAACAGGGTGCTCTTGCCCATCCCGTTATGGCCGAGAATACCGAGAAATTCGCCCTCGCCGATCGAAAAGCCGACGTTGCGCAAAACCTGAATCGGGCCGTATCCGGCTTCAAGCCCCTTGACCGCAAGCAATGTCATTCGACATCCCTCCCGAGATAGACGTCGCGGACGCGCTGGTCGGCGAGCACGTCGTCGGCCGCCCCCTCGGCCAGCACCCTGCCCTGATTGAAAACGGTAACCGTGCGCGCGATGCGGCGGATGAACGTCATGTCATGCTCGACGACCACCACGGAGCCGATTTTCGCGAGATCAATGACCAGTTCGCCCAGGCGCTCCACCTCTTTGCCGGTCATTCCCGCCGCCGGCTCGTCGAGCAGGATGAGGTCGGGCTGCGGCGCGACGACCATTGCGAGTTCCACCAACTGGCGCTGGCCATGCGCAAGCCGCGCCACCTCCCGATCCCGGAGGGCGGCAATGCCGATCAGTTCCATCACCTCGTCTGTCCGTTGCCTTGAAAGATGGGGCGGCAGGACGCGGTCGGTCGCGATGCGGATGCCTTCGACGACGCTCAACCCGTCGAACACGCTCGGCACCTGCGTCTTGATGCCCATGCCAAGGCGGGCGATGCGGGCTGCGGGCAAGCCTACCAGGCTCTTGCCTTTGAGCCGCACGTCGCCGGCGCTCGGCTTGAGCTGGCCCGACAGCATCTTGAAGAATGTACTCTTGCCAGCTCCGTTCGGTCCGATGAGACAGCGCAGTTCGCCGTGGCGCAGCGCGAAATCGACACCGTTGACGGCAACCACGCCGCCAAAACGCATGGTGAGTCCGCTGGCCTCGAGAAGGAGTTCGTCGCTCATGCCCTCACTCCGCCGCCACGCTTTTCTCGACGGGCACGGCAAGTTCGCCCGATCTGGAGCGCCCGGAAACCATCCGGTCGAACGCAGCCAGCGACATCGGCAGCAGTCCCTTCCGCAGCACGAGCACGAAGGCCGTGAGGATGACACCCATGATCAGGTTCGGGTCGGCCCAGCTCGCCGCAGCCCCCTGCCCCAAAGTCCCGAGTTCGGTTGCCAGCATCAGCATCAGGAAGCAGCCGATTACCGGCCCGGCGAGTGTACCCAGACCGCCGACGATGACCCAGATGATGATCTGCCCGTTGGTCTGCAGGTTGAACATGTTGGGGCTGACGAAAACGCAGTTGGCGAACAGGACGCCACCCACGCCGGCGATGCCGCCAGCGAGCGAAAAGATCGCGAGCTTGTAGTAGCGGGAATCGTAGCCCAGCAGTTCGACCCGTGACTCGTTCTCACGGATTCCCACGATGATCCGGCCAAAACGGGTCGCGAGAAGGAACTTGCACAACAGGTAGGAGGCGAGCAGCGCCAAGATTGCAAGCATGTAAATCTGCTCGGGCTCCAGCATAGTGTCCGGATCGCCGGGAACTGTCAGGATCGGCGTCGACGGGATGCCGTTGAAGCCACCCAGCGGAGCCACGCCGATCGTCCATTCGTCGCCTGCCGTCTGATTCATGAAGCGATAAAGGATCAGCGACACCGTTAGTGTCACGACGCCAAGATAGACATCGCTTAGCCGGCCCCAGAACATGAAATAGCCGAGCAAAGCGGCGAAGCCGGTGGCGGCGAGGACTGCGATGAAAGCCGACAGCGTGGTGTCGCCCAGATTCAGCGCAGCGACGGCGTAGACATAGCCGCCGATGCCAAAGAACGCGGCCTGACCGAAGCTCAGGATGCCCGCATAGCCCCAGATGAGGGCAAGCGACAGCACGAGCACGCCATAGCTCGCGTAGACAGTGCCATTGATCATCGTCGTCATGTCGCCCGCCGCCGGGACGACCACGAGCGCGTAGAGCGCGGCGAGCGCCACCGCGAGATATCCAAGGATCGAGCGCAGGGTCACAACGACCTCCGGAAAAAGCGTCCGCTGATGCCGCGAGGCAGTATCCTCAGCAGCACGACAGCAGCCATGAGAAGCGCCACCTCGCCCAGTACGGGGCTGAGGACGAAGGAGAAGAACGTGTTGACGGAACCGAGGACCGTGGCGGACGCCAGCGTGCCGGCAAGGATCGCGGTGCCTCCGGAGATCACGGTTATGAACGCCTTCGCGATATAGACTGCGCCGATGGATGGGACGACACCCGCGATCGGCGCGATCAGGGCTCCGGCGAGGCCGGTTACGGCCGCGCCCACGGTGAAGGTGACGGCGTAGACGCGATTCGGATCGATGCCGAGTGCGCCTGCCATCTGACGGTTCTGCATGGTGCCACGTGCCACCAGACCGGCTGAGGTGAAGCGCAGGAACAACCAGCCGGCAAAGAAGAGAACGGCGACGACTGCAACCAGGAAAAGTTCGTACCAGCCGATCGCATACTGGCCGATCGAGAGGCTGCCGAGCGGTGGCGATATTCCCGCGACCGTGTTGCCGAAGACGATCGTCGCGATCCCGATCAGCGCAAGGCTTATGCCCCATGTCGCGAGCATCGTGTCGATCATCCGCCCGTAGAGGCGGCGGATGACCAGTCTTTCCAGGATTGCGCCGACCAGCCCCACGACCAGAGGCGCCACGATGAACATGGAGACCCAGAGATTGAGGCCGGCCTGGTTGGAAACGATGGCGGCATAGCCGCCCAGCATGAGGAATTCGCCATGTGCGAAGTTGATGACCCGCATCATGCCGAACACGATAGCCAGCCCCGCGGCCACGAGCGCCAGATTGGCGATCGTGACCAGGAACTGGAGCAGGCCGATGACCAGACTATCCATATAGGCGCGGCTCCATGCGTTTCCTTATCCAGCGGAAGATCAGATTTGGACGTCGATCACGAACTGCTTGTTCTCGTTCGGGTTCTCCGTGAGGTTGCAGACGGCAGCGGTGTCCGCCGGCGGCTGCTGGAGATAGCTTTCCAGAACGTTGTACTTTCCGTCGCGCACCTCGGCGATGTAGACGTCGAGCGTGTCGTGGTGGGTGGCCGGATCGATGGTGGTCTTGCCGGCCGGGCCGGTGAACGACAGGCCCGTCTCCAGCGCTTCGATGACCTTTTCGCGCTCGGTGGTGCCTGCGAGTTCGGCAGCCTTCGCCCAGAGGTTAACCGCGTGGTAGCTCATCGCAGCGCCCTCGGTCACCGCATCCGCCTTCTCGCCGAAGCGGGCGTAGTAGCGCTTGAGGAAGTCCAGGTTCTCCGGCGTCTGGATGCCGTCGAAATAAGCGTACGAGACGATGATGCCGTTGTGCTCCTCAGGCGAGGTCAGAACCTGCTCGTTGCCGATTCCGAAGGTCGTCGAAGCCATCGGGATCTTGTCCTTCATGCCCGACGCCACCCACTGGCGATAGAAGGAATTGTGGGCCGCGCCGACTAGCACCGACATGATGATATCGGGCTGGGCTGCCTGAATCTTGCGGATCGTGGTGCCGAACTCGGAGACATCGAGCGGGAAGAAGTCGGTCTGGATCACATCGCCGCCATTCTCCGTGGCGAACTTCTTGATCCATTTGGCGGTGATCTGACCGTAATTGTAGTCGGCAGCCAGCGTGTAGATCTTCTTGCCGTTGAAGTGCTTCATCACGAAGGGCGTGAACTTCTCCAGCGTCTGCGCAGGCGTCGACCCCATGCAGAACGTGTTGCGGTCGCAGACGCCGCCCTCATAGAGCAGGCTGTAGAAATAGAGCGTCTTGAAGCGCTTCAGCGAAGGCCGCATCGCCTCGCGCGAGGCAGACAGGATGCCGCCGAACACGACATCGGCCTTCTGCTTGGTCGCGGCCTCCACGGCATATTGCGTGTAGAGCTGCATGTTGGACTGGGCGTCGTAGTTGACGAGGTCGATCTTCTTGCCCAGCACGCCGCCGGCAGCGTTCAGTTCCTCGACTGCGAGGTTGACGCAGTTGATCATCGGGCGGCCGTAAATGTCGATGCCGCCGGATGCGTCATGGATGGCAGCAACAGGGATGGTATCGGCCGCGCCGGCCGAGCGAAGGTAGAATGGACCGACGCTGGCGGCAGCGCCCGCTCCGGCAAGTTTGAGAAGGGTCCGGCGATTTACGTTCTTGATCATTGTCGTGTTCCCATTGGTTCTTGTTGACGCGACAAGGCACGCCGATCGCTCCTTCCGATCGGGCGCCCTGTTTCCCCATGCGTTTCCGGTAGATTCGTTCAGATCCTGGCGCTTCTTTTTGGCGCCCTGGCTCAGACGGAGCGGCGCGAACGCCGCTCCCTTAAAATCATCAAGCCACCTTCAGCGTGATCGTTTCGTCCCTGCCCGACGCCATGCTCTTGCCCCAGTATGGCGAAGTGCGGCGTTTCAACATGGCCCGAAACTGTCCGGTGGTCTTTTCCAGGAGCTCGCCGGAACCCCAGTTGACGATCACGCCATACTGGCGAATGAGGTCCAGCATGTCGAGTTCGCCGGCGCGGTATTTCGCCGCGACCGAGGCCGCATCCTCGTCCAGCCACTTGGCGCGGTTGGCGCGGATATACGCGCGCTTGGCGAGCGTCGCTTCGTGATCGACCGCATATTCCGCAAGGTCGGCGTCGATCTCCTTGACGACCACGCCGTAATCCTTGGCGGCGCGCTCGATGGAGACATAGCCGTCGGCCACGTCTTCACGCACCAGGATTTCGTCGCGCTCCAGCGGATCGCCGAGTCCACCGCCACCAGCGGAAGGACGGCTAACGACGTCGCCGGCCTCAAGCGGCTCGTTGGAGAACATGGAGCCGAGATAGCGTTCGTTCTCCAGATCCTCGTTGACCCAGACGCCGTGCGGAATGGACGGCAGTCCACCCCACAGTCCCCAGGTGATGGAACGCTCGCGGTCGCAGCAATAGGACACGACGGTGCGGTCGACCTTGGTGAGGATGACGCCCTTGTCGACGCCCATGCCACCGCGCGACTCGCCAGGCCCACCGGAGTCCACGCGAAGCTCGTGGCAGGTGGTCAGCACGGGCGCCAGACGCTCCTGCCCCTCGAAGGGCTGAGTACCGAGTTGGACACCGAACACTGGTCCGGTCGCAGCCCAGCCGTCGCGGCCGTTGCGTGCGCCCCAGCCGCCAACCATCCAGTCGTACCACATGAAGTATTTATGGCCGGACGTGTCCTCGCGCTTGTCGCGACCGCCGATCAAGAGGTAGTCGAGGTTGAACGTGCAAGCCATGGCGCGGTCAGGCAGGACTTCAGCCCACAGTTCGAAGATCGAGTTCATGATCTTCTCGAACGGGCCGGAGCAGAAGCCGGCCACTGGTGTCGGCCATGCGGCGTTGACGACGGAACCTTCCGGCCCCAAGTCGACGGTCACCACGCGATAGAAGCCGGAGTTGAGCGGTATCTCCGGGAACTGCATCTTGGTGCCGGCGACGATCGCCGCGAACGAACCACCGAAGCAGGCGTTCAGGAAGCAGCGGATGCTGGTCGGGTGCGACTTCGACAGGTCGTAGTGGACCGTGTCGCCCTTGATCGTCATGCGCACGCGGATCGGGATAAGCCCTTCGCCGACACCTGGATCGAGGTCGATGTAGTCTTCCGTCTCCCAGACGCCATCCGGCAGCGCCGCGACGCGCTGGCGCGTCAGCGTCTCCACATAGTCCTGCACGGCGGAGAACGACTTCTTGATGACGTCGAGTCCATACTTCTCGATGAGTCGGCAGACTTCGGACTCGGCAACCTTCGTCGCCTCGGCCTGTGCCTCCATGTCGCCGATGATGTCGCCGGGCGAACGGGTGTTGGAGGCGATGAGGTTGCAGACGTCCTTGAGCTGCTGGCCCTTGCTCCAGACGCGCACCGGAGTTATGCGCAGGCCTTCGGCCATGTGGTCGATCGCATTGACGTTGAAAGAACCCGGGGTCGCGCCGCCGACATCGGCCCAGTGGCCGTTGGCCTGCGAGAAGCCGAGCAGCTCGCCCTTGTAGAACATCGGGCGCACGATGCGGGTGTCGTTGAAGTGGGTACCGCCTTGGTAAACGTCGTTCACGACAAAGACGTCGCCGGGGTGGATATCGCCCTTGAACGCGTTGATCACGGCTTTGGCTGTGTAGTGCAGCGTGCCGACATGGGCGGCGATGTCGCCCGAACCCTGCATGATGGTGTCGCCGTTGACGTCGCAGAGCGCCGACGAGAAGTCGCGCGACCATATGACGAACGAGTAGCAGGTCCTGAATATCTGCTCTGCCATCTGGTCGACGATGTTGACGTAGGCGTTCTTGAGGACCTCGAAGGTCACTGGGTCCAGATCGTAATCCGTGCTGGCCATGGAAATTTCTCCTTAGGATTTCTGTTCGCGGCCGGGATCAGTGGGCGGCGGGAATGCGCATGATGATGGTGAGCGAGTGGTCGACCTCCGCGGTCACGCCGGGCGGGACGATCACGGTGGAGTCGAGCTGGTCGATGACCGCCGGGCCGGCGACCTTCATGCCCGCCTTCAGTTCGGCGCGGTCATAGACCGGCGTGTCTACGGCTTCCGGCAGCTCGTCGAAGCGAACCTTGCGGCTCCCTGTCGGCACAGCAGCCGCATCCGTCAGCTCGAACTCGGCGAACTTCGCCTTCGGCGTAACGCCGGTCGCGACGACGGAGACGCGGTACACTTCGACAGGGGCGCCCGGGCGCGAATAGTTGTGTTCGCGACCGTGTTCCTCGTGGAAATGCGCGATGGCGTCGTCGAGGCTTGTGATCGGGCTGCTCACCGAAATGGAGAGCGCACGCCACTGGCCATGGTAACGCATGTCGATCTTGCGCTGGAACACCATGTTGGGGTCCTCGACGCCTTCCGATTTCAGGCGTTCGCGGCCTTCCAGCTCAAGCTTGCGGAATGTCTCTTCCAGATCCGCAAATTCGATCTCTTCGGCCTTGGCGAGATACATCTGCGAGATGTCGTGCTGGATGTCGACGAGCAGGCAGCCGAGCGCCGAGGTGACGCCGGGGTTCGGCGGAACCAGCACAACCGGGATCGACAAGTCCTTTGCAAGGGCCGCGCCGTGCAACGGACCTGCGCCGCCGAAGGCGACCAGGGCAAAGTCTCGCGGGTCGTAGCCACGACGGATCGACAGCAGGCGGACAGCGTCGGCCATGTTGGCGTTGGCGACCTTGATGATCGACAGCGCCGCTTCCTCGATCGACATGCCGAGCGGCTCCGCCACGCCCTTGCGGATCGCTTCGGTGGCGAGGCTCTTGTCGAGCGAAACCTTGCCGCCCGCGAGCTTGTCCGAGAGGCGTCCGAGGACGACGTTGGCGTCGCAGTTGGTCGGGTTCTCGCCGCCGCGGCCATAGCAGGCCGGTCCGGGGGTCGAACCTGCTGACTGTGGGCCGTTGCGCAGGGAGTTCGCGGCGTCGAGCCAGGCCAGCGAACCGCCGCCCGCTCCGATCGTCAGCACTTCGATCGAAGGGAAGCAGATCGGATAGCCGTATTCAACGTACCACTCCTTCGTAACGTTGATGTGGCCGTTGTCGCAGAGCGAGACGTCCGTGGACGTGCCGCCCATGTCGAGGCCGATGGAATTCTTGAAACCGGCCTGCTCGGCGACGAAGCGGCTGGCGATGGCGCCGGCGGCAATGCCCGAGGCGGAAAGCCGGGCGGCATACTGCTCGGCCATCTTGGCAGTCATCACGCCGCCTCCCGAATGAAGCAGCATGACGTCTTCCTTGTAGCCGCCTTCCTTCATGCGGCTTTCGAGGCGCTTGGCGTAGTTGCCGACGACAGGCGCAAGGACAGCGTTGGCGACGGTGGTCGAGAAGCGCTCATGCTCGAAAATCTCCGGCATGATGTCGCTCGAAATGGAGATCACGGCTTCCGGAACCTCGGCCGCGAGGATATCGCGCATGCGCTGCTCGTTCGCCGGGTTGATGAAGGCGTTTGCGAAGCAGATCGCGATGGTCTTGACGCCGCGCTTCTTGATGACGCGGGCGAGCTCGACAGCTTCCGCTTCGTCGAGCGGCGTCACCATCGCGCCCGAATAATCGACACGCTCGGTGATCACCAGCCGGTCGCGGCGGCGGATGTAGGGCTTCGCCATCTCCTTGTAGGTGTCCCAGAGGTCGTCGCGGTTGCCGCGGCGGATTTCGATCGTGTCGCGAAAGCCCTTGGTGGTGACCATGACGGCCGGCGGGAAGCGGCGCGTGATCAGCGCGTTGGTCGCGAGGGTCGTGCCATGCTTGAAGAGCAGTAGGTCGTTTAGGTCCACGCCACCGGCCTCGATGCCGGCCAGAACACCGTCAATGGGATCGGGCGTCGTCGGCACCTTGGCGACGTGCATGTGCCCGGTCGCCTCGCTCAGCACGCAGATGTCCGTGAACGTGCCGCCCACGTCGCAGGCGACGCGCACTGCCTTTTCCGAAACCTGTTTGTCAGTCATTTCATCTCCTTCGGACCGGCTCGCGCCGACCATTCCTTGTTTGCGGCAGAGCCGCGCCGAAACGAAAAAAGCCACCGCCAGCAGACAAGCTGGGGTGGCTTCGTTGCCATGATCCGGTCGCGACGCCCTTGGCGCGCCAAATCCTTCCGACTGTCCGTCTTGCCTGACGCCTTAGGGCGCTTCGGCAACCTTGAAGGCGATCAGAGGCCGAGTTCCTTTGCCTCTATAATCGCCATACAGACAGTATCCATCGTCACTCGTTTAGTCATAGCGCGAGATCGGATAGTCTCGTAAGCTTCTTCCTCAGTCATGCTTTTTGCAGACATGAGTATTGCTTTTGCTTTTTCTAACCTTTTCAGGCCAGAAAGCTTTGCTTCCAGTTTCTGTATCCTGTCAGTGTAAATTTTATCCTTATGGGAAAGGCTATGAGCAACAATCATACTTGTCAATAGCCCAAATGCGCGAATTGGCTTTGTTATGACGGCGCTCGTGCCGGCACGCACGACGGCCTCGATGACGCCTGGGCTTTCGAACTCGACGATACCGATCAGGGTGACCTGTGACGAGCGCTCAGACAGCGCCTTCAGAAGCGCGGTGGTCAATGCATCCTGACGGAAAAGGACAAAGACGATGTCGGTTTCGGGCGGAATACCGTCCTGCGGCGGCCAGATGGCTTCCACGCGACAACCGATACGCCGGATGTGATCGACAAGCTCGTTCCGCTCCCGGTCCTTGGGGTGAACCACCAGGACCTTGACGCTCCTGATATCGCGGAGAGCCTGGAGCACGGCAGTCAGCCCGCCAGAACGGCCGGTGCGACCGGCGGCAGCGTGTCCCAATCGTCCAGCGAATGGTTGATCAGGTAGGGGTCGGGCTTCACCGCGAAGGGCGTTTCCTCAAGGATGCGGAACTGGCCGTCGGCTTCTGCCCGGCCGATACGCGGCCACAGATAGAAGTGGCTGTTGTCGGGGTCCAGCCGAACCTCTCCCTGAGGCGCGGCGAAAGAAGACCTGGCGAGTTCCACCCGTACGGCGTCCGGTTCGACCGAATTGCATCGGCCAACGGCGGCTAGCACCATATGCGTCAGGCCATAGGCGGTCTCGGCCATGGCATTCAGGGGCTGCTCGGCGCCGAAGCGAGCCGTGTAGCTCGCCACGAACCGACGATTCTCCGGGGAATCGATGGATTGGAAGTATGTCGCCGCTGTCAGGTGGCCTTCGGCCAGGCCACGCGGCATCAGCGCCAGTTCGGCCTCCGTGATCGTAAGGCTGGCGATCGTGGTGGTTTCAGTAACGCGCGCGTCCCGGCAAAGCTCGTAGAACAGTGCCGCCGCCTCGCCGACGACGGTTGAGAAGACGACGTCCGGCTTCTTCTTCTTGATATCGTCGACGATCTGAGCCAGTTCCGACCTGCGCGCATCGAGCTTTACGTAGCGCTCGGAAAGCACGTCGCCGCTCTGCTCGGCAACGAGCGTCATCATCACCCGGTTCGACTCAACGGGAAAGGTGTAGCGGGTTCCCACCAGATAGAAGCGCTTGCCCACATGCCTCATCAGATAGCGGGCAAGCGGCAGGATGTGCTGGTTTGGGACGGCGCCGCCATAGATGACATTGGGCGAGTATTCGAACCCCTCATACGGAGCAGCATAGGCCAGCAGCGCACGTCTCCGTTCCACGACCGGGACGACGGCCTGCCGCGTGTTCGTCATGTAGCACCCGATGAGCAGCGATGCTCGGTCCTCATCCAGCATGTGCTCGGCGAGCTGGCTGAACCGCGTGGGATCGGACTGCGCGTCGTAAGTAACGGGAACGACCTCCCTCCCCGCCACGCCGCCCGTTGCGTTGATCTCTTCCACCGCGAGATGGAAGGCATTGAGCTGGGAGCGCTCCACGAAAGCTGTCGGCCCGGTCTGGGAAAAAAGTGCTCCCACTGTCAGAGGCCGCCGTGGATCTGTTCCCAAAGGCATATCAGCACCAAAAAAATAAGGCCCTCGCCGGTTTCCCGGAGAGAGCCTCTTTGCTCTTGTTCCCAAACGCTAGACGGCAGCAGGAAATCCGTCAAGAGGACTATTAGGGAGACAATGCCCGCCTCGGTCGGAAGTTCAATTGCCGAGGCGCGGCTCTCTTTCTGCTATCACTTCAGACCGTCGATCTGGAGAGCCATCGCCCGCTGTCTGGTCGTCTCATCGAGATGGATCTTGCTGCGCTGGCGCAAGTCGAACCGCACCGTCACCGTGCGCATCTGCGCGTGAAGAACATCATCGAGCGTGCCTCGCATCTCATGCAGGTATGTCAGCGACGATGTTCCGACCTTTTCGACATGGCTGTAGACCGTGACCAGCGTACCGGCGGCCGTCTCATGCTTGTAGTCAATCTCCATGTGCACGTCGGCCCAACCCAGGCCGCCGTCCGCGTCTTCCTTGCCGGCGATGCGGCCAAGTATCTGAAAGCTGGCATCGTCGAACATCGCCACATAGTGGCGGACGTTCAGGTGCCCCATGGCATCGCACATCCAGGGATGCGCAATGCCGGCGTAGGTGACGATGCCGCGTTCGCTCAAAACCCAACCTCGTTCCCGCCCTTCAGCTTTAGCATGTCACGCGCTTCCGTCGGTGTCGCGACCTCGAGCGAGAGCTCGCCGAGGATGCGCCTGATCTTGGCTACCTGGTCTGCATTGCTTTTCGCCAGCTGACCTTTGCCGACATAGAGGCTGTCCTCCAACCCGACGCGCACATTGCCGCCCATGATCGCGCCCATGGTGCAGAGGTTCATCTGATGCCTTCCGGCCGCAAGGATAGACCACAGATAGTCATTTCCGAAAAGCCGGTCGGCGGTGCGGCGCATGTGCATCATGTCCTCGGGATCGGTGCCGATGCCGCCGAGAATACCGAAGACGGTCTGCACGAAGAGCGGTGGCGTCAGCAGCTTGCGGTCGAGGAAATGTGCAAGCGCGTAGAGATGGCCGACGTCGTAGCATTCGCATTCGAACTTGGTGCCATAGGCATGGCCGACCTCGACGATGACGCGTTCGATCTGGTCGAACGTGTTGGAGACGATGCCCTGCCGCGTGCCTTCGAGATAGGGCTTTTCCCAGTCATATTTCCACTGCGACTGTTTCATCGCCGCCTGGCTGAGCACGAAATTCATCGAGCCCATGTTGAGGGAGCAGAGTTCCGGCTTTGCGGCATGAGCCGCTTCGAGCCTGCTCTCCAGCGTCATCCCAAGGCCGCCACCCGTCGAAATGTTCATCACGGCGTCGGTCTGCTGCTTGATGCGCGGCAGGAAATCCATGAACAGCCGTGGATCGGGAGACGGCTTGCCGGTCTCGGGGTCGCGCGCATGCAGATGGATGACCGAAGCGCCCGCTTCCGCCGCGCCCACGGCGGCATCGACGATCTCGCTTGGCGTGATCGGCAGATAGGGGCTCATTGTCGGCGTGTGGACGGACCCGGTGACGGCACAGGTGATGATGACTTTCGACGGCGACTGCATGGTTTCCCCCTGGGGTATTTGGGTCGTTTTTTGCTTTATGGATCCAGTGCCAGACAATCCTCGCCGCGCCAGCCCAGACGGACCATGGAGCCCGGCAAGAGGGCCGGCAGCGACGGCGTGTTGGCGAGTTTGACGACGAACTGGAAATTGCCCGATGTGCGGGCGACGAGGCGGATATGATCGCCGACATAGACCGACTGCACAATCGTCGCCGGCAGTTGGTTTGACATCGCCGAGCCATCAGAAACCAGCACCATGCGCTCCGGACGAACGGAAAGCGTTACGGGTGCGCCGGGCGAAAGTGTGTGCAGAGGGGACACGGCGTGCAGCTTCACGCCCTCCCCGGCAAGCGTCACCGTCAGATCGCCATTCGCGGCGGCGGCCTCGACGGTCGCGGGCAATTTGTTGTTCTCGCCGATGAAGCTGGCGACGAAACTTGTCTTCGGCCGCTCGTAGAGTTCGTTCGGCGTCGACAGTTGCTGAACCCGCCCGGCGTTGAAGACCGCGATGCGGTCCGACATCGTCAGCGCCTCGGTCTGGTCGTGCGTGACATAGACGAAGGTTACGCCGAGCCGCGCGTGAATGTCCTTGATCTCGAACTGCATCTGCTCGCGCAACTGCTTGTCCAGCGCTCCCAGCGGCTCGTCCATCAGGACGAGTTTCGGCTGGAAGATGAGCGCTCGCGCCACAGCGATGCGCTGCTGCTGGCCTCCGGATAACTGGTCCGGGCGTCGATTGCCGAGCCCGGGCAACTGCACCATGTCGAGGACGCTTTTGACGCGCTCGGCGATCGCCGCCTTGCCGAGCTTGCGCACTTCGAGCGGAAAGGCGAGGTTTTCGGCGACCGTCATGTGCGGGAACAGCGCATAATTCTGGAAGACCATGCCGATGCCCCGGCGGTTGGCCGGCACGCGATCGATGCGGCGACCATCGACCAGAATCTCTCCCTCTGTCGGATCCTCGAAACCGGCAAGCATCATCAGCGCCGTGGTCTTGCCGGAACCGGACGGACCGAGCAGCGTCAGGAATTCGCCGCGCAGGATTTCGAGATCGAGATTCTGGACCGCGAGAACCGCCTCGCCGTAGCGCTTGCTAACGCCCCGGAATTGGACGTGGGTCGAATCTTGCGAAGCGTCGGCCCTCACTTGGCGGATGCCTTGACGGAGGTCAGCATACGCCGTCGCCTGGGCGCAGGGCGTGTTTGAACCTGAAGCCCTTCCGGCGACGCGGCGGCGCGCAGGACAATGTCTGCCGCCTCGGTCAAATCAGCAACCAAAGCGCGACGCGCAGCCTGCCCGTCAGCCCGACGCAGCGCGTCGATGATCTCGTCGTGATGGACGAGACCCGATACGTAGGCCGGACGCACGACGTTCAGGAACGGGCCGGCGCGCAACCAAAGTTTCTCGATGATCTGCTCAAGCACGGGCGAGCGCGCGGCACGGTAGACGGAAAAATGGAAGCGGCGGTTGAATGTCAGATAGTCGACCATCACGTTTTCGGTGACGCATTCATGCATCCGCTCGTTCAAACGCACCAGTTGATCGATTTCGGCCTCCGAGATTGTCGTCGCCGCCCACTCTGCCGCCGTGCCTTCGACATTGCAGCGCACGCGCACCAGATCGGATATGCGCGCCACCGTCGCCTCAGGCACGATCACGCCACGATTGGGATGGTCGAACAGCGCCTCGTCGCTGACCAGTTGGCGAAACGCCTCGCGCACCGGCATGGCGCTGGTCTGGAATTTTTCGGCGATCTGCCGGACGACGAGCCGCTGGCCAGGCAGGAAGTCGCCATTCATCAGCGCTTCCTTCAGCCCGGCATGGACGCGCACATGCGCGGTTTCCCGCGAGCCGCTTCCGGTTCCTGCCCTGCGATCCAGCATCAGGCAGCCCGGGACGGCAGCACCTGCCGATTGCTGGACAGGAAATCGTCGAAAGCGGCCAGGAAGCCGTCGAGTTCAGCATCACCGAAAGGCAGCGAGAGGGCCAGCATTCCGCGCGGCGTTACATAGTAGCCGCGCAGCAACATCTCGACATGCCAGAGCGCGATCAGCGAGGGGTCGGCATCATCGAGCGTGGCCGGCGTATCAACTGGTCCCTTGACGAAATGAAGGTTCATCAGCGAGCCGCGTCCAAGCACGATGGCCTCGACGCCATGCTTCTCCAGCGCAGCATTCATCCCTTCGCGCAGCCGGTCACCGCGTTGGTTGATTGCCTTGCTCGCCTCCTGCGTCAGCACGTGGGTAAGTCCCGTGAAGCCCGCTGCCATGCTGAGAATGTTGTTGTTGAATGTGCCGCCGTGCGAGAAGGCGCCCGGAAGCGCAGGATCGAAGCGGTCGATGAGATCGGCACGGCCACCAAAACCGCCGAAGCTTGCACCACCGCCAATATATTTGCCCAGCGTCACGAGATCGGGATTGATGCCGTGCGCGCCATGCAATCCGTGATAGTCGAGCCGCGACGTCATGACCTCATCGAAGATCAGGAGCGCGCCGGTCTCACGCGTCGCATCGCGCAAGGCCAGCAGGAATTCGCGCGTTGCGGGGATACAGCCGCCGCCGCCCATCATCGGCTCGACGATGACCGCCGCTAAGTCCCCGGCATGCTCGCGGATAAGCGCGACTGTCCCGTCGATGTCGTTGTAGTCGCCGAAGACGAAGGGGAACGGCAAGTTTAGCGGCGAGCCGCCATGCGCGAAGGTCAAAACGCCACCGTGGTAGCCTTCCCTGAAGGCCAGCACCTTGGAGCGTCCGGTAATCGCGCGCGCCGCGGAGATCGCCATGATGTTGGCTTCGGTGCCGGAATTGCAGAAGCGCACACGCTCGATAGCGGGGAAGCGATCGACCACGGCGCCGGCAAGACGCGCCTCGTAGAGGTTCGGCGCACCCAGCATGATGCCACCCTGGATCACTTCCACCAGCGCCGCGGCGATTGTCTTGTCGGAATGACCGTAGAGACCGGCGGTGTATTCAGAGACGAGATCGACATAGGTGTGGCCGTCAAGATCGGTCACCCGGCAACCGTCGCCGGACACGAGCGAAACCGGAAAGGGCCGGTACCAGAGCACGGCCCTCGTGTTGCCGCCAGGCAGCGAGGCCGACGCATCCTTGTGCCGCGCGAGGCTCTTCGGGTTTGCGTCCGTGAAGCGCTGGCGCGCCTCCGCGAGCACGGAGTCCAGGTTGACGTTCCGGCGCGTTTCGGCACTGCCCTGCGACATTCGATCAAATCCTCCGCATCAAGCGAATTTTTTTTAGCCTATCGCGAATTACTATTGCTTATCAATTCGTTTCGCGCAACAAATTTGATCAAATCTATCACAACAGAAAAGGGGAACTGGAATGAAGACATATCTGCGAACCGTTTCCGCCGCGGCGCTGGTCATCGCGACCTCGACGCTCGTTGCATCCGCAGCCGATCCCATCACGGTGGTCGGGTGGGGCGGCACCTGGGACAAGGCTTACAAGGACGGAGTCTGGGATAAATACACCGAACAGACGGGCATCCCGATCATCCAGGAAGAATGGGGTGGCGAGGTCGCCAAGGTGCGTGCGCAGGTTCAGGCCGGCAACGTCACGTATGATGTCGTCTCGGTAGAGGCGCCGGCGATGGAGATCGGCTGCGCCGAAGGACTGTTCGTTCCGCTCACGCGAGAGGTCACCGGCGATCCGGAAAACTATCTGCCGGGCACGCTCCACGAATGCGGCGTGGCGTCCGACACATGGTCCACGATCATGACCTACAACACCGATGTGTTCAAAGACGGTTCCGGGCCGAAGACCTGGGCAGATTTCTGGGACGTGGAGAAATTCCCGGGCAAGCGCGGTCTCTATTCACAGGCGCAGTTCACCCTCGAGAACGCGCTGATGGCCGACGGCGTCAAGGGCGAGGATATGTACAAGGTGTTGAGTACGCCGGAGGGCGTCGACCGGGCCTTTGCCATGCTCGACAAGATCAAGCCTCATGTCGTGTGGTGGTCGACGACCACGCAGGGCATCCAGAACCTAGACAGCGGCGAAGTGGTGATGAGCGATGCTTTCAATGCGCGCATCACCAACGAAGTCGTCCAGGAAAAGAAGCCGTATACGATCGTGTGGGATGCCGGCTTCTTCTACGGCACCGACTTCTGGGCGGTGGTCAAGGGCGCGCCGCACGAGAAGGAAGGTGTTGACCTCCTCAAGTGGTTCTCGATCCCCGAGAACCAGGCGGGCTTCTCCAAGCTCTACGCCTACGGCACCGGCCGCAAGGAAGCCGCGGCGCTCATCCCCGCCGAGTGGGCGGCCAACTTGCCGACTTCGGATGATCACATCAAGTTTGCCACGGCATACGACAACGACTTCTGGACCGAGAACAAGGAAGCGCTGGAAGAGCGCTTCAAGGCCTGGCAGGCGAAGTAAGTCAGACCGATGCCGGTAAAGGCATTGCCGGCTGGACGACATCGGCAAGGCGGGGTTCTCGCCTTGCTGGTGCTTCCGATCGTCCTGTTCGTCGTCCTCATCTTTCTGTGGCCCGTGGCGCGCTTCCTCGCGCTTTCGGTCGACAACTCTGAATTCTCCGGCAACCTGCCGCGCACCATCGCGGCCTTGTCGGACGACGTATCCGAGAACGGTCTCCCTTCTGAAGCCGTTTTCGTCGCGCTTGTCGAAGATCTCGCAAACGCCAAACGCGCCGGCCAGGAAGGCGTGCTGGCACAACTCGTCAACCAGCGCATAGTCGGCACCCGATTCCTGATCATCAAGACCGCCAAGGACGCTGCAGACGGCAAGTTCGACATGGGTCCGGTGCGCGAAAGCCTGCTCGAGAAACATGCCGGCTGGAGCAACCCGGCGCTCTGGCAGGAAATTTCGCGCCAGAAGAGTTCACTCACGGACTACTACCTTTTGAACAGCGTTGACCTCGTGCGTGGGGCTGATGGCTCGATCACGACCGTGCCGCCGGATCGCGCCGTGTTCCTTGACGTCTTGCTGCGCACCGTCTGGATCAGCGCGGTGGTGACCGTGCTTTGCGCGCTGCTAGCCCTGCCGCTGGCGCAGGCGATCGTCAGCGCCCCGCCCGCATGGTCGCGGCTGATGTTCGCGCTCGTGCTGTTTCCGCTGTGGACTTCGCTGCTGGTGCGAACTGTGATCTGGATCATCGTGCTGCAGAGAAATGGCCCGGTGAATGCCACACTGATGGGGTTGGGCATCGTCAACGAACCGCTCAATCTCGTCTACACGCGCTTCTCGCTCTATGTCGCCATGGTACAGGTCCTGCTGCCGATGATGGTGCTGTCCATCGTCGCGGTGATGCGGCGCGTGCCGGCGACCTATATGCGCGCTGCCCTCTCGCTCGGCGCATCGTGGCTGACGGCGTGGCGCAGGGTGCAGCTACCGCTGATCCTGCCCGGCATCCTCTCCGGCGGCGCCATCGTCTTCGTCTTCGCGCTCGGCTACTACATTACGCCGACGCTGGTGGGCGGTCCGACGGACCAGATGGTGTCCAGCTACATCGCCTTCTACACCAACAACACGTTGAACTGGGGGCTGGGCGCGGCGCTGTCGCTGCAACTGCTGCTGATCCTGCTCATGTTCGCCTTCCTCTTCCTGACCGCAAACGCCCTCCTGAAGCGCAGGACGGCCGCATGAACGCCGACCTTATTCGCAAATGGCTGATGTATGGCTACGCCGCGCTGCTGCTATCCTTCATAATTCTGCCGCTGCTGATCGTCGTACCGATGTCGCTGACGAGCAGCAACTCGCTCGCCTTCCCGACACCGGGTTATTCGCTGCGCTGGTACGAGGAGCTCTGGATCGACCAGCGCTGGCCGAACGCGCTGTGGAACTCGCTCGTCATCGCTCTCTCGACGACGCTCCTCTCCTGCCTCCTCGGCATTCCGGCTGCGATCGGCCTTGCGTGGGGCAGCTTTCCCGGGAAGAAACTGATCTATGGCATCATCGCCGCGCCTCTGGTGGTGCCAGTAGTTATCGTCGGCGTCGCCGCCTTCTCCTTCTTTGCAACGCTCGGCCTTGTCGGAAACAAGCTATCCATCATCCTGACCCACACCGCCATGGCCGTGCCGGTCATGCTGACGACGGTCGTAGCGAGCCTCACCACCTTCGATCGCACGCTCGTTCGAGCCGCCGCGTCGCTCGGTGCCGGCACCATGCGCATCTTCTTCAAGGTGATCCTGCCGCTGATCGCGCCCGGCGTCGTGACCGGAGCGATCGTCGCCTTCATCATCTCCTTCGACGAAGTGGTCGTGGCGAGCTTCCTGTCCGTCGGCAACGAGCGGACGCTGCCGCGCATGATCTTCTCAGGCGTGCGCGAATCCGTCAGCCCGGCCATCGCCGCGGTCGCGGTGCTGCTCATCCTCTTCTCGGCCATATTGCTCGCGCTGATCGGCTGGTTGCAGGTTCGTTCTCAGCGCATGCGCATGCGAGCGATGGCATGAAACTCGTCCCTTCGGTCCTCCAACTCGAAGGCGAGATGACGGCGTGGCGTCGACATCTGCATGCCAATCCCGAACTCGGCTTCGAGGAGTTCGAAACCGCGCGTTTCGTGGCCGAAAAGCTGCGCTCATGGGGGATCGAGACCGTTGAGGGCGTCGGCCGTACCGGTGTGGTCGGCACGCTCACGGGCAGGCTCGGCCCCGGCGAAAGCATCGGCATCCGCGCCGACATGGACGCGCTGCCGATGACCGAGGCGCGCGATCTTCCGCACGCCTCGAAAATCCTCGGCAAGATGCACGGCTGCGGTCACGACGGTCACACTGCGATGCTGCTCGGTGCCGCGCGCACCCTTGCGCATTCGCCGGATTTCGCGGGAACCGTGCACTTCATCTTCCAGCCTGCCGAAGAAGGTCAGGGCGGTGCAATGGCTATGCTGGATGACGGACTGCTGGAGCGTTTCCCCTGCGACGAGGTTTATGCCCTGCACAATTCGGAGCGGCAGCTCGGCGAGGTCGTCGTTCATCACACGGTGGTGGCGGCCGCTGCGGACCGCTTCGAGATCGTAGTGCGCGGACGTGGCGGCCACGCAGCGATGCCTCATCTGGCCAATGACCCGCTGCCGATCGCGGCTCGAATCCTGCTCGACATCGAGGCCCTGCCCGGCCGCCTGACCAATGTTCATTCGCCGGCAATCGTGACCGTCGGCAGCTTCAAGGGCGGGGAAGCCTTCAACACGATCCCCGACGTCGCGGTGCTGACCGGCACGGTGCGGACCTTCAACCCCGAAGTTCAGTCCACCATCGAAACCGCGATCAAGCGCATCGCGACTGCGGCCGCGGAAGGTCGCGGCGCAAGCGTGGACATCACTTACGAGCGGCCTTTCGCGCCGACGATCAATACGCCGAAGCAGGCCGATATCATGGTCGATGTTGCGACGGAGGTGATGGGGTTGGAGCGCGTCACGATCGATCCACCGCCCGAAATGGGCTCGGAGGACTTTTGCTACATGCTGCAGCAGCGACCCGGCTGCTACTTCATGCTCGGCCAGAGCGACGACGAACACCAGGCCGCCTGCCACGACACGCTCTACGACTTCAACGACGCCATCCTGCCGATGGGCGCGAGCCTGTGGGTGCGGCTGGTCGAACGGCGGCTTGCGCCCCAGGAACTTGCACCCCGCGAACTTGCACCACGGGAAACGGAATAGGCGATGCGGCTTGCCGAAAGTGACATTGTCTGGCGCAGTCATTGGCTCCGGCAGGCGTTGCCCGATGACCCGGACCTGGCGCCGCCGCTTGAGGAGGCCACGCAGGCCGACATCTGCATTGTCGGCGGCGGCTATATGGGCCTCTGGACCGCAATCCGGCTGAAGGAACGCAATGCTTCGCTGGATGTCGTGATCGTGGAGCGCGACATTTGCGGCGGCGGCCCCAGCGGACGCAATTCGGGAATGGTGCTGTCGGCCTGGACAAAATTCAGTGCGCTGGCCGCCCTGCGCAACGCGGAGGACGCGCTCAAGATCATCAAGGCTTCTCAAGACGCGATATCGGGCATCGAAACCTTCTGCCGGGCGGAAGGCATCGACGGCTGGTTCGACCGCGTCGGGTGGATATGGGGCGCAACCTGCCAGGCTCAGGCCGGCGCATGGGACGACGCTCTCAACAAACTCGCCGCCCATGACTACGTGCCGGCGCGCCGCGTCTCGCGCGACGAAATCGCAGCGATGGCCGGCACCGCGAGCCATCTCGCCGGCGCCTTCGATGCCTCGTCGGCGACAGTGCATCCGGGCTTTCTGGTGCGCGGACTGCGGCGAGCGGCACTAAAGCGCGGCGTCCGCATCTACGAGAAATCGCCGATGACGCGGTTTTCCCGCAGCGGCAGGCTCAGGGTGGATACTGCAAAGGGAAGCGTTTGCTGCGGCAAGATCGTGCTGGCGATGAACGCATGGTCGGGTGCGATCCCCGAACTCGCGCCAGCGATCTTCAACATATCGAGCGACGACGCCATGTCGAAGCCGATGCCGGAGACGCTGGAGAAGGTCGGCTACCGTCGCGCCCCGCTGATGATCGATTCCCGCGTTTTCGTCGGCGGATGGTCGGCCACACGAGACGGTCGGCTTTCGGTCGGCGTCAGCGGCGGCATCATCGGGCTCGGCGGCATCGTCGACAAGCGCTTCCACGGTCCCTCGCCCCGGGTTGGCGAAATGCGCCGTGTCCTGCGCGACGGTTTTCCGGCGCTGGCGAACTTCGACCTGGAAACCTCCTGGAACGGGCCCATCGATCGCACGGTAAGCGGCCTGCCCCTGTTCGGCACCCTGCCCGGCAATCGCGACATCGCCTATGGCTATGGCTTCTCCGGCAACGGCACGACGATGGCTTATCTCGGCGGCCAGATCCTCAGCCAGATCTTGACCGGCGGCGAGTCCGACCTGACTGACTCCGCCCTCGTGCGCCCGGTGACCCGCGGCTTCCCGCCGGAGCCGTTCCGCTTCGTCGGCGCCCATTTCGTGCGCGGTGCGGTGCGGCGGCGCGACGACCTCGAACATGCCGGCCGCAAGCCGGACGGCCTCACCAGATGGCTTGCCGGCCTCGCGCCGTCAGGCGTCACCCCCTCAAAGGCAAACCGCCGCGCTGCGAAAGGATGACCATGTCCAAGGCAAAGATCTTCAAGCACAGCGAACTGACGCTGAAACCGTCGGTGACGCCGACCGGTACGTCCTCAATCGCTCGGGTCATCAACGGCGAGATCAGCCAGCACATGGGCGGCGGCATCGAATATCTCGAAAATTCCACCATCGACTGGACCGTCACCTATGACGAGGTGCTCTTCATCCACGAGGGCACCCTGACCGTCGAACTCGACGGCGTCAGGCACGAGTGCACGCCCGGCGACATCGTCTGGCTGCCGAACGGTACGCACCTGAAATACATCGCCAAGGAGCGCACCGGCTATTTCTACATGCTCTATCCGGTCGACTGGGCGGCGCGTCAGGGAACAGTCGAGCCGTAACCTGACCACGCGTCGCCGATGCGCTGGCAACAATCGTCATCTCAGGGCAGTTGAACCGGGGGCGAAGCAACTGTCCGCGGCCTTCAACGCATCGGCGCGGGCCGTCGGGTCAAGTTTTCCGAGTTGCCGGACCGAGGCATAGAAGCGCGGATAGTCCTCCGAACAAAGCTCGAAAAGCCGCAGGAACGCTGCCACCTGGTCGCCATAGACGGAAACCGCGGCCAGCTTCGCGTTGTTGATCGGAGCATTGAACCAGCCATCGTAGCCGCGGTATCCGCGCCAGCGGCCGTCACGTAAGTGCCTGTAGCGCGCCCTAAGCGTTTGGATCGCCTGCGCTTTCTCGGCGCGCTTCTTTTCCGCGCCGCCGGTCCCGGCATAAATCTGCGCCAGTTCCTCGCGCGTCCGCAACACCAGTGCGATGAAATCAGCGCGCCTCTTCCTGTCGGCCTCGTACCGGCGCAGCCCCGCCGTGTCGCCCGCAGCGCGCAGCCATTTTCTCACGCCTGTCGTTTCGACGGCTACCGCGAACGCCTCGTTGAACTCGGTATCGCCGGCGATGTAGACGCGCTGGTGGGCGAGTTCGTGGAAGACGACCGCGGCGAGGTCGGTTTTGCCCTGCGCGAACATCGTGCTCAACAGCGGGTCGCTCGACCACCCGAGCGTCGAATAGGCCGTGACGCCTCCAACATATACGTCAAGCCCCCGCCCCTGCAGATCACGGGCAAATTCGGCGGCCTTTTCCTTCGAAAAATATCCGCGGTACGGCACACAACCATAAACCGGGACGCACCATGTCTGCGGCCTCAACGAAAGCTCCGGCGCGGCGAAGACCGCCCATGTCACAACGTCGCGGCCGACATCGACATAGCTGCGATAGCTCTTGTTGTCGGGTAACCAGAGTTCATCGACGGCAAACTGGCGTATCGAACGGGCCTCTTCCATCCGTGTGCGCAACACGTCCGGCGTAGAGGGGTCTTCGATGAGCTTCTCGACGTTCTGGCGCGTGGTCATGATCTTGACATGACCCCCAAGGGATTGCGCGTAGTAGGGTATGCTGGTGCAGCCTGCGAGGCCCAAAATCAGTATCGCGGCAACCAGCCGGGAGAATGCATGCATAGAGGCTGGCCTTGGAACTGCTCATCGCTTCGACGGCGCGACTATCGCCAAAGCCTGCGGTTTCGGCAATTCCAACGGCGGCGGTTTTTCGGCGAAGCCTTCGGCCTAAGCAACTCCGTCGGACGGGGCGCCGATTGCAGCCTCCAACCCGTTGCGGAGATCTGAGATGCTGATGGCGCCGAGATCGAACAGCGCGCTCACCAGTTCGGTGACGTAGAGGCGTTCATCGCCGTCCTGGATGCCGCAGTCCTGGCAATACTCGTCGACCGCCTGGTTCAGGAGGTCCACTTGCTGGGGGGTGCCGGTGAAAGCCATGATGCTCTCTCCTCCTCATATCGGGGCGAAAGCTTGATCGACTCTTCCAATCGTCCGCATGCCATGAAAGACCGGATGACGACACACCATAGGCCCTCGTCCGTCCGTTGCATCTAACAAATGTTACCTCGAAGGGAAGACCGAGCGGCCTCGCGGAACTGTGAACGGGATCAACATCGACGGGCGAGCAGATCAGGAGGTTTTGAACGGTGCTTCAAAACTCTCCGATGAATTCGGTACACTAATATACCAATTTTCGTTGACACCCTCCCATCGAGTGTGAAGATTGCCGGCGAGGCGGTCACTGGGAGGATGAGTTGCCAAACAAAAAAAGCTTGAGGGTAGGTCTCGTAGGCACCGGCTTCATGGGCCGTACCCATTCAAACGCCTATCATCAGGTTCGACGCTTCTTTCCGCAGGAGAGCGGTGCTGACCTGATCGCTGTCTGCTCTCGGGACGAAAGCAAGGCGCGCGATTTCGCTGCCCAATGGGGCTATGGCGGGCATGAGACCGACTGGCGCAAGCTGGTCGAGCGCGACGACATCGACCTGATCGACATCGCGACCCCCAACGACACCCACGCCGAGATCGCCGAAGCCGCGGCCAAGGCCGGAAAGATGGTGGCATGCGAGAAGCCGCTGGGACGCAGTCTTGCCGAATCGCGCCGCATGGCCGCAGCCGTCGAGAGCGCAGGCGTCGCCAACATGGTTTGGTACAACTACCGGCGCGTCCCGGCTCTCACCCTCGCGAAACAAATGATCGACGAGGGCCGCCTCGGCCGCATCTTCCACAGCCGCTTCAAATTCCTGCAGGACTGGACGATCTCAGCCGATCTGCCACAGGGCGGAACGGGAACATGGCGTCTCGATGCCGCCGTCGCGGGAAGCGGCGTTACTGGCGACCTGCTCGCACATTGCATCGACGCCGCGCTCTGGCTGGTCGGCCCTGTGGCCGAGGTGTCGGGAACAACCGAGGTCTTCATTCCCGAGCGCATGCACGCGCTGACCGGAAAGCGTGAACCCATCACACTTGACGACGCCAGCCTGTTCCTCGCGCGCTTCTCCAACGGTTCGCTCGCAACCTTCGAGGCGACCCGTTTCGCACGCGGTCACAAGGCGCTGTTCACCTTGGAGATCAATGGCGAAAAGGGTTCGATCGCCTGGGACCTGCACGACCTGCACCGGCTTCAATATTTCAGCTACGACGGTGACGGGACGACACGCGGTTGGCGGTCCATCCACATCACCGACGGCGATCATCCCTACATGAATGCATGGTGGGTGCCGGGCCTGCAGATCGGTTACGAGCACACATTTGTGCATCAGGCAGCCGATTTCATGAAGGGTCTGCGCACAGGGCAGAAGACTGTGCCTGACTTCCGGGACGGTCTGGCCGTCGATGCCGTTGTGGATGCGGTGCTGGATTCGGCGAAATCGAGAAGCTGGAAAACCGTGAAGAGCGGTGAAGCAGCCGGCTAGCTGTCGACGGCCGGTGGCGACCGGCCGCGTGTCTACGCAAGCAATAAGAATACGGGTCGCAGCGCATCAGCCAGCCGACTGCCCGTTCCTGGGAGGAGCCGCATGCCACTTCTGGACATCCGGAAGGTTTCGAAAAGCTTCGGGGCCATCCGGGCGCTGACCGACATCAGTTTTTCGGTGGAGCCGGGCGAAGTCGTCGGCCTGATGGGCGACAACGGTGCCGGCAAATCAACGATGGTGAAGCTGATCGCCGGCAACTTCCGCCCCGACGAAGGCGAGGTTCAGGTCGACGGCGAAGTCTGCGAGTTCAACAAGCCCATCGAGGCGCGCGGCAAGGGCATCGAGGTCGTCTACCAGGACCTCGCGCTGGCCGACAATCTGACGGCTGCACAGAATGTGTTCCTCGGACGCGAGATCAAGAAGGGCTTCTGGCCCTTCCGCGTCCTCGACAAGCAAGCGATGATCGACCGCTCAGCCGAGCTCTTCGCCGAACTGAAGTCCGAGACGCGCCCGCGCGATCTCGTGAAGAAAATGTCCGGCGGACAGAGGCAGGCGGTGGCGATCGCGCGCACGCGCCTTTCCAACGCCAAGCTCGTGATGATGGACGAACCCACAGCCGCCATCTCGGTGCGGCAGGTTGCCGAAGTCCTCGAACTTATCCGCCGCCTCAAGGCGCAGGGCGTCTCGGTCATGTTGATCAGCCACCGCATGCCCGACGTCTTCGCCGTTTGCGACCGCATAGTCGTTATGCGTCGCGGCACGAAAGTGGCCGACAAGCCGACATCGTCGACCTCGCCTGAAGAGATCACCGGACTGATTACGGGAGCGATACGTGCAGCCTGAAGCCACCACCATCGCCGTCTCTCCCGCCGCGCCTGACCACGCCGCGCTCGATCAGGTCGTCGGTGTGCGCGAGCAGACCCCACTCCAGAAGCTCTTCCGAGCGCAGTCTTTTTGGGTCGCGGTGGCGCTTGGCGCACTCATGCTGGTGATGACGATCATCGAGCCGACCTTTGGCTCGGTCGAGAACATCGGCAACATCTCGCGGAACTTTGCGCCGATCGGCATCATGGCGCTCGGCATGACGGTTGTGCTCATCACCGGCGGCATCGATCTGTCCGTTGGCTCGATCATGGCGCTGGTTGCCATCGTCGCCGGCCTTTTCCTGACGTGGCACCACACATGGTACGTGGCGTTTGCGATGGGCATGCTGGCTGGCCTTGCCTGCGGCGTCGTCAACGGTTTCTTCGTCGCCTATCTCAATATGCCCTCCTTCGTCGTGACGCTCGGCATGATGTCGATCGCCCGCTCGCTGGCGATCGTGCTGTCGGGCAACCAGATGCTCTACCAGTTCGGGCCGGACGCACCGATCGTAAAGGCTATCGGCCAGGCGAAGTGGCCGTTGCGGGAACCGTTGGGCTGGGCGCCGCCTTGGATGCCCGAATTCTCCTCGCATTTCTGGGCGCTGATCATCCTGGCGCTGATCGTCGGCTGGGTCTTTAATTACACCGCCTGGGCGCGCCATCTCTTCGCCATCGGCGGCAACGAGCAGGCTGCCCGCCTTACCGGCGTACCCGTCGACAAGATCAAGTTCCAGGCCTACGTGTTTTCGGCGTTCACAGCCTCTTTCGCCTCGATCCTGCTGCTTGGCTACAACGGCTCGGCCCTCAACGCGCTGGGCACCGGCTACGAACTGCGCGTCATCGCGGCAACCGTCATCGGGGGCGCCAGCCTGATGGGAGGCTACGGAACGGCTTTCGGCGCCGTGGTCGGCGCGGCGTTTCTCGAAGTGATCCGAAACGCACTTCTTATGGCTGGCGTCGACTCCAACTGGCAGGGCGCATTCGTCGGCGTCTTCATCATCGTGGCCGTCCTGCTCGGCATGCAGACCAGCGGCACATCGCTTCGCGCCCTGACGCAGCATTGGCTGCCGATGCGGCGACGATAGGACAACGCCCCCGGCAGAGGAGCTGCGGAAAGGGGATCAAAGTGGAGGAGCATGGATGAGAAGAATCCGATGAGCGTCATGAACCGCCATGCCGCGGGAAATGTCGCCTCTGTCGCGATGAGGGAGAGACTTAAGGAAGGAACCGCCCGTTGGGGCAACAACATTGTGGAGGACTATCTGACATGAAGAAACTTCTTTTGAGCGCCACCGTGGCGTTTGCCGCCTTTGCCGGCGGACAGGCCCTGGCACAGGACAAGCCGGTTTTCGCGCTCGTACCCAAGGCGATGGACAACCCGTTCTACGACCAGGCGCTCGCCGGCTGCAAAAAGGCTGTCGAGGATTCCGGCGGCGCTTTCGAGTGCCAGTACATCGGCCCCGGCGCGCATGGCGGCGGTGACGAACAGGTGCAGATCGTACAGGACCTCGTCGCCAAGCGCGTCGCGGGCATCGCCGTCTCGCCGTCGAATGCGGTCGCGATCCTGCCCGCCCTGCAGGCCGCGAAGGAAGCCGGCATCCCGGTTATCACCTTCGATTCCGACGTCCTGCCCGAGAACAAGGACCTGCGCGTAGCCTATATCGGCACGCACAACTACGAAATCGGTACCAACATCGCCAAGATCCTGCAGACCATCAAGCCGAACGGTGGCGTCATCTGCATCCAGTCGGGCGGTGCGGCCGCTGCCAATCTCAACGAGCGCATGCAGGGCATCCGCGACGGCCTCGCCGGCAAGGAATCGGCCACCGCCCCCGGCGACGCTCTGACCGGCCAGAACGGCTGGACAGAGGCGGAAGGCTGCCCGCTCTACACCAACGACGACTTCCCGCTCGCAGCCCAGCAGTTCCAGGACCTGCTGACCAAGATGCCGAACCTCGACGCCTTCGCGGCGACCGGCGGCTTCGCGCAGTTCGTGCCGGACGCCAACCGCGCCGCGACCGAACCGTTCAAGGACAAGATCGCCAAGAACGAGTTGGCCGTCGTCTATGCCGACACGCTGCCCACGCAGATCGACCAGATGAAGGAAGGTCTGTCCCAGGGCCAGGTCGGCCAGCGTCCGTATGAAATGGGCTACAAGTCCATGATGGCGCTGAACGACATCAAGGCAGGCAAGCCGGCCCCGGCCGACCCGACCTATACCGGCCTCGACGTCTGCACGCCGGCGAACGCGGACACCTGCATCGCCAAGTAACGGCTGATACGACATGGATCGGGACGGAAACTCTTCCGCCCCGATCCGAAGGTCCTGAATGGATCACCTCATGGCGTCGATCGTACAATGATGAACGTGGAGGCAACGCAGCTCAAGCGCGGCGTCGCCTTGAGCGAACAGGTCTACCAGGTCGTTCGCGGCATGATCGTCTCCGGCCGCATGCGACCCGGCGAGGCCGTCGTCGAGGCTGCGCTCGCAGCGCGGCTAGGCGTGTCGCGCACCCCTGTGCGCGAGGCGCTGAAACGCATCAGCGACGAGGGTCTGATCGAGGTTTTTGCGCAGAGCGGCACCTTCATCGCGCCCATCAGTCGCAAGGCGCTTGAAGAGGCCTACATCATCCGCACCGCGCTTGAAGCCGAAAGTGCCTCGCGCGCCGCAGGCCGGCTCAACGAAAGTGCCATTGAGGCCTTCATCGACAATATTGCCGCCCATGAACTGGCGATCGGCCGCCGGCATTTCGCCGACGCGATCCGGCTCGACGACACCTTTCATCGCATGATCGCCGAGGTAAACGGGTTGCACATGCTTTGGCGCGCTGTAGATGTATCGAAGGCGCAGATGGATCGCGGCCGCCATCTGGCCATACCCGAACCCGGACTCGGCGAGGTCACCATCCGCCAGCACAGGCTTATCCTCGAAGCGATGCAGGCCGGAGATGGGGCCGAGGCGGCAGCGCAGATGCGGGAGCACCTGGCGACCTCGCTGCGCAACACGCTGGAGATCGCCTCAGGGCTGATCGCCTGATTCAGTAAATCGTCTGGTCGTCGCTGAACAGCGACCATACGGCTACAAACAGCGCCGCGATCAACGGGCCGATGACGAAGCCGTTGATGCCGAACAGCGAGATGCCGCCAACCGTCGAGATCAGGATCACGTAGTCCGGCAGGCGGAGGTCCTTGCCCACGAGTTGCGGCCGCAGCAAATTGTCCACCATGCTGATGACGAGCGTGCCGACCGCCAGCAGCGCCAGTCCCTTGCCGTATTCGCCTGACAGCAGCAGGAACGCAGCGACAGGCCCCCAGACGAGCGCGGCGCCCACGGCGGGCAATAGCGACAGCAGCGCCATCAGAACGCCCCAGAGCAGGGCCGCCTCAATGCCGATCAGCCAGAACATCACGCCGCCGATAGTACCCTGGATGATCGCGATGATGACGTTACCCTTCACCGTCGCCCTGACCACGGACGCGAACTTGGCAAATATCTGGTCGGTATAGCGGTCCTTCAGGGGGCTTGCCCTGCGTATCGCCAGCGCAAGCGAGTGGCCGTCGCGGAACAGAAAGAAAAGCAGGTAAAGCATCACGCCGAGGCTGACCACGAATTGCAGCGTGCCCTGCCCGATGATGACGGCGCGGGCTGCAAAGGCCTGCGCGAGTTGTCCCATGAAGGATGTCAGGCTGCTCTGGATTTCCGAAAGGTCACCAATACCGAGCGACTGAAGTCCGTGGACCACGAATGTCGGAAGGGCATCGTAGACCTGCTGGAGAATAGACGAGACGTCGAACTCGCGCGTGTCGATCCGCTGGTAGAGGCTGGTCGCCTCCTGCGCCAGCGAGCCTAGCACGATCGAGCCGGGAATCACAACGATGCAGATGCATGCGAGCAGGCTGAGCCCGGCGGCGAGGTTTGCCCGGCCTCCAAATCGATGGAAGAGGCGCCGATACAGCGGCCGGAACAGGATCGCCAGGATCACCGCCCACAGGATCGCGCCGTAGTAAGGAAGCAACAGCCATAGGAACGCCACTGTCACAAGGACCACGGCCGTAATGAAGCTGACGCCTTCCGTCGTGGTCTTGCGCATCCAGATGCAGCCCTATTCCGGCACAGACTCGCGGCCGGTGACCGTATCCATGTTTATCCTGTAGAATAGATGTTCGGCAGGAATATCCGCCGTAACCGGCTTCAAGCCACCCGGTTCCCACCAGTTCGCATGCTTGCTGAGCAAGGACCATGCATGCTCGCGCTCGAGCTTGGAGCCGATCCGGTCCGGCAGTTCCTCATAGGTTCCGGTCACCACGACGCTCTTCCACCCGTCGCCTCGCCCGGCTTGGTCGACCTGCAGGCACACTTTCGGATTCTGGCGCATCCAGTCGATCTTCTGGCCCGGGAGCGAAAAGCTGTAGAGGGAATGCTGCGCTAGGGCGATTGTGATCGGCACAACATAGGGCTGTCCGTCGCTGGCGCAGGCAAGACGCCCTACCCTCGCCGCCGCGAGGATCTCCAGACAGGCCTGTTGCGAAAGTTCCCTGATGATCATAGTCGTCGCTCCGCTCTCACACTGCCGTCGCAGCCAACCTAGAGCAATGCGCGGTTGGAATGAACACGTCTGCAACCCGAGAGACGAAGTTGATGTCCTTAAGTCGAGCCCGCCGGGAAAGAAGCCCCGACTACTCCCGGCGAGCGACGCCCATGACGCGGACGATTACCGGCGAACAGCCGGCATAATTTTCGCAGCAAGTTGCATGCCGGGGAAAGTGATCCGAAACGAGACACTTTTGGAACTAGGACGGCGCGGGACGGCCTGACCCGTCCGATAGTGGTGCGGATGAAGGGACTCGAACCCCCACGCCTTGCGGCACCGGAACCTAAATCCGGGGCGTCTACCAATTCCGCCACATCCGCGACGGCCCGCCAATCCCACGGCGGCCATCATTCTGTCAATCTCAAGGATGACAGCTTCTTCCCGTCTGTGACGCGAAGAAGTGTTGAAAATCAGCGGCGCGTATGACAAAAGGCGTGGCAATTGTGACGGGAGTGAAAGATCCGCCGCTTGCTGGTTCGGTAATATAGTTCAAGAACAAGGACTTACCGACAGGAGCGCGTGTCCAGCGCCAAGGAATCCGGGCCGTGAGCGGCCGGCTGACTGTGCGTTCTGCCCACACGACGAACTAGCCACCCCGGCACGAATACACCGGCAGGCTGAACGGCAGGGCCGTACAGAATGCGCGGATTCGAGAAACGAAGGTTTTGACGATGCAGGTTACCGAGACGCTGAATTCCGGCCTCAAGCGCGAAATAAAGGTCACCGTTCCGGCCGGCGACATGGAAGCCAGGCTCGTGACCCGGCTGAACGAGATCAAGGACAAGGCCCGCATCAACGGCTTCCGTCCCGGCAAGGTGCCGATGCAGCACCTGCGCAAGCTGTACGGCAAGTCGTTCATGGCCGAGGTCGTCAACGACATCCTGTCCAATCAGACCCGCCGCATCATCGCCGACCGTGGCGAAAAGGCCGCCATGCAGCCCGAGGTCACCATGACCGAGGACGAGAAGGAAGCCGAGAAGATCCTGGCCGGCAACGCCGACTTCGAGTTCCAGCTTGTCTACGAGATCATCCCGGCCATCGAGATCAAGGCGATGTCGGACATCGCCGTCACCCGCCCCGTCTACGACGTGCCGGACAGCGAGATCGAGGATCAGGTCAAGCGCGTCGCCGAATCGACCCGCAGCTACGAGACGAAGTCCGGCAAGGCCGCCGATGGCGACCGCGTTACGATCGACTATGTCGGCAAGATCGAGGGCGTGGCCTTCGACGGCGGCGCCGGCACCGACCAGCCGCTTGTGCTTGGCTCCAAGGAGTTCATCCCCGGTTTCGAGGACCAGCTCGTCGGCACCAAGGCCGGCGACGAGAAGCAGATCACCGTCACCTTCCCGGATGCCTACCAGGCGCCGCATCTGGCCGGCAAGGAAGCCACCTTCGACGTGACCGTTAAGGAAGTCTCTGGCCCCGGCCCGCTCGAGATAAACGACGAGACCGCCAAGGCGCTTGGCCTGGAATCCCTCGACAAGCTGCGCGAGATCGTAAAAGGCCAGCTTGAAAACCAGTTCGGTTCGATCACCCGCCAGAAGGTCAAGCGCCAGTTGCTAGATCAGCTCGACACTGCCTACCAGTTCGAGGCGCCCTCCAAGCTCGTTGAGGCCGAATTCAGCAACATCTGGAACCAGGTGAATCGCGACCTGCAGGCAGCCGGCCGCACCTTTGCGGACGAGGAGACCAGCGAGGAAGAAGCCCGCGAGGAATACACGAAGCTTGCAGAGCGGCGTGTCCGTCTTGGCCTCGTGCTGGCAGAGATCGGCGAGAAGGCCGGCGTGACGGTGGCCGACGAAGAAGTGCAGCGCGCCCTTTTCGACACGATTCGCCGCTTCCCGGCAGACCAGCAGCAGCAGGCGTTCGAGTTCTACCGCAACACGCCTGACGCGATCACCTCGATCCGCGCGCCTCTGTTCGAGGAGAAGGTGATTGACCACCTGCTCGGCCAGGTTTCGGTGACCGACAAGAAGGTCTCCAAGGAAGAGCTGACTGCCGAGGACGAGGCGGAAGAGACCGCCAAGCCCGCGAAGAAGGCAACCGCCAAGAAGGCAAAGAAGGCCGACGAGGCCGCTTCCGACGAGGCTGCCGCTGAGGCACCGAAGAAGAAGGCGACCAAGAAGAAAGCCGCAGACGCCGAGTAATCGTAGCGTCGCGCCACAGACAAAGGGCCGCCTCGTGCGGCCCTTTTGATTCAGATCAGCAGCAGGCCCTTCATACTGGCGAAGCCTTTCTTGCCGATGATGATGTGGTCATGAACGGCAACGCCGAGCCGCTTGCCGGCCTCGATGATTTCCTTGGTCATCTCTATGTCGGCCCGCGACGGCGTCGGATCGCCGGAGGGATGATTGTGTGCAAGGATGATCGCTGTCGACGACAACTCCAGCGCACGCCGGATGACCTCGCGCGGATAGGCCGGCGTGTGGTCGACGGTGCCTACCTGCTGCACCTCGTCGGCGATGAGCGCGTTTTTCTTGTCCAGGAAAAGAATCCGGAACTGTTCGCGCTCCTCAAAAGCCATCGCGGCGCGGCAATATTCCAGCACCTTGTCCCATGACGAGAGCACCTCACGCTTGATGATTTCGCCGCGGATCATGCGGCCGGCGGCAGCGGCAACCACCTTGAGTTCGATCGCCACTGCGGGTCCGACCCCTTTAACCTCCTGAAGCAGTTGCGTAGGTGCTCCGAGAACCTCGGCGAACGATCCGAAACGCTTCAGCAAGGCCTTGGCGATGGGTTTCGTGTCGCCGCGCGGAATCGCCTTGTAGAGAAGCAATTCGAGCAACTCATAATCTGCCATCGTGTCCCCCGAGACCGAAAATCGCTGCCTGAGGCGGTCGCGATGGCCGAGAAAGTGGGGCTTCTCCTCGGCAGGCTTGGGCGCGGCGACGACCACCGCGGAAGCCCCGCCGATGTCGGGCTTGAGCTGGGATTGCGGAACAGGACGCTCCGCAAAGAACCCGCGCTCGTCGCTTTCCTCGTCTCCCATTCGCCCCGCCCCAGACGGGCAGAACGCCCGTGCGGGACGAATACTACGAAGGCAGGCCGGGCCGGTCGAGCCCTTTTGGCGACAGCGTGAAAATCTCGCAGCCCGTCGCGGTCACGCCGACGGCGTGCTCGTACTGCGCTGAAAGGGAACGGTCACGCGTGACTGCAGTCCAGCCATCCGACAGCACCTTCACATGCGGACGGCCGAGATTAATCATCGGCTCGATGGTGAAAATCATGCCCTCGCGCATCTCCACGCCCTCGCCGACGCTGCCATAGTGCAGGATGTTCGGCGCATCGTGGAAAAGCTGCCCGACGCCATGGCCGCAGAAATCGCGCACGACCGAGCAGCGCTCGGCTTCGGCGTAGGACTGGATAGCCGCGCCAATCGCACCGGTCCGCGCGCCGGGCTTCACGGCTGCGATGCCGCGCATGAGGCATTCATGGGTAACTTCCAGCAGGCGCTCGGCCGCACGCTTAATCTGGCCGACCGGGTACATGCGGCTGGAATCGCCGTGCCACCCGTCAAGTATATAGGTCACATCGATGTTGACGATGTCCCCCTCCCGCAGCGGCTTGTCGTCAGGAATGCCGTGGCAGACGACGTGGTTGATCGAGGTGCAGGTGGACTTGGTGTAGCCGCGGTAATTGAGCGTCGCCGGCATCGCACCGTGGTCCATGCCGAATTCGAAGACGAAGCGGTCGATGACGTTGGTGGTCATGCCCGGCGCGACCATTGACGCCAGTTCGTCGAGGCACGCGGCGGTAATGGCGCTCGCCTTGCGCATGCCCTCGAAGCCTTCAGGCCCGTAGAGCCGTATCTGGCCGGTGTTGCGAAGCGGCGCCGTATCGGCGTCAAGATATGTAACCATGAAGAACGTGTCCGGGCGCGGCCATCGAGCAAACGTGTAGACGCCTGATTTGGCACCGTATCGTCAGATGTTCAACCCCGGCGACCCTCCCGCAAAGGCCAGACGCAGGATTTCCGGCAGATGGAAGGCATTTCCGTTGCGAGGAAAAACGATCGCCGCTACGCCAGCACGAGCCCCAGCCAGAGCCAAGGAGAAGAAAATTGCGTGATAGAATCCGTGTCCGATCGGTTGAGCTGCTTTCCGATGACTGGGCGAAGCTCACCAAGACGACATTCGACTATCGCCGCAACGACGGAACGTGGGAAACACAGGTCCGCCAGACCTATGATCGCGGCGACGGCGCAGCGATCCTGCCCTTTGATCGCGGGCGTTCGACCGTGCTTCTCGTGCGCCAGTTCCGCTATCCGGCCTACGTCACCGGCCATCCCGAGCCGTTGATCGAGACATGCGCGGGGCTACTCGATGAGAATGATCCCGAAACCGCGATCCGCAAAGAGGCAGAAGAGGAACTCGGCTACCACCTGCACGGCGTACGGTCACTCTATGCGCCATACATGAGCCCTGGGAGCGTCACCGAACGCCTCACCTTTTTCATCGCCGACTACACCCCGGCCGACCGGATTTCGCAGGGCGGCGGCGCGATCGAAGAAGGCGAGGACATAGAGGTCTTGGAGATCGCGCTCGACGAAGCGCTGGCAATGATCCGCGACGGCCGGATCTGCGACGCCAAGACGATCATGTTGCTCCAGCACCTCAAATTGGAGTTGCTGGGGGCGCTCGGATCCTAGTTCCGACCGCAGCCGTTCAGATCAGCGGATATTGCTCAGTTCCGGGAAGGAATAAATCGAGCCGAGATTGCACTGGCCCGCGTCGGCAAGCCGCTGCGTGCATGGGCGGCCCTTCTGGCTGGTATTCGGCGGTGCGCTCTGGCACGCAGCCAGGATCAGTATAAGAGGCAACAAGCTCCAGGCAGGTACTCGTCGCATGGGTGCATCTCCCTCCGGTTTTTCGTGCATTACCATATGGTGACAAGGCAATGGAGTCCTGTCGGCCACTCATTCAGTCCTTTTCACAGCCACCCGGCCCACCACCGCGTCAGTAAAGCGGTTCTTCGTAGAGCGGTGTCTGGCCGTCCAGCAGGGCCTTGATCTGGGCCGTCCCATCGGAGGCGACAGCGGCAAGCACCCCGAATGGCCGCTCTCGCATGTCGGTCTCGATCGCCCGACCCTCACCCTCCGGTACGTAGTAGCGGTCGATGCCATAACCGACATTGTAGGCCAGATCCGATCCAAAAGGCCCGCTGGTAATAAAGCCCCGGATATCGACCTCACCGACTGCCGTTTGCCCTGCCGGCGCATGCAACGACGCGGATCGGGCGCGCCAGTAGCCGTCGGCATCCTTCCCGAGACTGACGAAGATCGGCGTATCCCTTTCCACGGCGCCGTCGGCCGGAGCGTTCGACACGATAGACACGGGTACGTTCCTGATCTCATAGCTCAGGACGACATAGTCGCCGCGCAGCAGGTCGCGCGGATCGATGGGCTCGACCTTGAGCACGACCTCCTGCCCGCTGCGCAGGACCGCCGCCCTGCCCGCGATGATCCACGACAGGAAGCCTATCTGCACAAGGGCCAGGACGACTGCGGCGAGAACCAGCCTTTTTCCGCTCATCATGGCACTCCTGCGGCAGCGGCGGGCCTGCTCATGCGTTTTTCTATCCGGATGATGGCAATTGCCAGAAGGCCCAGGATTGTCCCGGCCGCGAGGAAGAACCCTGCGGTTCCGAGCATGCCCTGGATCATCACCGCATAGATCATGCAAAGCTCAAGCGCGAAGCCGATATACGCGATCCAGCGTAGGCCACGACTTTCCCGGCCCGCAAGCACGATTGCCGTAACGATGCCGGCAAGGGTGATCGCAGCGGTTACAGCGAACGCTGAACCTGAATCGTCGCCGATCTGGATCTGGATCATCACCATGCCGGTCAGGAAACCGATCAACCCATGCACCGGCAGCAGTCCGTCGATCCGGGCGAACCGTTCTGCGACCTGCGGCATCGCCACGGCAAATACGAAGACTGCGGCAGAAAGGGCCGCGAGAATCGGCGCGACCCGCAGGATGTCGGTCTCGCCTGCCAGAAGCGCACCATAGAAGATCAGCGACAGGAGCAGCAGATGCCGCGATCCGGCGCTTCTTGTCCAAAGAGAAACGAGCCAGAGAACCGCAGCAATGCCGATGAAGATATGTGGAAAATCGGCGTGTCGCCAGAAGCTCACGCCGACAAGGAAGAGCCAGGCCGATGCCAGCGCGACTGCGCCCATGGTGAGCGGGCCGGAGCGTAGCGCCGCGGCGGCGACGGTCGTGCCGAGGCACCATGTCAGGATCGCCTGCGTTTCGTCGCCCGAAAGGTGGTACATCTGGCCGATGAGGGCGATGGCCCCGCCAAATGCCGCAGCCGCGATAAGCCAGAGCCCTTCGGCGATCGCATCGTGGTCCACGAGCTTGAGCACCGCGCCGCCGACGTAGCCGCCGAAGATAACGGCAAAGAGAGCCCCCACACGCCCGAGCCGGGGAATGGCTTCCCAGTTGGCGGCAACGAAGATCAGGATCGCCGCACCGAACAACAGTGCCGCCATGATCGCCAGAATGGAGCCGAAGCTGAGCAAGCGACGGTCCCGCAGTTCAGCATCCGCGGAGATCGCCTGAGCAGCTGGTGCGTCGATATACCCGAGTTCCACCCACCTTGCGGCGTCAGTGCGCACCCGCGAGGAATAGCTCGCCAAGACCAACCTCCCGACCACTTACGGCACGGAACGTGGTCGACGTTCCAAGCCTTTGACAACAATGTCTTTTACAAGAACCCGGCACTTTTCGGTTCACTGCACTAATCGATTTTTGTTGCGTTGCACAAATTGCATTGCTGCCATGCACCAAAAGCGCTTTTAAACCCCCCGGGTCGACCGTATCTTTTGGGCGTACCGAAGAGAACGAACGAACCAAAGACGAATCGAGACGACGATGAACCTGATCCGCAACTATCGCAACTGGCGCCTCTACCGGGAAACCGTGACGGAGTTGAACCGCCTGACCAACCGCGAGCTGAACGACCTGGGCATTGCCCGCAACAGCATCCGCGAAGTCGCCCGCAAGGCGATCTAGGAATTCGAAGAGATTTCGCCAGGGTCGACCTCCTCCCCGACCCTGACGGATACGGCCAGCTTTCACCTCCTCCCGATTGCTGGCCAACGAAACGGCGCCCGCCGCACCTCCTCCCGCGGCGGGCGTTGTTCCCCGAAGAAGGTTTCGCCCCTTCCTAACAAACGGCGAAAGGAATTTCGTCAAAGCCGACCTCCTCCCCGGCGATGACGAATCGGTCGGTTTCCCACCTCCTCCCGGGAAACCGTCCACAAAAACGACACCCGCCGGACCTCCTCCCCCGGCGGGTGTTGTGTTTTTGGAGGTCGTTTTCTTATCAGTCCTGGCCGAACTGTCCTCGCAGCTTCCACTGCTCGAGCGGCATAATGTCTGGTGCTCCGCCCATCGGCTTGTACCAGGAATCGACGACCCACCTCTTGCCCGACGCATCGCTGATCAGCGCGGTGAAATGCGGATAGCGTTTGTCGAGGAAGAACCCGCGCGAGACATTGCGCTCGACCTTGTGGTGCCTGAGCATCCCGCGCTCCTTCAGGTAGATGAGCAGGTTGCGCGTGTTCGTCGCCTCGTCGACACAGTCCATCTGGCCGCGCTCTGGATTGCCGATGTCTGTTTTCGGCTTGTCCTGATAGCCGGTCGCCTGGCCGGTCCGCTTTTCATAGTAGCTGACGGCGCGCGACAGCGCCGCCCGCTCCGCAGCGGCGGATGCCGCGCCGGCGCTCATGATGGAGCGGAACCGTGCGCCGTCTGCCGACGAAAGCACCATCCGCGAGCGGAACGCACATCCATAACCGTGGCAGACCTGTATGGTCTTGGGCATCGTTGCCGAGACCTGCGCCGCCGCTGGAATCGGGTGAAACAGCCCCGAAAGAGCGGTTACAGCGAAGGCGACGATCGGGAAAATATTCAGCCGGCGAAAGTCGTGATGCATGCCGGAGACGGTGTGCAATTGCGTCGGACCGGTCAAGGTATTATTGCCAGCGCCATGAACATGAAGCCCATCCATATCATTGGCGGCGGCCTTGCCGGCTCGGAAGCCGCGTGGCAGGCGGCAGAAGCTGGCGTGCCCGTCATCCTCCACGAGATGCGCCCCGTGCGCGGCACGGAGGCCCACAAGACGGAGGGCCTCGCCGAACTGGTCTGCTCGAACTCGTTCCGCTCCGACGACGCACAGAACAACGCCGTCGGCCTGCTGCACGCCGAAATGCGGCTTGCCGGATCACTCATCATGGCATCGGGCGATGCCAACCAGGTGCCGGCGGGCGGTGCGCTAGCCGTGGATCGCGACGGCTTTTCCGCAGCGGTTACCGCCAGGCTCGAAGCCCACCCGCTGATCACCATCGTGCGTGAGGAAGTTTCCGGCCTTCCGCCTGCCGACTGGGACAAAGCGATCATCGCCACCGGCCCGCTGACCGCCCCCTCCCTTGCCGAGGCAATCGCGGCCGAAACGGGAGCGGATGCGCTCGCCTTCTTCGATGCGATCGCTCCCATTATCCACTTTGACAGCATCGACATGGATATCTGCTGGTTCCAGTCGCGCTACGACAAGGTCGGGCCGGGAGGAACCGGCAAGGACTACATCAATTGCCCGATGGACAAGGCGCAGTACGAAGCCTTCGTCGGCGCGCTCATCGAGGGCCAGAAGACCGAATTCAAGGAATGGGAAGGCACGCCCTATTTCGACGGCTGCCTGCCAATCGAGGTGATGTCCGAGCGTGGCCCGGAAACGCTGCGCCACGGCCCGATGAAGCCGATGGGCCTGACCAACGCGCATAATCCGACGGTGAAGGCCTATGCCGTCGTGCAGTTGCGGCAGGACAACGCGCTCGGCACGCTCTACAACATGGTCGGCTTCCAGACGAAGTTGAAGCACGCCGAACAGGTACGCATCTTCCGCACCATACCGGGGCTGGAAAATGCCGAGTTCGCAAGGCTGGGCGGCCTGCACCGCAACACCTACATCAACTCGCCGACCTTGCTCGACGGCTCGCTGCAGTTAAAATCGCGTCCCGGACTCCGCTTCGCTGGACAGATCACCGGCTGCGAAGGCTATGTGGAGTCGGCGGCGATCGGGCTGTTGGCGGGACGCTTCGCAGCCGCGGAGTGTCTTGGCAAGGCAGCCGATCTGCCGCCCTCGACAACCGCCTTCGGCGCGTTGCTCGGCCATATTACCGGTGGCCATATCGTCTCTGACGACGAACCCGGAAAGCGCTCGTTCCAGCCGATGAATATCAATTTCGGGCTGTTCCCGCCGGCCGAAGCCCCCAAGGTCGAAGGCAAGCGCCTACGCGGCAAGGAAAAGACGCACGCAAAACGCCGCGCCATCACCGCGCGCGCACTGGCGGACTGTCGCTCATGGCTCGGCCTGCCCGCGATGAAGCAGGCGGCGGAGTAGCTACTTCCACCCGTTCGACGCCCGCCTGAACAGCAGCCAGTGCTTGCGCCATGCGCTGATGTCCACGCCGGCCGACAGCACGTCCTTCTCGCGTCCTTGCATCCTTGCGAGTTGTGCGCCGACCGGCGCAAGCGGCAGGAAGGCGGGACGAAGAGACTGCGGCAGCGTCCTGGCGCCGTTCTCAAATGCGGACAGGTGCTCGCGAGCCAGCGCGATCATCGCGGCAACTGCGCGCGGCGCGTTGGGGCCGCCATCACCGGCGATGAACTCTTCTCGTGAAGTGCCTGCCGCTGCCAGAATATCCTTGGGCACGTAGCACTGCGCACGGCTGCGATGCACAGGCAGAAGCCGGAGCAAGCCGCAGATCGCCAGCGCGCAGCCGGCATGGCCGGCCGTATCGGCACTTTGCAGCGCGGCCTCCCGCTCGAGCACGAGCGCGGAAAGCTGGATGATTGCCGAGGCTGTCTCGCCGCAATAGCCCTCCAGGTCGCCGCGCGTCGGCATGGGATCGTCGTAGAGATCGAAGATGCGCGCATCCAGATAGTTCTGGAACGCCTGCACAGGCAGCTTGTGCCGGTCGATAGCTTGCAGAAGCGCATCGGCCACCGGATGACCCATCACCGCCGCCGGCTGGCTCGCTTCGATGACGTCGCGCCACCATTGCAGGCGGATTTCGCCCGGAAGCGCCTGGCTGACGCGTTCGCGGATGCCGGCAATCTCGGCGTTGAAGGCATAGAGCGCAAGAAGGTCCCGCCGCTTCTCCTCCGGCGCGTAGAGCGCGGCGAGATAGCGATCGCGGTCGCCCGCCCGGACAATATCCAGCAGCGGAGCTGGCTGGCTGTCAATCGACGGCGACAAGGGCAGCCGCCACGGCGCGGTCCTCGGCAAGAAGGACGTTGTAGGTGCGAACAGCGGCCCCGGTCGACATCGGGTCGGCAGAGATGCCGGCGTCCCGGAATGCCTGCCTGATGGCGGCAGGGAGAGGCTTCAGGTCGCGCCCGGTCCCGACGAGCAGGATTTCTACACGCTCGGTCTGCTGGAATATCCGCTCGAAGTCCTCCGCCCGAAGGACAGCCGGATCCCCCGGCTCCCATCCATGGATCCCGGAGGGCAGGCAGAGGATCGATCCCCTGTGCGACATGTCGGCAAAGCGGAAGCCGCCGTTGCCGTATGCATCTATCGGCGCGCGGCCGGGGAAATGCGCCTTCCGGATGACAATTCCCTCGACCATCGCATCACGTTTTCGACGGCTGCGCCGCGACCGCGCCGGGGACGGCATCGTCGTCCTTTTCCGACGCCGGCCTGAGGTTGAACAGGATCAGCATCGGTCCGGCGATGAACAGCGACGAGTAGGTGCCGATGAAAACGCCGAGGATGATCGCGAATACGAAGGAGGAAATGACCTCGCCGCCGTAGAAATAGAGCGCGAACAGGGCCAGCAAAACAGTCAGACCGGTCAGGATCGTGCGTGACAGCGTCTGGTTGAGGGAGATGTTGATGATCTCTTCGATCGGCATCTTCTTGTATTTGCGCAGCGTCTCGCGAATGCGGTCGTAGATGACGACGGTGTCATTGATCGAATAGCCGATGACCGTGAGAATTGCCGCGATACTGGAAAGATTGAACTCCAGTCCCAGCAACACATAGACGCCGACGATCATGATGACGTCATGAACGGTAGAGACAATCGCGCCGAGGCCGAACTGCCATTCGAAGCGGAACCAGATGTAAACGAGGAGACCGAGCAACGACAGCAGAACGCCGATCGTGCCGGTCATCGCCAGTTCGCTCGACACAGTGGGACCAACCACTTCGACACGCCTGAAGTCGTACTCGTCGCCGAGTTCGGCCTGCACCATCTGTACGACCGACTGCTCGGCATTGTCGCCGGTGCCTTGTGACTGCACCCTTATCAGCAGCGACCCTTCCGACCCGAATTCCTGGACCTGAACCTCTCCGATGTTGAGGTCGCCCAGCCTTGTGCGGACATCGCCGGGATCAGCGCTGCCATCCTTGGCCTGGACTTCGATCAAAGAGCCCCCGAGGAAGTCGATGCCGTAGTTGAAGTCCTTCACGAAGAAGATGACGACAACCACAACCGACAGCAGGCCGGACAAGGCAAAACCCCAGTTGCGCCATTTCATGAAAGGGATATTTGGCTGAAGCGGAAGGTAGTTGACCAACCCCTTCGGGAATTCCGTCGGCTTTTCGCGGCGCACCCACGCGGCCACCAGCCAGCGGGTCAGCGTGAAAGCGGTGAAGACGGTGGTGATGATGCCGATGCCGAGCGTAACAGCGAAGCCGCGGATCGGTCCGGTGCCCATATAGAACAGGATCACCGCGACGATGAAGGTCGTCAGATTGGCGTCTACCACGGTTGCGAGCGCACGCTGGAAACCCTGATCGAAGGACTGGACGATGGAACGCCCTTGGGCCCGCTCCTCGCGGACGCGTTCAAAGATGATGACGTTCGAGTCGACCGCCATGCCCATCGTCAGCACGATACCGGCGATGCCCGGCAGCGTCAGCGTTGCACCCAGCATCGTCAGGATCGCGACGATCAGCGCAACGTTGGCGGCAAGCGCAATATTGGCGATGACACCGAGCTTTCCATAGACCAACAGCATACAGACGATCACAAGGATCGCGCCGACGAGCGACGCCATCTGACCGGCTGCGATCGAATCCGCGCCGAGGCTCGGGCCCACGGTGCGTTCCTCCACAATGGTCAGGTCGGCGGGAAGCGCGCCGGCGCGCAACAGCACAGCAAGATCGTTCGCGCCCTGTACGGTAAAGCTGCCCGAGATCTGACCCGTACCGCCGAGGATCGGCTCGCGGATCTGCGGCGCGGAGATCACCTGGTTGTCGAGGATGATGGCGAACAGCCGATTGACGTTCTGCTGCGTCGCCTGGCCGAAACGCTGCGCGCCCCGGGAATCGAAGCGGAAGCTGACGACAGGCTCGTTGGTGCGCTGGTCGAAGGATGCCTGCGCGTCCACGAGGTTTTCGCCGGAGACGATGACGCGATTCTCGATGAGATACGGGATGGGCGGATCATCGATCGAATACATCACCGTCGAACCCGCCGGCGGACGGCCCTCGATGGCCTCCTGCACCGGCATCGTCTGGTCGACCATCTGGAACGTCAGTTTGGCGGTCTGGCCGAGAATGTCCTTCAGACGCTGCGGGTCCTGCAGACCCGGGACCTGCACGAGGATGCGGTCGTTGCCCTGGCGCTGGATGATTGGCTCGGTCGTGCCGAGTTCGTTGACGCGGCGGCCGACGACCTCGATCGACTGGTTGAGCGCCGTGCCGAGGCGATAGTTCAGGCCGTCTTCCGTCAGCGTATAGCGCAGGACGCCGGGTTCTGGCTCGTCAAGCGCGAGTTCGGTAACCGACCCCGAACCGAACAGGCTGGACGCCACCGGCTGGATCAGCGGTGCAAGAGCAGTCTTGGCGGCCTCAAGCTGGTCCGCGTCGCGGATACGCACCTGCACCGAGTTGCCGGAGCCGGTCAGGCCGGTGTAGCCGATACGGGCGTCACGCAGGGTGGTGCGGATTTCGTCGCGGGTGCTTTCCAGCCGTTCGTTGGCGAGATCGTCGCGGTCGATCTGCAGCAGGATGTGCGAGCCGCCCTGCAGATCGAGGCCGAGCGTCATAGTGCGCTTGGGCAGCCAGTCCGGCATCGCGTTGATCCAGGACTGCGGATAGAGGTTCGGCAGTGCGACGAGAACGCCGAGCGCTACAACCGCCCAGATCAGGATCGTCTTCCAACGAGAAAAATAAAGCATGGTCGGTCTTCCGTGTCAGGCGGAACAGGCGACCGGCAACTCCCCCGTCTCGCCCCGGCAGTGTTCGGTTTCCGCTGCGATAGCGGTTATTTCTTGGCGTTCTCGTTGGCGACAGGCTCGCCCTTGACCCGAACATCCATGATCGTGGAACGCAACGCCGTCACCTTGGTGCCCCCGCCGAGATCGACTTCGAGCTCGGTGTCCGACGCCTTCGTCACCTTGCCGACCAGCCCACCGCCAGTCACCACCGTGTCGCCCCGGCGGATCGCAGCCAGCATCTCGCCGCGCTTCTTGATCTGCGTCCGCTGCGGCCTGATGATCAGAAAATACATGATCACGAAAATCAGGACAAACGGCAAAATGCTGATCAGCATGTCGGGGCCGGCTGCCCCTGTACCCTGCGCGTAAGCGGGCGTGACGAACATGTAAAAACTCCTGATTGGGCCTTCCGGGCCGAAAAGTTGCCGGAATATAGAGCCTGAAGCCGCGTTTGCAACCGCATATCCGGTGCTTTCCCGCCTCACTTCAGCGTGTTACAGGCCCACGGCCCCGCAAGTGGATGGATTGCCTAAAGCAATGAACGACAAGACGCTGGAAACACTGACGGACAAGCTCGACAGGTTGATCGAAGCCGTCGGACGCCTCGCGCCGCACCGACCGGAACCGACCGACCTGACCGTCGCTGACTGTTTCGTCTGGTCCGCCGAACAGGGAATTCTGGAGCCCATCCACCGCGTCAATCGCGTCGATATCGGCCTGATCCGTGGCGTCGACCGGGTGCGCGACATCCTTTCCGACAACACCGAACGCTTCGCGGCTGGCCTACCCGCCAACAACGTACTGCTGTGGGGCGCGCGGGGCATGGGCAAGTCCTCGCTGGTGAAGGCGGTACACGCCTCCATCAACGCTTCGCGAAAGGACGGCGACGCGCCGCTGAAGCTCGTCGAAATCCATCGCGAGGACATCGACTCGCTGCCGAGGCTGATGACGCAGCTCAAGGCAGCCCCCTTCCGCTTCATCCTGTTCTGCGACGACCTGTCCTTCGATCATGACGACACCTCCTACAAGTCGCTCAAGGCGGCGCTGGAGGGCGGCGTGGAGGGACGCCCGGCGAACGTCATCTTCTATGCGACGTCAAACCGCCGCCATCTGCTGCCGCGCGACATGATCGACAACGAGCGCTCCACCGCCATCAATCCGGGGGAAGCTGTCGAGGAGAAGGTGTCGCTGTCTGACCGTTTTGGCCTGTGGCTCGGTTTCCATAAGTGCTCACAGGACGATTATCTCGATATGATCGATGCCTACGCCACCTATCACGGGCTTGACATCAGCCCCGAGCAGTTGCGCGCCGAAGCGCTTGAATGGGCGACGACGCGGGGCGGACGTTCTGGCCGCGTCGCCTGGCAGTTCACGCAGGATCTGGCAGGCCGCCTCGGCAAGCCGCTAAAGGACTGAGCTACCCGACCAGTTCCGCGATCATGCCGCTCAGTTCGGCCGGCTGATCGGCAACACGGGCGGCGCCCGCCGCCTCCAGTTCGGCCCGGTCGCCAAAGCCCCAGAGCACGCCGATTGCCGGCATACCGTTCTTCGCCGCACCGACGACGTCGTGCAGCCGGTCACCGATCATCACCGTTCGCGCTGGATCGAGTCCCTCCGTCTTCAGGATGTAGCGGATCAGTTCGCCCTTGTCGGCTCTCGTGCCGTCTGCCTCGGACCCATGCACGTGACCGAAAAACCGGGTCAGGCCGAAATGGTCGATGATGTCGATGGCGTGCGACTTGAGTTTCGATGTCGCGACGAACATGGTCTGCCCCTGCCGCGCAGCCGTCTCAAGCGCCTCGACAATACCCGGGATTAGCTCGTTCTCGAACTTTCCAACCTCGCCATAGCGCTGCCTGTAATGACCCAGCGCCTGGGTCGCCAGCACCTCGTCGCCGAACATGGCGAGGAAGGTCTTATGGATCGGCGGCCCGATATAGCGACGCAGATCGTCGGCCGGCGGCGGCAGGTGTCCCATTTCGCGGATTGCATGCTGCAAGGTACCGGTGATGCCGACAAAAGGATCGGTCAGCGTGCCGTCGAGGTCGAACAGGACGGCATGTGTGGGTCGAGGCATCAGGCGAATTCCATGATAATTGCATCCACGGCGAGGCTGTCGCCGGGCTTTGCATTGATCTTCTTCACAGTCAGGTCGCGTTCGGCGCGCAACACGTTCTCCATCTTCATCGCCTCGACGACGGCAAGCGTCTCGCCGGCCTTGACCTCCTGACCGTCGCCCACGGCAATCGACACGACCAGTCCCGGCATCGGGCACAGCAGCAGCTTCGACGTGTCGGCCGGCACCTTCTTCGGCATGAGCTTTTCGAGCTTCGCCGTGGAAGCCAGCATCGGGAAAGCTTTTACCGACATGCCTTTCCAGTCGATAACGAAGCCATTCAACGTTGGCCGCACCTGCGCGCGCACGCCATCCGCACCGATAGTGCCCGTCCAGACGATGTTACCCGGACGCCAATTCGTGCTGATGGTGAACGCCGCGCTGCCATCACATGGCTGCATCTTCATCGTCGTGCCGGCTGAATCCGTCTCAACCAGTTTAAACGCATGGTAGTTGTCCCCCACCCGGACCTCCCAATCCGGTCGCTGCTTGCCTGAATGCGGGCGGAGCCGGCCTGACATCCGGTCGAGACGCGCGCGCCGCTGCAGTTCCGCTGAAAGCGCTATTCCGGCCAGAACCAGTTCCTCTTTCTCCGAAGGAACGATCGGATGGAATCCGTCGGGATATTCCTCCGCGATGAAGCCGGTCGAAAGTCGCCCCTCGCGCCAGCGCGGATGGCGCATCAGCGCAGCCAGGAACGGCATATTGTGCTGGATGCCATCAACCACGAAACCGTCAAGCGCGTCCGACATGGCGTCGATGGCCTGTTCGCGGGTCGGCGCCCATGTGCAGAGTTTCGCGATCATCGGGTCGTAGAACATCGAGATCTCCGACCCCTCGGTGACGCCCGTGTCGTTACGCACGATAGCATCCCCGGCCTTGCCCTCGGCAGGCGGCCGATAACGTGTCAGCCTTCCGATCGAAGGCAGGAAGTTGCGATAGGGGTCCTCGGCATAGAGACGGCTTTCCACTGCCCAGCCGTCAAGTTTCACGTCCGCTTGGCCGATCGACAGCTTCTCGCCAGCCGCCACGCGGATCATCTGCTCGACCAGATCGATTCCCGTAATCAGTTCGGTGACCGGATGCTCGACCTGAAGCCGGGTGTTCATTTCGAGGAAGTAGAAATTGCGGTCCTTGTCGACGATGAACTCCACCGTCCCGGCGCTCTGGTAGTCGACGGCCTTGGCCAGCGCGACGGCCTGCTCGCCCATGGCGCGCCGCGTCTTTTCGTCAAGGAACGGCGACGGCGCTTCCTCCACGACCTTCTGGTTGCGCCGCTGGATCGAGCATTCCCGCTCGCCGAGATAGATCACGTTGCCGTGGCCGTCGCCGAGCACCTGAATCTCGATGTGACGCGGATCGACCACGAACTTCTCGATGAACACACGGTCGTCGCCGAAAGAACTTTTCGCCTCCGAACGCGCCCGCTCGAAGCCGTCGCGCACCTCGCTGGCGTCCCAAGCGATGCGCATGCCCTTGCCGCCGCCGCCGGCGGATGCCTTGATCATCACCGGATAGCCGATCTCGGCTGCGATCTTTTCCGCGTGCACCGCGTCCTCGATGACGCCGAGGAAGCCGGGCACCGTCGAGACCTTGGCCGCGTTGGCGAATTTCTTCGATTCGATCTTGTCGCCCATAGCGTTGATCGCCTTCGGCTTCGGGCCGATGAAGACGATGCCTTCCTTCTCCAGCGCTTCGCAGAAGGAAGCACGCTCGGAGAGGAATCCGTAGCCCGGATGCACGGCCTCAGCGCCCGTCGTCTTGCAGGCCTCGATGATCCTTTCGGCAACCAGATAGCTCTGCGAGGCAGGCGACGGGCCTATATGAACGGCTTCGTCCGCCATCTCGACATGCACGGCATCCCGGTCCGCATCGGAGTATACCGCCACGGTGGCGATGCCCATTTTCCTGGCGGTCTTGATGACCCGGCAGGCGATCTCGCCGCGATTGGCGATCAGTATCTTCTTGAACATGCGATCCCTCGGCCGTGACGCTCAAGGCTTATGCGCGACTCATAGCCGCCGCTCAAGCGTGCGGAACCTTCAAAAATGCTCGCCGGCACGGAAAGGCCCAACCCGGACGCCGGCGGCCACGAGATAGGCCGTCGACCATCCGATAAGGAGGAATCCGCTGACGCCTTCAAGCGAGGTCAGCAATCTCCAGTGCCCGTCTGCCACGATGTCGCCGTAGCCCACCGTCGCAAAGGTCGCCGTCGAAAAGTAGAGGGACGTCTGAAAATCCCCGACCACTTCCAGAGAGAAGTAAACGACAGCCCAGAGCCAAATTTCGACGGTCAGCACGCCAAACACACCAATAACTGCCACCAGCATTGCCACGATGTGGCTTCGCCTGCCCTGGAGACGCAGCCAATTTGTGATCATTCCTATGGCTCGCGTAACGGCCATCAGACCGAAGGTGTGGATCACCACCGTTATCCCGATCAACAGTGTGCCTAGCATAAGGTTCGCGATCATCGTACGCCCGCCCGAAGCTCATGCATGCCGCGACGGCGGCTAGATATCAAGGCGGGACCGTCTTATCAGGACTTGAACAACCCGTAGATTCCTGAAACTTTCCGGCCACCATCAAGAGGAGGAAACCCCATGAAAACCCGCGCCGCCGTTGCCGTCGCCGCCGGAAAACCCTTGGAAATCATGGAGGTCGACCTCGAAGGTCCGAAGGCCGGCGAAGTCCTTATAGAGGTCAAGGCGACCGGTATATGCCATACGGACGAGTTCACGCTCTCGGGCGCGGACCCGGAAGGCATCTTCCCTGCCATTCTCGGCCACGAAGGCGCGGGCGTGGTGGTCGACGTTGGCCCCGGCGTCACCAGCGTGAAGAAGGGGGATCATGTCATCCCGCTCTACACTCCCGAATGCCGCCAGTGCCCGTCTTGCCTGTCGCGCAAGACCAATCTGTGCACCGCCATCCGCGCCACGCAGGGCCAGGGCCTTATGCCCGACGGCACCAGTCGCTTCTCCATCGGCAAGGACAAGATCTTCCACTACATGGGCTGCTCTACCTTCTCGAACTTCACCGTGCTGCCGGAAATCGCTGTCGCCAAGGTCAACCCCGACGCCCCCTTCGACACGATCTGCTACATCGGCTGCGGCGTGACGACCGGCGTCGGCGCGGTGTTCAACACGGCCAAGGTCGAGCAAGGCGCGACCGCCGTGGTGTTCGGGCTGGGTGGCATCGGCCTCAACGTCATCCAGGGCCTGAAGCTCGCCGGCGCCGACATGATCATCGGCGTCGACCTCAACAACGACAAGAAGGAATGGGGCGAACGCTTTGGAATGACTCATTTCGTCAATCCGAAGGAAATCGACGGCGACGTTGTTCCCCATCTCGTCAACATGACGAAGCGCGGCGCTGACCAGATCGGCGGCGCGGATTACACCTTCGACTGCACCGGCAACACCAAGGTGATGCGCCAGGCGCTGGAGGCCTCGCATCGCGGCTGGGGGCAATCCATCGTCATTGGCGTGGCCGGAGCCGGCCAGGAAATCTCGACGCGACCATTCCAGCTTGTCACGGGTCGCGTCTGGAAGGGAACCGCCTTCGGTGGCGCACGCGGCCGCACCGACGTGCCCCGGATCGTCGACTGGTACATGGACGGCAAGATCCAGATCGACCCGATGATCACGCACCGGCTGAAGCTGGAGGAAATCAACAAGGGCTTCGACCTCATGCATGAGGGCAAATCGATCAGAAGCGTGGTAGTTTACTAGCCGACCGGCCCACCTCGCCGACCTCTTGGCCGACGAAGGATGCACGACGGTCCAACCAAGGGAGGAAAGCATGCCGGAGAAATTGCATCCGAAAATCGACAATGGCCTGCCGAAGGAAAGCCCGAGCTTTGCCGGCGGCACGCTGGTCTGTCTTTGCACGAGCAAGCCCGTCAAGGTGAAGATCAAGGGCCAGATCGCCCATAACCACGCCTGCGGCTGCACCAAATGCTGGAAGCCGGACGGCGCGATCTTCTCTGTCGTGGCCGTGGCGCCAACCGACAACGTCACGGTTACGGAGAATGGCGACAAGCTGAAAGTCGTCGACCCCTCCGCGCTCATCCAGCGTCATGCCTGCACCGGATGCGGCGTCCACATGTATGGCCCCGTCGAGCGCGACCATGCCTTCAAGGGCCTTTCCTTCGTGCATCCCGAACGCTTCCAGGAGGACGGCTGGTCGCCCCCTGGTTTTGCTGCCTTCGTGTCGTCGATCATCGAGTCCGGCGTCAATCCGGACCGCATGTCGGGCATCCGGGCGCAACTCAAGTCGGCAGGGCTGGAGCCCTATGACTGCCTCAACCCGACGCTGATGGATGTCCTCGCGACTTTCGCGGCCAAGAAATCGGGCGCACTGCCCGCCTGACGTCCGCGGGAAGTTGGGCCCCTGGCCGAGGATGATCGCAATGGCGGCACTGGCAGTGCTCGCCATTGCGGGGCTGTACGTGGCCTACGCCGGCTGGCGCGTTTCGTCGGCCCTCGACACGATCCTGCGCGCGGGCACACCCCTCGCGCAGGGAGAAGGCCAACCTGTCGCCCGGCGCCCCGAAGACATCGGCTATGTCGGCGACCCCGGAGAGGCGTTCGGGTACCCTTTCGAGACCGTTGCGATCAACACCGAGCTGGGACCAGCTCCGGCATGGGTCGTCCAACCTGAGACGCTGTCGGACTCGCGTTGGGCGATCATCGTCCACGGCATAGGGGGCCGGCGCGAAAACGGCTATCGCTTCCTGCCGGTCCTGCGATCGGCCGGACTGCCTGCGCTCGTCATTTCCTACCGCAACGATGTGGAAGCACCGCCCTCGCCCAACGGGCTGTATTCGCTGGGGCTGACGGAATGGCGCGACCTGGAGGCCGCCGTCCGGCTTGCGCTGGGGCGCGGTGCCTCCGGCGTCGTGCTGGTTGGCGAATCCATGGGCGGCGCGATCATCGGCCAGTTCCTCCACCGCTCGGACCTTGCTTCCGAGGTGGAGGCGCTGGTCCTCGACGCTCCCATGATCGATGTCGGCTCGACATTGTCGGCGCTTCTCGCCCGGCTCGGCGTGCCTCTGCCCGAAATGTCGACCTGGGTGGGACTGCGGCTGAGGTCCCTGAACTATCCGATAGACCTGAAGGAGGCAGTGGTCATCGGCGAGCTTGCAGGATTTGCGGGACCTCTCTTCATTTCGCATGGCGTTGGAGACCGCATCGTCTCGGTTGCCAGCAGCGATAGGCTTGTGGAGATACGGGACGGCCCCACCGAGTATCTGCGCACCGACGCAGACCATATCGAGTCGTGGAAGGAAAACCCCCGGCGATATGACCAGGTGCTGGCGGCATTCCTCCGGTCGCTGCAACCGCCCGGCCTCGAGTGACGGCACTGGCGCGGTATGTCTATCTCGCTTAAAGGCGACCCATGAATGAAGCCCAGCCCAGCATCTACGTCGATGCCGATGCCTGCCCAGTGAAGGAGGAAGCGATCCGTGTCGCCGAACGCCATGGTCTCGTCATTACCTTCGTATCCAACGGCGGGCTCAGACCGTCGCGCGATCCGATGATCCGCAACGTCGTCGTCTCGAAGGGCGCGGATGCCGCTGACGACTGGATTGTCGAGAACGCCAAGGCCAACGACATCGTCGTCACCGCGGACATTCCCCTCGCCGCGCGCACGGTCGCGCTTGGTGCGCTTGTCATCGGGCCGACCGGCCGGCCATTCACGCAGGAGACGATCGGGATGGCGGTGGCCATGCGCGATCTGAAGCAGCATCTTCGCGAAACCGGTGAAAGCAAGGGTTACAACGCCAGTTTTACCCCGCGCGACCGCTCCGCTTTCCTCGGCGCGCTGGATGTCGCGGTGCGGCGGGCGATGCGCGCTGCATCTGCCTGACAGTTGCGCGGAATGGCCCTGCGGTATCTGATCAAAGCGCGTACACCGGATCGGCATTATGAAATCCCTGCGCCGCTATGCCCCCTTCTACGCCGCACTGTTGTGCGGTCTCGGCGCGCTGGGGCTGGCGCTTTGGCTGATACCCGAACTGGCCGTGCAGGTCGCCGCGAACGCCTTCTTCATCGTCTACCTGGTCCTGGAATTCCTGAAGTTCCGTCGATTGACGCCGGACTTCCTGAGGAAGCACGCGGCCAGCACCGACGAACCAGCCTGGGTGATCGTGCTGGTCACTTTCGGGGCCGTGGTTGCGGCGGTCGGCTCGCTGTTCCTGCTTTTGAACCGCGGTGGCCAGCCAAATGCGCTCGACCTTGCTCTGTCGCTCACCTCCGTGGCGCTTGGCTGGATCAGCATCCACACCATGACTGCGGTGCACTATGCCCATCTCTACTGGCGACCGGACGGCAGCGCGGTGGACGCGGCCGGCGCACGCAGACCGCATCAGGGCCTTGAGTTTCCCGGCGACGACGAGCCGGGAATCTACGACTTTCTCTATTATTCTCTGGTCATCGGCATGACGGCGCAGACAGCCGACGTGAACATCACGAAGACCCGCATGCGCAAGCTGACGCTCGTCCACGCCGTCGTCTCGTTCTTCTTCAACACCGTCCTTGTCGCGGCCGCCGTAAACGTCGTCGTTTCACTCGCGGCAGGCTGAACGCCTTCTCAGTTTAAATTACTGATTTTACGACGATATTCCTCCTTCCTTGTATGTGAGCGATATGGCTGTAGAATGGATTAGTCGGCGCTGGAGCGCTCGGCCAAATCCATCATAAATTCAGGAGGCATTTCTGGTGTCCGACACCACGAACATCTTTGAGGAAATACCTGACGACGACACGATTGGCGGGCGTATATCCCGCGCCCGCGAGGCGGCCGGACTGAGCGTCAAAGACGTCGCCTGGCGGCTCGGCGTCAAAATGGCAACGGTGAAGGCGTGGGAAAGCGATCGCTCCCAGCCCGGTTCGCATCGTCTGTCAAATCTTTCCGGACTGCTGCAGGTCAGCCTGTCGTGGATCATCCATGGCGTTGGTATCGGCCCGTCGGACCTCCTTGCCGACGAGACAAACAAGGAGATGACGCAGCAACTCGACCAGCTCCGCCTGCTCCATGTCGAAACCGGCCAGTTGATCGAGAGGCTGAAGGGTGAGGTCGAAAGGATAGCCCAGGCTCGCTAGGCGATCTCAGGCCACCTTTTCCAGCAAAGAGCGGAGCGCAGGATGCACAGAGGGAGAGGTTTCCCTGATGAACCGCACCAGCGCCAGCTCGTTGTCCTGGATGCGCCCGTCCTTGCCGATCCGGTCCGCCAGCCATTTCGCTTCGTCGCTTTCGCAGCGTTCGGCCCGACGGCGGCAGCTGTCATTCCACTGGTTGCGCGCTTCCCATTCCGCGTCGATATCGACAGCCTTCCGGTAGGCGGCGAGCAGTTCGCAGCCGCCGGACTTCGCCATGCGGGCAAGGAACCCACCGATGTCGGCATCCGCGCGGTCCAGGAAGTTTTCCTGCCGCAACGCAACCTCGCGGGTTGGCGCCTGATAGCCAGACGCGCACATAACGAAATTGGCAACGGCCTTTACGAACAGGTCATCCCAGGACGCGTCGTTGCGCGCGCCGGCAACCGCATCGTTGATCTGGAAAAGCACTTCCGCCTCGGCACGCGTGATGGCGATATTTCCGTCGCCGCCGAAGGCGTAAAGGATACGGCGCAGCAGATCGACCTCGTCCCTGTCGACCACGCCGCGCGCGTGATCGCCCTGCTCCATCAAAGGACCGACGCCCTCGGCGACCGCCAGCCTGACCTGATCGAGCGCGAATGCCACGAGCCTGTCGGTCGAGAATTTCGACTGTTCGAGCACACGGACCAGCAATTCGAGTTCCATTGCGCTGTCGACCCTGCCGTCATGCGAAATCGCGCCGATCAGCCAGTCGGCCTTCTTTGCCGAGACGTAGCCGGACGGCTTTTCCTGATGAACCAGATAGTCGGTCAGCGCCTCAACGAAGAACACACGCCACTCGGGGCATTGCTCTGGGCAGGCATCGTTGAGCGAGAAAATCGCCTTGGCTTCGTCGCAGACGACCAGCCCGTCGCGGAAGATCAGGCTCCTCAGTTCCAGCACGTCCAGCGGTGTGATTCGTCCGCTCGATTCAATCTGCGCTATGCGTCCCGATGCTTTTTCCTCGCCCACGCCCGTAGCCCCCTTTTGGCTTCCGCCTGCTCGCGGCGGCGGTTTTTTAGACAGGCATATATTAGCAGGACGTTTTTTAAGAACTGCAAAGGGGCTTGGTTAGCAAAGCGCTTCCGCAGTGCGGTTCCGGTAGATGCCGCCGGCAGGTGACAAAGCGTCGTGCATGGGCTATGCGTTTCTTTGTCCGGGGCTTGTTTTGGCCCATCTGTTTGCGGGAGAGAGCGGTCGATAGACCGCCGCCGAAGGGGAAATCGCCCGAAATCTCTCAGGCAAAAGAACCGTAGACGGAAAGGACACTCTGGAAAGTCGGGGGCCACCCCGCGCCGAAGGTGTAAGCGTCGCCGACAGAGCTCCGGCTGCGCGAGTCTCTCAGGCTTCAGACAGAGGGGCACGAATCGGTCGCATTCCGCGACCGCTTGCGTGTGTCTCTGGAGAAGCCATGACGGACGGGCAGTTTAGATCTCTTCCACTCGAAGATTTTCACAAGGCAGCCGGGGCGCGTTTCGGCGGCTTCGCCGGCTGGTCGATGCCGCTCACCTACCCCCCCGGCGTGATGAAGGAACACCTTCACACGCGCGAGCATGCCGGCCTGTTTGATATCTCGCACATGAAGCTGTTCGAGGTTTTCGGGTTGGGAGCAGCCGCGCTGCTGAGCCGCGCCTGTCCGCTTGACGCCTCAGGGCTCGAGCCAGCGCAGTCGAAATATACTTTCTTCCTGACCGAGACGGCCGGCATCATAGACGACCTGATCGTGACAAGGCTCGGGCCGGAACGTTTCATGGTGGTCGCCAATGCGGGAAATGCTGCGACCGACGAGGCGCATCTGAAGGCTATTGCCAAGGAGTTCGCTGTCACCGTCAAACCTCTCGACCGCGTTTTTCTGGCCCTCCAGGGGCCTGATGCTGCGGACGTGTTGGCCAAGGCCGGCATTCCGACAGACGCGCTTATCTTCATGCATGGGATCGAACCCCGCCCCAACTGGTTCCTCAGCCGCTCCGGCTACACCGGCGAGGACGGTTTTGAGATCGGCCTGCCGGAAGTCGACGCCCGCCAACTGGCGACGACGCTTCTGGAAGACCCCCGCGTGCAATGGATCGGCCTTGCCGCGCGCGACAGCCTGCGGCTGGAGGCCGGGCTCTGCCTGCACGGGCAAGACATCACGCCTGACGAAAACCCGGCTTCGGCCGGGCTGATGTGGGCGATCTCCAAGGACGTTCGCGCCAGCGGCGGCTTTGTCGGCGCGGAAGCGTTGGGCAAGATCCTAGCCGAAGGCCCGGCTGAAAAGCGCGTCGGCCTGAAACCCGAAGGGCGGCAGCCAGTGCGCGCCGGAACGGCGCTCTTCGATGCCGATGGCAACCCCGCAGGCCGCGTCACCTCCGGCGGCTTCGGGCCGTCCGCCGCCGCGCCGGTCGCCATGGGCTATGTCGACGCCGCTCTGGCGAAGCCCGGAACCCGCCTCTTCGCCGACGTGCGCGGCACGAAAATACCAGTCGACGTTTCACCGCTTCCATTCACGCCTCATCGCTACCGAAAGGGATAATCTCCTATGGCAACGACCTACTTCACCGAAGACCACGAGTGGATCCGTGTCGCGGACGGCATCGCCACTGTCGGCATCACCGACTACGCACAGGAACAACTCGGCGACCTCGTCTTCGTCGAACTGCCCGAAGTCGGCAAGGCACTTAAGAAGGGCGACACGGCTGTCGTGGTCGAATCCGTCAAGGCCGCGTCGGACGTCTATGCGCCCGTCGATGGTGAGGTCACCGAGGCAAACGGCGCGCTTTCCGGCGACCCCTCGCTCGTCAATTCGGCGGCCACGGGTGATGGCTGGCTCTGGAAGATGAAGCTCGCTGACGAGAGCCAGCTTTCGGGCCTGCTCGACGAGGCCGGCTACAAAGCCCACATCGGCTGATCGGAGGCCATCATGACTGTATCGACCTACAGCTTCGCCCGCCGGCACATCGGCCCCAGCCAGGCCGACACACGCGCCATGCTTGCGACGATCGGCGTGCCGTCCGTCGAGACCCTGATCACCCAGGCGGTGCCGCAGTCGATCCGGCTGGATCGTCCGCTCGCCCTGCCCGCATCGGCGACGGAGGCCGAGGCGCTGGCTGAACTGGCGACCAAGCTCGGCGCGAATACGGTCATGAAAAGCTTCATCGGCGCCGGCTACCACGGCACGATCGTGCCGCCGGTCATCCAGCGCAACATGTTCGAGAACCCGGCCTGGTACACCGCCTACACGCCCTACCAGGCAGAGATCAGCCAGGGCCGGCTGGAGATGCTGTTCAACTTCCAGACACTGGTCGCCGAACTGACCGGCCTGCCGGTCGCGTCCGCCTCGCTGCTGGACGAGGCGACCGCCGTCGCGGAAGCCATGGGAATTGCCTTCCGCCATCATCGCGAAAAGCGCACGAAGGTGGCGCTGGCCGGACCGCTGCATCCGCAGGTGATCGACGTGATGCGCACCCGCGCCGAACCGCTCGGCATCGAGATCGACGGAGCTGACATCGACGACAACACCGCCGCGTTGATCGTGCCTTGGCCGGACACGCACGGCGTCTATGGCGACCATGGCGCTGCGATCGAGAAGGCCAAGGCGGCCGGCGCAATCGTCGTCTTCGTTGCCGACCCATTGGCCCTGACTCTCACCGAACCCGTCGCCGCACTCGGCGCGGATATTGCCGTCGGCTCCATGCAGCGCTTCGGCGTGCCGCTCGGCTTCGGCGGCCCGCACGCGGCCTATTGCGCAGTTTCCGACAAGCTGACCCGGCTGATGCCCGGACGCCTCGTCGGCCAGTCCGTCGATGCACACGGCCGCCCCGGCTATCGCCTCGCGCTGCAGACGCGCGAGCAGCATATCCGCCGCGACAAGGCGACCTCCAACATCTGCACCGCGCAAGCGCTTCTCGCCAACATGGCCGCAGCCTACGCCATCTGGCATGGCCCTGAAGGCCTGCAGGAGATCGCAGGCCGCGTGCACGGTCTGGCGGCGCGCCTCGCCGACGCGCTGAAAAACGTCGGTCTGCCTGTCTCCGGGGAGAGCCGTTTCGACACTGTCACCGTGGAAGTAACAGGCAAGGCCACCGGTATCGCCGCGCAGGCGCAGGTGGACGGGCGTCTCCTGCGCGTCCTCGACGCCGATATGCTCTCGATCGCCTTCGACGAGACCTCGACCGAGGCAGACCTCAAAGCCATCGCGGCCCTGTTCGGCGCGACAGTGCCAGACAACGCCGCAGGCGACCTGCCCGGCAAACCACGCGGCAAGGCCTTCCTGAGCCAGCCGGTTTTTCACGAGAACCGATCAGAAACCGAGATGATGCGGCTCCTGCGCCGCCTCTCCGACATGGATCTGGCGCTCGACCGCACCATGATCCCGCTCGGCTCCTGTACCATGAAGCTCAACGCCGCAGCCGAGATGATGCCGGTAAGCTGGGCCGATGTCGGCAATTTGCACCCCTTCGCGCCGCCTGCGCACACCGCTGGCTATCGGGCAATGTTTGCCGACCTCGAGGCATGGCTTGCCGAGATCACCGGCTTCCATGCCGTTTCGTTGCAGCCCAATGCCGGCAGCCAGGGCGAGTTCGCCGGACTGCTGGCCATCAGGCGTTACCACCTGTCGCGCGGCGACGCGAACCGCACCGTCTGCCTCATCCCCTCCTCCGCGCATGGAACCAATCCGGCGAGTGCCGCGATGGCGGGCATGCGCGTGGTCGTGGTGAAATGCACGGACGAAGGCGACATCGACATCGACGACCTCAAGGCCCGCGCCGCCGAGCACGCGCAAAACCTTGCCGCGCTGATGATCACCTACCCATCCACGCACGGCGTCTTCGAGGAAGGCGTGAAGGAGATCGTCGCTGCGATCCACGAGCATGGCGGACAGGTCTATCTCGATGGCGCCAACCTGAACGCCATGGTCGGGCTGGCGCGGCCGGGCGACATCGGCGCTGACGTCTGCCACATGAACCTGCACAAGACGTTCTGCATCCCGCATGGCGGCGGCGGTCCGGGCGTCGGGCCGATCGGCGTCAAGGCGCATCTCGCGCCGTTTCTGCCCGGCCACGTCACGGAAGGCACCGCGCATGCGGTCGCCGCCGCCGCCTTCGGCAGCGCGTCCATCCTGCCGATCACCTGGATGTATATCCGCATGATGGGTCCGGCGGGACTGAAGCAGGCGACCGAAATGGCGATCCTCAACGCCAACTACATCGCAACGCGGCTCGGTGCGCATTTCCCCGTCTTGTTTAAAGGCAAGAACGATCGCGTCGCGCATGAATGCATCCTGGACACGCGCGTGTTGAAGGACAGCGCCGATGTCAGCGTGGAAGACATCGCCAAGCGCCTGATCGATTACGGCTTCCACGCCCCGACAATGTCGTGGCCGGTCGCAGGCACGCTGATGGTCGAGCCGACGGAAAGCGAGCCGAAAGCAGAGCTCGACCGCTTCTGTGAAGCGATGATCTCGATCGCGGGCGAAGCGTCGAAAATCGAGAAGGGCGAATGGCCGCACGACGACAATCCGCTCGCCAACGCACCACACACCGCTGCCGAGACACTTGCCGGCGAATGGAAGCACGCCTATTCGCGGCTGGAAGCGGCCTATCCCGCCGGAGACTCGAATGCCGCGAAATACTGGCCGCCTGTCTCGCGCATCGATAATGTGGCGGGCGACCGAAACCTGGTCTGCTCCTGCCCGCCGCTCAGCGAGTATGTGGACGCCGCTGAGTAGAGGTCTGTGTTTTTCGATATCTGATGTTCCTCGGCCGCAACGACGAGGAACATCGACAGGCCTAGCCGACGAGGCGCAGTTCTCCGCTTTCGATGCGATTGCGGCCAGCGCGCTTGGCCGCATAAAGCGCGCTGTCGGCGCGCGCCATGACGTGTTCGACGGGGACGCCCTTGCCCTGACCGAACGCTAACCCCGCACTGACCGTACAACTGAAGTGTTCGCCCTTGGCAGAAACCATCTGGACGGCCGCAAAAGCACTAAGAATGCGCTCGGCAATGCCCCTCGCCTCCTGCAGCGACACGCCGCGCATGACCATCGCGAATTCCTCGCCACCGAGACGGGCCTTGGGATCGCTTGACCGGCCGTGTTCCCGCAGCGTATCGGCAAAGCTCCGGATGACGTCGTCGCCGACGGCGTGACCGTGACGATCGTTGATCCGCTTGAAATGATCGAGATCGAACAGGACGACGGCCTCATTCTCAAGCAACGTATCCGAAATCGCGGCAGCCAGGCCGCGACGGTTCAGCAGCCCGCTCAGGGGATCGCTCATCGCGGAAAGCTGGTTGCGTCTCGCCAGACGCATCTGGTCGAGCGACAGCGTCATCGCGCCGGCGCCGGTCAGCGCAAGGATCGAAATCGCGGTGTTAAGTTCTTCCGCCCAGTTCTGGGGCGGGTAGCCGATGCTCCACTGGCCGTTCGCAGCGATGACAAGGCCGCAGAGCGCAAAGCTCACCCCGGTCACGATATAGAGGAACGCCAGACTGCCGACCGCAAATGGCGATTCTCTCCATCGCTCGACGTAGGTCAGGCCACCGAGAATCAGAAGCGTTGCCGTCAGCATGTTCTGGATCACGAGTGCCACGCCGTCATAGCCCACGGCAAAGATCGGAGGGACGATCGCGAGATACGGCAGCGATATCCACAACACCGTCCTGAGCAGCCTGAACTTCGCATCGAAATACTGGCGAACCGACGCATAGAGATAGGCGGCGCCGATCGGTTGGAAGGCGCAGGCCAACACGCCCGCCACGACTGCTCCGCTGCGCGCATAAATCCAGTATGCGAAGACATGCAGGATAAGAAAGCCCACGCCGACGGCCCAGCCTACCTTGTAGTAGGATTTGCGGTCCGTCAGCCACATGGACAGCATCGTCAGGCTGATGCCGATGCCTGCCACGGCGGCGCCAAGCAGCATCGAGGTCATGTCGAACATAGGAACTACCCGCGAATTCATGCCGTCTGCGGCCTGATCTTCGTTCCCTCCACACTAACCAGACGCAGTCGCTTGTTTAGCTGACCGGCACCCCGTCTTCCACATCGAATGCGGCCCGCCTGCGTGAACTTGGTTTCCAAATCGTTAACTTGGCAGGCCCATGGGCTACCAACGCTATCGGACCTCTCTTGCCGGGAAGATCGCGTTGATTCAAACGAGTCCACTATTCCTTGGCCAGAAGCGCCAGGTTGGCATCGACGACGGCCGGGTCTGCCATCCCGTTCCTGGCTTCATTGAGCAGCTGCCGCGCCTTTTTGCGGTTGCCGCGCAGAAGCTGCGAATAGCCCATGTTGTTCAGCACCTCGGGCCTGCGCCCGGCTACCTTCAGCAGCTGGTCGTAGGCGCGGTCTGCAAAGTCGAACCGTCCGAGCTGGTCGTAGGACGCAGCGAGGCCCATCCATGCTTCCGAATTGTCGGCCCGCAGTTCGACCGCCTTGCGGAAATGCCGTTCTGCGAGCCCGTAGTTTGCCTCGCGGAACTGCGCCTTGCCGGCCGAAAGATCGGCTGCGCTGACATCCGCGGGCACAGGCGTGATCGCCGTCGTGGCCGTCTTGTCGACACCCTGCGTCGTGCAGCCGCCGACCATCAAAGCCGCGCATATAGCGGCTATCCCCGTAGAGGTTAGCTTGCCCATTGTCCCTGTCCCGCCCGCCCGGTTTCCCCGGGTCGTTAACACAGCGACATTAGCTCAAAGGCTTTTAAACTTGGTGCCCAAGCGCGCTTAAGATTGGCTTACCGCGTCACGCTTCGTTTACCGCGGAGATTCAGTCCGCGGTCACCTTTACCAGGATCGGGATAATCGCCACCATCAGAACAACCGGCAGAATGCAGACCGTCACCGGCACCGACATCTTGGCCGGCAGCGCATGCGCCTTCTCCTCGGCGAGAGACATGCGCTTGTGACGCATTTCGTCGGAGAAAACGCGAAGCGCGCCAGACAGGCTGGTGCCGAGTTCCTTCGACTGCTGCAAGAGCGTGGCGAAGGACCGCACCTCGTCCAGGCTGAGGCGATCGGCGAGCGACTTCAACGCATCGTCAAGGCTGCGTCCCGCGCGCAGCTCCAGCGAGACAAGCACGAGGTTCTGGCTGAGCGACGGATAGGTGTTCGCCAGTTCCTTCGAGACGCGTTCGATCCCGGCCTCCATCGCCATGCCGGCATCGGAGCAGACGATCATCAGGTCCATGAAATCGGGGAAGCCGTTGCGGTACTCGCGCATCTTCGCCGAGATAAGGCGCGACAGCACGAAGTTCGGCACGAAATAGCCAACCGCGCCCGCGATGAGCACAAGCGACCAGCGGCTGAACGTCGTCGCCTCGGCGCTCGCCAGCCAGTTGTTGATCAGGACGGCAAGCACGGCGCCCGCGAACAGGCAACCAAAGCGGATCAGGAAGAAGGTTCCGATCGCGCCGGGATCCATGTAGCCGGCCTGGATGAGCTTCAGCCGCAGCCGCGCCACGTTTTCCGGGTCGCTCTTGGCATAGAAGTCCTGTGCCGTCTTCGCCGCCTTCTGCCGCACCGCACCCGGGTTTTTCTTCTTTTCAGGCTCCGGGGCCACGACCGCAGTCACAGCCTCGACTTTCAGGCGGCGCTTGACGTCGTTCTGTTCGCCGCGCTGGGTCAGCGTCGACCATGCGACCGCCAGCCCGCCGCATGCAAGCAGCAGGATCGCCACCGGCATCAGCGATGTCGGGCGAAGCGAGGCGAGGAAGACGATAAAATCCTGCATGTCAGAACTTGAAGGTCGCCATCTTGAACATCATCGCGTTGCCCAGCATCAGCCACACGACGGAGCCACCGAGGAGATACCAAGTCATCGGCTCGTCCCAGACACTGGTGTAGAAATGCGGCATCAGGACCATTATGGCCGCCCCCAGAAGGCATGGCACCGCCGTCAGGATATAGGCGGACATGCGACCTTCGGTGGAGATTGCACGCACCTTGCGCTTCAGCTTGCCGCGCTCGCGGATGGTCATCGACAGCCCATCCAGAATTTCCCGCAGATTGCCGCCCGACGAGTTCTGGATCGAAACGGCCGTGACGAAGAGCGGCAAATCTTCGTGTCCCACGCGCTCATGGAGGTTGTGGAGCGCCGACACGAGATCGGAGCCATAGGTAACTTCGTCCGCGATTACGCCGAACTCGGTGCCTATGGGGTCGGGCATCTCGCGCGACACCATTCCGATCGCCACCGGAACGGGATGCCCCGCCTTCAGACTGCGCGTGATCAGTTCCAGCGCTTCAGGCAACTGGATGCCAAAAGCCTTGTGGCGCCGGTTGCGACGGAATTTCAGAACCTGCAGCGGGATAATGGCGCAGGGAAACGGAAACAGGACGAGCGCGAAGAGGATCGGCAAACCGTAGACGACGGCGGTTGCGACGACAGCCAGCGCCACGCCCGACGTGATGCCGAGGAACTTCGGCATCGGCATGGTCACGCCCGATTGCACGCGGAGCTTCTTTATCCAGTCCATCGACAGGAACGACCTGCCCTCCAACCCACGCTCCTTGCGCAGCTGGATCAGCACCTGTTCCTGGCTGATCTTCTTTTCCTGCAGCTTCACGCGGCGATTGATCGCGGCGCGGCGGTCCTGCCGGCCGGCATAGAGCAGATAAAGCCCCTCGGTGATCATGATGCCGAAAAGCGCTGCGCCGATATAGACGATGTAGAGCGCGCCGCTCATGATCACTCCAGCGGCCGGCCCGGCTCGAAATACCTGCCGGGAAACTCGATGCCCATGGCGCGCATGTCTTCGAGAAAACGCGGGCGGATGCCTGTTGCCTCGAAATGTCCAAGTATCTTGCCGTCCGCTTCCATGCCGGTGCGCACAAAGCGGAAGATTTCCTGCATCTGGATGACGTCGCCTTCCATGCCAGTTACCTCGGCAACGCTGGTCACCTTGCGCTTGCCGTCCGAAAGACGCGTCAGTTGTACGATGATGTCGATTGCGCTGGAAATCTGGCTGCGGATCGACTGCACGGTCATCGGCATGCCGGTCATGCCGAGCATCTGTTCGAGGCGGCTGATCGCGTCGCGCGGCGTGTTGGCGTGGATCGTCGCCATGGAGCCTTCGTGACCGGTGTTCATCGCCTGCAGCATATCGAACGCTTCCTCACCACGGCACTCACCGAGGATAACGCGATCGGGGCGCATGCGCAGCGCGTTTTTGACGAGGTCGCGCTGCTTAAGCTCGCCGTGTCCCTCGATGTTCGCCGGCCGCGTTTCCATCCGTGCCACATGCGGCTGCTGGAGCTGCAGTTCGGCCGCATCCTCAATAGTGATAAGGCGTTCGTCCTCGGGGATGAAGGCCGACAGCGCGTTCAACATCGTCGTCTTGCCGGTGCCGGTGCCGCCCGAGATGATAGTGGTCTTGCGCGCATGCACCGCCGCCGCGAGCACTTCCGCGACATTTTGCGGGATCGCGCCGAACTCGACCAGCTTGTGCAGGCCAAGCTTGTTCTTGGAGAACTTGCGGATCGACACGAGAGGTCCGTCGACGCCGACCGGGCGGATCGCCGCGTTGAAGCGCGAGCCGTCCAGCATGCGGGCGTCGACCATCGGCTGGCTTTCGTCGACGCGGCGGCCAACGGCGGACACGATCTTGTTGATGATGCGCAGCAGATGCGCCTCGTCCTTGAACGGAATGTGGACCTGCTGGAGCTTTCCCTTCCGCTCGACGAAGCAGTTCTGGTGCCCGTTGATCAGGATGTCGTTGATCTCGGGGTCCTTCAGCAACGGTTCCAGTGGCCCAAGGCCGACCATCTCGTCGACGACGTCATCGACCAGCGCCTCGAGTTCGGCAACGTTGATCGCCATCCGCTCCTGGCGCGTTTTCTCGGACACGAAATCATGAATCTGCCGGCGCATCTCGTCGCGCGGCAGCCGCTCCAGCGCGACGAGGTTGATCTCCTCGATCAGCGTCCGATGCAGGCGCGCCCGTGCGTCTATGACCCGGTTCGTCGCCTTGGGCGCAAGGTCGGCCTTTGGCTGCATCTTCCGCGTGGTGGGAATGACAACGGCTTTATGAGACGCAAGCGCCGGTTCAGGCGCTGCGACTGGCCGAGCATCGCGGCTCTGCAATGCGGAGAAGCGGCTTGCGCTCACGCTGATTTCCTCCACAGCCCACGCCCCATGTCGAGGATGGAGCGCTTCTTGGGCGCAGCGACCGCCTCTTCCGGCAGGATGATGCGTTTCAGGTCGTTGATGACGTTGGCGTTCGCATCGACCTCGTGCAGAGGCACACCACGATCCACGGCCTCGCGCACCAGCCGGTAGTTGTTGGAGATGCCGCCGACGAAGTGATCGCCGAGGATTTCCTCGACGTCGGCCTGCTTCACGCCATTCTCGAACATGCGCTGCTCGAAGCGGTTGACGATGACGTTGGGCTTCACTTCCTTGCCGACCGTCTCATAGATCGCCTGGATCAGCCGCTGGGTGTGGCGCAAGCAAGGCACTGTCATCTCGGTCACCAGATAGAGCTTGTTCGAGCCGAGAAGCACCGTTTCCGTCCATGGAAACCATGTGCGCGGCATGTCGATGACGACATTGTCGAAATAGGCCGAGACGAGGTCGAGCATGCGCACCACGACATCGGCGTTGAACGAACGCATCTCCGACGGTCGCGTCGGCGCGGCGAGTACGCACAGCCCGCTCGAATGCTTGGACAGCATCACGTCGAGAAGCTGACGATCAAGGCGCTCCGGCTGGTTCTCGATTTCGGTGATGTCAAAGCGCGGTTCGAGGTCGAGATACTCCGCGCAGGCACCCTGCTGGAAATTCAGGTCGACCACGCAGGTCGAAGCGCCGCGCGTCACTGAATGATGAAGCTGGAAAGCGGTCTGCAGTGTCAGCGTCGTGCAGCCGACACCGCCGGCCGCCGGCATGAAAGTGTAAATCTGGGACTCGGTGTTCTGCTCGCGACCGGGTCCCTGAAGAACGCGGATGCAGGAGCGCACGAGGTCGGCGGTCGTCAGCGGCTTCACGAGAAAATCGGCGACGTGCAGCTGGACGAGGATGCGCACCGCCGCCGCGCTGAACTCCTGCGTGACGACGAGGATCGGCGCCCTGCCCTCGAGTCTCCGGGTGATGCGTTGCAGCGCCTCGATCTCCTCGAGCCTGGCCGCGTCCATGTCGATTATGACGGCGTCGCAATCGGCTTCCTGAATCTCGCCGCGCAGTTCGACCACGCTCTTCTCGACGGTGGAGAGCTGGATCAGGTCGGAAGCGGCGAACGCCGCCCTGCTGTCCTGCACGAAGGCCTTGTCCGTCGAGACGAGGACGATGCGCTTGCTGTTGGTGGGATTTGCCATCGGCCTGCCTGTCACTCGCTGCCACTGCTGCTCGACGTCTGAGACTGCTTGGAATTCGCAGACGTGTCAGCAGCGCTTGCGGCGGCCCTGTTGGCAGGGACGAGAAGATCGGTGTCCTGCACGCCGTACTGCCACGGATCGACCATCTGCATGACGGTGTTGGAGGCCATGGCGTCGCCAGCACCGTGCGTCAGCCCGTCGGCCTGGCGCTTGGATTCGGTCATGCACCCGGAAGCGAGCGCGGCAAGACCTGTCATCGCGGCGAGTTTGAAGACAGTGCGCATACCCATGCTCCTCACGGCAGGTCCAGTATGTGGCCGGAACCGACCTGTGCGGCCACTCCGCCTCTCGTGCTCACAACTGTACCGGCATCTGAAACCCTGACCTCTTCCTTGTTGCCGAGGAAGTACTCAACGGCGCTGGCCGGCGCGGTGCCGTCGGTCGGCTCGCGGACCTTCTTGGACGGGTCGATTGGCTTCACCAGATAGGGCGTGATGATGATGACAAGGTCGGTCTCGCGGCGCTGGTAGGCCTTGGACGAGAACAGGGGCCCGAGCACCGGCAGCTTGCCAAGCCCCGGCACGCGCTGCTGGATCATGTCGTTTTCGGTCTGCAGCAGGCCGGCCATCATGAAGCTCTGACCGCTTTTCAGGTCAACGGATGTCTGCGCGCGCCGCACGACGAAACCCGGCAGCGAGATGTTGCCGACCTGATAGGACTGCGAGCGATCTACCGACGAGACTTCCGGCGCGATGTCGAGCGATATCAGGCCATCGGCAAGGACGGTCGGCGTGAAGTCGAGCCCGACGCCGAACTTCTTGTAGTCGACTGTGACGACGCCATCGTCCTCTGCAACCGGGATCGGCACCTCGCCGCCGGCAAGAAAACTCGCCTTCTGACCAGAGCGAGCGACAAGGTTCGGTTCGGCAAGGCGGCGCGCCAAGCCGCGATCCTCGAGTGCCTTGATAGCGACGTCGATCGTCCAGCCATTGGTCAACAATGCGCCGATGATCTGGCCGGCGGGTGCGCTGCTCGTGGCTTTGGGATTCGAATTGAAGGAAATGCCGCCGTTGGTCCCGAGATAGGTGGCGCTGATCTTGGTGCCGAGTTCCTGCCCGACCTCGCGGTTGATCTCCACGAAGCGCACATTGAGCTGCACCTGCTGGGACGACGAAATGTTGACGGAATTGATCACCGTCTCCTCGCCCGAGAAGTTCGACGCGATCTTCGACGCCTTGTCGGCCGCCACCTGGTCGTTGGCCGAACCGGAAAGCACGACGCGGCCGTTGGCCGAGCTCACCTGGATTTCCTCGCCGCCCGGCACGCTGTTGCGGATGGTCGAAGCGAGGCGGTCGGTGTCCAGCGTTACTTCGATGTCGACGGTGCCGACAAGCTGCTTGTTCTCGTCGAACAGCGCGATGCCGGTGGTGCCGAGAGTATTGCCGAGGACATAGAATGAGTCGTCCGTCAGGGGATTGACGTTCGCGACCTCCGGATCGCCAAGCACGATCTCGTAGAATGGCACGCTGGTCTTGATCGTCTTCGGCTTTCCCTTGGCGATCTTGATCGACGTGGTCTTGTTCGCCGAGATGCGGATCACGTCGTTGGCGGCGGCCGACGATGTCCCTGCGGCCAGCCCGGCCAGGCCGAGCGCAGCGACCAGCAGCGAGGCCACAAGCGTCCTCGTCGTGCCTCGTCCGGTTGGCATTGTTCCCTCAAACATGACCCTGTCCCCTATTCCCGGTGTCCCGCCGGGTTCAGTTGAAATCCTGCGCGCCTTTGATCGTTTCCGGAGGCACATAGCGTTCCGGTGTCACGACCTGATAGCTTTGCGGCTGCAGGCCGCGCGTCACGATCACCGTCTTGAATTTCGGCCCTTCCGGCTCTGCCGTGGCCGCACCGAAGATCGAGCTCACAGCATCGACCGCGCCGCCGGAGACGGAACCGCCGAAGGACGAGATCGTCGTCAGCCCATCGCCCGTCTCGCCAACATCGGCGGCCGACCGCAGCGAAAGCGACAACGAGCCGACGTTGCGAGCCAGCGCGATCTTCTTGGCGCCGTCCACGCTGACCTCGACGGTGACCGAGCCGACGACCTGCGGGCTTGTCTGACGCTCGTCCGCCCCCTGGCCGACCGTCAGCACCTTGGCATTCTCGACCACGATCTCCGTCGCGATGGTGGACCCCGCCGCCCCTGAAGCGTTGCCCGACACCTCGTCGATCGCGCCCGCATCGCGCGTCAGCACTATATCGACGCGGTCGCCCGGCGTGATGAAGCCACCCACACCAGCGATCTCGTCTGTCCGGATGGTGACGGCGCGCATGCCGGGCGCAAGCAGGTTCGACAGGGTGGCGCGGCCGTTCGCGCCTGAAAGTTTCGCAAGCAGCACCGGCTCGCTCGGCTCGATTGGCGACAGGACCACGCGCGAACCGTCGGCGAAAAGCTCGTCGATCGAGCCGAACGCGCCTTCCGGAAGGTTGCCCTGCGGCCACGGGATTTCGTTGAGCTGGGCGCGGTCGAGCTGCATGCCGAAGCGTAGCGGCGCGGACGCGACCACGATCTTGCCGAATTCTACACGCGGAACATCAGGCATCGGCACGCTGACCTCGATGGGATCGATGCGCGCGTTTTCCGTGCTTTTGACCCAGAGGTCAGCGGCAAATATCGAGATCGCGCCGAACACGGCAGCGATGCCGATCATCGTGACAGCCTTACCCCGCACCCTCAAAACCCCTGTATGCCTGTTTTTGTTATTGGCCTCAGGCTAGGGACCTTTGTTAAAGATTCAGGAATCGTAGGGCTTGCAGCCGTTCCATTTCGGCTTCGTTGGTTATCGAATGGTTTGGATTAAACTGTTGTTTTCCATGCTGATCGGCTTGCGACAGACATGATCGCGCGGGTCGCCATCGCCATTGCGCTGTCGTTCATGGCCGGTTTCGTCGACGCACTCGGCTTCATGCACCTTGGCGGCTACTTCGTTTCCTTCATGAGCGGCAACTCCACCCAGATGGCCGCCGCGCTGCCCGATGGCGTGGCAGGCGCGCTGCTGCCGGCAGCAATCATCGGCCTCTTCGTCCTCGGAGTGATCGTGGGAACGCTGCTGGAACAGCGGTTTTCCAGCGCGTTCGGCATGCTCATCCTGGCGGGACTGCTCGGCATCGCGTCGGCGCTGTCAGCCATGAAGCTGGACGATGCGGCCATTATGGTGACGCCGCTTGTCATGGGTGCCATGAACATGGTCCTGCGCAGTGGCCAGGGAGGGATGGCGGTGACCTATATGACCGGCAACCTCGTCAAGCTCGGTCAGATGATCGTCGCAGCGTTCCAAGGCGGCGGGAGCTGGGGGTGGCTGCCATATCTGCTTCTTTGGCTCGGCATGGTCGCCGGCGTCTTCTGCGGCGTCATCGCCTATGGGGAAATCGGCCTCGTCGCCTTGTGGCTTCCGACGATCGGCCTTATTGGCTTGGCGCTCTTGAGAACGATCCCGAGCCTGCGCTAAAGACGGCGCCTCGCCCGAACGTAACGTGAACCCTGTTCCCCGATGCTACCGCCGTGGCAGTATCCAGACTGATTCGCTGAACCGGTACCCCATGGACGACAGAGACGACCTATTTTCCCAGCCGGAAAAACCCGCGCCCCGCTCGGTGTCGCGGCCGCTGGACCCTATCCTGCAGGCGGCGGCCAAGCGCAGCACGCAGCCGAAAGACGGCAGCGAAGGCTATTCGGCCGCCGACATCGAGGTGCTGGAAGGCCTTGAGCCCGTCCGGCGGCGTCCCGGCATGTATATCGGCGGCACCGACGAGAAGGCGCTGCACCACCTGTTCGCCGAAGTCATCGACAATTCGATGGACGAGGCGGTTGCCGGCCACGCGACCTTTATCGAGGTGGATCTGTCTGCCGACGGCTTCCTGACCGTCACCGACAACGGGCGCGGCATCCCTGTCGATCCGCATCCGAAATTCCCGAAGAAGTCGGCGCTGGAAGTCATCCTCTGCACGCTGCACGCCGGCGGCAAGTTCGACTCCAAGGTCTACGAAACCTCCGGCGGCCTGCACGGCGTCGGGGTGTCCGTGGTCAATGCGCTGTCGGATAGCCTCGATGTCGAGGTTGCGCGCGCGCGCCAGCTCTACCGCATGCGCTTTTCGCGCGGCATCCCGCAGGGCGGGCTGGAACAGCTCGGCGAGGTGCACAACCGTCGCGGCACGCGCGTGCGCTTCCACCCCGATCCGGACATCTTCGGCAAGAACGCCCATTTCGAGCCCGCGCGGCTCTACCGCATGGCGCGATCGAAAGCCTATTTGTTCGGCGGCGTCGAAATCCGCTGGAACTGCGCGCCGGAACTGCTCAAGGAAAAGGACGAGACGCCGGCAAAGGCTGTCTTTCATTTTCCCGGCGGCCTGAAGGATTATCTCTCCGCGCAGCTCGGCTCGGAATTCCAGGTCACGCGCGAGATTTTCGCCGGCAAGAGCGAAAAGCAGAGCGGCCACGGCTCCGTCGAATGGGCGGTCACCTGGTACGGCGGCGACGGCTTCGTCAGCTCATACTGCAACACCATTCCCACCCATGAAGGCGGAACGCACGAGGCCGGCCTGCGCAACGTGCTGCTGCGCGGCCTTCGCGCCTATGCGGAGCTCGTCGGCAACAAGCGCGCTTCCATCGTCACCAGCGACGACGTGATGATCTCGGCGGCGAGCATGCTGTCGGTCTTCATTCGCGAACCCGAATTCGTCGGCCAGACGAAGGACCGGCTTGCGACGATGGAAGCGATCCGCATCGTCGAGGCCGCCATCCGCGACCCGTTCGACCATTGGCTCGCCGACAACCCGCAGGAAGCCTCGAAGCTGCTGGAATGGGTTATCGCGCGCGCCGACGAGCGCGTGCGCCGCCGGCAGGAGAAGGAGGTCAGCCGCAAGTCGGCCGTGCGCAAGCTGCGCCTGCCCGGCAAGCTCGCCGACTGCACGCAGACCGCCGCACAGGGCGCCGAGCTTTTCATCGTGGAAGGTGACTCCGCCGGCGGCTCGGCCAAGCAGGCGCGCGACCGCGCCAGTCAGGCTGTATTGCCCTTGCGCGGCAAGATCCTCAACGTCGCCAGCGCCGGCAACGACAAGCTTGCCGCCAACCAGCAGATATCGGACCTCATCCAGGCGCTCGGCTGCGGCACACGTACAAAATACCGCGACGAGGATTTGCGCTACGACCGCGTCGTCATCATGACCGACGCGGACGTGGACGGCGCCCACATCGCCTCGTTGCTGATTACGTTTTTCTATCAGGAGATGCCGAACCTCATCCGAGGTGGCCATCTCTATATGGCAGTGCCGCCGCTCTACCGCATCAGCCAAGGCGGCAAGGTGCTTTACGCACGCGACGACGCCCATAAGGACGAGTTGCTGAAGACCGAGTTCACGGGTCGCGGCAAGGTCGAGATCGGCCGCTTCAAGGGCCTGGGCGAGATGATGGCGGCCCAGCTCAAGGAGACCACGATGGACCCCAGGAAGCGCACGCTCCTGCGGGTCGAGGTCGACGAGACGGACCCAGAGGGTACCAAGGCCTCCGTCGACGCGCTGATGGGCACCAAGCCGGAAGCCCGCTTCCGCTTCATTCAGGAGCGCGCCGAGTTCGCCGACGCCGAGGTGCTGGACATATAGCTGTCGTTGCGGAAGGATGGGCGCATGGCCAAAGTGACCAGCTCATCCGCCGACAGCGACACACCGCTCCATCCCGAGGAGATGAAGGCGACCTACAACGTCCGCGTCGGGAACATGATCTCGGTCGAAAGCACGGCCCGCATCACCCCGGCCGGCGTCATTGCGGTCGGAGTAACGACCTTACTGGTCGCGCTGGCCTTCACGGCACTCGCAAGGCCTCGACGCCGGTACTGGCGCTAGCCTCACGGCACCTTGCCCTCATACATCCTGAACAGCGTCCATTCCTCGATGATCCGACCGTCAGGCAGGTAGCAGAGGCCGATCTCGCCCCCGCTCTTGTCCTTCACGATGTCCAGCCGCCCGCCCATCTTCACGCAGAACTCAGAAGCCGGATTGGCGATGGCGAATGCGGGGCCAGTTGCCAACAGTAAGGCAACCACGAAGAACGCGCGTGTCATTTCATTCGCCCCCTATCGATTGACCCACCTCGATCGACTCCGAGGCTGGACCAAGCCACTCCCCGTCCTGACATTGGGACCGGTACTTGTCCATCTATAGGATGCCGGCATGTCCGGCGACACTGCGATTCCGCACCCCCTTTCCGTAGAGCGCAGGCTCGGCGCCATGCTGGTCGTCGCTTCGTCCGCCTTCTTCGCCATGGCCGGCATCTTCACCAAGTCGATCTCTACCGATCCGTGGACGATCGCCTGCTGGCGTGGCCTCGTCGGCGGCCTGCTTATCACTGGCTATGTCCTTTGGCGGTCAGGGCCGAATGGCCTGCGTCTCGACTTCGGCTGGCGCGGTTGGCTGATGGTGGCAGTTGGCGTGGCGGCGTCTCTCGGCTTCATCGCCTCCTTCAAGTTCACCTATGTCGCCAACGTGGCCGTCATCTACGCCGCCACGCCGCTGATCGCGGCCTTTCTGGAATGGATATTCCTGCGCGAACGTCCCCGCCCCTTCACGCTTGCCATGGCCGTCGTCTGCCTGCTGGGCGTCGGCATCATCGTGTCGGGCGGCATTGGCGGCGGAAACACGTTTGGCGACCTCGTCGCGCTGTGCATGACGGTCTCAAGCGCCATCTACCTCGTGATGATACGCGCTTTTCGCAATTCACCCGTTGTCTGGGTCGGCGCTGTATCCGCCTTCATCCTTTTCGCGGCAGGCTGGCTGATCACCGATCCACTCGCGGTCTCAACGTCGGATGCATGGCGCATGGTGGGATTCGGCTTCACCTTTGCCTGCGCGGTTGTGCTTTGGACCGAAGGCGCACGTCTGATCCCTGCGTCGGAATCCGGTGTGCTTGGCGCAGCCGAAGTTCCCTTCGCCATTCTGTTCGCGTGGATATTTCTCGCGGAGCTACCGCCCTTCATGAGCATTGCCGGCGGTGCGGTGGTGCTGACGGCGGTCGTCCTGCATGCGCTGCGCGCACGCCGCGCACCGCCTGTCCTGCCAGTCGGCTAGCTACGCCGCTGCGATCGCCAACGCGTGCTCGCGCGCATTCTCGCGCAGCGCGTCGAGATGGATGGACTTCAGGAGCGCGGCCAGGTCGCCCTGTGCCTCATGACCGCCGACTTCCTTCAGCATCAGCCACGACACTTCCTGCGCGCCGGCGACGCGCTTGCCGTTGGCGACTTCCCGCCACACCTTGAGCGCCCTGATCAGCACCGCATGCACGACGTCCGAAAGGCCCGCCTTGCGGAACGCTGCGGTCAGCGCGACATCGCTTCCCGCCGCCAGCAGCGAGCGGATGCGTTCTTCCGACTGTCCGGAAAGCCCAACCAGCGCCTCGCCGAAGAAATCGACCTTCCCATGCGCGACGGCGCGGATGACGAAGCTCGCCGTCAAGTCGCCGCGTACGCGCAAATGCGTGACAAGTGCGGGATATTCTTCGACGCGCGTACTGTCGATGAGGGTCAACGACGCCTTCACGCAGGCGTCCTTCATGATCCGCTCGGCGCGCGTCGCGCCCATCAGCGCGACGACGAGCGGTGAGCCCTGCAGCACCTCGCCGAGTTTCATCAGAAGCATATGCCGGCAATCCGCCGGAAGGCGCGGATCTGCGATCAAGGCCTCGCGCATTGACCCCAAATGGCCAAAACGTTCAGCCATGCGGCGGAAGGACAGCGGCGCGATGTCGGCGCCAGCATTGGCGACCAGAACCTTGCAGGCGTCGGCCTCGCCGATTTCCGCAATGACGGCCGAAAGCTCCATCGACACGGCGGCCCTATCGGCCACCAGTAATTGAGTTGCCTTGGCGCCGTTCGCGACCCGCTCGATCAGGTCCGCGTCCGTCAGCAGCGGGGAACGCGCCAGCACCAGTGCTGCGACCTCCGGCTGGTCCGCTGCCAGCGCCGCGATCACCTGTGGCGGCGCATGGCGCGAAAGCGCCAGCGCCTCGGCCATCGCCTTGCGTACCTTCGATGAAGGATCGTCCAGCAGCAGCGTCATCGCCGCCTCCGCGGCACACCGATCCTCGAACGGCATCTCGTGTTGCGCGTAGGCCCGCGACAGCGCACCGGCTGCAGCCGCGCGCTCGGTCACCTTTGCCGTGTTCACCCATTTCAGAAAGTGAGAAACGACCATCAAAGTCGCAGTACCCCTCGCCCAACCCTCTGGCTTAGTCTGAACCCTAGCCGGGAAATGGCTTACGATTGGTTAACCATGTTCGTTGACGTCTTGCCCGCCGGTGTTACGACGCATAATGCTGATACTGAGGGAGGATCGGATGGCCGGGTTGCATCTCGAGGAGTTCCGGGTCGGCTCCGTCATCAGGCACGCGCTGACCAAAAGCGTCACTGAAAGCGACAACATGCTTTTCTCGGTGATGACGCTGAACCCGCAGCCGCTGCACATCGATTTCGACTTCGCCTCGAAGAGCGAATGGGGCAAGCCGCTGGTCAATTCGCTGTTCACGCTGGGACTGATGATCGGCATCTCCGTCCATGACACCACGCTCGGAACCATGGTCGCCAATCTCGGCATGACCGACACGACATTCCCCGCTCCCGTTTTCCACGGCGACACGATCCGGGTGGAGACGGAGGTTCTCTCCGTGCGGGAATCCAAATCGAAGCCCGATCGCGGCATCGTCGAGATGGAACATCGCGCCTACAACCAGCATGGGGTTCTGGTGGCGCGTTGCATACGCCAAGCGATGATTTTCAAGAAGCCGGCCTGATGCGCTCGCTTCTCTTCGTACCCGGCGATTCGGAAAAGAAGCTGGAGAAAGGCTTCTCAGCCAGAGCAGATGCGGTGATTGTGGACCTTGAGGATTCGGTCGCACCCGCAAACAAGCCGAAGGCGCGCACTCTCGCAGGCGAAGCGATCCGGGCGCGGCCCAGCGGCCACCGGGTCTATGTCCGCGTCAACGACCTGACTACCGGTCTTACCGACGCGGACCTGGCAGCGGTTGTTCCGGCGAAACCAGACGGCCTCATCCTGCCGAAGTCGCAGGGCGGTGCGGATGTCCAGCAGCTGTCGACGAAACTGCGCGTCGCCGAGATCGAAGCCGGGTTGCCCGATGGCGGGATCGCGATCCTTCCGATCATCACCGAGACAGGCCTCGCCACGCTTTCGACCGCCACCTATGCCGGCTGCAGTCCTCGCCTTGTCGGCCTCACCTGGGGCGCGGAAGACCTTGCAGCAGAGATCGGCGCGCAAACCAACCGTGACGCCCATGGCCGTTACACCGATGTGTTCCGCCTTGCCCGTAGCGTCACGCTACTCGCCGCTTCGGCTTCGGTGGTCGCTGCCATCGACACCGTCCATGTCGACTTTCGGGACCTCGATACGTTGCGTACCGAATGCCTCGAGGCTGAGCGCGACGGTTTCACGGGAAAGCTCGCCATCCATCCGGCACAGGTTTCCGTCATCAACGAGGTCTTCACCCCATCGCGCGAAGCCGTCGAGCAAGCTCAGGCGCTGGTTGCCGCCTTTGCCGACGCCGGCAACGCAGGCGTCGTCGCGCTGGAAGGGCGCATGTACGACATACCGCACCTGAAACGCGCCCAACGCCTGCTGTCCCGCGCTCGTGACGCCGGCGTACTGGCCTGAGGCAAGACGAGGCCGCGTCCTTGACAGCGTCGGCGTTATTTCCCATGTCTGTTGCCATGAGCCACACGGAACGCCTCACAAGGTTTCTGAACAGGGTCTGCCCTATCGCGGGCAGCTGACCCCCGGCCCGGTCGTGTCGCGCCCGGCCGTGGGGCGTGGCAGCCAACCGCCTGAAACGGGCGGACCTTGGCAAAGTGCAGTCCGCATAGTGCGGCTCTCAGGCGACATCCACCCTTAAGTCTTTAGCTCCACCCGCTGAGCGGGTTTGGACCACGATGAGGTCTGACATGACTTCCGATATCAGGACGCGGCGCAAGCCGCCCATCACATTTGGCCAGTCCGACTATGAACAATTGATGCGTCTGGCGGAGTCCGGTGCGGGCAAACCCGTCTTCGACGAGTTGCTGGCTGAACTGGAACGCGGTCGCGTCACACCGGACGCAAGGCTTGCCGACACTATCGTGCGGATGGGCACGACACTGCGCTACTCGACCGACGCGGGAGAGGATCGCACCGTCACGCTCGTCTTCCCGCAAGATGCCGATATTTCGGCCGGCAAGATCTCCATCCTGACGCCGATCGGCGTTGCGTTGATCGGCCTGTCGGCTGGCCAGTCTATCGACTGGGAAGCGCGCGATGGCCGCATCCGCCGCCTCACGGTGGAGAGCGTGGACGCCGGCAAGGCCGACACCACGCTTCTGCGCGCATCATGACAGCGCGCTGCCGCATGGCGCTCTACGGAGGCTGCCTGATCGCATGCATCTAGCCCCTGCGCCGTCGATGACGGCCAGGGGACTTCTCCCGAATCTGTCAGCAACTCCGCCAACCGGCGGAAGGAGAAGTGCGATGCACAAGGACGCCTGCGTTCTCACCACCAAGGATTTCACCATTCTCGAAGTCATGCTCGATCGTTCGAAGGAAGCCGATAACCCCATGGCAAGGCTCCTGCGCCGCAAGATCGACGCAGCGAAGGTCGTCTTCGCCGACGACGTTGGCACAACCGTCGCCACGCTGAGCAGCCGCATTACCTACCGCATCGACGCAGGCGAGCCGGACAGCCGCATCCTGAGCCACGACCGCATGAATGCGTCGTCCGTTCTGTTCCTGCCGCTCACGTCACCCATCGGCCTTGCGCTGCTCGGTCTCTCGGAAGGGCAGGATTTTTATATCGAAAGCACAGAAGGCATGCGTCGCATCATGCTCGAGGCGGTTCTCTATCAGCCCGAAGCCGCACGGCGGGACCGGGAAGCTCTGGCGAGGCTTGCAACACCTGCCATGCGTCGCGCGGCATTGCGGGTCGTCACATGACGAAAGGCTGAGTGTCCTCAGCCCTTCCAGGGCCCATCATAGTCGGCATAGAGGGTCGAGACATCCGGGCGCGGTCGCTCGAAAGGCTGCCCTGCATAAGTGCCTATATGCACGAAGCCGACGACGCGCTCGTTGGGAGCGAGCCCCAGGATCGCCCTGCCTTCCGGCACATCTGAATACCAGTTGGTGATCCAGTTGGCGCCGTAACCGAGCGCGTTGGCGGCGTGAATCAGGTTCATCGCCGCTGCGCCGCCAGACAGGAACATCTCCCATTGCGGGATTTTTGCATTGTCCTTGGGGCTCGAGATCACGCCGACCACCAGCGGTGCGCGGGAGAACCGCGTCAGCTCCTGTTGCCGCCGCCCCTCGGATAGCGGCCCCTCGCGCTTTTCCGCAAGCTCGACCAGCTTCTCGCCGACTGCGAAGCGCGCGTCGCCCCGGTAGAGGATGAAGCGCCAGGGTGCCAAGCGGCCGTGATCCGGGACGCGGCTGGCAGCCGTAAGCATTGTTTCGATCTGCGAATCAGTCGGCGCGGGCTCCTTCAATTCGGGGATCGGCGCCGAGTTGCGAGTCAGCAGGTGGTCGATGACGGACATGGCCATTCGCTTTTCTCCGGTCTCTTGGCTGAAGCGCGGCGGCCTGCTGCGTCTTGGCTTGGTTGGGTTTACGACACCAGCGGTTGGCTGTCGTGACACCGCGCGAGGAATACGGCCGGCGGTTTGGCCTTGAAATTGCCACCGGGTTGGGGTTCAACGCAAGCATGACCGGAGGGGTAATCCGTCTTTTTGTCGTGTTCATCGCGACAATCGTCTTTACCGCCCTGCCCGCGCTGGTGAGCGCGCAGGAAGGCGGCGACCCTGCGGCCCAGCTCCAGCTTCCCGCCATATCCAGTTTTGCGCCCGCGACCGATTCTTCGACGCCGCTTGCGCTCGGCGGCGGCGGCGAGGTGACGCTTTCGGCCAAGCTGATAGAAGAAGGCGAGGACATTTCGCGCGGGCTGGTTTGGCGCGTGTTCGGCCAGGAAGCCGGCCCGGACGGCAAGCTGCCGCTGATCGCCTCTGCTCAGGGCGGAACGAGTTCTTTCCACCTCGCCCCGGGCGGCTATCTGGTGCATGCGTCCTACGGCCGCGCCGGCGCCACCAAGCGCATCACGGTCGGACGCGAGGACAAGAGCGAAAGCCTCGTCCTCGATGCAGGCGGCCTGAAGCTTGACGCAACGCTTGCCGGCGGCATACGCATCCCGGCGTCCAAGCTCAAGTTCTCGATCTATGACGAAACCCCGGATGCCAGCGGCGAACGGGCGCTGATCATCCCCGACGTCAGCCCCAACGCTGTGGTTCGGCTGAACTCGGGGACGTATCACATCGTCTCGACCTACGGCTCGGTCAACGCTGTCATCCGTTCCGATATCCGTGTCGACGCCGGCAAGCTGACCGAGGCGACCGTCGAGCATAAGGCTGCCGAAATCACATTCAAGCTCGTGCGCGAGGCCGGCGGCGAAGCCTTGGCGGACACCTCCTGGTCGGTGCTCTCCAGTTCCGGCGATCCGGTACGCGAGGTTGTCGGCGCATTCGCATCGCTGGTCCTTGCGGAAGGCGAATACACCATCGTCGCCAAGAACAAGGAACGGATCTACCAGCGTGACTTCACGGTTCAGGGCGGCCGAAATCAGGACGTCGAGGTGCTGGCCACCGACGCGAATGCTGTCAATGAAACGGAAGGCATGGAAAGCACCGACTAAAGGCTTTCAGCATTCCACGACGTTAACCGCCAGGCCGCCGAGGCTGGTTTCCTTGTATTTCTCGTTCATGTCGATGCCCGTCTGACGCATCGTTTCGATGGCCGCGTCGAGCGGCACGAAATGCGTGCCGTCGCCCTTGATCGCGAGCGACGCGGCGGTCACGGCCTTCACCGCACCGAGCGCATTGCGCTCGATGCAGGGAACCTGCACCAGTCCGCCAACGGGGTCGCAGGTCATGCCGAGGTGGTGCTCCAGCGCGATTTCCGCTGCATTCTCTACCTGCTCGGGCGTGCCGCCCATGACAGCGCACAGGCCTGCCGCCGCCATGGCCGATGCCGACCCGACCTCGCCCTGGCAGCCGACTTCCGCACCTGAAATCGACGCGTTGTGCTTGATGATCCCCCCCACGGCGGCCGCGGTGAGCAGAAAGTCGCGAATGCTTTCCTGATCCGCCTCCGGGTGGAAATGCAGCCAGTAGCGCAGAACGGCAGGCAAGGTGCCTGCTGCCCCATTGGTCGGCGCGGTAACCACACGACCGCCGGCGGCATTCTCCTCGTTCACCGCCATCGCGTAAACCGCAAGCCAGTCATTGGCGAGCAGCGGGTTCGGCCGGTTTGTGCGCCAATCCTCTTTCAGCTTGTCGTGAAGCGCCCGCGCCCGCCTGCGCACCTTCAGGCCGCCCGGCATGATACCTTCTTGTGAAAGTCCCCGTTGTATGCAGCCCGCCATCGCTCCCCAGATCGCGTCCAGCCCTTCGTCGAGCCTGCCGCGATCTAGATGAACCTCCTCGTTGGCGCGCTTCATCTCGGCAATCGACAGGCCAGCCCTGCTGGCCATGGAGAGCATCTCGACCGCATTCTTGAAGGGATATGGAACCCGCTTCGAAGGCTTGTCCGGGCCCTTCGCCTTGAGCTTCTGCAATTCCTCTTCCGAAACGACGAAGCCGCCGCCGATGGAATAATAGACGCGCCTCAGAAGCAGCCTGTCGTCGGCATCTAGCGCCTGGAATGCCATGCCGTTGGCATGCCCCGTCAGTGGTGTCTTGCGATCGAGCACGAGATCCACAGCGGGATCGAAACGATAGGAAGGGTGACCGGGCGGCGAAATGCGCCTTGCTGTCGAAATGGCAGCCACGGTTTCATCGCTCTTGTCCGGATCGACGGTCTGGGGCGTCTCGCCTGTAAGGCCAAGGATCACGGCGCGATCCGTGCCATGGCCGACGCCCGTATAAGCGAGCGAACCGTGCAGGCTGACCGCTATACGATCGACCCTTGCGCCAGCCGGGCGCGGCCAGTCGCCTGTCAGGATTTCGTCGAGGAACCTCGACGCGGCGGTCATCGGCCCCATTGTATGGGAACTCGACGGCCCGATGCCGATCTTGAAGAGGTCGAATACCGACAGGAACAATTTCAGGCTCCGATCACACCGCGGGTCGAACTGCTATGGATGTTTCCGTTGTTTCGGCGGATACCGCTTCGCATCCCCCGACTTCGGATGATCACCCCGCGACATTCTGTATATAGTAACTGCAAACGGGTGCAGGAAACGGGCTTTTCGATGCTTTTGTCTAACGCCGATCTCGCAGCGCTTCTGTTTTTCCTCGCCATGTGGGCGATCCACGCACTTGCGGTGGCCGGGAAACTCGGCAGCCGGGTTTCGCTGTCGACGGCCATGAACCGCCAGCGCGAAACCTGGATGCGCACCATGGCGCGGCGCGACCTGCGTATGATCGACACCTCGATAATGCTCGGACTTCAGCAGGGCACCGCCTTCTTCGGCTCCAGCGCACTGATCGCCATCGGCGGCTGCTTCGCGCTCATCGGCTCCAGCGACCGGGTCCTGAACGTGCTGGGCGATCTGCCGCTGTCCGCAGTCGCGTCCCGCCCGGTCTTCGAGATCAAGGTGATCGGACTGCTCCTGATCTTTGCCTATTCCTTCTTCAAGTTCGGCTGGTCGTACCGCCTGTTCAACTACTGTTCGATCCTGATCGGAGCCGTTCCCGTGCAGAAGGACGAGCCGGGCCATGCGGAGGAAACCGAGATTGCCGTGCAGAGGGCAGCGCGCATGAACATCCTCGCCGGCACGCACTTCAACGCCGGTCTGCGCGGCATCTTCTTTTCGATCGGCTACCTCGGCTGGTTCGTCGGCCCGATCGTCTTCGCGCTGACGACGCTCTGCATTTTCGCCGTGCTTGTGCGACGCCAGTTCTTTTCAGAGGCACGCAAAGCAGTTCTTGATGCCTAATCCAGCGGCCCCGGGAACACCGAGTCGATGCGTCCGGTGAACTTGTAGCCGATCAGGCCAATCCATTCGCGGATGGCCATCGTGGTGGCGGCAAGCGAATCCGCGGGATTGTCCTTGAAGACCCCGATCCCCTCCTGTCCCGACGTCCGGTAGTCCACCGGCCACGGCGTAACGGGGAAACCGGCCTTGCGGAAAAGTCCGACCGACCTTGGCATGTGGAACGCGGACGTCACGAGCAGCCATGTCTCGTCCGGTCCCGGCGCGACGAGCTTGCGGATGTTTTCCACATTCTCGTAGGTGTTGCGTGACTCCCCTTCGAGGACCAGTCGGTCCTGCGGAATGCCGAGCGCCGTGAACAGCTTGACGGATGTGTCGGCATCGCCCTCGCCGTCTAGTATGACGGTGCCGGTCCCGCCGGAAATCACGATCCGCGCGTCCGGGTAACGACGCGCCAGCACGGCGGCCTCCAGATAGCGATCGCCGCCGCTGTTGATGTCGTAGCCGCCGCGCGCAAGATTGATCGCCCCTTCGAGCCCGCCGCCAAGCACGATGATTCCGGCCACCTTGTCCGGCGCCGGCGGACGCGGGAAGCGCTCTTCCAGAGGGTTCAGCATCAGCGCGCCAAGCGATGTCCAGGAGGCAAGCGCCAGGATCAGGAAAGAGAGAAACAGGGTGAAGCCGCGCAGCTTTCGCCAACCGAACCAGCCGACAAGAAGCGACAGCGCCAACAGGAAAAGCACGAGATTGAGCGGCTGGATGAGAAACCAGAAGACCTTGGAGGCGTAAAAGAGAAGGGAGAAGTCGTTCATTCCTGCCCCGTAAGCTGCGTCGCTGGTCGTGCCTCTGCCGTCGATGGGACCGATCCCCGAGGCAACGGTCGCCAAATCTAGGGCGACGAGGGTGATTCGGCCACCGGCTCCCAACGAACCTTCACTTCGGCCCTTGCTCCAACGCGGCCTGATCCCGGATCAGCGTGGCGACCAGTTCGGCTTCGTAGTGATCGAGGCCGCTTCCGATCCGCATCTGCTTTCCGGTTGTCTCGACCTTGATGGTGCCCAGGCCGGCGAGATCGCCGCCAGGCCCGTCGACCTTCACCGACACAATCTCCTTGTCCATGACCGTCCTTCTGCGGCTCTGCCCGAGCACGCTCCATTCCCTGACCAGCGCCCCTGCGGTAAAGAAGAGGCGCTCCTGGCCGAGGAGTTGCCAAAGAATGGTCCACATCACGGCAAGCCCGCCGAGAGTCCACGGGACGATCCAGACGATCAGCAGCACGCCTGGCAGTCGCAAGCCGCTCCGCCATAACTCGCCAACGGCGAAATACTGACCGGCGGCCCAGCCGCAGAGCCACAACAGCAGAAACAGAACCGTTGCGATCTTTCGGGACGGCGGAACGTAGATACCAAGCCCGTCTTCGGTCTGGCGGATGGAGATGTGCAGTGGGCCGCGCAATCTCTCGATATCCGAAACCAGCCGGTTCACCCGCTCCCAGTTGTTGGGCGTGGGCTGTATGAGCTCTTCCTCTACCACCATTTCTCCGGCTGGAACCGACCGGCGGCCTGTTCGATGACATGTCCGGCCTGGAACAAAGTCTCTTCCTCGAACGGTTTGCCGATCAACTGGAGGCCAAGCGGCAACCCGTGAGCGTCGAGACCGGCCGGAACCGCGATGCCGGGCAAGCCGGCCATGTTCACCGTCACCGTGAAGATATCGTTGAGGTACATCTTGACCGGATCGGCCGCCATGTCCTGGTCCGCCACGCCGAATGCGGCCGACGGCGTCGCCGGCGTCAGGATCACGTCCACGCCGGCATCGAAGACCTGCTCGAAATCGCGCTTGATTAGCGTACGCACCTTCTGCGCCTGCAGGTAATAAGCGTCGTAGTAGCCGGCCGACAGCACATAGGTGCCGATCATGATGCGTCGCTTCACCTCGCGGCCGAAACCGGCGGCGCGGCTGTTCTCATACATCTCGACGATGTCCTTGCCGGGCACTCGCAGCCCGTAGCGCACGCCGTCATAGCGCGCGAGGTTGGACGACGCTTCCGCCGGCGCGACGATATAGTAGGCCGGCAGCGCATATTTGGTGTGTGGCAGGGAGATATCGACGATCTCTGCGCCCGCGTCTTTCAGCCAGGCGATACCCTTTTGCCAGAGCGCCTCGATCTCGGCCGGCATGCCATCGACGCGGTATTCGCGGGGGATTCCGACCTTCATGCCCTTCACGGAGCGCCCCAGCGCCGCCTCGTAGTCCGGAACCGGCCTGTCGACCGAAGTCGTGTCCTTGGCGTCGACGGAAGCCATCGATTTCAGCATGATCGCCGCATCGCGCACGTCCCGTGCGATGGGACCGGCCTGGTCGAGGGAAGACGCGAAGGCGACGATGCCCCAGCGCGAGCAGCGCCCGTAGGTCGGCTTGATGCCGACAGTGCCAGTAAACGCCGCCGGCTGGCGGATCGAACCGCCCGTATCCGTCGCGGTCGCGCCTGCGCACAGGAAGGCCGACACGGCCGCAGCCGAACCACCGGACGAGCCGCCGGGCACAAGCTGCATGTTGTCGTAGCTTTTGGTCTGCTTCGTCCCGCCAGCGGACACAAAGCCTCCGTCGCCGTAGTGGGTCGACGGCATGACCGAAGTCTCGACGCGCGAACGCCGCCACGGATTGATCACCGGGCCGTAGTAGGAGGTCTCGTTGGACGAGCCCATGGCGAACTCATCCATGTTGAGCTTGCCCAGCATCACCGCGCCATCAGCCCAGAGGTTCGCCGTCACCGTCGACTCGTAGCGCGGCTTGAAACCGTCGAGCACATGGCTGCAGGCCTGCGTGTGCACGTCCTCGGTGGCGAACAGATCCTTGATGCCGAGCGGAATGCCTTCAAGCGCTCCGCCCTCGCCCTTCGCCAGCTTCGCATCGGAGGCTTTCGCCATGTCGCGCGCCTTGTCGGGCGTGATTGCCACATAGGCGTTGAGCGACGGATTGGCGCGCTCGATGGCATCCAGATAGGCGTCGGTAATCTCCGTCGCCTTAATCTCCTTGGCGCGCAGTTTTTCGCGCGCCTGCGCAATCGTCAGTCCGGTCAGGTCGCTCATGAACCAATCTTCTTTTCGTAAAAACGCGACCAGCCGGAATCCGGATAGTCGAGAACTGCGCCGCAGGTCGTGAACCCGCCGCGTTCATAGACACGATAGGCCGCCTCGAAACCCGGCGCCTCGCCGGTTTCGAGCACGAGCCGCGAAACGCCCTTTTCGCGGGCCAGTTGCTCGATGCGCGCCAGGAGCAGGGAGCCGACGCGCTGGCCCCTCACCTCGGGCAGCGTGAACATGCGCTTGACCTCGCCCAACCCACCGCCATGGTCCTTCAGCGACCCCATGCCAACCGCGCGGCCATCTTGGTCACGCGCGACAAACACCGTCACTGAAGGTTCTGCCATCTGCTCGGCCGTCAGTTGGAACTGGAATTCGCGCGGCGTCAGCGGGATCATCGTCGAGTTCAGGTCGGCGACCATCGCACGCACATCGTCCTGCAAGGGCGTCTCGACCGCGATCGTCACCAGTTCAGGCGCGGGCACGACCTACTCCACCACCTTGGGTACGAGGAAGAAGTTCTCGTCGGTCGCAGGCGCGTTGGCGACGATGTCGGCGGCCTTGTTGCCGTCCGTGACGCCGTCCTGTCGCTTCTTCATCTCCATCGGAATGACCGACGTCATAGGCTCGACACCGGTCACGTCGACCTCATTGAGCTGTTCGACGAAGCCGAGGATGGTGTTCAGCTCACCGGCCATGCGCGAGGCGTCGTCCTCCGTCACCGCGATGCGGGCGAGGCGTGCGACGCGCTTGACGGTTGCGATATCGACAGACATGCGAAAACTCCGGCAGACCGGCTTAAATCAGGATGTCCGGGCTATAGCGGCGCGGAGCGCACCGCGCAACTGCCGCCTATATGTCAACCGCCTCGCCGACCTGCGGCACCAGCACCGTCGTCCCCGAGCCCTCCATGCCCTCCACGAACTTGTCGGGCGTCTGGTCGAGCAGGCCGAACGTCTTGTAGTGGCATGGCACCACCGTCTCGAACTTGAAAAAGCGCCGGCAAGCGAGCGCCGCCACGGCTCCGCCCATGGTGAAGCGGTCGCCGACGGGCACCAGACCGACCTCCGGCTGATGCAACTCGTTGATCAGCGCCATGTCGGAGAAAATGTCGGTGTCGCCCATGTGATAGAGCGTCTTGTCGTCAGGGAAATGCAGCACGAGCCCGTTGGGATTGCCGAGATAGACATTCGACCCGTCGCCGACGTTGAATGATGACGAATGCAGCGACTGCACGAACGTCGTGGTGAAGCTGCCGCAATCCACGGTACCGCCGGTGTTGCCGGGGTTAATCTTGTCGCCCGAAACGCCCTGGCCGACGAGATACATGCAGATTTCGAAATTGGAGACAAGCTGCGCGCCAGTCCTTTTGAGGATGTCTGCCGAGTTGCCGATGTGGTCATTGTGACCGTGTGTCAGAAGGACATGTGTAACGCCCTCCGACGGACCTTCCCATCCGCCGTCCCACAGCGGATTTTCGAGGAACGGGTCGATCAGGATCGTCGCCCCGCCGACTTCTATCCGAAACGCCGACTGTCCATACCAGGTCAGTTTCATCAAAATCTCCTTGATTTCATCCGTGCTGGAGGGACGTGTCCAGAAAATGTAGAAACGATGTGCAGGGCGTAAAGGGACAACCGTTGGCCGTCATTGACATTGCAGACCTACCCGCCACCCTGGTCGGCGGCAAGACGCTCGCTGGGCTGGACCTCGGCGAGAAGACGATCGGCGTTGCAGTCTCCGATCGCGGCCTCTCCTTCGCCCACCCCCGGCCAGTCATCGTACGCAAGAAGTTCACTGCCGACGCGACAGCGCTACTGGACCTTCTGGGAAAGGACAATGTCGGCGCGGTCGCCATGGGCCTGCCTGTCAACATGGATGGGTCCGAAGGCCCTCGCGCGCAGGCCTCACGTGCCTTCGTGCGCAACATCGCGCGGATGACCGCCTTGCCCTTCGTCTTCTGGGATGAGCGGCTATCGACCGTCGCTGCCGAACGGACGCTGATCGAGATGGACTTTTCCCGCAAGAAGCGCGCCGGCAAGATCGATTCCGCGGCGGCGGCCTTCATCCTGCAAGGTGTGCTGGACCGGCTTCACGCATTCGGCGACGGCTCCACGCCGAAATAGCGATCACGCCTTCCTCGCACCCAGACAGAAATCTCCTTGCGTCGGCGGAAGGCCCAGATGCCGAGGATCAGCAGTGTATCGAGGATGCAGGCCCGCGCGACCAGCCCGGGAATGATGTCGGGGTCCATCCCCAGCATGTTGCCATAGAGTTGGAACACGATGTCATGCGCATCCCGCGTCAGCATCACGTAACCGAAGTGGATGTTATTGAGCGACAGGAAATACCAGCCCCAGAACAGGCCCATCGGCAACGCCCACGCCGCGAACACCCACCGCATCAGAACCTCTCCGCGCCTGCTCGTCGTAACGAATACGCCCGGCATTGGTTCGCGTTCTGTCTTGAAAAAGCGCGCATGCGAATCCCTTTGGCCACGTAAGACAGTGGTTCCTGAAAATCTCCGGCGCAACGTAAACCATTTGTTAAGGTTAACGGAACGTTTCAGTGGATCGCTCGCACCGGCGGGATTGACGGCCCCGCGCGGCTCTCTGGTCTAGCGAAACGCCGCTCAGCCCGTCTGTGGGTAAAGTGTGTCCAGGATCAGTCGCGCGTCGTGACGCGCGTCCAACATGCCGTAGGTCGTGCGCCACTGGCCGGCCAGCCGCGTCTCGATGAAGGCGTCGGCAATGCGCCCTGCACCCATGCGCTTGAGTTCGGCAGCGGCAGCCGAAAGGGCAAGCTGTTCGGTCAGGATGCGCGCCGATCCCTCGTCCGAACCTGCCACCTGCATGGCGGCCTTCAGCACCGCAACCGTGCCCGGTCCACCCGCGCCCAGATCCTTCTCGATTCCCGCCAGAACCTCTTCGAACAGGGCCGGAGCGCGCGCCATGACGCGCAGTACGTCGAGCGCCATCACGTTGCCCGATCCTTCCCAGATCGCGTTGACCGGCGCCTCTCGATAGTAGCGCGCCAGCGGCATCTCTTCGACATAACCGTTGCCACCGATGCACTCCATCGCCTCGTAGAGCAGTGACGGCGCGATCTTGCAGACCCAGTATTTGACCACGGGCGTCATGGCGCGGGCGAAGGATGCCTCCCTCGGACTGCTCGCTGCATCGTCGAAGGAACGCGCCAGCCGGAACGACAGCGCGGACGCTGCGGCGACATCGAGCGCCATGTCCGCCAGCACGCGCTGCATCAGCGGCTGGTCGAACAGCTTCTGGCCAAAGGCCAAGCGGTGGCGCGCGTGGTGGATTGCCTCGGAAAGCCCGGCGCGCATCAGGCCGGAGGAAGCGAGTGCGCAGTCGAGTCGCGTCAGCGTCACCATGTCCATGATGGTTTTGACGCCGCCGCCCGGCTCGCCGACCATCTGCCCGATGGCGCCGGCGAACTCGACCTCGGACGAAGCATTGGAGCGGTTGCCGAGCTTGTCCTTCAGCCGCTGGAACCGGAAACCGTTGCCGGTCCCGTCGCCAAGAATGCGCGGCACAAGAAAGCAGGAGAGGCCCTCGCCTGCCTGGGCCAGCACGAGGAAGGCGTCGGACATGGGCGCTGACATGAACCATTTGTGCCCGGTGATGCGGTAGAAGCCGCTGCCCGCCCGCTCGGCGCGCGTCGTATTGGCGCGCACGTCGGTGCCGCCCTGCTTCTCGGTCATACCCATGCCGAGCGTCAGGCCGGTCTTCTCAACCGGAGGCTTGCTCGCCTGGTCGTATTTGCGCGTGGTAATGCGCGGCGCCCATTCCCGGAACAGCTGCGGACTCGCCATCAGCGCCGCCAGCGACGCGCTGGTCATCGTGATCGGACACAGATGTCCTGTTTCGAGCTGCGACGTCAGATAAAACCGCCCCGCCCGCACCTGATGACGGCGGCCTGTCTCGGCCGCGCCATTCTCCCAGATCGAGGAATGCAGCCCGCTGGCCACCGACCGGCGCATTAGGGCGTGGTAGGCCGGGTGATACTCCACCTGATCGATGCGCCTGCCCTGCCGATCATGCGTCCGCAGCACGGGCGTCTCGGTATTGGCCAGGCGCGCGGTATCCTGCGCCTCGGGCGACAGCACAAAGCGTCCGATGTTGTCGAGATCCTTGCGTACGGGCGCGGAAAAATCCTCCGCGATCTGGATCAGTAGCGGATCGCCGCGCCAGGCGTTGCCGCCTGCGATGGGAGGCGGCTGGTTTGTTACCTCGTCCGTCACGCGCTGTCCTTGGGCTGAAGTCTACCGGTTGAATCCCGGCCGACCCTTTGGGCTAATATAGACCAAGGTGTGGTTAACATGACGAAAATGCTGGCGCTGTGAAAATACCGGGGAGAAGGCGGCCAATCGGGAAATGCCGGCGCGGCAGGCCTTGCGAGACGTGAACCTGCACCCTATAGCAGCGCCTTGACATGACCGAAGCGCCCTCACCGCCGCTGTTTCGCCACCGCCATCTGCTTGGCATCGGCGACCTTTCTCCCCCCGACATCGAATTGCTTCTCGACCGCGCCGACGCGGCCGTGTCGATCTCGCGTCAGTCGGAGAAAAAGACCTCGACGCTGCGCGGGCGCACGCAGATCAACCTGTTCTACGAAGCATCGACCCGCACCCAGTCCTCCTTCGAACTGGCCGGCAAGCGGCTCGGTGCTGATGTCATGAACATGTCGGTCGCCTCGTCCTCGGTGAAAAAGGGCGAAACCCTGATCGACACCGCGATCACGCTGAACGCCATGCGGCCGGACATCCTGATCATCCGCCACCAGTCGGCGGGCGCGGCAGCGCTGCTTGCCCAGAAAGTCGGCTGCTCCGTGGTCAACGCCGGCGATGGCGCGCACGAGCACCCCACGCAGGCGCTGCTCGACGCGCTGACCATCCGCCGCGCCAAGGGTCCGCTGTCGAAGCTCATCGTCACCATCTGCGGCGACATCCTGCATTCGCGCGTGGCGCGCTCCAACATCCTGCTTTTGAACGCCATGGGCGCGCAGGTTCGCGTCGTCGCCCCCTCCACCCTGCTTCCGTCAGGAATCGAGAAGATGGGCGTGATTGTCAACCGCACAATGGCCGAAGGCCTCAAGGACGCCGACGTGGTCATGATGCTGCGCCTGCAGCGCGAGCGCATGGCCGGCGCCTTCGTGCCATCGGTGCGCGAGTATTTCCGCTACTTCGGCCTCGATGCCGAAAAGCTGAAGGCCGCCAAGGACGACGCGCTGGTAATGCACCCCGGCCCCATGAACCGAGGCGTCGAGATCGCGAGCGCCATCGCCGACGGGCCGCAGAGCGTCATCCAGGAGCAGGTCGAGATGGGCGTAGCCGTCCGCATGGCCGTTATGGAAGCGCTGCTGGATCCGCGACGCGATGGGGGCGCGAAATGAGCGTCACCGTCTTCACTAACGCACGCATCGTCGATCCCTCGCGCGGCATTGACGAGGTCGGCACGGTTATCGTCGACGGCGACAAGATCGCCGCCGCCGGCGCATCCGCGCGCAATCATGGCACGCCCGGCGGCGCAACCGTCATCGACTGCGCCGGCAAGGCGATCCTTCCCGGACTGGTCGATTCGCGGGTCTTCATCGGCGAACCCGGCGCGGAATATCGCGAGACCATCGCCTCGGCGAGCGAGGCAGCGGCCGCAGGCGGCGTCACCTCCATCGTGACGATGCCCGACACGGCTCCCGTCATCGACGACATCGCGCTGGTCGAGCATGTGCTGCGCGCAGCGCGCGATACGGCCTGCGTCCACGTCTACCCGGCTGCTGCCGTCAGCAAGGGCCTCGAAGGCCAGGAGATGACGGAATTCGGCCTTCTGCGCGAGGCCGGCGCGGTCGCATTCACCGACGGTCGCCACACGATCGCAAGTTCGCTCCTGATGCGCCGCGCGCTGACCTATGCGCGCGATTTCGGCGCTGTCATCGCGCACGAGACGCAGGACGCCGAGCTTTCCGCCAACGGCGTCATGAACGAGGGGCTCTATGCGAGCTGGCTCGGGCTATCAGGCATTCCGCGCGAGGCGGAAGCCATCCCGCTCGAACGCGACCTGATGCTGGCGCGGCTGACCGGCGGGGCCTATCACTCCGCGAAAATCTCCACAGCCATGTCGGCGGCGGCGATTGCACGCGCAAAATCCGACGGGGCGAACGTCACCGCCGCCGTCTCCATCAACAACCTCTCCCTCAACGAGAACGATGTCGGCGAATACCGCACATTCTTTCGGCTCTCGCCGCCGCTGCGAGCCGAGGATGACCGTGTTGCCATGATCGAGGCGATCAGGGATGGCACGGTAGACGTTATCGTCTCCTCGCACGACCCACAGGACGTCGACACCAAGCGCCTGCCCTTCGCCGACGCCGCCGGCGGCGCGATCGGGCTGGAAACACTGCTCGGGGCCGCCCTTCGCCTCTACCACAATGGCGACGTGCCGCTGCTGAGGTTGGCCGAAGTCCTATCGACGGCGCCCGCCAAGCTTTTCGGCCTGCCCGGCGGCCGGCTTTCGCCCGGCGCGCCTGCCGACCTGATCGTCGTCGATCTCGACGCGCCATGGATCGTGGCCGAGGCCGACATACGCTCGCGCTCCAAGAACACCTGCTTCGAGGGTGCCAGAATGCAGGGACAGGTCTTGCAAACGCTGGTTTCAGGCCGCACAGTTTTCCGGTTATAGGGGCGGCGGCGCACTGTCCGCCCCGGGAGGTCCAATGTCCTACCTGCCGATTCTCGCGCTGGTCTTCGGCTATCTGCTGGGATCGATACCGTTCGGCCTGCTGCTGACGCGTGCCGCCGGCCTCGGTGATGTGCGCAGCATCGGCTCGGGCAACATAGGCGCGACAAATGTCCTGCGCACCGGCAACAAAGGTCTCGCTGCCGCGACGCTCCTTCTCGACGCGCTGAAGGGCACCGCCGCCGTACTCATCGCAGGCATTTACGGCCCGGAACTCGCGATGGCCGCCGGCCTTGGCGCATTTCTGGGGCATATCTTCCCTGTCTGGCTTGGCTTCAAGGGAGGCAAGGGCGTCGCCACCTATATCGGCGTCCTTTTCGGCCTGATGTGGCAGGCCGGCCTGCTCTTCCTCGCGATCTGGATTCTGGTCGCGCTGGCGCTTCGCTATTCGTCGCTCTCGGCGCTGACCGCCTGCATTGTCACGCCCTTCGCGCTCTGGTTCATGGGGCGCAGCGATCTTGCGATCCTGTTCGCGGTCCTAAGCGTCATCGTCTTCATCAAGCATCGCGCCAACATTTCGCGCCTCCTCGCCGGCACCGAGACGCGCATCGGGGCCAAGGGTTGAGCACAGCCGGGGCCCCTCGCCTCAGCGACCGGCAACGGTTCTCCTGGCTTCGCCTCATCCGCACGCCCAATGTCGGGCCCGCCAGCTTCCGCGATCTCGTCAACAAGTTCGGCTCCGCCGAAGCCGCACTGGAAATCCTGCCTGAACTCGCGCTGGCGGGCGGCGCAGGCCGCAACGTTCGCATACCTGCCATCGCCGAGATCGAAGCTGAACTGGAGGCGGCGCGCAAATACGGCGCACGCTTTGTCGGCATTGGCGAAGCGGACTATCCGCCGCTGCTTAAGCGCATCGATCATCCTCCGCCCCTTCTGGCCGTGAAGGGCGAAGCGGCCGTTTTTTCGCTGCCGCCAATCGCCATCGTCGGCGCGCGCAATGCCTCGCTTGCTGGCGTCAGGATGGCGCGCATGCTCGCCGCCGAACTCGGTGAACGAGGCTATGGCGTCGTCTCGGGTCTCGCGCGCGGAATCGACACCGCTGCGCATCAGGGCAGCCTCGCGACAGGAACGGTCGCGGTGTTTGCCGGAGGCCTCGACCAGCCCTATCCTCCGGAAAACCGCGAACTGGCCGATCGGATCGCCTCCGGTTCGGGTGCCGCGGTTTCCGAAATGCCGTTTGGATGGGAGCCGCGCGCCAAGGACTTTCCACGTCGCAACCGCATCATCGCCGGCATGTCGCTTGGCCTGATCGTAGTTGAAGCGGCGCAGCGCTCCGGCTCGCTGATCAGCGCCCGCCTGGCAGGCGAAATGGGCCGGCTTGTCTTCGCCGTGCCCGGTTCGCCGCTCGACCCGCGCGCTGCCGGCGCCAACAGCCTGCTCAAGGACGGCGCGATTCTCGTCACCGAGGCATTGGACATCATCGAGGCGATCGCTCCGCTGACCGGCTCAACCATCCAGCTTCCGCCCAGAATGGAAGATCCGACCGACACCGAGATGTCGGATTTCCGGTCGACCGCACCGCCGGCCCAGAGCGACCGCGAACGCGTCATGGAGGCGCTAGGCCCCACCCCTGTCGGCATCGACGAACTGATCAGGCATACGGCTCTTCAACCGGCACAGGTCTCGGCGATTTTACTGGAGCTTGACCTCGCTGGCCGGCTCGAACGCCATTCAGGAGGACTGGTCACGCTTTTGCCGGGGGGCATCTGATACAGCGTTGCTTCGCAGGGCGTCGCTCGCCTCCAGATGCGCCATCTCTATAAGATAGGCCAGCATGTCAAAACTTTCGCCGGCAGCCATAGAACGCAGTTGCCCAAGCATAGATTGAATATATTCGAGCGTTTCCGCCTGTCTCTTCAACGGCTGCATATGCGCCATGCATGACTCCAATGCCGCCCGCTGCGATTTGCCTGCGCAGAGCAGCCGTTCCAAACTCCAGTCTTCTCCGGTTGTTAGGATCGCACCCCCAACAGGCAGCAACTCTAACATAAATACTTAAGGTAGCAAGGAATTTTGACCTACCGCATAGGTTGCATAAGGGGGAAAATGCCCGCCCGCACTTGACCGAATGCCAAAGCCCGGCCATTTGACGAGCGATTCCACATTTCAGGCGCGACAAATCTTCGCCGGCGCCACAAGGAAAATTGAACAGCTCATGGACGTTGTCGTCGTCGAATCGCCTGCGAAGGCGAAAACGATCAACAAGTATCTCGGCCGAAACTACAAGGTTTTGGCATCCTATGGCCACGTGCGCGACCTGCCGGCCAAGGACGGCTCGGTGCGCCCGGATGACGATTTCTCAATGTCCTGGGAAGTCGATGGCCCTTCCTCCAAGCGCTTGAGTGAAATCGCCTCCGCCATGAAGGAGGCCGATGGCCTGATCCTCGCGACCGACCCGGATCGCGAGGGCGAAGCGATCTCATGGCATGTGCTGGAGGTGCTGAAGAACAAGCGCGTGCTGAAAGACAAGCCGGTCAGCCGCGTCGTCTTCAACGCCATAACCAAGCAGTCCGTGCTCGACGCGATGGCCAAGCCGCGCCAGATCGATGCGCCGCTGGTCGATGCCTATCTCGCCCGCCGAGCGCTCGACTACCTCGTCGGCTTCACGCTCTCGCCAGTTCTCTGGCGCAAGCTGCCCGGCTCGCGGTCAGCAGGCCGCGTGCAGTCCGTTGCCCTCCGTCTCGTCTCCGACCGAGAGGTCGAGATCGAAAAGTTCATCCGCGAGGACTACTGGCAGATCGCAGCCCTCCTCGCCACGCCACGCGCCGACTCCTTCGAGGCCCGACTCACCGGTTTCGAGGGCAAGCGGCTGCAGAAGCTCGACATATCCAGCCAGGCGCAGGCCGACGACATCCGCGCCATGCTGCAAGGCGCGTCCTTCAAGGCTCTATCGGTCGAGGCCAAGCCGACGAAGCGGAATCCCGGCCCGCCCTTCACCACCTCGACGCTGCAGCAGGCGGCGTCCTCGCGTCTCGGCTTCTCTGCCACGCGCACGATGCAGATCGCGCAGCGCCTCTACGAGGGCATCGACATCGGCGGCGAGACCGCCGGCCTCATCACCTACATGCGAACCGACGGCGTGCAGATGGCGCCGGAGGCTATCGAGGGTGCCCGTGCCGCAATCGCCAAGGAGTTCGGCGAAAAGTACCTGCCGGAGAAGCCTCGCTTCTATTCGACCAAGGCCAAGAACGCGCAGGAAGCCCACGAGGCAATCCGCCCGACCGACTTCTTCCGCACGCCGGGCGCGATGCGCCAGTATCTCGATGCCGACCAGTTCCGCCTCTACGACCTGATCTGGAAGCGCGCCATCTCCAGCCAGATGAACCCGGCCGAGATCGAGCGCACCACCGCCGAGATCGAGGCCGTCAATGGTTCGCGCACAGCGACGCTGCGTGCTGTCGGCTCTGTCGTCCGGTTCGACGGCTTCATCGCCGCGTACACCGACCAGAAGGAAGACGACGCCGAGGATGAGGAAAACCGCCGCCTTCCGGAAATCCGCGCCGGCGAAGCCCTGAAGCGCGAGAAGATCGACGTCACCCAGCACACCACCGAGCCGCCGCCGCGCTACACCGAGGCCACGCTCATCAAGAAGATGGAAGAGCTCGGTATCGGCCGGCCTTCCACCTACACGGCCATCCTCAAGACGCTCGAGGACCGCGAATACGTCGCCATCGACAAGCGCAGGCTCATTCCGCAGGCCAAGGGCCGGCTGCTCTCTGCCTTCCTCGAAAGCTTCTTCGAGAAATATGTCGAGTATGATTTCACCGCGTCGCTCGAAGAGAAGCTGGACGAAATCTCCGACGGCAAGCTCGCCTACAAGGAAGTGCTGCGCGACTTCTGGCGCGATTTCTCGGCGGCGATCGACGACATCAAGGACCTGCGCATCTCTGAAGTGCTTGACGCGCTGAACGAGGACCTTGCGCCGCTGCTGTTCCCGGCGCGCGCCGACGGCTCCAACCCGCGCACCTGCCCCAAATGCGGAACCGGTACTCTGTCGCTGCGCCTTGGTAAAAGCGGCGGCTTCATCGGCTGCTCCAACTATCCCGAGTGCAACTACACGCGCCAGTTCGGTGCAGAAGGCGCCGAAGGTGAATCGGAAGGCCCGAAGGAACTCGGCAAGGATCCCTACACCGGCGAGGAGATCACGCTGCGCTCCGGCCGTTTCGGACCCTACCTCCAGCGCGGCGACGGCAAGGATGCCAAGCGCTCAAGCCTGCCCAAGGGCTGGACACCGGACTCGATCGACCACGAAAAGGCGCTGGCTCTGCTCGCGCTGCCGCGCGACGTCGGCCAGCATCCCGAGAGCGGCAAGATGATATCGGCCGGCCTTGGCCGCTACGGACCCTTCGTGCTCCACGACGGCACCTACGCCAATCTTGAATCCATTGAGGACGTGTTCTCCATCGGCCTCAACCGCGCGGTCACCGTCATCGCCGACAAGCTCTCGAAGGGTCGCGGCGCGCGCAACGGCGGAACGCCGGCCGCGCTCAAGGAACTCGGCGACCATCCAGATGGCGGCAAGATTACTGTCCGCGACGGTCGCTACGGTCCCTATGTGAACCACGAGAAGACCAATGCCACGCTCCCCAAGGGCAAGGACCCTATGTCGGTGACTCTGGAGGAAGCGCTCGTGCTGATCGCCGAGCGCGCCGCCAAGGGCGGCGGCAAGAAGCCCGCACGCAAGGCCGCCGCAAAATCGGGCGCCACCAAGAAGGCGGCGACCGCGAAGAAGTCGACCAAAAAGCCGGCGGCGAAGAAGGCCGCGCCCAAGGAAAAGGCGTAAACCTTGGCGCGGCGGATACCCGGAACCGGAAAACCCGCCGCCAAACGTGCGGCTGCGAAAGGCGATTTCCGGCCGTCGAAGGAAGACATCCTCAAATACATTGCGGAAAACCCCGATCGCGCAGGCAAACGCGAGATCGCAAAGGCCTTTTCGCTGAAGGGTGACGACCGCGTCTGGCTGAAGGACATACTCCGCGACCTGCAGGACGAGGGCCTGCTGACAAAGGAACGCAAGCGCCTGTCGCGCCCCGGCGGTCTGCCGCCCGTCACGGTTCTCGAAATCTATGCGCGCGACACCGATGGCGGCTTGCTCGCCCGTCCGTCGGAATGGGACCAGTCTCGCTTTGGCGACGCGCCCGTCGTTTCGCTCCGCCCCTACCGCAATGGTCCGGCCCCCGGCATAGGCGACCGCGTGCTGGCGAAAACCTTTGCGACTGGCGAGGACGAAGGCCCAGCCTACACCGGCCGTGTCATAAAGGTGTTCGAACGCCGCGCCGAAGCCGTGCTCGGCGTGCTGCGCCAGATGGACGACGGCTCCTTCCGTATTGAGCCTGTCGAGCGCCGACAGTCAGAGATGATCATCGGCCGTGACGACCTCAACGGCGCCGAAAAAGGCGATCTGGTCGAGGTCGAGCAGACCTCCTCCGCCCGCTACGGCCTGCCGCGCGGCCGTGTTCTGCAGCGGCTCGGCTCGCTGACCTCGGAGAAGGCGGTTTCAATGATCGCCATCCACGCGCACGAAATCCCGCACATCTTCCCGCCCGACGTGCTTGCCGAGGCCGAAGCTGTGAAGCCGGCGACGATGAAAGGCCGCGAAGACTGGCGAAACCTGCCGCTCGTCACCATCGACCCCGCGGACGCCAAGGACCACGATGACGCGGTCCACGCCGAGCCGGACCCCGACGAGGCAAACACGGGTGGCGTCATCGTCACCGTCGCCATCGCCGATGTCGCGGCCTATGTCGTGCCGGGCTCGGCGCTCGATCGCGAGGCGCTGAAGCGCGGCAATTCGGTGTATTTTCCCGACCGGGTCGTGCCGATGCTGCCCGAGCGCATCTCCAACGACCTGTGCTCGCTACGGCAAGGCGTGGAACGCCCGGCCATGGCCGTCCGCATGACGTTCACGGCGGATGGCCGCAAGATCAGGCATTCGTTCCACCGTATCATGATGAAGTCGGCCGCTCGCCTCGCTTATCCTCAGGCGCAGGCGGCGATCGACGGCGCCACAGACGATGTCACTGGGCCGATCCTCGACACGGTCCTACGCCCGCTGTGGGATGCCTACGCCATCCTGAAACGCGGCCGCGAGTCGCGCCATCCGCTCGAACTCGACCTGCCCGAGCGCAAGATCCTGCTTAAGTCGGACGGCACGGTAGACCGCGTGATCGTCCCCGAACGCCTCGACGCCCATAAGCTGATCGAGGAATTCATGATCCAGGCCAACGTCGCGGCGGCCGAGACGCTGGAGGCGAAGCGCCAGGCGCTCGTCTACCGCGTCCACGACGCCCCGTCGCTTGCCAAGCAGGAATCGCTGCGCGAATTCCTCGCCACGCTCGGCATGTCGCTGGCGCGCGGGGCGGACCTGACGCCGCGCCAGTTCAACGGCATCCTTGCCCAGGTGGAAGGGGCCGAAAACCAGGCGCTGGTCAACGAGGTCGTGCTGCGCACACAGAGCCAGGCGATCTATTCGCCCGAGAATCTCGGCCATTTCGGCCTCAATCTGCGCCGCTACGCGCACTTCACCTCGCCGATCCGCCGCTACGCCGACCTCATCGTGCACCGCGCACTGATCTCGTCGCTGAAGCTTGGCCCGGACGGCATCACGCCCGCCGAGGAGGAGCGGCTTGAGGAAATCTCGGGCCTGATCTCGGCCACCGAACGGCGCGCCATGGCCGCCGAGCGCGAGACGGTGGATCGGCTGGTCGCGGCTTTTCTATCCGAACAGGTCGACCAGACCTTCGAGGCGCGCATATCTGGTGTGACGAAATCGGGACTATTTGTCCAATTGCCGCAGTACGGCGCGGATGGTTTCATACCTATATCTTCGCTTGGAGATGATTATTACCATTTCGACGAAGCGGCCCGTGCCCTCTTCGGCAGCAATTCCGGCAAGGGTTTCCAGCTTGCCGATCATGTCGAGGTGAAACTGGTCGAAGTCGCGCCGTTGGCTGGTGCGATGCGTTTCGAGATGTTGAGCGAACCCAAGCCCCTGCCCGGCTCGAAACGCTCATTCCATAAATCGAAATCGGGCAGACGGGTTCGCGAGCGCGCTTCGCAGCCGCGCAACCGCAGGAGACGATGAAATGGAACAGCAGGTATTCGGCGGCGTGCATCACACCGGTCGCACTGCCCGTCCGCTCTGGAACGCCATCTTCAACGGCCTGCGCTGCCGGTGCCCGAAATGCGGCGAAGGCAAGCTCTTTAACGGCTTCCTCAAGGTTGCGCCCGCTTGCGACCGGTGCGGCGAGGAGTTTCATCACCACCGCGCCGACGACTTGCCCGCCTATCTGGTGGTGGTCATCGTCGGCCACGTCATCGTCGGCGCCTTCATGGGCTTCGAGGCGACCAGCACGCTGTCGACATGGCAGCATCTGGCCATCTGGGTGCCCCTGACCATAGCGATGGCGCTCGGCATGCTCCGTCCGGTCAAGGGCGGCGTGGTCGGCCTGCAATGGGCGCTGTACATGCACGGCTTCGGCGGCGAGCGCGACGCGCTCGAAACGCATCCGGAGATTTGAGCGCGGACCCGCCTTCCATGGAAGGACTGCCGAAGTCCGAAGTCGATCGGCTCGAAGCAAACGCGCTAGGCCCCGGGCCGCTACGCCCCCGCGACGCCGGCACCCTTATGCTGCTCGACCGTAGCGGCGATGATGTGCGTGTCCTCATGGGTCGCCGCCACATGCGCCACGCCTTCATGCCCGGAAAGTTCGTTTTTCCCGGCGGCCGGACCGACCCGTCCGACAGCCGTATCGTCGTCGCCTCCGGCCTTCATCCCCATGAGGAACAGAAGCTAACGGCCGGAACAGGCCGCACGAGCCTGACCCGAGCCCGCGCCATTGCGCTCTCTGCCGTCCGCGAGACCTTCGAGGAAGCTGGGCTTCTGATCGGCGAGCGCGGTCCGTTCGTTGCGGGCAAGGCGGAGTGGCAGGCTTTTGCCGACCACGGCGTGCGGCCGGCGCTCGCGGGCCTGCGCATGATCGCGCGCGCCATCACGCCGCCCGGCCGGGTACGCCGCTTCGATACGCGTTTCCTCGCAGCATGGCGCGAGGACGTCGCCGTCGAATTGCCCGGTGGCGGCCCGACAGACGAACTTGAGGAACTTGTCTGGCTGCCGATCGCGGAGGCGAAACAAGCGGACGCGCCAGAAATTACGCGAACCGTGCTTGTAGAATTGGAAAAGCGCCTAGGCGCCGACCCGGCGCTTTCGCCAGGCGGCCCAGCACCTTGCTACCGGATGGTGCGCAAGACCTTCATGCGCGAGATGCTCTGAGCCGCCTCGTAGCGGACGCGCTCACTGCGATTCCGGCGTCAGTTCCCGCACCTCGAAACGCGACAGGTTGAGCTGTGTCTTCGACCGTCCGGTCTGGGCGGCGGCAAGCTCGAAGCCGACCAGCGAGCCGCCTTCCGGAGCCATCGCCTCGAACTCGATGACCGGGCGGTCGTTCACCTTGAACGTCACCATGTTGCCCTTCATGACCGCGGAAAGCTCGAACTTGTCGCCGGCTGCGAACTTCCGGTTCCCCGGCAGCGCGGTCCAGTTGACGGGCGTCAGCCACTTGTTGTTCTGCAGGCGCTGCACGCTGTAGATACCGACCAGCGGCGCGACCTCGAAGGCGTAGTAGTTTTCGAGATCGACACCCCACACGATCAGGCCGACATAGGGCTGCGTCTCGCAGCGGTCGGCGTCGGTGCAGTTGTACGTTACCTTGTAGGTCGCGCAGATCACCGCATTGTCGAAGAAACCCCACTGGCTGATCGCGCGTTTGACGGTACCAGGCGGATAGTCGGTGGAAAGGCCCTCTCCGTCGAGGCGTTCCACCTTGGGATCGACCGCCACGCCCCAGGCGCGGTTCAGCTTGCTGAAATTGTCCTCCATCAGCACCTTGCCGCCCTCGCACGCAAGGGCGGCCACCGGGACCAGCAGAACGCCTGCAGCGAGTACCGCGGCCTTCAGAAAAGCTCTCAACATCGCTGTCCTCTCCAAACGCTCCGCCGCGACGCGCGGCTTCCTGCCCGTCACAATACCATCTCAGACGGTCGCGCATAGTCTGATGATCCGCCTATGCCCTCAAAATCAGCCGGCGAAGACCTTCTTCAGGAAATCGCAGGCGGCCTTCGCCCCGCCCGCCGAGATCGTGTGTCCCACTCCCGGAACGAAAAGCGTGTCGATGGATATGCCTTCCTGGCGCAAACGCTCCGCCGCGCGCTGGGATTCGGTTGCCGGAATAACCGGATCGGCGGCCCCGTGGATGAGCAGTGCCTTTGTTGCGAGGGACGGAGCAAGCGGCTCCGGCGATGCCAGCCTACCGGCAAACCCGACGACGGCCGCAACCGGCCACCGACCGGAGGCGAGCACGTCGAGCGCCATGATCGTCCCCTGTGAGAACCCCACCAGCGCAACGCGTTCCGGCGAGTTGGCGAACCCATGCGCACCGACGATTTCCGGGATCGTCCGGTCGAAGCGTCCGCGCGCCTCGAAAACACGCGCGGGGCGGTTCGCCTCGGTCACCCCGGCAATGCTGAACCATTGCCGTCCCGCTCCGCCCTGGTCGCAGGCGAACGGTGCGTCCGGGGCGGCGAATATCGTGTTCGGCAGCCTGTCCCGCCAAGCTTCCCCCAAAGGAGCAAGGTCTGCCCCGTTGCTCCCGACACCGTGCAGAAAAATAACAAGCGAAGTCATGGCGCACTCGGCGAGGATTGAGAGGCAAGGCGTACGGCGGCCGGGTCGAGGCCGGGAAGATCCGGCCCAACCGGCACGATTCCGGTCGGATTGAGGCTCTTGATCGAATAGTAGCCCTTCTTGATGTGGTCGATGCTGACCGTTTCCCGGACTCCGGGCACCGCCAGCATGCGCCCCAGCCACGCGCTCAATTCGGGATAGTCGACGATCCGGCGCAGATTGCATTTGAATATGCCGTGATAGGCCGCATCGAATCGAACGAGCGTCACGAACAGGCGGATGTCCGTCTCGGTAAAGCTCTCGCCGAACAGGAACGGGCCAACGTCCCGCAATCGCGTCTCCAGTTCGTCGAGCATGCCGAACACGTCGGCAAATGCTTCCTCGTAGGCGATCTGGCTCGTCGCGAAGCCTGCGCGATAGACGCCGTTGTTCAACGCCGGATAGATGCGGTCATTGAGCGCGTCGATCTCGCCACGCAGCGCCTGCGGGTAAAGGTCGATCGCCGTGCTGGCCAATTCCCCAAAACCGGAATTGAACATGCGCACAATGTCCGCCGACTCGTTGTTGACGATGGTCCGGCGCTGCCTGTCCCAGAGTACCGGAACCGTGGCGCGGCCGGTATAGTGCGGGTCGGCCCTCGTGTAGATCTCGTGCATATAGGTCGCACCGTTGACCGGGTCGTCGGTCGCGCCGGGATAGGTCCCAAAACGCCACCCCTGGTCTGTCAGCGTCGGCTCCACGACCGAAAGCGAGACGACCTCTTCGAGACCCTTGAGCTTGCGCGCGATCAGCGCTCGCGACGCCCATGGGCAGATCAGCGCGACATAAAGATGGTAGCGGCCCACCTCGGCCCTGAAACCGCGCTCGCCGCTCGGGCCTGCCGTTCCGTCTGGCGTTACCCAGTTGCGAAAGCCGGAAATCTGGCGGACGAACCCGCCTTTTTCGTCGGTCGCCTGCACCGGCTGCCACTTCTCGACCCACTTCCCATCGACGAGCACGCGCCAATTCCTTCCATTTTGGCGCACGCAAGCGCCCGGAATTATCCGATAGCGCCTCGAACGGCCCGTGTCCGCACTCGAGTTGGAAACGCTTCGTCACCTCCAACGGCGCAAACGATGGGTTTTCCCACAGGTGCGCCGCCACCTCCCTTCCCCAGCGGCACGTCATTCCGTGTCAATGCATTGACATGAAGTCCCGCTACCGGCATTGCCGTGGCCGGACCTTGTCCTCGGCCATCGTCACAATGCCCGGATCTCAAACGACCAGATCGCATACGGCCAGACCGCATACATGCACAGCCCGCTCACCAAGGATCCGGACAAGCTGCACTGGTTGCCCATTTCGGCGGCAATCTCCTCGATCAGCGTCGTCGGCATCGCCATCGGGCTCGGCATGCCGCTTTTGAGCGTCATCCTCGAATCGCGTGGCATTTCGGCCACGATGATCGGACTGAACACGGCCATCGCCGGCGTGGCCTCGATCGTCGCAGCGCCGTTCGCCACCCCGCTAGCTGTCCGTTTCGGCGTCGTCTGGACCATGCTGTCGATGATCCTGCTCGGTGCGATCGCTTTCGTGGGTTTCTACTTCGTCTCAAGCTTCTGGATGTGGTTTCCGTTGCGAGCGATCCTCCATTTCGCCCTGACGGTTCTTTTCATCCTGTCGGAATTCTGGATCAGTTCGTCTGCGCCGCCGCGCCAGCGGGGTTTTGTGCTGGGCATCTACGGAACGGTGCTGGCGCTGGGCTTTGCTGGCGGCCCCTGGCTTTTCGCGCAGATCGGCAGCCAGGGCTTCCTGCCTTTCGGCATCACCTTCGTGCTGGTCGCCCTTGCGGCCATTCCGGTACTGGCTGCATGGCGGGAAAGCCCGGCGATCCACACAGGCGATGCGGAACAGCCCAAGTCCTTCATCCGCTTTATCTGGCTGGTCCCAACCGCCACGGCGGCCGTTTTGGTGTTCGGCGCGGTGGAAACCGGCGGTTTCGCGCTGTTCCCGGTCTATGGCGCGCGCATCGGCTACTCGGAATCCGATGCCGCACTTCTGCTCAGCATGATCGGACTCGGCAATGTCATGATGCAGATTCCCATGGGCATGCTGAGCGACAGGGTCAGCGACCGGCGCCATCTTCTGCTTCTCTGCGCGGTCATCGGCTTGATCGGCACGCTGCTGATGCCTCATCTCATGTCCAACTGGCACATCATGGCGCTTCTCCTGTTCCTTTGGGGAGGCGCGGTCGCAGCCCTCTACACCGTCGGGCTCGCCCATCTGGGGTCGCGCCTCACAGGGCGTGACCTGGCTTCCGCCAACGCGGCTTTCGTCCTCTGTTACGGGCTCGGCATGGTCGTTGGCCCGCAGGCCGTCGGCATCGGCATGGACCTTTTCGGTACGAATGGCTTCGGCTGGTCGCTCAGCTTCTTCTTTGCGGCCTACATCGTTCTTGTCATCTGCCGTACCCTGCCCGGCATGCGCCACCGCATCGGCTGAAAGCCGGAGTCCAGCACAGGCTTGACTTTCGAGCGGCGATCTTTATGTGTCGCGCCAAGTTTTCCGCGTCCGGACCTCGTCCGCGTCGAAGCGGCACGAACTCCAGACAATCGAACGGACCGAAAAGATGGCCAAGGCTGCAAAACTCAAGATCAAGCTTCTGTCGACCGCCGATACCGGCTTCTTCTATGTGACGAGCAAGAACAGCCGCACGAAGACCGACAAGCTGTCGTTCCGCAAGTACGACCCGGTCGTCAAGAAGCATGTCGAGTTCAAGGAAACCAAGATCAAGTAAGATCGGTTTTCGCTGAATCATCGAACGCCGCCTCCGGGCGGCGTTTTTGTTTGCGCGCGAAAAAGGCGGGCAGCACGCCTCAGTAAGAGACCTACAGGCACGATTGTGCAATGAAAACTGCCAGTTAGAGCGGTTTCATGACTCGATTTATCAGAAAATAAGGGGGCCGGTCGGCGGTTGGCAGCGGTACGAGGAGGCCACTGTGCGCCAGCGCCGGCCGGCCAACCCCACGGACCCAGGAGATGCGGCGGACCTGAGCATCATGGGGTATTTCTCAGGTGTTCCGGTTCGTCATTCCCCGTTGGTTCACCTGTTCTGGTAGAACCACACTCGTCCAAAGGTCCTGTAAAATCAATACTTTCTTAACCACGCGACCGGCCTCGCTTGGATTAAGGTAAATTCCGGATACAGGAGGTCTTGACCTTAAGGTTATTTGCCGCTGCGTCAGGCTGCCTTTGCAACGACCCTGTTACGACCGCTGCTTTTGGCCTCGTAGAGCGCCACATCGGCGCGTTTCAGCAAATCCGGCATCGAATCGACGCCATGCCGCAATGACGAGACGCCGACGCTGACAGTGACGGGAATCTTCAGGTCCCCGATCAGGAACGGCCTGTCGGCGATCTCGGCGCGCACACGCTCGGCGACCTTCTGCGCGATTGCGGCATCGGTGTCCGGCATCACGACGACAAACTCCTCGCCGCCGAACCGGCAGGCCAGGTCGATGCCGCGAACGTTCTTCCGCAGCCTTTGCGCGAATTCGCGCAGAACGACGTCGCCGCCATCATGGCCATGGCTGTCGTTGATCGACTTGAAGCGATCGATGTCGGTGATCAGCAGGGAAAGCGGGCGGCGGCGCGCAACGGCACGGTCGAAGAGCGTCTGCAGGTGGCTGTCAAGATAACGCCGGTTGTGCAGGCCGGTAAGCGGGTCGGTGACGGCCATCTCAATCGTCTGGGTCACGCTCTGCCTGAGATGATCGTTGTAGCGCTTGCGGCGCACCTGCGTCCGCAGCCGGGCCGTCAGTTCCTGCTGGTCGATCGGCGTCGTCAGATAGTCGTTGATGCCAAGTTCGAGGCCCCGGACGATCCGTTCGTCCTCCCCCACCCCGGCGAGCAGGATGATCGGCACGAAACGCGTAGCATCCATGGACCGAAGCTGCGAACAGAGCCGCAGCGGGTCGAATTCGGCGAAACCGGTCGAGACGACGATGCACTCGTAGGCGCCTTCAGCAGCCCGGAAAAAGCCGACATGCGGGTCGCTGGCGATCTCCAGTTCCGCGATATCATCCAGCATTTCAGCGATCCGCCTGCCGTTTTCAGGCTGTTCGTCTATCAGCAGCACGCGCGGTTTCTGTTCGGCCGCGGGCTCGCGCCGCGCAAGCAGTTCCTCGATGCCGATATTGCGCGTCGTCGACGCGCGCAGGCGCAGTTCGTCCGTCAGCATCTTCAGCCGGACAAGGCTGCGTACCCGCGTCATGAGCTGCAGGTCGTTCACCGGCTTGGTCAGGAAATCGTCCGCGCCGGCCTCCAGCCCCCGTATCCGGTCTGAGACGTGGTCGAGCGCTGTGACCATGACAACGGGAATATGCGATGTCGCCGGGTCGTTCTTCAGCCTGCGACAGACCTCGAAGCCATCCATGTCAGGCATCATTACGTCGAGCAGGACGACGTCCACCTTGCCGTTCTCGCATGTCTCGATGGCGTCGACGCCATTCGACGCCGTCAGCACGTCGAAATATTCGGCCAGCAGCCGGACTTCGAGCAGCTTGACGTTTGCGGGGATGTCGTCGACGACGAGGATACGCGCGGTCATCAGGCGTCGCCCAGGTACGATTTGATGGTTTCGATGAAGCGCGGCACCGAGATGGGCTTCGATATGTAGGCCTCGCAGCCACCCTGCCGTATGCGTTCCTCATCCCCCTTCATCGCGAACGCGGTCACCGCGATCACGGGGATCTTGTGCAGGTCGTCGTCCTCTTTCAGCCAGCGCGTCACGTCGAGGCCGGAGACCTCGGGCAACTGGATATCCATGAGGATCAGGTCGGGACGATGCTGGCGCGCCAGGTCGAGCGCCTCAAGCCCGTTTCGCGTGCGCACGGTCTCGTAGCCGCTGGCCTCGATCAGGTCGCGAAAGAGCTTCATGTTGAGCTCGTTGTCCTCGACGATCATGACTTTCTTCGGCATCGACATCCCGTTTCAACCGCCCGGACCGACCGGACAGTCATCGCCCAAACGCCGCTGCGGGCGTCAAACCCCACAGACAGCTTACGACAAGAACCTTGACGAAACGCAAACCAACAGCTTCGAAGGCAAGCATTCCGCTACCCGGCGTTGCCTACACAGGATAGGTAACCGGAGCTGATTCCGAAAGGGTAACAAGCATGTCCCGGGACGACCAAAGGCGCGAACAGGCGGAAGCTCTGGCGATACAGGCGCTGGGCTTCGTCGCCGCCGATCCCGAGTTGCTGCCGCGCTTTCTGGCAATCACCGGCATCGAGGCCTCGGCTATCCGACAGGCAGCGCGTGAACCGGGCTTCCTCGCCGGCGTCCTTCAGTTCATCGCCGCCCACGAGCCGACCCTGCTGCGCTTTTCCGAGGAAACCGGCATTGCGCCCAAAAGCGTGGCGTCGGCGCTGCGCGATCTTCCCTTCGGCGACGACCTGCACGACCGGTCGACGTGAGGCATTCCGCCTGATTCAAAGCACATAGCGCATCAGCGGACGCCCGGCCTTGCGCTCGACCAGCCTTGAGAACCCGGCCTTCTCAAAGACCCGTGACGACCCGACGAACAGCCCGATCGATTTCGAATTGCCGGCCTGATCCATTGGGCAGGCTTCCACGAACCGGGCGCCGTTGCGTGCGGCAAACTCCAGTCCCACCTCAACCATCCGATGCGTCAATCCCCTGCCTCGCGCTGCTTCCGCAGAAAGAAGCAGGACATTGCCCACACGGCTGGATCGGCAGCTTCATTGGGGGCGACCTCGGCGGACACCCTGCCGGCATTGTTCCATTCCGGAACATCGGAGCGCGGGCCGATCTGCATCCAGCCGACGGCTTGCCCGTTCTCTAAGGCAAGCAACCCGGGAGGTGGCCCGGCTTCGATCCGTTGCCTGATGATCTGCTTTTTGCCCTCGCTGTCGGTGACCTTGCGCACTGCGGGCCGCAACCGGAATTAGGTACACCAGCAACCATAGCAGGCACCCTGCTTCCCGAACAAATCCTCGAATGCGGTCCACAGATCCGGTGTCAGCGGCGAGATGGCGAATGACATGAAAACCCTTCCGCATAACCTTGTACGGGGTGCTGCGCCGGAATAAGATTTGGGATGTTCTCTATATGTTCGCAGCAATGGCTCTGATTGTCAACGATCCCGGACATGGTTTCTGCCGCGACTGCATGACGATGCAGACCGGCCAAGCGGCGCGCTGCGAACGCTGCGGCAGCCCACGCCTTGCGCGGCATACCGAACTCTACAGCCTGCAACTCGCCCACATCGACTGCGACGCCTTCTACGCCGCCGTGGAGAAACGCGACAATCCGGCCCTGCGCGACAAGCCGGTCATCATCGGCGGCGGCAAGCGCGGCGTCGTTTCGACGGCCTGCTACATCGCCCGCATCAAGGGCGTGCGCTCGGCAATGCCCATGTTCAAGGCTCTGGCCGCCTGCCCCGAGGCGGTAGTCATACCGCCTGACATGGAGAAATATGTCCGCGTCGGCCGCGAAATCCGCGCCATGATGCAGGCTCTGACGCCGCTTGTCGAACCGCTATCGATCGACGAGGCGTTCCTCGACCTCTCGGGCACCGAACGCCTGCACAGCCGGCCGCCCGCGATGGTGCTGGCCGACTTTGCACGACGTGTCGAAACGGAGATCGGCATCACCGTCTCTGTCGGCCTGTCCTACTGCAAGTTCCTCGCCAAGGTCGCCTCGGACTTTCGCAAGCCGCGCGGTTTCTCGGTCATCGGCGAGGCAGAGGCCGTCGATTTCCTGGCCGAGCAGCCGGTGACGCTTATCTGGGGCGTTGGCAAAGCCTTCGCGGCGACGCTGGAACGTGACGGGATCCGGCAGATCGGGCAGTTGCAGAAGCTCGACCGTGCCGACCTGATGAAGCGCTACGGCACGATGGGCGACCGGCTCTACCATCTGTCGCGTGGCCAGGACGAACGGCGTGTCCACGCCGAGCGGGACGCCAAGAGCGTGTCGGCAGAGACGACCTTCGATGCCGATCTGGCTTCGCCAGCCGACCTCGTTCCGGTTCTGCGTGCGCTGTCGGAAAAGGTCTCCACCCGCCTGAAGAAGGCCGGCATCGCCGGTCGAACCGTGGTCCTGAAGCTGAAAACGCAGGATTTCAGGATTCGCACCCGCAACCTCCAGCTCGGCGACCCTACCCGCCTCGCCGACAGGATTTTCCAGACCGGCCTGCATCTTCTGGAAAAAGAGACCGACGGCACCAAATATCGCCTGCTCGGGATCGGCGTCAGCGACCTGACCGAAGCCGACAAGGCCGATCCGCCCGATCTGGTCGACGTCGGCGCGCACAAGCGCGCGCTGGCGGAAGGTGCAATCGACAGCCTGCGCGAAAAGTTCGGAAAGAAGGCCGTCGAGACGGGCTACACCTTCGGCAAAGGTCGCAACGCCCACCCGCCGGAGCATATCGACCGCGAGGAGGAGTAGCGGGGCTGTCTGGCACACAGCTTTGTCCGTGTTAGAGGTTGCGCAACCGCCCGGCGCTTGCCACAGAGCGCGCATGGAGCAGACGCAATCGACGCTCAAGGCAGCGCTATGGATGTGTGGGTCGATGGCCTCCTTCCTGACCATGACCGTAGCCGGCCGGGCCATCATCCCGGCGCTTGACGTCTTTCAGGTCATGGAGTTGCGCTCGATCATCGGCTGGTTCATCCTGTTGCCGCTGGTCTTCGTCTCCGGTGGTTTTGCCGCCATGCGCACGAAGCGACCATGGCTGCACATCTTCCGCAATATCGTCCACTACGGCGGACAGTATTCGTGGCTGATGGCGCTGACCATGATTCCTCTGGCGCAGCTCATGTCCATCGAATTCACGACACCGATCTGGGGCTCGCTGCTCGCAGTTCTCTTCCTTGGGGAGCGGATGACCTTTCGCAAGGTCGCAGCCATCCTGTCCGGCATGCTCGGCGTGCTGGTCATCGTGCGGCCGGGCGTAAGCGCCGTCGAGCCGGGCCATCTGATCATGCTGGCAGGCGCCGTCTGCTTCGGCGTCTCGGTAGTGATGGTGAAGTCCCTGACGCGCACGGACGGCGTGGTGGTCATCATCTTCTGGATGCTCATCATCCAGTCGGTGATCGGTATCATCCCTGCTCTGTCGGTCTGGCGCACGCCTGAACTCTGGATGTGGCCCTGGATCTTGCTGGTCTCGTTCACCGGCATGTCGTCGCATTTCTGCATGGCCCGTGCCCTTAGCTACGCGGAGGCAACTGTCGTCATGCCCATGGATTTTCTGCGCCTGCCGCTGTCGGCGCTGATCGGCTTCCTGCTCTACAGCGAGAAGATCGACGCCTTCACGGCCGTCGGCGCCGTCCTCATTCTGGCGGGCAACCTTTTCAACCTAAGGCGTCGCGCAAAGGAGCCGGAGATCGCAACATCCTGATCAGTTCCCGTCATCGGGGATTTTCAGGAGATATCCGCAGGCCTTGCAATGAACGGCATCCGGCTCGTGCCGTCGCAGACCGCAACTGGTGCACTCGAAATAGACCTTCGCCGGGCGGAAGACCGCCTGCGCCAGCCTGACGAACAGGGAGATGCCGACGATCATGGCCACGATGGACGTCAGCTTGCCCGCCGTACCCGGCAACGTGATGTCGCCGTAGCCGGTCGTAGTGATCGTTGTCACGGTGAAATACAAGGCATCGACATAGCCTCCGATGCCGGACCCGTTGATGAAGAAGAAGGTGTAGACGAAGCCGGTGACGATGAAGAGGAACGTCACGAGATTGACGACCGCGACAATCGGCTCGCGCCATTTCAGCAGGCCGCGCTCTTCCAGCGGCGTCAGCAGCGCGCGGCTGTGCGCCAGCGACCAGAGGCGCAGGATGCGCAGAAAGCCGAGATTGGCAAGCGCCTGCGGAAACAGCAGCGTGGCGAGGATGAAAATGTCCACCCACGACGTCGGCTTCTTCAGCAAGCGCCACATGTCGGTCGAAGCGAGAAGCCTCGCCACCATGTCGGCCGCGACGACGGCCGCCACCGTATAGTCGATCCACAGGAAGGAAGCCGTCCCGGCCAGAATCGGAGTCACGATAAAGAAGCCGATGATCGCCAGATCGACGATGATCACCGCGGTCTGGAACCATACGGCTCCCGGAGTGCGCCCGTGATACAGCCGGCGCAGGACATCGCGTACCCGCGCGATCCCGGTCAGCGGTTCATCGACTTGGGAAGCGACCACGACTGAACCCCTCCCCGGCAAGCAATGCGTATCGCCGCTCAAACGCCCGGCGCGCTGCAAAGTTGCTCAGACCAGTTCCACCTCGACCACACCCGGCACCGCCCGCATGGCCGACGCGACCTGCGGCGAGATGCGGTAGCGGTCCGGCAGTTCGATTTCCACCTCGCCGCCGGCGTCCGCTTTCAGAACCACGAAGCTGACCTGCCCCTCACCCCTTGTCGAGAGCTGCGTCGCCAGCGTGCTCACCGGACCCGGGTCGCGCAGGTAGATGCGCAGCGCCTTCTGCGCCTGCCCGGCGGCATCCTCGAGCGACTGTACCGTCTGGATGCGCATGTTAACGCCCTCCGCACGGTCCTCCGCGGAAACCGTGATCACCAGCGACTTGCCGGGCTCCAGCATGTCGCGGTACTGCGCCAGCCCTTCGGAGAAAAGCACCGCCTCGTACTGGCCAGACGTATCGGAGAAGGTCACCACGCCCATCTTGTTGCCGGTCCGCGTCTTGCGTTCCTGCCGGGAGGTAACCGTGCCAGCGAGGCGTCCAGCTGTCGCCCCCTGCTTCACAGCCGCCGCGAACTCCGCCCAGTTCTGCACCCGCATCTTCTTCAGCGCCGCGCGATATTCATCGAGCGGGTGCGCTGAAAGGTAGAATCCGACGACCTGGAATTCCCGGTGCAGCCGCTCGGCCGGCAGCCATGGCTCGGTGAGCGGCAGATGCAGCTTCTGCACGGGACCGGCAGCGGCGAGTCCGAAAATGTCGCCCTGCCCCAGCGCCGCATTCTCGCTGGACTGAGCCGAAAGCCCCATCATGCGATCGAGCCCGGCCATCATCGCTGCCCGGTCGTGCCCGAAGCAGTCCAGCGCGCCGGCCATGATCAGCGTTTCCAGGACGCGCTTGCCGACGATCTTGGGATCGACCCGCTCGCAGAAGTCCTCGAGGCTCGCGAACGGCTTTTCTTTGCGCTTCTCCACGATGTGCTCGACAGCCGCGTCGCCAACGCCCTTCAGCGCCGCCATCGAATAGAAAATCTTGTTCTCGCCGACCTCGAAGTCGCGGAAGCTGGTCATCACCGATGGCGGCACGACCTCGATGCCGAGCCGCATCGCATCCTGCCGGAAGTCGGCCAGCTTGTCGGTGTTGCCCATGTCGAGCGTCATCGACGCCGCCAGAAATTCGACCGGATAATGCGCTTTCAGATAGGCAGTCTGGTAGGAGACGACCGCGTATGCCGCCGCGTGGCTCTTATTGAAGCCGTAGTCGGCGAACTTCGCCAGCAGGTCGAAGATCATGTTCGCCTGTGCCTTTTCGAGGCCGTTCTTCAGCGCGCCGTCGACGAAGCGCACGCGCTGCGCGTCCATCTCGGCGCGGATCTTCTTGCCCATGGCGCGGCGCAGCAGGTCGGCTTCGCCGAGCGAATAGCCGGAAAGCTCCTGCGCGATCTGCATCACCTGTTCCTGATAGACGATGACGCCTTGAGTCTCCCTCACCAGATGGTCGATCTTCGGATGGATCGAGGCGATCTCCTCCTCGCCGTGCTTACGGGCGTTGTAGGTCGGGATGTTCTCCATCGGGCCGGGGCGATAGAGAGCGACCAGCGCGATGATGTCCTCGATCTGGTCGGGCTTCATGCCGACCAGCGCCTTGCGCATGCCGGCACTTTCCACTTGGAAGATGCCGACCACCTCGCCGCGCGACAGCATGGCGTATGTCTGCGCATCGTCGAGCGGGATGCGCGCAAGATCGATGTCGATGCCGCGCCGGCGGATCAGCTTCACCGCACGGTCCAGCGTCGTCAGCGTCTTCAGGCCGAGGAAGTCGAACTTTACCAGCCCCGCCTGCTCGACATATTTCATGTTGAACTGTGTGACCGGCATGTCCGAGCGCGGGTCGCGATACATCGGCACCAGTTCGGAAAGCGGCCGGTCGCCGATCACAATGCCGGCGGCATGTGTCGATGCGTGGCGGTAGAGCCCTTCCAGCTTCTGGGCCATGTCGAGCAGGGTCTGGACCGCAGGCTCCTTTTCGGCTTCCTCGGCGAAGCGCGGCTCGCCCTCGATCGCCTTGGCGAGCGATACCGGGTTGGCCGGGTTCTGCGGCACCATCTTGCAGAGCCGGTCGACCTGACCGTAGGGCATCTGCAGCACGCGCCCGACGTCGCGCAGCACCGCTCGCGCCTGCAGCGTACCGAAGGTGATGATCTGCCCGACCTGCTCGCGGCCATACTTCCGCTGCACGTAGCGGATCACCTCCTCGCGGCGATCCTGGCAGAAATCGATATCGAAGTCGGGCATCGACACGCGATCCGGATTGAGGAAGCGCTCGAACAGCAGCGAGAACCGCAACGGATCGATGTCGGTGATGGTCAGCGCATAGGCGACCAGCGAGCCCGCGCCGGATCCGCGTCCGGGCCCGACGGGAATATCCTGCGCTTTTGCCCACTTGATGAAGTCCGAGACGATCAGGAAATAGCCCGGGAACTTCATCCGGGTGATGATCCCGATCTCGAATTCCAGACGCTTTTCGTAATCCTCGATCGTGTAGCCGGATGTCGGGCCATGCGCTTCGAGGCGTATGCGCAGCCCTTCGCGTGCCTGACGGGCGAGTTCATCCGCCTCTGCCGCGAGCGCCGCGTCGGCATCGGCCGCTTCCGCGCCTGTAAAGCGCGGCAGGATCGGGTTGCGGTTCCTTGGATAGTAGGAACAGCGGCGGGCGATCTCGATCGTGTTGTCGATCGCCTCGGGCAGATCGGCGAAGAGGTCAGACATTTCCTTCTGCGTCTTCAGGAAATTGTCAGGCGCAAGCCTCCTGCGCTCATCCACCGCGATCACCGAACCCTCGGCAATAGCGATCAGCGCGTCATGCGCCTCGTAGTCGTCGCGAGCCGGGAAGAAGGACTCGTTCGTCGCGACCAGCGGCAGTTCGTGGGTATAGGCGAGATCGATCGTCTTCGCCTCGACGCCAGGGTCGAAGCCAGCCACCCGCTCCAGTTCGACATAGAGCCGGTCGCCGAAGATGCGCTTCAGCGTCAGCAGCCGCGATTCAGCCAGCGGTAAGTGGTCCGTCTTTAGCGCGGTTCCGATTGGGCCGCGCGGCCCGCCGGTCAGGCAGATCAGCCCGTCGGCCAGTTCCGCGACCCAGGCCAGCGACGCATGCGCGGGATCGCCCGGACCGTTTTCCAGATAGGCCCGGCTGATCAGCCGCACCAGATTGCCGTAGCCGGCCTCGGTCGCGGCGATCAGGACCAGCGGAAACACCTCCGGCCCCTGCCGCCTCTGATGGTTGCGGCTGGCTTCCACGCTGTCGTCCGCGAAGGCCACATCCAGTTGGCAGCCGATGATCGGCTGGATGCCTTCCTTTACCGCCTTCTGCGCGAACTCGAGCGCGCCGAACAGGTTGTTGGTGTCGGTCACGCCGATCGCCGGCGCATGATCCTTGGCAGCGAGCGCCACGATCTTGGCCAGCGGCAGCGCGCCTTCGAGCAGCGAATAGGCCGAATGCACGCGCAGGTGCACGAATGGGCGTTCGGCCGGCGCAGCCGCCTGCGCCCTCGTCGCTGCCTCACGAAGTATGGGGTCGCGCGGCGGTCGCTCGCTGCTCATGTGTGCCCAATCCAAGACTCAATCTGAATGCGCCATTGTTTCGCAATGGTGGTGTCAGGTCGAGCAGAAATGGGAACTGGACACAGCCGTTTGAAGTCTGCGCTCGCGGTCGCCGACTACTGGCTGTCGCTGTCGCCCTTGCCGAGGATGTCCTGCGCAAGCGCAATCGCGGTGCGGCGGTCGGCCTCGCCGGCAAGCGAGAACGCCTCTTCCTGCATGCCGCGGATCCACGGCTGGTCGGCGGGCGCGGCACGTTCGAGCGCAGCCGTCATCATGGCCAGCCCCCGCACTACCTTGCCGCTCTGGAAGAGCAAATTGCCGAGCGTCGCCTGCGCCCCGGCGTGGCCCTTCTCGGCGGCAAGCTGGAACCAGCGACCGGCCTGGCGGACGCTCGCCTTCACGCCGCCGTCGCCCTTGAGGAAGATCTTGCCCATCTCGTACTGGGCGCTCGGGTTTCGGTAGTTGGCCGCCGCGCGCATGAAGTATTCCTGCGCTGCCACCGGATCGGCCTTAACAGGCGTTCCGGGGATACCGGTCTTCATGTAGCCGCCGAGCGCCACAAGCGCGTCTGACACGTAGCTCTCGTCACGGCTGCCCGGTTCGACATCTTGCTCGACGATCTCTGAGAAGAACTTGTAGGCCTCGTAGTCGTCGCGGGCGACACCGTCGCCGGAGGCGTACATGCGGGCGAGCTTCCACGTCGCGCCGATCTGCCCCTTTTCGGCAGCATACCGATAGGCTTCCGCCGCCTGGTCCTTATGGCCGCTCTGATAGGCTGAATAGCCAAACTTGAAGACATCCCACGGGCTGGATTCGGCTCTGACTTCACCGCTCGAGTCGTCGAACACGGTGTCGTCGAAAGCCAGCGCCGCGCCCGTGCCGGCAGCCATGCCGACCCCGAAAACGCAAATCCTGACAAACCCGAACAACCGCATGACCATTATATTCTTTCGCGCCCCAGTATTCCCTTGATGGGCCTTCCCGTGGCGGTCCGCCGGGGCGGAGCGCAATTCATCCATCGCGCCGGACCGATAGCCAGTCCTGCACGGGTTCCAATCCGTCGCCCTCTCCGCCAGATGCGATCGTATCGATGCCACCTTGGGGGCGACACCCGCGACGTCGGGCCTGACGATGCCGCGGCTACGATTGCGAGGAGAATTCTGCCAGCGCATTTCGGCCAAACTGCGACCGGTACAGTCCTGACCAGAGGTCTCCCGGCTGCTTCTGGAACTGACCTGCGCGACTACTCTGGCGTCCATTATTTTCCTTGCCGTTCTACGCACGGCATGCATCCCGTCGTCTCGTCTTTTTGGTCGGCGCGGGTCCGAAGAGGCTATCCGGGTGCGCCCCCTTTATGGCGGGAACTGGGCAATTCTACTGGCCCGAACCTTAGCCCAATGGTTGTTCAGAAAGTGTTGCCGAAACGTCACAAATTGCGGATGCCCTGCAAGCGTAGCAAGGATGCAACAGTGGCGCGCAAATGAAAAAGCCCGGCATAGCCGGGCTTTTGGGAGGTCTTTCAGGTTAGCTTTAGAACTTGGCGGCGGCACTGATCGACAGGGCGTAGCCCCACTCGGCTGGCGAACTCGCAACATAGTCGATCGGGCTCGCCGTCTGCCATTTCTGGCCTTCAGTAAAGTAGATCGCTGCACCACCGGCGCGCACCTGGATATTTTCCTTTACATCGTAAGCGACGCCACCAGCGAAGGTCCATGTATCTGTAAGGGTGTCCCAACCTGTGGTAACACCCTTGTCCCAGGTAATCGAGAATGATCCAGCGAGACTTTCGTTAAAGCGGTGGCCTACGCCGCCTGTAACGGTCCAGCCATCTTCGAAGAAGAATCGCGTGGTCGAGAACGGCTGATTGGCAAGTCCTTCCGTCACAATGATGCTGGACAGCACGCTCCAGTCCGTCCATTTCACGGACCCAAAGGCAAGCCAACCCTCGGCAATTCCGCTTTGGACGGTCAAATCGAGCATCGCCGGCAAGGAAGCGGTTGCTGAGGCCGGAGCGCTTAGTTGGGAGGGGTTGTATGGATTTAAGTTTCCGGCGCCATTGAGCGCCGCGAGATAGTAGAATGGCGTATTGGAATATTCGCCGCTCGCATCATGATTTGTCTGGGAGCGGTAAAGCAACTGCGCTTTCAGAGCATATTCGGGAATTTCATAACCTACACCGAGCCTATAGCCCCATGCACCGGAATCCAGCGCAACGGTGCTGTCGCCAGACACTCCAGGAATATATCCGGTGAAATTCCTCGCCTGACTGTAGTCTACCGTCTCATAGAAAGTGCCGCCGATAAGCGACAAACGGCCTTTCGAGAGATCGAAACCATAGCCGCACGTCAGGCCATACTCGTTCGTCTCAAGTTTCTGGCTCGCGGTCTGGAAAGTGATCGGCCCATAATATTCCGAGTCCGCGCCGAACGGCTGAACATAGGACCCGACGCAGTTGACATCGCCTACGATACGCCCACCTACCGAAGCGTAGGGGACGACGTAGTCATTTGAGAACGTGACGTCAGTCTGTGTGAAGTCGGTTATATACACAGGCCCAGACTGTCCCGGCGGATTTGTGGACGGAAAGAAACCGACATTCGTTCCCTCGATCGTCTCATACGACCTTTGCGGCGACACATAGGTCACGCCGCCATAAAAACCGAGTTGAGCGGCGCCATAGAGCCCGTCGAGGTTAGCCACGCCGCGGTTGAACCCGCCCGCTCCCGCCTGCCCAATGACAGCCAGCGATGAAAATCCCACAAGAAGCGCTTTGATACGCAGCCTTTTCATGGCTTCCTCCCAGAAGTACCTGCGCCAGCTAAAGTGATTTCGCCTATTAGCGGCAACAGCAAATTTTGGCTGCAACGCAGCGTAGGCCGCGAAAACTCCGCGTTTTTGCGTCCGGGGCCTGGCAAGAATCGATCCATCGCGTGCGATCTTGCCGCTTTCGAGCAACTAAAGCCCTAAGGACGCTGCGTTATCGAAGTCGCGCCCACGCAATTTCCAATCACTGTCACATAAACACAACAGGACAGCCCAAAAATACACGACCGATCAACCTCACGCTGCGGCATTTCAGCCTAAACGCAGCGTACGGTTGCGGCCCGGGCGGAGCGTGCGCTTGAGACGTGTCAGCCGCTGCGGACACGCGAGAGTGCGGCGTCCAGCCGAAGCTGCGTTTCGCGATACTCATCGAGCTTGTCCCGCTCCGCCACCACCACATCCTCCGGCGCGTTGGCGACGAACTTCTCGTTCGACAGCTTCTTGTGGAGGCGCGCGATCTCTTCGGTCGCCTTGGCCAGTTCCTTCTGCAGCCGGGCCGCTTCGGCCTTGAGATCGATCAGCTCCCCGAGCGGCAGGCAGGCGGTCGCCTCTCCGAGCACAAACTGCGCCGACTGTGCCGGCGCGGCGTCCGCATGGCTGATCTCGCCAACGCGCGCCAGCCGCTTGATCGCCGCCCCGTGTCGCTCGAGCCGTTCTCTGGTCGTCGCATCCGCACCGACAAGGACCAACGGCGCGATCGCCGACGGCGGCACGTTCATCTCCGAACGCACCGAGCGCACGCCCGAAACCAGATCGATGAGCCAGTTGATCTCGGCCGCCGATTCCCCATCCTCGAAGTCGGGAGCCGGCCATGCGGCATGGCAGAGCAACGTCTGCCGCTCGCGTCCCTCGCCCGCCGTCTCCGCCCAAAGCTCTTCCGTCATGAAGGGCATCATCGGGTGCAGCAGCTTGTAGATCTCGTCGAGAACGAAGGCCATGGTGGCGCGGCTTTCGGCCTTTGCAGCATCGTCCTCGCCCATGAAGACAGGCTTCAGCAACTCCACATACCAGTCGCAGAACAGGTTCCAGACGAAACGATAGGCCGCAGCAGCAGCCTCATTGAACCTGTAGGCGGTGATGCCGTCGGTGATCTCCTTCGCCGCCCGTGTGAGTTCGGTCAGGATCCAGCGGTTGACGGTCAGCTTGGCGTCGTTCAGCCAGAAGTCGTCGTTACGCGCGACGCCGTTCATCTCGGCAAAGCGCGTCGCGTTCCAGAGCTTGGTGCCGAAATTGCGGTAGCCGGCGATGCGAGCAGGGTCGAGCTTCACGTCCCTGCCCTGCGCCGCCATGATGGTCAGCGTGAAGCGCAGCGCGTCGGCGCCGTACTCTTCGATCAGTTCGAGCGGATCGATGACGTTGCCCTTCGACTTCGACATCTTCGCGCCGTTCTTGTCGCGAACGAGCGCGTGGACGTAGACAGTGTGGAACGGCTCCTCCTTCATGAAGTGCAGGCTCATCATCATCATGCGGGCGACCCAGAAGAAGATGATGTCGAAGCCGGTCACCAGCACGTCGGTCTGGTAGTAGGTCTTCAGTTCTGGCGTCTCGTCCGGCCAGCCGAGCGTCGAGAACGGCCACAGCGCCGACGAGAACCACGTGTCCAGCACGTCCTCGTCGCGAACCAGGATTTCACCCGGCTTGAAGTTCTCCAGCTTCTCCTCGACCCATGCCTTCCACGGGCCTTCCAGAGCAAGATAATATTCGACCGCTGCGTCCAGCGCCTCCTGCTCGGTCTTCTCGACGAAGACGCGACCGTCCGGTCCGTACCAGGCAGGAATCTGGTGTCCCCACCAGAGCTGGCGGGAAATCGTCCACGGCTGGATGTTCTCCATCCAGTCGAAATAGGTTTTTTCCCAGTTCTTGGGCACGAATTTCGTACGCCCTTCGCGCACCGAGGCTATCGCTGGCTGCGCCAGCGTCTTCGCGTCGGCGAACCATTGGTCCGTCAGCATCGGTTCGATGACCACGCCCGACCGATCCCCGAAGGGCTGCATTATCTTCTTGTTCTCGACATACGGAACGGGATTGCCCTCTGCGTCCGGCCGGGTCACGGCAAGGCCTTCGGCATTGATCGCATCGACGATGCGCTTGCGCGCCTCGTAGCGGTCGAGCCCGCGATACTCGTCCGGGACGAGATTGATGTCGTCGACGATGCCTTCGTTAGGCAGTTCCCCGGATTTCGCAATCTGCAGCGCCTGTTCGGCGTAGAAGGCGTAGGGCTCTCCATCGGTGCGCAGCTGCGCCTGATTGTCCATCAGGCGGTAGAGCGGAATGTTGTTGCGCTTGGCAACCTGATAGTCGTTGAAGTCATGCGCGCCAGTGATCTTCACCGCACCCGAGCCGAAGGCCGGATCGGGATATTCGTCTGCGATGATCGGGATCAGCCTGCGATGCGCCTTCGGGCCGACCGGAATCTCGCAAAGCTTGCCGACGATCGGCTTGTAGCGTTCGTCATCGGGATGAACGGCGACCGCTCCGTCGCCCAGCATCGTTTCCGGACGCGTGGTGGCGATCGAGATATAGTCGCGCTCCTCGGAGAACACGATGGTCCCGTCGGAATCCTTCTCGACATAGGTGTAGGTTTCCCCGCCGGCCAACGGATACTTGAAATGCCACATGTGGCCGTCGACTTCGCGGCTTTCGACTTCGAGATCGGAGATCGCCGTCTCGAATTTGGGATCCCAGTTGACCAGTCGTTTTCCGCGGTAGATCAGCCCCTCCTTGTAGAGCGTCACGAACACTTCGAGCACGGCCTTCGACAGGCCCTCGTCCATGGTGAAGCGCTCGCGCGACCAGTCGGCCGAGGCGCCCAGCCGCTTGAGCTGGTTAAAGATCATGCCGCCGGACTCGGCTTTCCATTCCCAGATCTTGTCGATGAACTGCTCGCGCGTCAGGTCGCGGCGATGAATCTGCTTCTCCATCAACTGTCGCTCGACCACCATCTGGGTGGCGATGCCCGCGTGATCCATGCCGGGCTGCCACAGCACGTTCTTGCCGCGCATGCGCTCGAAGCGAACAAGGATGTCCTGCAGCGTGTTGTTGAGCGCATGGCCCATATGCAGAGATCCGGTAACGTTCGGCGGCGGGATCACGATGGTGAACGGATCGGCGTCGGGCTGCGCGCCCGCCCCGGCCGCGAAAGCGTCGGCATCCTCCCAGATTTTTGCGATCTTCGGCTCGACGGTCTTTGCGTCGTAGGTCTTTTCAAGCATGGGCGAAGCTGTCCGGATTTTTCGCGCCCGGTAAATCCGAAGGCCAACGGCAAGTCAACCGCTGCGGTCTGGGCGCGACCTCAACAAGAACGCCGCCCGAAGGCGGCGTCCTGACTATATAGGCAGCCCGCCGAAGGGACTAGGACCCGCGCGCCACCCGCTCGATCTCTTCGCGAACCAGGCGCTCCACCAGCGTCGGCAGGTTGTTCTCCATCCAGTCGCGCAGCAGCGGCGCGATCATTTCTTCCGCCATTTCGTCGAAAGTCTTGCGGCTGCGGGCGGCAAAAGCCTCAGAAAGCTCGCTGAACGAGGCCGCCACCTGACGCTCGACGCGCTCTGAAAGAAGCGCGGGCTTCGGCGCAACACTTTCGTTCTCGGCAAAGCGGACCGGCGCGACGAAGTGCGGACGGCCTTCCTCGATTTCGGCCACGGGTGCGGGCGCCGGTTCACTCACCTGGACCTCGACGGGCCGAACCGTGTTCGCCGGCTCGGGCAGGCCAAGCAACGCACGGGCATCCTCGCGAGCCGCGCGCGAATTCTCGATCGCCCTGCGAATGTCGTCCGAGGAACGCTGGTAGGCCTGCCGCTCGATCACGGGCGGCAGTTCGGGCTCGGGTTCAAGCTCAGGCTCTGGTTCGACCCAACGCGTGGGCATGGCGGCTGCTTCGGCGGCAATCTGTGCCTGTATCTCCGCAAGGCTCGGTTTATGGCGGACCGGCTCAGGCTGGATCTCTTCGCGCACCGGCTCCGCCGGCTGTGCATGCAACTCGCCGCGGAACGCGTCGACTTCGATGACCGTCCGCTCCGTCACGACCGGCCTCTCCGCAGGAACAGGACGAACCGGCGCCGGATCGTTTGCCTGCTTGCGGCTGGCGGCATCGTTGTCCTCGATGATGCGCCGTATCGACGCCAGAATCTCTTCCATCGAAGGTTCGCGCTGTGCGTTGCTCGCCTGTGCCATCGTCACGTCCGCCGCCCCCTGCAATACTGATCCGTCATACTGTCAAACTTTCGAATCGTTGGCGAAAGCGTAGCGGAGGGATCGCGTTTGGAGAATCCCCAAACGCCGTATGCATGCGATTTCAACAGATTGCTGGGGCAAGTTCAGGAACTTGCCACCAAGGCTCAGCGGCCGTCGGGCGTCTTGAAGCCGGCTGCCTTGTTCTTGACCGCGTCATAGTGCTCTTGCGGTCGGTGGATGGCCACCTGCAGGCCGAGACGCTCGGCGGTCAGCGCGCCCATCGCGGAAACGATTGCGTAGCTCGCCACAACAACATCGCGCTGCGAGCCGACGAGGTCGATCTGCGCGCTTATGACATCGGCCTGCGCGTCCAGCACGTCCAGCGTGGTGCGCTGCCCGACATTGCGCTCTTCGATCACACCGTCGAGCGCCAGTTGCTGCGCGGCGACCTGTTCGCGATTCGCGGACACGTTTTCGCGCGCCGCCACATATTGCGACCAGGCCGAGACGACTGCCTGGCGAACCTGATCACGGGTCACGTCGACCTGAATACGCGCCTGCCCAAGCGTTTCCTTTGACTGCCGGACCCGGGCGGAAACCGCGCCGCCGGTGTAGATCGGGATCGTCAGCGTCGCGCCGATGGACGCGGAGTTGAAGCTGCCGTCGCTGGCACCGCCGACGCCCGGAAGCCCGTCGAATTCTGTGTTGCGATAGCTACGGGCAACGCCCGCGTTGGCCGTCACACCGGGCAACGCTGCGCCTTCGGCCGACTTGACGGCGAAAGCGGACGCATCGACCAGATGCTGGGTCGCAATGATCGCGGGATGTTCGATCGCCGCCATCGCGACCGCCGAATCCACGCTTTTCGGCAGCATCTTCGACAGCGCCTGCCCCGGCTGCAGCTTGCCCGGAGCATCTCCGATCACCTGCTGGTAGGTGGCCTCGCTGACCTGCGCCTGCGCCCGCGCCGCCGAAAGCTGTGCGATCGCGAGAAGCCTGCTGGCATCTGCCTGCGCCACGTCGGTACGAGTTCCCTCTCCCACCTCGAAGCGGGACCGCGCGGCCCGCGCCTGTTCGGTCAGGAACTGCAGGTTCTGTTCCGTCAGCACGGCGATCTGCCGGTCGCGGATCACGTCCATATAGGCGCTTGCGGCATCGAAAAGCGTGTTCTGTTCCTGGTTGCGCAGGCTTTCCTGCGAGGCCCTCACCTGCGCTTCCGCAGTGCGCACATTGTTCTTGGTCTGGAAACCGTCGAACAGCATCTGGTTGATCTGCACGCCAAAAGAGCCCGTCGTCAGACGCGTTCCGCCTTCCGTGTCCGTATAGTCGATGGTCCCGCTCGCCCCAACCGTCGGCCGGTATCCGGACTTCGCCAGCGGCACGTTCTCGTCTGTGACGCGAACGCCGGCGCGATTGTAGTTCAGCGTGGCGTTCAACTGGTAGGCTTTGGTCAGCGCACCGAACAGCGTCTCCGCGGACGCCATTGTCGGGGTGAGCGCCGTCGCTGCGATGAGTGCGGCGGCGAGAACTTTCTTGGCTACCAACGACACTTAACCCTCATTCACTGCGCTGGAGCCGGCTGCCTGATTCGGTTGCCGTCCCAGATGCCGGTTACCCAGCCACTGTCTCAAACCCCTGTTTTCCGCCCGTTCCGAATGCAAGCGCCGGAACCGACAAAGCCTACCCAGCATAAAGCATCATGGCTGGGCGGATCGTGCAAGGGCCAAGCCTTCAGAATTCGAATGCCGGGACGCGTTCAAATCCCGGGAGTGGCTTAACTGCCGCATTGAAGGCGCGACGACCAGTCGCAATCCCCTCGGCCTTGGTGTAGATGCGCGCCGCGGCGGCCGCGCCACGGCCCTCCACCACGACCAGCCGCCCTTCATCGGCAAGCTGCTTCAGGAGCGCTTCCGGCAACTCGCCGACGCTTCCTTCCACGAGAATGAAGTTGTAGGGCGCACCGTCCTTATGGCCGGCGGTCAGCGGGCCGCGCACGATGGTGACATTGTCGCAGCCGAGGCCGGCCAATGTCGCCTGTGCCTTGTCGGCGAGCGCCGCATCGCCTTCGAGAGCAACGACAGAGCCCGCCATCCGCGAAAGCACGGCTGCCGAATAGCCGGTACCCGCCCCCACGATCAGCACCTTGTCCCCCACGCCGACCTCGCCCAGTTGAACGAGCTTGGCGAACGGCGCCGGCTCCATGAGGTAGCGGGCTTCGGAACCGCCCTCGCCGGACAGCAGGATGTCGTCGTCAATATAGGCAAGCGCCTTGCGGACATCTGGCACGAAAAGCTCGCGCGGCACGCTGAGCATGGCTCCCAGAAGGGAATGGCTGGTCACATCCGTTGTCCGCAACTGGCCATCGACCATCTTGACGCGGAGTTCGGTGAAATCGACGGTCATATTCGCGTTCCCGCGCGCCCGGCGCGCCCTGTTCGTTGGTCCTGCCCGCAGCCACCATAGCCGCCCGCCTCCTCCTGGGAAAGTGAAGACGCCTGCATCAACAGGGGACGCCGGACTCACTAACGGCCCGGCCGGGAGATGGCAAGGACGGGCGGGCTGACCCGCGTCATGCGGATGGCGGCTCAGGACGGAAAAACTCTGGTCCGCCTGCCGTTTATCCATACCCGCGCCAGATAGCCCTTGTCAGTGATCTTGAACGTTCGTCCATGGATCGATGGCGGACCTTCGACCGCGAGTCCCTTAACATCAGCGAATCCATGCTCTTCTGTCCGACACCAGCAGCTTTTGCCAAAGGTTCGAAACCGATCGCCACCCAACAGAATATCCGCAGCGCCTTTTTGTCGGGACCAGTTAGATCGCTAATTATCCTCATCGAATGTTGCCGGGTCCGACATCACCACCATGGCCTTTGGATCGGGGGCCTTGAAGCTCCACTCAGTATAGCACTCCATGGCGTCTTTGACCGACGCTATCGCGCCACCATGCGCGGCCAGATTGGTAACGTCGCGTTCGGTGAAGCCGGTATTGCGTTTGACGATCTTCTCGACTGGCTCAAGTTGCGTGCCGCAGCACCCAGAGCTTTCCCTTCCCGCTATCGCCTGCACAACCATAGGATGCCGAAGCTTCGGTATGCGGGCAAGGTGGCCAGCTAGGGATCAGCTACCCTTAGCCTTCAACTGGTTCGCGTGAAAGATTAAGGATGAGGTATTCAGGCCAAGTGTCCGCACTAACTCCATGGCCTGGGTCTCGGTGATACCGGTTTTCGCGGCAAGATCCTTCGCTGCCTGCAGCTTCATGCCATCGAGTGATAATCCGTCGCGGTGCATAGCGCACTCCCTGCTTGAGGCGGGAGCAAAGTGCACTCTCAGTCGGACGCGCCTTGGGCCAATTGCGCCGGATGGCGCCCACCCTATAGCATCGGCGCCAAGGCGCTAGTCACAAAGGGGACATGGGCAAATAAAAAGCCCGGCGCGATGGCCGGGCTTTCGGACAGGCTGAACGCTGGCTATTGGCCGCCCGGATCCAGAATGGTGTCGTCGCCGCTCGCTGTACCCAGAGCGGTAACCGCCTGCAGATTTACGCGGGATTTCCGCAATGCCGGCTTCGTGTAAGTACGTTTCGATATCGTTGTCATGCTTTCGGTCACTCCTAACTTACCTAGACCCGGCGATGGTCAGAACTTGAAGTTCGCGCCAATCTTCACAGTATGGGCGTACAAATCGGCAGAGTAGTTCCACGGATCGCCACCGCCGTCGAACCCGGTGACCGTTTCGCTGCCGAAGTCAAAGTAGGCGTATTCGAGCTTGAGGGTCCAGTTGTCGGTCACAGCATGCTCGATGCCACCGCCGATCTGGTAGCCCAGCCCTACTGTTTCAGAGCCCGACAAGGTGCCCGGGCCGGCGATCGTCGGTACGTCGGACAACGAGAACTCCCCGCCGTAGTAGACCCCTCCCGCCTTGGCGTAAAGCAAGGTGCGATCCATTGCGTATCCAACGCGCGCGCTGAGTCCGGCATAGAAACCGCCGTCAACAACTCCGTAGGTATCGTTGAAAACCCCGTCCTCCTGAAGGCCGCTGCCGTCCAGGTTAAGATAGCCAAGTTCGCCTTCGACACCGACGACAAGACTTCCAGTCTGCCAGTTGTAGCCCGCCTGAACACCTCCCAGGACGCCATCGGCATCAACGCCGAAGGTCTGGCCAGTCAAGTTCCAGCCGTCATCGTCTGTGAAGTCGGAATCGCCCCAGCCATAACCTATGTGGACGCCTGCGTATCCACCGGTCCAGGTGAAGCCGACAGGAGGTTCCTCCATCGGCATGCCCGGATCGGCTGCAAGAACAAAGCTGGAAGTCCCAACTAAGAGGGCGGCGGCAAGTATTTGAGCTTTCACTGATATTTCTCCCGTCCAGAACACTGATAGCGGGTTCATAACACGGTATGAGACCTCAGCCTGTGACCCAACGGCAACAGCGACCCAATTGACGACCGTGCGAATATCAGGAAGATATTCCTCGGGGAGTAACGACAACCTCGGGGCACTGAGGAGCGCGCGCCATGCCAGGCCGCAAGAAACTACGCAGGGAAATCTACCGAACCGACTTTGACGAGATCGAGTACCGCGCTCAACTGCTGGAAATCGCTATCTCAAAAGCCAGCATTGGCATGAACCACTACACTCCGCACGGCGAGGCGATGATGCAACTCCGCAAGGATCTGCGCAAAGCCATCAACGTGCTTGGTAACCGGCCCCCGGACTATCACCGCCACAACGGCCATATGTCGCCTGACGAAGGTGCTTGGCATATGGAGATCGAGCGCAAGGGACGAGAGTTGTTGCCCGTCGAAACCGATGAGGATGCTCTAGACGGTTAGCACTGGCTCGATCATCGAAGCATCATCGTTCGGCTTGTCGGCCCTGCCTGATGCATTCACCTTGCGACCCACGCGATGGAACTGCAGCCCACCGACGAGATTGTTCGACAAGAGAGGCTTCACGTCCGGCGCGGGCGTCGCCGGGTCCAGCCACGCGTCATAGGCCTGCGGTGCCAGGACAGCCGGCTGGCGGTCGTGGAGCGGTCTCATGGGCTCGGCCGCCGGTATGGTGATGATCGTGCAACTGGTCACGCCGAGCTTGTCGTTGTGCGCCCAGAGGCCGGCGAAGCTGAACGGCTGGTTGGCAGGCAGATGGATGAACCATGGGTCGCGCTTGTCGTCCTCCGCGTTCTTGGTCCATTCGTAAAACCCATCGGCCGGGATCAGGCAGCGCTTCGACCTCCACGCGTCCTTGAAAGCCCCGGACGTGTCCGCAGTTTCGATCCTGGCGTTGAACATCGCCGCCTTGGGCATTTCCTTCGCCCACCATGGCACGAGCCACCAGCGACCTTCCCTGACCTGCTGGGCACCATCCTCGTCTGCGGTGACGAAATAGACATCCTCTGTCGGCGCGATGTTGTAGCGGGCCTGGGTGTTGCGGCCCGTCTCGGTCACCGGCAACAGGCTATACATCCGATGGATGTCAGCCCAGGTGTGGAAGCGGGTGAAGCGACCGCACATTGCGAGCTAGCGGACAGATGGTCCGCGGCCCCTGTTGAGGCGCCAAAGGGCGAACAGTGCGACCAGGACGCATACGATCCCGATATACAGCCACTGCGTCTGTCCGGTCATGAAACTTCCGCCGATCAAGTTGGCGCCCTGCAGCGTCCAGATTGAACCGATTGCGAGCACGACAATGGCGACGATGGTGCCGAAGAGCTTCACAGGTTTGCCTCTGCGTGGATGGGCCGTTTAAAAAGGCAGGATGCCGCAGATGCGGTATGCGGGCAAGGATGGGGCCTACGCGTTGAGCTGACCCCATTGTGAAAAGTAGATGGAGGCCTCGCCCGGAATCGAACCGGGGTGCAAGGATTTGCAGTCCTCTGCGTAACCACTCCGCCACGAGGCCTCGCCGCTTCGGGCGCAGTTCCATTAGGTCGCGGCCGGATTTGCGTCAAGCGGGTGGACGGCATTCTGAGAAAAGTTCCTTCCCGGCGTCTGAAGAGCCGCTTCCAAACGGACATCGGGTTCGATGAAGCTGCAGAATCTCGCTGACACCGCCCCAGCGGTTCAGGTTGCTGTGGCGTGCGTTCCAAGCCATTGCAAGAACATGTAACTTGGATACAATTTTAACATTTACGAGATCGCCGCCATATTTTGCCCCGCCATTTAGATTGCAGGAAGAAGTTTAAGCCCGATAATGTTCAAGGAGCACAGGATTGTCTGCGTAACGCCGGCTGGTCGGCGGCGCTATATGCGTCTTCTTATTCCGCAAATCCTCGCGTCCGCTTTCGTCGATAGATACGACATATGGGTCAACACAACGAATGCTTCCGATATCCGTTTTCTTGAAGCCACGGCCAAGCTGGACAGCAGGATAAACCTCGTCGCTCAGCCAGACGGTGCCGTTGACGGCACCAAAAGCATTGGAGCTTTTCATCGGCTGTCGATGGACGAGGACACCGTCTACGTGCGCTTTGACGATGATGTGGTCTGGATCGAGCCCGGCTTCTTCGAGCGCTTCCTTGCCTTCAGGATCGCTCATCCTGAGTACCTGCTGACGATGCCACTCATCATCAACAACGCGATATGCACGGCACTGCTCGAGCGGACAGGCAGGATACGCACGAGTCGTCCGATCTCGATGTCCGCCTGGGATAAGATCGGATGGAAGGACGGAAGGTTCGCAAAGTCCCTCCATGAGCTTTTCCTCAAGCTTGCCGAAACTGGCGACTGGCACCGATTGAAAGGCGGGAACTATCCCATTTCCCTCGCCCGCTTCTCCATCAATTGCATATCGTGGTTCGGCCGTGACCTCGCGAAACATCCACAACTGATCGGCTGGAACGAAGAAGAGGACTGGACAACCACCAGCGCCATAGCCACCGGAAGGACCAATTGCATTACCGGTGACGCAATAGTCGCCCATTATGCGTTCTATCCCCAGCGATACGAGGTGGACGCTTCCAATTTGCTGGACCGATACGAGCTATTGCTCGCCGGGCAACAGGACACCGCAGAGATTCTCGCGAAACTCGACAACGCCTTTCCCGTTTCGAGCGACCCTGAGACGGAGGGCGGCTCCAAGGTCAGCGCACCCGGTTTGCTTGATCGGCTCCAAATCTGGTCGCGTCCATGGCGAGGCAGGGAGGCGATTGTTTCGCTGCCGCAGCCACAGCAAGAACTTTAGTCATGAGTTCCGCCGAAGTGAGTCAGCGCGCGACGATCTACATCGCGTATCATAAACAGGCGCCAATCTATGCCGGCAAGCCCCTCGTACCGATCCACGTCGGCCGGGCACTCGCCAGTTCAAATCTCCCTGACATGATCGGAGACGACACCGGCGACAACATTTCGGCCCGCAACCCCTGCTACTGCGAACTTACGGCGCACTATTGGGCCTGGAAGAACGACCATGATTCATCCTTCATCGGACTGATGCATTACAGGCGTTTCCTGGAAGCGGTCCCTGCCCTTGCGGCGCAACCCGAACGCTTCGCTCCCTATCTGAACGCAGACGCTTTCGCTGGACTGGGAACGAACCTTCGAGACCCTTCAACCGAATGGCTTTTCCGTCATCCTGCCGGCGCCTCGGCAGCTCAAAGAGACGGTCCAGGACCATTACGGAAAATATCATCCGATTGTTGACATGGACTACCTGCGGAACACCATCGCCGCCCGTCGACCGGATTTTCTGAACGACTTTGACCGGACGCTGGCAGCGCGCGAACTGCTGCTGGGCAACATATTTGTCATGTCTCGCCCTGTGTTTGAGCACTACAGCGAGTTCCTCTTCGATCTGACGCAGGCACTTTATGAAAATCCCCCGGCCGATTTCAAAGATCGCACGGCATATGATGCCAGATATATCGGCTTTCTGGGCGAGCGCTTGCTGACCGCATATGTGCCATACGCTCTCAAGAAATTCTCTCATCTGAGGGTTCAGCACCGGACGATGCTTCTGGTCGATCGGGACACGTTAAGGTCTGCAGGCCCTCTTCGGCAAATGAGATTTGTCGCGAAAGGCCACCTGTCGATCCGGGATATGATCCGCCTGTTCCGGGAAAAGGCCTGACCCAACGTCAGGACCCAGCGATCGGATGTTCCCCCAGAAACGCCACGACCCGCTGCTTGAAGCTTCGGTCGCCGGTTGCCAGCATGTGGTCGCGGCCCTCGATGTCGAAGCTCTCGGCGTTCGGCATCAGGCTGGAGAGTTCGCCCGCCGATCCCGCGATGTCGTCTTTCGTCCCCACCGCGATCAGCGTCGGTTGCGCGATGCGAGCGACGTCGGCCTCGCTGAGTTCGATTCGCGAGGTAGTGATGCAGGCGGCCAGCGCGCGCCTGTCGCTTTTCGTCTGGTCCGCGAATGTCCGGAACGCCTTGCCGCGCGGATGCATAATCGTTGAGACATCGTCGGCCAGCAGCGCCGATGCGATCGGATCCCAGTCACCGACGCCATCAACCAGACCGCTGCCGAGGCCGCCAAAAACCAGCGTTGCGACCTGTTGCGGTTCGGCCAGCGCCAGGAACGCGGCGATGCGCGCGCCCATCGAGTAGCCGATCACGTGAGCCCGCGCGACGCCGAGATGGTCGAGCAGGGCTGACGCATCGCCCGCCATCTTCTGCGGCGTATAATCGGCCGCCACGTAGCTCTTGCTTGATACGCCGTGGCCGCGATTGTCGAGCGCGATTGTCCGGTAGCCCGCGTCGTTCAGGGTCTTGACCCAACCCGTCGAGACCCAGTTCACGACATAGGAAGAAGCGAAGCCATGAATCAGCAGCACAGGTTCGGCTTCGGCCGAAGGCTGCTGGTCGATGAAAGCCAGGTCGAACCCGTCATGTGCGAAGACTTGCATCGAACCGGCGACGGCTTTCAGGATCGAGACCATGCCCTCACCCCGGATTGGCTGCCCCGGGAGCCTCGTTGACGGCCGGATGGCGCAGGAAATCGCCGTCGGCGATGCCGGACTTCTCCGCTGTTCCCCGCTTCAGTTCCAGCACGAACCGCGCCGGGTCGGCAGGCGCGATCAACGCCTCGGAGAACGGCTCGCCCGGCAGGATGTCGATGACGCGCCCGTCCTGTCCAACGAAGATGAGATCCAGCGGCATCGGCGTGTTCTTCATCCAGAAGCCCACTGGTTTTGTTTCGGGAAAGACAAACAGCATTCCGTGGTCGTCATCCATCGTCTCGCGAAACATCAGCCCGCGCGAGCGTTCGTTCTGGTCGTCGGCGATCTCGATGGTGAAGGATTTTTCGCCCGACGCGGTTTCGATGACCAGCGACACCGGATCGACCGGGAGGTGCATCGCCTGGTCGGCCGATGTCGGCTGCATGCCGTAGTAAAAGACGTAGAAGCCCGCCACCGCGAGGATGACAACGACCCCTGCCGCAGCCAGCAGAATTTTGCGCATCATTGAATGGCTCCCGGTGTGGTCCGGCCAGCGTGGTTGCGACTTCAGTGCGAGGACTTCAGTGCGAGACCGGCAGCGTACCGATATCCGGGTGAATTTCGGCAGCCATAAGGCCTTTGTCGCCGCGCCCGAAGCGCACGAGCACGACCTGCCCGGGACGCAGTTCGGTGAGACCGTAACGCCTCAGCGTCTCCATGTGCACGAAGATGTCTTCCGTGCCTTCGCCGCGCGTCAGGAATCCAAAACCCTTGGTCCGGTTGAACCACTTCACCAGCGCCCGCTCGAGTCCGCTTTCCGGCGTCACCACGACATGCGTACGCTGCTCCTGCATCTCCGCCGGATGCACCGCCGTCGAATTGTCCATGGAGAGGACACGAAACGCCTGCAGGCCGCGATCGCCGTTCTTGACGAGACAGACCACACGCGACCCTTCGAGCGCTGTCTGGAAGCCGTCGCGCCTCAGGCAGGTCACATGGATGAGCACGTCGCCCAGCCGCCCGCCATCAGGCAACACGAAGCCGTAGCCCTTGGCGACGTCAAACCACTTGATGGCCCCCGAAACTTCGATGACGCCAGCATCGTCGGCTTCATTGCCGACAAAGGCTTCCCCGCTGGCATCCTCATGCCTCGTGATAGAGGCTTTTTCCCCCATCAGAACGCCCCCTGTGGTGGACTGTTACTGCTGATTCTTGATGCAAGAATAACACCGTGCGGAAGCTTGTGTGCAAGGGCTGCCGCAAGGTTTTTTCGCTGTGTCCCAAGATTTGGCCGGACGAAGGTAAATCGAATGTCGCGGCGACACGATCGATTGCCGAGGTGCCGATGCCGCCCTATGTTCCCCAACCTGCCGAAACTGTTGAGGAAAAATCATGCGCTATCTGCACACCATGGTCCGCGTCCGCGATATCGACGAGGCGCTCGACTTCTACGTCAAGAAGTTCGGGCTGAAAGAGGTTCGCCGGCTTGAGAACGAAGGCGGCCGCTTCACGCTGATCTTTCTGGCCGCGCCGGAAGACGAGCAGACCGGCATCAACACCAAGGCGCCGCTCCTCGAACTCACCTACAACTGGGATCCGGAGGATTATCAGGGCGGTCGCAACTTTGGCCACCTCGCCTACGAGGTCGACAACATCTACGACACCTGCCAGCGCCTGATGGAGGCCGGCATCACCATCAACCGTCCGCCGCGCGACGGCAACATGGCCTTCATCAGGTCGCCCGACGGCATCTCCATCGAACTGCTGCAGAAGGGCCCGGCGCTGGAGAAGGCCGAGCCCTGGGTCTCGATGGCCAACACCGGAAGCTGGTGACGCCAGCGCCTCACCCGATCGCGTCGGCGAGCTTCGCCAGCGCGATCACGGTGTTCCAGTTGCGCGCCGTGTTGGGCACGCCGATGCCCTTGTCGAACTTCTCCGCAAGCTTCGAGGTGCCGAAGCCGTCGGGCGTGTAGAGGTAGGCCACCTTGTCCACGACCTCAATCGCCTCCCTGCCCTTCGCAAAGGCGCGCAGCGTCTCCAGTCTTTCCGGCTGGGGCGTTTCGGCCAACACGGCGGCGTGCAGGAATTTCGGTGTCTCGACCGCCTTCGGGAATGGGTTCGTCGCGATCAGCTCCGCCCAAGCCTCGCGCGACAGCACGTGGATGTCCTTCTCGAACCCGAACTGGTTCTTCGTGATCCTGGCGACATCAGCCATCACGCTTGCAGCGCCCTTGCGCGATGACAGCACGGCGTTGCCGCTGTTGATGTAGGTGGAGACTTGCCTGAACCCGGCTTCGGTCAGCGCTTCACGCAGCGGCTTCACCGGCAGTTGCGTCGCTCCCCCGACCCCGCGAAACAGGACGACATAGACAGTCATATCACCAGCCCGGCGATCGTCTCGTTGTCGGTGATGTCCTGGTAGGCCCACCCGGCCTCGTGGAAGCGCCTCGCCAGTACGTCGAAATTCTTCCTGTCCTTCGTCTCGATGCCAATCAGCACCGAGCCAAAATTGCGCGCCGACTTCTTAAGGTACTCGAAACGCGCGATGTCGTCGTCCGGTCCGAGCAGGTCGAGGAAGTCACGCAACGCTCCAGGGCGCTGCGGAAAGCGGAAGACGAAATACTTCTTCAGTCCCTCGAAACGCAACGCGCGCTCCTTCACGTCAGGCAGTCGCTCGAAATCGAAATTGCCGCCCGATACGACGCAGACGATCGTCCTGCCGCGAATGTCCTTCCTTGGAAAATCCTTGAGCACGTCGATGGCCAGCGCACCTGCCGGCTCCAGCACCACGCCCTCGATGTTCAGCATTTCGATCATGGTCGCGCACAGTCGGTTTTCAGGAATCCGATGGACAGCTTCCGACGGAAAATCCTTGAGGTGCCGGAACGGCTCGCGACCGATTTCCGCAACCGCCGCGCCGTCGACGAAATTGTCGACCGCGTCGAGCTTCACGCGCCGCCCAGACGCAAGGCTTGTCGCAAGGCTCGCGGCACCGGCCGGCTCCGCAAAGACGAAACGCGCGTCACGCCTGATGTCATGAAAATATTGCGTGATGCCGGCCGACAGCCCGCCGCCGCCGACAGGCAGCACCATCATGTCCGCCGATCGTCCGGCCGCCATCTGTTCGGCGATCTCCCAGCCGACCGTCGCCTGCCCTTCGATGATGTCCTTGTGGTCGAATGGCGGCACCATATGCGCGCCGCTCGTCTCGGCAAATTCCAGCGAGGCACGATAACAGTCGTCGAAGAAGTCACCGAACAATCTGATCTCGACGAAGGCGCCGCCGAAGAGCTTCGTCTTGTCGATCTTCTGCTGTGGTGTCGTCACCGGCATGAAGACAACGCCCTTCTTGCCGAAATGCCGGCAGACGAAGGCGAAGCCTTGCGCATGGTTGCCGGCCGAGGCGCAGACGAAGAGGTCGGCGTCGTTGCCGGCCGCAATCGCCTTACGGAAGAAGTTGAAGGCGCCGCGAATCTTGTACGAGCGTACCGGAGTCAGATCCTCGCGCTTCAGCAGTACGCGCGCGCCGTATTTCTTCGACAAATAGTCGTTTTCCTGCAGCGGCGTTGCCGGGAACAGCGCGCGCAGCGCATCTCCGGCCGTCGATACGCGTTCAGCGAAACTGGTCATCGTCTGTGATCCACCATTGGTTTGACGCCTGTCTGGATCGGCAATCATCTGGATCGGCTGCGATCCGCGCTATGGCACATCAGGGCGAGCGAAACCACAGGCTTGATGAGCGGCCGGCCGTGCACCGCTTTTGGCTTTCGCGCAACACCGTGCAACTCCCTCGCACGGCGTTGACGCTTTTGTCACCCTTGCGCCTTGCTATTGCCTACTTTCAGGGGTCGGGAGGGTCGAGCAAAAAGAGCCGAACGGCCAAAGGGTTAACGCGTGCTGAAATCGAAGTTTCTGATCGTTGCTCTGGCGCTTCTGAGCGCCGGATGCATGACAAACAACCAGGCCACCGATCTTATCGGCACCGGATCCGTTCAGGTGCCCGTGACGGAGATCGCCGGCAACCACTCGATTTTCGTCGCCACCACGCGGCAGGCGTCGTCCGATGCCAAGGTCTTCTCCAACTCGCGCTCACCCAAGCTCAACTTCGCGCGCGTCAACGTGACCGTACCGAAGTACCACAAGACTGGCCAGATTGAACGGAACAAGCCCGGCAAGCCGGCCGACCCCACGCAGTTCTTCACTGCCACGGAGGTCGTCGCCTACGACGCGCAGCCGCAGTTCTCGAACGCGCTCAGCGCAGATATCGCCGCGCGCGGCGGCCGGGTTATGATCTTCATCCACGGCTACAACACCTCGTTCGACAGTGCCGTCTATCGCGCCACCCAGATCGCGCACGATTCAGGCTACCCCGGCACGCCGGTGCTGTTCTCCTGGGCTTCCGGCGGTAGCACGAAGGACTATGTCTACGACCGCGAGAGCGCCAGCGTCGCGCGCGACCAGCTCGAGGTGACGCTGCGCGTGCTTGCCCAGTCCGGCGCGCGCCGCATCGACATCGTCGCCCATTCCATGGGCACCTGGGTCACCATGGAGGCTCTGCGCCAGCTCGCGATCACCGGCGACAGGGACCTGAGCGGCAAGCTCGGCGACGTCGTGCTCGCCTCGCCGGACATCGACGTCGACGTCTTCCGCAGCCAGATGCGTCGCTACGGCAAGCCGGACCGGCCGTTCTTCCTGATGCTGTCAGAGGACGACCGCGCCTTGCGCCTGTCCGGCATCCTCGCCGGCAACAAGCGCGTCGGCGACTACAAGAACGCTGCCGACCTCGCCGAACTCGGCGTGGTCGTCGTCGATCTCTCGAAGGAAAAGAGCGGCGACAGCCTGAACCACACAAAGTTCGCCGACAATCCGAATCTCGTCAGGATGCTCGGCCAGCGCCTGCGCGAGGACGACGGCTATGCTACCGACCGTCAGGTCACCGACCGCATCAACATGCTCAATCAGGGCTCTTAGCCAAACCGGACGGGCAAGGGCTGAAAGTCGCATCCCACCCGTAACTTACCCCGATCCTCATAGTTTGGGCTGGACCCCGGCTTGTTCTGGCACTATCCGTGCGTTCAAAGGCCGGCGCTGTCCGGTGCGGAGCGTCGCCGTGCGTTTGAGACTGCTTGTCATACTCATGCTTTCCATGGCGGCGTCCGGCTGCATAAGCGAACGCAGGCACGAGCTGATTGCGGCCAACCCTGCCGCCCCCCCGCCCGCAGGCGTCATGGCGAAACACGACATCTTCGTCGCGACGACACGCAAGAAGGACGCGGATGCCAGTGTCGTGTTTGGCCGGGACCGCTCCGAGGATCTGGCCTTCGGTCGCGTCGGGGTCACCGTTCCGAAGAACCACCAGATCGGCAAGATCGAGCGCGCCAAGGACGGGATGCCGGGTGATCCCGCGAAGGATTTCACAGCCGTCGACCTGACGATCTACGAGTCCGGCAAGCAGTTCGTCACCGCCGTCGCCAACAAGGGCGAGCGCGTGCTCGTCTTCGTGCACGGCTACAACACCGGCTTCGACGACGGCGTCTATCGCCTCACCCAGATCGCGCAGGATACCAAATACCCCGGCACCCCGGTCCTGTTCTCCTGGGCCTCCGGCGCCAAGACCCGCGACTATGTCTACGACAAGGACAGCAGCACGGCCGCCCGCGACGACCTGGAAGCGACACTGGTCATGCTGTCCCGCTCGCCGCGCATCAAGAGCATCGACATCATCGCGCACTCGATGGGCAACTGGCTGGCCATGGAAACGCTGCGCCAGCTCGCCATCGCCGGCAACCGCGACCTCAGCGGCAAGCTCGGCTATGTCGTCCTCGCCTCGCCCGACATCGACGTCGACATCTTCAAGAAGCAGATGCGCCGCTACGGCAAGCCCGACAGACCCTTTGCGGTTCTTCTGTCCAGCGACGACAAGGCGCTCCGCCTCTCCAGCTTCATCGGCGGCAACCAGGCGCGCGTCGGCGACGATGCCAATGCAGACGAACTGGCCGCGCTGGGCGTGACTGTGGTTGATTTGAGCTCCATTCAGTCAGGCGATAAACTCAACCATGCCAAGTTTGCCGACAATCCGGTGCTGGTGCAGTTGCTCGGCGATCGGCTTCGCATGCCGGAAAGCCTCGTGCCGACGCCGCAGCAGGCCAACGAGCGCGTGAACGACATCGCTGGCGGTCTTGGCCAGGCCGCGAGCATCATCGTCACGACGCCGCTCAGGATCATCACGCTCGGCGCGGTCCAGTGATCCGGTCGGCGCAGCCGCATGAGTGAGGTCGAGCCTCCGCTGCGACCTCCGATCTACGCGCAGCCGATCGGCGGCGAAGACTGCTTTGTCGAGGCGGCAATCATGCTGGATGAACTCGCCGGCCTGCTGAGCATCGGCCTCGACATTGATCGGTCCTGGATCGTCGGAAACTGGAATGTCCTCGTGGCTTCGGTCGGCGAGCGCGCTGATGGCCAGCCGCTATTGGTGGATTTTCTGGTATCCAGCAACGGAATCGAGCACGATGCCGCGCTCAATCTTTCCGTCCACCCGTCCGGCTGGATCGATGCGCGCGTGTCGGTTGGGTCCGACTCGCGACACTTCTTCATCGAGCGTATCTACGAAGAGTTCGACATCTGGCCACCGGGCTCGCCCTGTGACGCCACGGACTCGGGCCGTATGGGCAAGCGCTGTGGCTGGGTTCAGCTACAAGCGCAACATTGGCCGGACCTGACATTCCTGGCCGCAGGCAGCTTCATCACGATCCACCCGGCTTCAGACCTTCCGCTCAGAACCTGATGCGCGCCCCGCCAAGCACCGCATCTCCATCCTCGAAATCCTCCGTGGTCGTATCGTACTGGTATCGACGGTAGGTGAGGTAGAGATCCGTGTTGTACTGCTTGATGGTCTGCACGGCTGCGACGCCGAAAGATTGGCTGGCAGAGTCCAGCGCTGCAATGTCCTCGCCGTAGTAGTAGTCTGCCACTAGAGCCGTCGGGCCGAGTTCCACATAGTCGCGCAGCAATCCCAGCTTGCCATATGCATAGCGCCCGACCTTGGCTCCGTTATCTTGCGAACCCACAGCAAAGGTCAGGTTGATGCCCGACGGTTGGTGCAGGATGGATGCCGACCCATCGACGATCTCGACGTCGTTCTCCTGCCACGCATAGGCGATGGCGCCCGAAACTTTGAAGTCGTCGAACGTGTTGTTGTACCTGAGCGCAACGTCTGCAAGCGCCGTGTCGTTGTCGCCGAGCGCGTTTTCGCCGTAGGAGGCGCTGGCAACGAACCCCGCCATTTTCGGGGTATCGTAGCGTATGCGGACATTGCGCCCCAGCCCGTCATAATTATTGAAGGCCGAGTTTACCGAAGGACCGAACGCACCGGTCGCGGCATTGCGGAACAGCTGTCCGCCGGCGGTACCCTGGATTTTGGAGTACGCAATGACCGTCGTCCCCGAAAGATCGACTTCGGCCGAATAGTCAGACGCCATATAGCCCTGGCCGAGCCAGAGCTTGCCGTAGGACTCGTTCTCCAGAGTGACCTCTATCCTGCGGAAGTAGGTATTTTCCCACCCCCAGTCCGGTGACGGCGACCGGACGTTGATGTTGTTGGTTGAGTATGCGGGGTACTCTACTTCCACCACCGCCTCGAGGCCCCAACCTCCAAAATCCCGACCATAGCTTGCGGCTACGCGGGAAATCGAATTGTTGTTGTCGATCGGCGCATAGGCTTCGGTCTGGAAGCCGTCGTCATACACCAGGACGCCCGTGGCTATTTGACCGTATATTTTGAAGGCGGCGCCGTTCGGCAGCTTGTATTCCAGCTTCGGGAAATCTTCGCCAAAGGCTGCTGTGGTTGGAAAAGCCAAGACAGCGAGGGCAATCGGGACGACCACACGGCAAATGGCGCCCGTGGCAAAATCGTTGGCAGTCATTGGCGTGTCCCTGACAACCCCCCTGCGAACCGGGGACCGTGAATGACACCCTCCGGCTCGGTGAGGTCAAGGACTACATTCCCGACATGACCGATTGCTGACAGCAAGCCGCAAATCAGCTTGCCCACAGAATCCGATCGAGCGTTTCAGGCGCGCGATGCATGTCGGTCAACGGATCGGCAGCGCGCGCCTTCACCCTCGTCAGTAACGTACGTTGATACGCGTGTTCTTCAGCCCTTCGGCCTGAGCAAGCGCAAAGAGCTTCGCCGCATTTGCTGGGGCGAGACGCACGCAGCCAGAGGACGCCGGACGACCGAGGCGCTTGGTTTCATACGTCCCGTGCACCGCATAGTTGCCGTTGTAGAAGATGGAGTACGGCATGGGCGCGTTGTTGTAGCGGCTCGACCGGTGATTGCGCGACAACCACTTGGCCGACCAGCTTCCGGTTGGCGTGATCTTGCCGCGCCGGGCCGTGGAAACCGGCCAGTGGGCGATCACGCGGCCGCGGTGGATGACCGTCATCGTCTGGGTGGAAAGCGAGACGTTCGCCGTCAGCGTCGCCGCAAATGCGCCGCCGCCGAACGGCGCGAACACAACCCCGGCGAGTATTGCGAGGACCAAGGAGAGATTTTTCATGACGTCGTGCTGCCTGTTGCCTGTTGTGAGCCAATAAGGCCCGCAAAACGTTGCAACTTTATTGATGGCTTTCCTCAAGGGCAACACAACCTTAAAGCTACAGGTTACCCACGCTCGCCCTGGTATCGTCACACAACCGCTAATGGGAACGGGCCTGGCGCGCGAAAACGGACGCTATCGGCTCGATCTTAGCCGCTCGCCAGTTGCGACGAGCTCTGCGCCGTCACCGACTGCAGCAACACTAGCGACTTCCTGAGCGCCGGCTTCTCGTAAGATTTGCGCTTCGCTACTTTCAGCATGTCTGCACCCTTGCTTGGCCTTCAACTCTGATCGACGCTTTCGTTCCGCCGGTCCATCACGGCGTATCGTTGGATGTACCCAGCGCCGTCACCGACTGCAGCAGCACCAGCGACTTCCTGAGTACAGGTTTTTCGTACGACTTTCGTTTTGCAATTACCTGCATAACTACCCCCACTGAAATCAAGGCTTTCCACCAGCGCAAAAGCCCGGCGCGAAGGCCGGGCTCGAAAAAATCATGCTGCCTGCGAGCTGCTCTGCGCCGTCACCGACTGCAGTAGAACCAGCGACTTCCTGACAACTGGCTTCTCATAAGACTTCCGCACTACGACCTTCATACTACATCACCCCTTCCCCGCAAATTTCATGAATAGAAACGCTTTGACTCTAACCCGCAAGACGTCAGGTTATATTCTGCGAGCTGCTCTGCGCGGTCACCGACTGGAGCAGGACCAGCGACTTCTTCACAACCGGCTTCTCGTACGACTTACGTTCTTTCTGCATGATATTCTCTCTTCCGTTGAAATGCCCAAAAGTCGGGACAGAATCCCCTCGTCTAACCCTTGGGCCATTTTCTGCTTAGCATCCTGCAGGCCACGTCGCTGTTACCCAACGGCAACACACACATGGATTCACCGCCAAGCCTAGAAGATACAATCGTGGGAAGAATGCGGTTGCTTTTCCGACCGAGTGGAAATCTCGCGGATGGTCACGCGCTGTCTTTCAGTCGCACTCCCCCGTCACTGGGCTCAGTCCCGCGCCCACCGGTCGTGGACAAGATGCCCTCAGCCCCCCTCGGAAAGCCGACGCGCCGCATTCGGGGATGGAATGGGCAGCGCGTCGACTATCGCCGGCTTCCCGGCCCGACCCTTACATGGGAGGCATAAGCACCTTGTCGATGACATGGATGACGCCGTTGTCCGCAGCCACATCGGCCGTGACGACCTTGGCATCGTTGACCATCGCTCCGTTGTCCAGGTCGATGGTCACCTCGGCGCCTTCAACGGTCGCAGCCTTCATCCCGTCCTTGAGATCGCCGGACATGACCTTGCCAGCCACGACATGGTAGGTCAGGATTTCAACCAGCTTGTCCTTGTTCTCGGGTTTCAGAAGATCGTCCACTGTGCCTGCGGGAAGGGCCGCGAACGCTTCATCGGTCGGAGCGAAAACGGTAAACGGACCGGCGCCCTTCAGCGTTTCGACAAGACCGGCAGCCTTCACGGCGGCCACCAGCGTGTTGAAGCTTCCATTCGACATTGCCGTGTCGACAATGTCGGCGGCATAGGCATTCGTTCCGAACAGCGACGCGCTCAGCGCCGCTGCGGCCAGCAGCTTTTTCATTTTCAGGTTCCTCGCCTTTTGCCCATGATGGGCTGTTAGCTTCATTGCCCATGATGGGCGTTGGCATCCTGATTACGCGTACCGCGGGCAGGTGGATCACCGCCGCGTCAAAAACCGGGTCGACGCACCTCTCCGAAGTGTGCTGCGATTTCTCAAGGTCGGTCGTTGGGGCGGTAGCCGATTCGATTTTGCGTATGTCTTGTCCCGCACCAGAGACAACTTCGAGAGGACATGCTCTAGGGGCGCGACGGGCGACCCCGGTTCAGCCGCCACAGCGCAAAAAGCGCGACGACGACGCAAGCCAATCCGATGTACAGCCATTGCGATTGTCCGGTCATGAAGCTGCCGCCGATGACATTGGCGCCCTGCAGCGTCCAGAGCACGCCAACAGCAAGCACGACGATGGCAATCACGTTACCCCAAAGCTTCATGGCTATCCTCCTGGCGGCGCTGCATGACTGTGGCGCTAAGCCCGGAGGATGCAGCATCCGCGGCACGCAGCGTGTAGAAGCCCGGCGTAATCGCCGGGCTCTGGTCCGATGTTGGGTGGCGATCAGAACTTGTAGGCTGCGCCGGGGCTTTGAAAGCTTCAGGCTATACGACTAAAAGCCGTAGTTTATGCCGAAACGTACAGTCGAGATGTCCAGATCGTAATTGGTGCCGCCCGCAAAGCCGACGCCATAGACTTCGTCGCCGCCATCGAAGTAGCGGTATTCGCCCTTTAGCGTCCAGTGCTCGTCCAGCGCGTATTCCACACCGCCGCCGAGAACCCAGCCGTCATGCCAATTTTCGGCACTGGCGCTGAACCCAGCCGGGAAGCTGCTGTTCACATTGCGCTCGCCATGCACCCAACCCCAGCCAACTGTGGCAAACGGCATCCAGCGGTCCATCACGAAGCCAACACGGCCCATGATCGTCGCCATCTGGTCGATGTCGATATCGACATGCGACTGTTGAGTTCCCCCAAAAGTGAACAATCCATTCCCGCTGTCATTGAGGCTGGCATAGGAATAGTCGCCCTCGACACCCAGCATGAATCCGTTGTCGAACACGTAGTTCCAGCCGGCCTGAACGCCGACAAAGCCGCCTTCCGGATCAAGGCTGATAGCACAGCCATAAGACCCACTGGGACCGCAAGCCGACGCCGGCGGGTTGACATAGTTTGCAGGAGCATCGGCCCAGCCCCAGCCGCCATGTGCACCGATGTAGAAGCCGTCGAAATATTTCACGGCGACCACCGGCTCCACCGGAACGTAATCCACCACTGCATCTGCAGCGAAAGATGTCCCCGAGGTCACCCCAATCGAGAAGACGGATGCGATCAAGAGTCTTTTCACGAGCGCTACTCCCCCAACTGTTACTCAACGCAATGCTAATATCACATTTTTGATATTGACAAACGCATTAAGATCAGAATCGAATCACATAGCTGATTTCTGTGATATTTCTGCATCAGAGGCGCATAGCGGGGGGAAAGACTCGTGCAGCCCTTGCGGTCAAACGATTTCAATCTGGTGCGGACGGCGGGAATCGAACCCGCATAGCCAGTGGCTGAGGGATTTTAAGTCCCTTGCGTCTACCAGTTCCGCCACGTCCGCGCGGCTTTGGCTTGCAACGTGTCGGGCTCGTTCGTCAACAGCGGAAACCACGACGGCAGTATTTCCGCTCGGCGATAACGCCGGCCCTATTTGATCTTCTGCTGCGCGACCGGCCTTTCTTTCAGGTTTTTCGGCAAGGGCTGGCTGGAGCATTTCAGGTGCATTTCGCGAGCCATCTTTACGCGCTGCTTCTCCTGGTGCTCCTTGCCCGCTGCGACAAGCGCGAGGCCGTATGGCCCGATCAAAGCACCCGCTGCCCAGCTAACCTTCTGCTCTTTGTAGTTCGCAGCCGTCGCCCGAATGTCCTGGCACTCTGGCGACATCCATTTCGGATCCTGCTGCGAGAGTGTGGCGGCATAGTCCGTGGGAGTTGACGTGCACCCGGCCGCAATCGCGACGACCATCACGAATGGGACGCAGAATTTCGCGGCCCTTGTTTCGTTCCTGTTCAAGTGAGCGTTCGACATGCGTCCCTTCCTCGGCGTCATCGTGTCGCTTGGAGGAAGAACTATCGCAGCAATTCGTTAAAGACGCGCAAGCGCGCCCAGGCCGGACAACGGAATGGGCGGCGCCTCAGGCGGCCTTCGTCGCGACGAGCCTCAGCCGGCCGAGAGCGAGCGCTTCACGCAACCGAATGGAACATTGCTCGTTGGCGGAGGCGGCAAGCTCAAGCGCCTCGGCCTCCTCAAGGCCAATCAGCGTTACTCCCCCAAACTGCGCGGGCAGATCGTCGAACGTATCGAAAACCGCCCACGTACAGGTCGGTTCCTGCACGGCGACATATCTATCCATGGACGCTACAAGCTCCCCAGCATGGCGCGAACGGAGAAAGTCTAGCGTCAAGCGCTGCCCTTGGCCATACACTCGTTGGTGTTTCCAGAGAGACGTTGCAGCCGCGCAACTGCCTCCTGGGCGCGCGCCATATCGCTGTTCAGGCGAAGGCTTTTTCCGCCGTGCGTTTAACCATATCAGCCACCTCGTCCTTCGCCATGAACTGCAGCATGTGGCCCTGCCCATCCAGCAGCTCGAAGTCGAGGCCCGCGATCTTCTCGCGCATGGGCAGCCCGTGCCTCTTTTGGTCTAGGACACGGTCGCCCGAGCCGAACATCATCGCAGCCGGTATGGTGATCTCGCCATAGCGTTTCTCGATCGCGCCGAGGTCCTGCTCGATGGCGACGATGTCACTCGACGTCGCGAAGAAATGGCTCGGCCGCAGGCCCAGCATGCCGCCGCCAGCGACGATATAGTCCTCCGGCCACTTCTGAGGCCCGAACACGAAGTCGAGCGTCTGCGGCGCGTATTTAAGCGATGCCGGCACCGCCGTCGTGTTGGCGATCAGCCAGCGTTTCAGCGTCGACTTGATGTAGAGCGCCTTGAACTCCGCCCGGATTGCATCTTCCATGTGGGTCAGCGGCGCGAGCGTCACGACCCCGGAGATCGCCTCGGGATGGTTCAGCGCGACGGTCAGCGCCACAGCCCCGCCAAGCGAGTGCCCCACCAGCAGCGGCCTTTCCAGCCCCAGCGCCCTGATGAAGTCCACAACGACCTTGGCCTGCTCGGGAAGCCGCGCACTGGCGCCCGCCGCGCGTACCGAGTAGCCAGATCCCGGCCGGTCCAGCGCAATCAGCCGGTAGCCGGGCAAGGTCGGAAACGTCGGATGGCGGAAATGATGCAGTTGTCCACCCAGCCCATGCACGAAGACGATCGGCCGCCCCTCGCCGGCCTCGACGTAGTGAATGCGGTTGCCGCCGATGTCGATGAATTTTCCGGCTGGTGGAACCGTCCGTTCGGCCCGCTCCGCGATGCGACGCGTCGCCAGCGCAAAATAGCCGATGACGAGAAAGGCGATCAGAAAGAGCGCGCTGAAAACCCAGCCTGTGATCGAAGCCATGCAGTCCCCGTTTGTGGTCGGGACAGACTAACCATGCCGGAACCGACGACAAGCACATAAGAAAAAGGCGGCCCGAAACCGAGCCGCCTTCGATCGTCCTGTTCGGGAAAATCACCCGTGCAGCTTGGCCGCGATCTCGGCAACGCGCTTGCCCTGGAATTTCGCACCTTCCAGTTCCTGTGCGGATGGCTGGCGCGAGCCGTCGGTGTCCGAGGTCGTCGTCATGCCATAGGGAGCCCCGCCGCGGACGACATCGTTGCCCGACTGTCCCTGATACGCGTAGGAGAGCGGAACGATCAGCATGCCGTGATGCTGCATGAACACCTGCGCGTTGATGAGCGCCAGTTCCGCGCCGCCATGCTGCGTCGCGGTCGAGGCCATCACGGAGCCAACCTTGTTGAGCAACGCGCCCTTCGCCCAGAGCGGTCCCGTCTGGTCGAGGAAGTTCTTCATCTGCGCCGCCATCGAGCCGTAGCGGGTCGAGACGCCGAGAATGATGCCGTCGTAGTCGGCGAGTTCCAGCGGCTGCGCGATCGGCGCTTCCTGATCGAGCTTGTAGTAGGCTGCCTTGGCAGCTTCTTCGGATACCAGTTCCGGCACGCGCTTGATCGTCACGTCAGCGCCGCCTTCCCTCGCACCTTCAGCCGCCGCCTTCGCCATCTGCTCCATGTGGCCCCAGCTGGAATAGTAGAGGACCAGAATCTTCGCCATTATCGTTCTCCTGAGTGGAATCCCTTGGGCGCTTGCTGCGCCGCACACCCCAAACAACTAGCGCTCCGATCGTTCAATGGAAGCTTCCTAATCGCGGACAGATTGTTCACAGAACGGACGACGTTGCGGTGCGCGGGACAGCGCGCTAAGTGACGTCAGTCTCTCCGAGGTCACAGCATGTCCGACATCGTCACCGCCGCCATGATCGTCATCGGCGACGAGATTCTCTCCGGCCGCACCAAGGACCGAAACATCGGCCATCTCGCCGACATCATGACCGCCATCGGCGTCGACGTGAAGGAAGTGCGCGTCGTCCCCGACGAGGAGGACGAGATCGTCGCCGCCATCAACGCATTGCGGGTCCGCTACGATTATGTCTTCACCACCGGCGGAATCGGCCCGACGCATGACGACATCACCGCCGACTCGGTCGCGAAAGCCTTCGGCGTTCCCTGCGAATACGACGCGAAGGCCGTGACTTTGCTCGGCGAGAGCTACGCCAAGCGTGGCATCGAGTTCAACGAAGCCCGCAAGCGCATGGCGCGCATGCCGGTCGGCGCGGAGCACATCGACAATCCGGTGTCGATCGCGCCCGGTTTTCGTATCGGCAATGTCCATGTCATGGCCGGCGTCCCCTCCATCTTCCAGGCGATGCTCGACAATGTCGTGCCGACGCTCCGCACGGGTACGAAGCTGCTTTCGGCAACGGTCCCTTGCCCGCACGGCGAAGGCATTATCGGCGGACCGCTGGCCGAGATCCAGACGGCCCATCCCGACACGATCATCGGCTCCTATCCGAAGTATCTCGACGGCGGCTTCCACACCGAGTTAGTCATCCGCGCCCGCACGAAGGAAGCACTCGACGCAGCGCGGCAGGCCGTCGAAGCCATGGTCGCCTCGCTGCCGGCGAAATAGGCGCTGGCGAAACGACTGGAACGCCGTTCGTCGCCAAATCGTTTTTCGCATACGCGGCTGTGCACCTTGCCTGTGACAGCAAAGTGGATGCATCCTTGCACCGCGCCTGACCTTCGGAGGAAGCCATGCCGTTCAAGACCATTCTTGCCATCATCCAGAGCGAGGAGGACGCGCAGCGCGTGAGCGACTGCGCCGGCGCGCTGGCTGCCCGCTTCGAAAGCTATCTCATCGGCCTGCATGCCGAGGCGCTTCCGGTTCCCTACACCTCCACCATTGGCTTCCCCGACGCCGAGTTCATCCAGGCCACCACTGAGATCAACGATGAACGGTCAAAGAAGATCGAGGCCGTGTTCCGCGAGCGCACCGCCAGCGCTGGCGTCGCCGCCGAATGGCGCAGCCTCGAGAGCTTTTCGGGCGACAGCGCCCATTCCGGCATCGCCAGCGCGCGCAGTTGCGATCTCGTAGTCGCCTCGCAGGGCGGCGAGGACGGCGCCTCGCCGGATGTCGACGCGCTGCTCTTCGATGCCGGCCGCCCGGTTCTGGTCACGCCGCGCGAAGCGCCGCCGCTTGCCGCCTTCAGGCGCGTCGTCGTCGCGTGGAACGGCAGCCGCGAAGCATCGCGTGCGACCTTCGACGCGCTGCCTTTCCTCATCGAGGCGGAAGGCGTCGAAGTGCTGCTGGTCGATCCGCCCGAAGGCCCGGCCGGCGAGGAACCCGGAGTCGACATCGCCGCCGCGCTGGAGCGACACGGCGTGGCCGTCACCGTTCACAATGCCGCGTCTGGCGGGCTCGCGGCCGATGACGTGATCCGCAACCGTCTCGCGGAAACGGGAGCCGATCTGCTCGTGCTGGGCGCCTACAGCCATTCGTGGCTGAAGCAGCTCCTTTTCGGTGGCGTCACCCGCACTGTCCTGCAATCCGTGCCCGTCACCGCGTTTCTGTCGCGCTGACGCAAGTTTAGCTGCGGACAATCGGCCCGGTCCCCCAAGGCGGGCTTGCCAGAAACCCGGCTTCCCGGCTAATTCCGGCTGCATTCCAACGCGTGGAGTGCAATCGCATGTCGCTTCCTGAAAAGGCCTTTCCCGTTTCGTGGGACCAGTTTCACCGCGATGCGCGCGCGCTCGCCTGGCGGCTTTCAGGCGTCAACGGCCAATGGAAGGCGATCGTCTGCATAACGCGCGGCGGGCTGGTGCCTGCCGCGATCATCTCGCGCGAACTCGGAATCCGCTTGATCGAGACGGTCTGCGTCGCCTCCTACCACGACTACACCTCGCAGGGCGAACTGGCGGTCCTCAAGGAGATCACGCCTTCGCTTCTGGAAAACGAAGGCACGGGCGTTCTCATCGTTGATGACTTGACCGACACCGGCAAGACCGCCGGCATCGTGCGCGCCATGCTGCCCAAGGCCCATTTCGCTACTGTCTATGCCAAGCCAAAGGGACGACCGCTGGTGGACACCTTCGTTACCGAAGTCAGCCAAGACACCTGGATCTATTTCCCCTGGGACCTCGGCTTTACCTACCAGAAGCCGATCGCAGACGATCACGCCGGCTGAGGTCGACGCTGGCGGTTACAGTCCGCCGGTCACCACGTCACATTCCAGCGTCCGAATCATGTTCTGATTGCCTCCAGACTGGAGCGAGGCTGGATTCCGCCTCTCTCCAGCGGATTTTTCGCTTCTATTTTCGGGAATTAGCCCTAAAAATAGTAAGGCGGCAAATGAATCGGAGAGAGTTGGGCCTCGGCCCTCGATGCCATGAATGCGGTAACGGGCAACAATCTGGTCGAAAGGGTGCGCCGGCTTTTCGGCAAGATGCCCTGCCGCATCCAGGTTGCCGCCCTGCCCTGGCGCAAGACCGAGACGGGCGTCGAGATCATGCTCATCACCAGCCGCGATACCGGACGCTGGGTGCTGCCCAAGGGCTGGCCTGAAGCCGACGAGGATCTTGGCGGGGCCGCCGCCCGCGAAGCGGGTGAGGAAGCCGGCATCTCCGGCGCGGTGGCGCGCAAGGAGGTCGGCCGCTATTACTACAACAAGATGCGCTCGTCCGGGGAAGCCGTGCCCTGCGAGGTTCTCGTGTTCCCCCTCGAGGTCGACATGGTTGCCGACAAATGGAAGGAAAAACGGCAGCGCAAGCGCAAATGGGTCAAACCCATCGACGCTGCCCGCATGCTCAACGAGCCCGATCTCTGTCAGCTCATCGCCGCCTTTGGCGCCGATCCTCGCAAATACGCTTGATCGCGCAGCACTCTCAGATGCCATAGCGTTCGGTCGCAACCAGGCCCGGCGCGACGCCGGCGTCAACGACAAGCTGCGCGGCATTTTCGACGAACGGGTTGGAGCCGCACACATAAACTTGAAGCGGCGGTGCCGGCAGCCTGCGGAGAGCCTCGCCGATCATGGCCGCGTCGATGCGCCCCTTGAGCATACCCGGCGGCGGAGCGGTTTCCCGCGTCAGCGTCGCCATGAGATCGAACCCGATCTTGCCGCCGACGATGTGAGCGAGTTCGTCGTGGTAAAGCAGGTCCCCGCGAGTGCGCGCTGAAAAAAGCAGCAGCAATGGCACATTCGACCCACTCAGGAGCTTGTGCCTCGCCATCGAGATGAACGGCGCGACGCCTGACCCGCCGGCGATCAGCAGCAATGGCCCTTTGTCATCGGCTGGCCAGACGAAATAGCCGCCGATCGGCTCCGAAACCTCGATTTCGTCGCCCACCTCTACCACCTCGTGGAAGAACGGCGACACCTCGCCGTCCTTCAATTTCTCGATCGCCAATTCGACGTGCCCTGTTTCCTCCGGCGCCGACGCGATCGAATAGCTGCGTTGCGCGCGGTAGCCGTCCGGCGCGGTCAGCCTGACGCTCACATGCTGGCCGGCGACGAAGGGAATGAACTCCGGCAACCTAAAGAAGAAGCTGGAGACCGTCGGCGAACGCCGGACGATCTTCGAGACGGTCGCGTTCTGCCAGCGCATCAGGTGTCTGAATGGGTCAAGATTCGCGGCAGGGCGAGTCGGAGTCGAAGACGGGCGCGCAAGCGACCAAACTGGGAGCATGCGAGAACCGGAGCGGAGCGTACTTTTCGTACGTGAGCACCGGAAGCGCAGCGTGCTGCCTTTTGCAGGCCGTCCTGGCGTGAATATTGGTCCATTCTAATCATTGGTGTAACGCTGCTCCTTCCACGGATCGCCGTAGCGGTGATAGCCGCGCAATTCCCAGAAGCCGAGTTCGTCTTTGGCTGTGAATTGCAGCCCGTTGATCCACTTGGCCGACTTCCAGAAATAGAGATGCGGCACCAGCAGTCGCGCCGGGCCGCCATGGTCGGGCGTGATCGGCTTTCCTTCATAGCGCAGCGCTACCATTGCCCTTCCCCCTACAAGGTCGGCGGTCGGCACGTTGGTTGTGTACCCGTCGAAGGAATGCGCCAGCGTAAACCCGGTCGGCGGCTCGATGAAGGCGTCGCCGAGGATGTCGTCGATCATCACGCCTTCCCAGGCAGTGTCGAATTTGGACCAGGTCGTCACGCAGTGGATGTCGCGCGTCATCTTCGATTGCGGCAGCGCGTTGAGCTCGGCCCAGTTCCAGCTTTTGACCGGCCGCACCCCGTCCTTGAGCGTAAAGGTCCAGTCCTCAATGCGGACGCGTGGCGTCGGCCCCGCTGACAGCACGGGAAATCCATGTTCGAGGAACTGGCCCGGCGGCAGCCGCTCCCTCGTTTCTTCCGATCCGCTGCGTCGTCCGGTAAAGCCGCGAGTCGCCATGGCGTCGGTCCTTCTGGGAGGCGATATGAACTTTCCGCATAACGATCCCATCCCCGGCACGATGGATCAAGTGTCCCTGGGTATCGTTTCCGGCCGATCCTGTCTGATGGCGTTTGGCGCGATACCGGCCCAAATCCTCCCCGTTATCCACATAGCCGGCACACAACATGTTGGGGTCACAAAACTATTAAAAACGAATCCTTGACGGCCGGAAACGAGTCGCCCTTTATAGGCCATGCGCTCCTGTTTCGGGCGCGGCCGGAAGAACTCCAGGCCGGTATAAAGTTTCCAGATTTGAGCGGGTTTTCAGGCGGTTTGTCCGGTCGGGATGAGCTACCGGAGGCTTGGTTTTTGCATGCGCATGAGGGGCTGTTAGGGACAAGGCGACGGGTTTGAAAAATACTCTGTTAACACTATATTTAGTGTTTGCGGGCAAACTCGACGCTAGATAATGTGAAATTCCTCCGATGGGGGAATCATCGAGTTTTCAGTATTGAGGGACCTTCGCGGGTCCGTCCGCAGACCGAAACGCAAGGCTCCGCAAGGGGTTGGCCTATCAGGGAACGGACAGCAGCGAAGGAGGAGAAAGTCGCCGTCTTGAGACGGCGGCAATGGCGGACTGCGTCTTCGTGAGATTGAGCGGGAAAGTTCCCTCGCGAAGCGCTATATATAGATGAAAAGGGACAACGGGATCATGCATATCGAGCGGCGCTTCACCAAGGCAGGACAATCCGCATACGCGGAGATCGAATTCCGCAAGGCGCTCTCCGAGATCAAGAACCCGGACGGCTCGGTCGTGTTCCGGCTCGACGACATCGACGTGCCCGCGCAGTTCTCGCAGGTCGCCGCCGACATCCTCGCCCAGAAATATTTCCGCAAGGCCGGCGTGCCCGCGCGCCTGAAGAAGGTCGAGGAAAACGACGTCCCCTCCTTCCTGTGGCGCTCGGTTCCCGACGAGGCCGCCCTTGCCGAGTTGCCGGAAGATCAGCGCTATGGTTCCGAGCGCGATGCCCGCCAGGTCTTCACCCGCCTAGCGGGCACCTGGACCTACTGGGGCTGGAAGGGCGGCTACTTCAAGTCCGAGGATGACGCTCAGGCCTTCATGGATGAGCTGTCCTACATGCTCGCCACGCAGCGCGTCGCGCCCAACTCGCCGCAGTGGTTCAACACCGGCCTGCACTGGGCTTACGGCATCGACGGCCCCGGCCAGGGCCACTTCTATGTCGATCCCTTCACCGGCAAGCTGACCAAGTCGAAGTCCGCCTACGAGCACCCGCAACCGCACGCCTGCTTCATCCAGTCCGTCGGCGACGACCTCGTCAACGAGGGTGGCATCATGGACCTGTGGGTGCGTGAAGCCCGCCTGTTCAAATACGGTTCGGGCACCGGCTCCAACTTCTCGCATCTGCGTGGCGAAGGCGAAAAGCTCTCCGGCGGCGGCCGGTCGTCCGGCCTGATGTCCTTCCTCAAGATCGGCGACCGCGCCGCCGGCGCCATCAAGTCGGGCGGCACGACGCGCCGCGCTGCCAAGATGGTCATCGTCGACGCCGACCACCCCGATATCGAGTCCTTCATCGACTGGAAGGTCAACGAGGAGCAGAAGGTCGCATCGCTGGTCACCGGCTCGAAGATCGTCAAGAAGCACATGGCCGCCGTTATGAAGGCCTGCGTGGCCTGCGAAGGCCCCGGCGACGACTGCTACGACCCGAACAAGAACCCTGCCCTGAAGCGCGCCATCAAGGATGCCAAGCGTGACGGCGTGCCGGAGAACTACGTCAAGCGCGTCATCCAGTTCGCCAGGCAGGGCTACACGGCGATCGACTTCAAGACCTACGATACCGACTGGGACTCCGAGGCCTACCTCACCGTCTCCGGCCAGAACTCCAACAACTCCATCTCGCTCAAGGACAACTTCCTGCGCGCTGTCGAGACCGACGGCGACTGGAAGCTCACCGCCCGCAAGGACGGCAAGGTGATGAAGACGCAGAAGGCGCGCGAGCTCTGGGAGAAGATCGGCTACGCCGCCTGGGCGTCGGCCGATCCCGGCCTGCACTTCAACACCACCATGAACGACTGGCACACCTCGCCGGCCGGCGGCCCGATCCGCGGCTCCAACCCGTGCTCGGAATACATGTTCCTCGACGACACGGCCTGCAACCTCGCCTCGATCAACCTCCTGCCCTACCGCAACGCCGACGGCACGATCGACATCGCGGCCTACGAACACACCGTGCGCCTGTGGACCATGGTGCTCGAAATCTCGGTCATGATGGCGCAGTTCCCGTCGAAGGAGATCGCCAGGCTCTCCTACGAGTACCGCACGCTCGGCCTCGGCTATGCCAACATCGGCGGCCTGCTGATGACCTCGGGCATCCCTTATGACTCCGCCGAGGGCCGCGCCATCTGCGGCGCGCTCACCGCGATCATGACCGGCGTCTCCTATGCCACGTCGGCCGAGATGGCCGCCGAGCTCGGCGCCTTCCCGAACTACGACCGCAACGCGGAATCCATGCTGCGCGTCATGCGCAACCACCGCCGCGCAGCCTACGGCCAGAAGGATGGTTATGAGAAGCTCGCGGTCAATCCCGTGCCGCTCGTCCATGCAGACCTCAGGCAGCCCGAACTCGGCGAACGCGCCAAGGCTGCGTGGGACCGCGCCATCGAGCTTGGCGAGGAACACGGCTACCGCAACGCGCAGTCGACCGTCATCGCGCCGACTGGCACGATCGGCCTCGTCATGGATTGCGACACCACCGGCATCGAGCCCGACTTCGCGCTGGTGAAGTTCAAGAAGCTCGCTGGCGGCGGCTACTTCAAGATCATCAACCGCGCCGTTCCCGAGGCGCTCCGCACCCTCGGCTATGGCGAGGCGCAGATCGCCGAGATCGAGGCTTATGCCGTCGGCCACGGCAACCTCAACCAGGCGCCCGGCATCAACCCCGGCGCGCTCAAGGCCAAGGGCTTCACCGACGAGAAGATCGCCGCGATCAACGCAGCACTCGGCTCCGCCTTCGACATCAAGTTCGTCTTCAACCAGTGGACGCTCGGCGCCGACTGGGTGAAGGAGACTTTTGGCTTCACCGACGAGCAGCTCGGCGACTTCTCCTTCGAGATGCTGCCCGCGCTCGGCTTCTCGAAGAAGGACATCGAGGCCGCCAATATCCATGTCTGCGGAGCGATGACGCTGGAAGGCGCGCCGCACCTCAAGGCCGAGCACCTGCCCGTCTTCGATTGCGCCAACCCGTGCGGCAAGATCGGCAAGCGCTGTCTCTCGGTCGAGAGCCACATCCGCATGATGGCGGCTGCCCAGCCCTTCATCTCGGGCGCGATTTCCAAGACGATCAACATGCCCAACGAGGCGACCGTCGAGGATTGCAAGAATGCCTACATGCTGTCCTGGAAGCTGGCGCTGAAGGCCAACGCGCTCTATCGTGACGGCTCGAAGCTCTCCCAGCCGCTCAACGCCTCGCTCATCGCCGATGACGAGGAGGACGAGGACGATGCATTCGAGACGCTGGTCGCCTCGCCCGCCGCCGCCCGCGCGGTGGCCGTCACCGAGAAGATCGTCGAGCGCGTGGTCGAGCGTCTCTACCGCGACCGCGAGAAGCTGCCGAACCGCCGCAAGGGCTACACCCAGAAGGCGATCGTCGGCGGCCACAAGGTCTACCTGCGCACCGGCGAGTTCGACGACGGCCGCCTCGGCGAAATCTTCATCGACATGCACAAGGAAGGCGCCGCCTTCCGCGCGATGATGAACAACTTCGCCATCGCCATCTCGCTCGGCCTGCAATACGGCGTGCCGCTGGACGAATATGTGGAGGCCTTCACCTTCACCAAGTTCGAGCCGGCCGGCATGGTCGTCGGCAACGACGCCATCAAGAACGCCACGTCGATCCTCGACTACGTCTTCCGCGAGCTCGCCGTCTCCTATCTGGAGCGCCACGACCTCGCCCATGTCGACCAGTCGAACTTCGACAACACCGCGCTCGGCAAGGGCATCACCGAAGGCAAGGCGACGCCCTTCTCCAAGGGCCTGACGCGCGGCGCCTCGCCGGTCAAGCTGGTGTCGAGCATAGGCCAGTCGTCCGAGCCGAAGGGTTTCGGCGGCATCTCGTCCTCACCGACCCGCTCCGCGCCGACGGCTTTCGCCGGCTCCAACGTCCGCTCGCTGCAGACGGCGGCCGCCCACGCGATCCGCCCCGAGAGCGACGGCGCGGTAGCCTTCAAGCGCGACTACGAGGAGCGCGCCGCCGAGCTTGCCGAGGACATCGCCGAGGAAGAGGCCGACGCCACGTCCGCCCTCTTCACCGACACCGCCGCCCAGGAAGCCGCCGACGCCAAGGCGCTCGCCAACGACCGCCGCGCCAAATCGCTTCTGCAAGGCTACACCGGCAACTCCTGCTCGGAATGTCAGAACTTCACCATGGTGCGGAACGGGACCTGCGAGAAGTGCGATACTTGTGGGGCGACCAGCGGGTGCAGCTGAGAGAAAACTGAACGCTAAACCGTAGCACTTTCGGCTCGGTCGCAAGATCGGGCCGAAACTACAAATCGGAACAAAAACGGAAAGGTGTCTAAAAAAGTTTAAGGGCAAAAGCCCAGAAACACCAAAGCCGGCCCGAAGGCCGGCTTTGGATACCGCGAATAAGCCGAAGCTCACGCGGGGCGAAGAGACCGATTGGCCCATCACCTGTAGCAAGGGCACCATATGGGGAGTCGGTTCTCAAAGTCGAGGTAGCTGAGGCGGAACGGCAGCGACATAGGAGAAAAACATGGCCAGCCCACTTTTGAGTGCATTGCTCGGCGAAGACGCAAACAAATTTGCCGCGTGGTCCCGAGCGACCATTATGCCCGGATACGATTCGACCAAATATAGAAAGGATCGTTTCGGTTGGTGGATAGACTGGAACGAGTACGGAAAGACTAGCGAATATGGATGGGAGGTGGACCATATCCATCCCGTTTCCCTGTTAGGCTCCGATCATGAAAACAATCTGCAGGCGCTTCACTGGCGAAACAACCGTAGAAAGTCCAATCATGTCCTGTAGCAAGAGCGCCCAGCCCTTAGTCCCGTGAAGGCGAAGGTGGCAGAGCGAGGCTAAGACGGAGAGGGAGGGATAGCGCGCCTCTCCTTCGTCATCCTAGGGCGAAGCAGGCCGAAGGCCGTCGCGAAGACCCTAGGATCCATGCCGTGACCTGCCGGCAGCACGGTGACCGTCCAGAACAGGCACCCGACCTCGACCACATGCCCGCTCGTTTGACCCCACGGCATGGATCCTCGGGTCAAGCCCGAGGATGACGAAAGCGCGGTGGCGATGCCGGTGCACAACGAAGCGCGTCCTCCCCGTTCGTCACCCACGAAGCGCTCCCTCCTTCGCCCCCACAGACAGGCGCTCTCTCCTCTTCGTCATCCTAGGGCGGAGCAAGGAGCGCAGCGACGCGGCGCAGACCCTAGGATCCATGCCGTGACGCTCAGGCAGCGCGCCGACCGTCCAGAACAGGCGCAAGCCCTCCACCACCTGCCCACACGTTCGACCTCACGGCATGGATCCTCGGGTCAAGCCCGAGGATGACGAAAGCGCGGTGGCGATGCCGGCGCACAACGAAGCGCTTAGCCCCGCGCAGACCTCCCATCGGTCCCGACATCAGGCATCAGCTTGCATTCCGACTGCCCCCATACTAAATGTAGTCTCATGTAGTCACATCTGGAGATGGGCCATGAAGCACATGCAGGTGCGCGATGCCAAGGCCGAGCTTTCGGCGCTGCTCGCGGCGGCCGAGCGCGGCGAGCCGACCACCATCACGAAGCATGGCAAGGCCGCCGCAGTGCTTGTGCCGGTCGAGGATGCGCGCAGGCTTTATCCGGAGTCGAAGAAGAAAAGCTTCGCCGAGCATCTGCTCGCCTTCCCTGATGGCATCGAGTTCGAGCGCGACGAGACGCCGCTGCGCGATATCGACCTGTGACCGGATTTCTGGTCGACACGTCGGTGCTCTCCGCACTTGCGCCCGGACGCGGGGATGCCGGCGCGACAGACTGGTTCCGCAAGCATGACGGCGCGTTGTTTTTGCCGGTGGTCGCACTCAGCGAAATACGACAGGGCATAGCGCGGCTTGAGCGCATGGGCGCCTCGCGCAAGGCGGCCGGGCTGGCCGCGTGGTTTGACGAAACCCTTCGCGACTTCGAGGACATGCTGCTTCCGGTCGGCGTGGAGGTCGCTCTTATCGCCGGCACGCTTTCCGACCGCGCAAAAGGATTGGGAGCAAGCCCTGGCTACGCCGACACGCTGATCGCGGCGACGGCACAGCACCATGAACTGACGGTAGCGACCCGCAACCTTCGCCATTTCGAGCAGCTTGGTTCGGTTTGCCTGGATCCTTTCAACCCCGGACCGGCGGATTGACGTTGCGCGATCGTTGCAACTTCGAACACCGGCAGGAGACAACCGACGATCGTCTGATTGGGTGAAAAAGATTTTAACTCATCCCGTTGATTTCATTGCATAATAAAAAATAATCCGGGCCGATTTATCCCCACTCATCTCACCTCCTTTATTCTCCACCCCGCAACTTGCGTGTGGGAACGGGTGTGTACAGCCAGCGTCCCGGGCAAGTGTGGCGCCGGATGCTTCCGCTGGACTGGGCGGGACGTCCGACCGTCTGCCGCCTCGTGCGCTCGTGGCTTCCAGAATACCGGAAGCTGATGGGCCGGGCGCCGGCAGAGGGATAAACGCCGGCGGCGCATGGCAGCGCGTCACATTACTTACTTAGAAGACGTCGCTGCCATGCGCCGCTTCCCACACAGTTCAACAGCCAGATCGGAAACGAGGCGTGGCAACGAAAACCTGTATGCGCCGCCCTCCCTTCTCCCCTTGGGGGAGAAGATGGCTGAGCGAAGCGAAGTCGGATGAGGGGTGCTCCAGCTTGACGCCGACATACCCCTCATCCGTCTCGGCGCTATCGCGCCGATCCACCTTCTCCCGCACGGGGAGAAGGCAACGCCCCTCAATCCCGCGCCGGGTCGCCCTCCTCCATCCCCGCCGGCCACTCCGGCTCCGGCTCGTTCCTCGTCTTCCACAGCGAGTACAGAATCCCGCCGGCAATCAGCGCCAGCGTCACGCCGAGGCTCAGCACAGGCGGGAACTTGCCACCGTCGAGCACGAAGTCCGAGACGAAGATCTTCGCGCCGATGAACACCAGAACGGTGGCCAGTGCGTATTTCAGGTAGTGGAAGCGGTGCACCATGGCGGCGAGCGCGAAATAGAGCGCGCGCAGGCCGAGGATCGCCATGATGTTCGACGTATAGACGATGAACGTGTCTGTCGTGATGGCGAAGATCGCCGGCACGCTGTCCACGGCGAAGACAAGGTCGGCGATGTTGATCACCACCAGCGCCAGGAAGAGAGGCGTCGCCGCCGTCACCAGCCGGCCCGTCTTTGGGTCCAGCGCGCGCACGAAGAAGTGGTGCCCGTGATGCTCCTGCGTCACCCGCATGCGCCGCGAGATGAACTTGATCGCCGCATTGTCCTTGATGTCGATCGGCTCGTCGCCGGCGAAGAACATTTTTATGCCGGTGAAAATCAGGAACGCGGCGAAGATGTAGAGCACCCAGTAGGCCTGCTGCACCAAGGCCGCGCCGCCCGCGATCATGATGCCGCGCAGCACGATGACCGCGATGATGCCCCATAGAAGTGCCCGGTACTGGTATTTCGCGGGAATCGCGAAATAGGTGAAGATCAGGCTGATGACGAAGACGTTGTCGATCGACAGCGCCTTTTCGATAAAATAGCCGGTCAGGTATTGCATGCCCGGCTCGGCCCCGCGCGCATACCAGACCCAGGCGCCGAACAGCATGGCGATGACGATGTAGAAGACGGAGAGCTTCAGGCTCTCGGCGATGCCCATTTCCCGGTCCTCCTTGTTGAGGAAGCCGAGGTCGAAGGCCGTCAGCGTGACGACGAGTGTGATGAAGGCGAGCCAGAACCACGCAGGTGTGCCCAGCCAGTCGATGAACAGGAAATCCAAGGAAACGCTCCTCTCGATGAAAAACGATCGATCGGAACGAAGGATGACGGAAGTCTCGGACAGTGGACCCGCGGCATCGGAACATTCCGATGCGGTCCGACATCACGAGGAGAAAAAAAACCTCGCCAGAGGGGCCCGGTCCGCAGACGCTTAACTAGCGCGGGGGCCGGGAAAGTTCAACGGCAGGAAGCGACGAAGCCGTTAATTCACGGCGCCCGTCTCGGTCGTATCGACCTTCGCAGTTCCGAAATCGCCCATTGCAGGCGGCAGCGAGGTCATGGGCCGGTGGTCGGCCCTGACGATTTCCAGAAGTCCGGTACTGACGATAAAAACCGCGATTGCGGCGACTGCCAGCATGTTGCGCATCGAAGTTCTCCGAACGTGACGCAACACAAAACGTAGCAGAAGGAAATTGTTTCCCGCTTAAGCGACGTGGTTTCAAATTTGTTGCCGGAAAAGCGATCGTCGCATCGCGCACCTGTCGCGGGTAAAGGACGCAAAGTGCGCGAAAGGGCTAGCAAAGGCTCCCGGCCCCAAGGCCGGGCTCGCGACTGCGGGCCGCCTATCGTTCGGCGCTCCCGCGAAGGTCCAGCCGCCAGCATAGCGGCGATACGGCCGTGAGCGAAAAACTAGTTCGCGGCCGTCGCGGCGTCGGCGGCGCGCGTCTCGGCGATCTTCTGCGCCAGCAATTCCTGGCCTAGCGCGCCGAACACCACCTCGTTGCCGACTACGTAGGACGGTGTGCCCGTGATGGCGAGCTTATTGGCAAGTTCGTAGGTCTCGTTGAACGCTTGCGCGATCGCCGGGTTCTTCATCTCTTCGCGAAGTGCGGCCTCGTCGACGCCGAGCGACAACGCAATCCGTATCGCGGCTTCTTCGGTAGCGCGGCCCTGCCCGCCGATCAACTGGTTGTGGAAGTCGCCGTATTTCTCGGGCATCAGCCGGTGGAAGGCCATCGACACCATGTGCGCCTTCGAGGAATCCGGCCCGAGGATCGGGAATTCCTTGAGCACGAAGCGCAGATCCGGATCGGAGGCCGTCAGCGCAAGCATGTCTTCCTGGGCACGTTTGCAGTAGCCGCAATTGTAGTCGTAGAACTCGACGATCGTGGTCTTGCCCGCCGGGTTGCCGACGACCCCGTCGTAGGCGGCGTTGAAGATCGTGTCCCGCGCCCCGTCGATCACTTCCAGGTTGGCGACCCGCTGCGCCTCGCGCTGCTTGTCCTCCAGCGCCTGCTGCATGTCGATCAGGAGTTCGGGATTCTTGACCAGATAGTCGCGGATGATGTTCTCGATGCCAACCCTGTCGAGCGGTGCTTCCGCCGATGCTACCGTCGCCGTCTCGGCATTGGCCATCGCCACACCCGGCTTGCCCGCGACATAGCCGGCTCCAAGCATTCCCGCAGCGACGGCAAGACCCGCCGCGCTCACCCAAACCGCCTTGCCCATCGTCCTGTCCTCTATCCGTTTGCCGTTACGGCTTTGTCGCACGTTGCGCCAAAAAGGTTCAGCCCTTCTTTTTTGGGCCCTTCTGGCTGATGATGTCCTGTGCTCTAACCCACGCGGGCTCGCCACGCTTGAACTTCTGCTGGGCGCGCATGGCGAAGATCTTCGCCTGCTGGTAATTGCCGCTGTAGTAGTAGCCCTCGGCGGTCGCAAGCTCAGCCTGGCCGACGTCGCCAAGCTGGCCGTAGGCTTGAGCAAGGTAAGTATAACCGTTGAAGTTTTCCTTGTCGCGCGACAGCGCGTCCTTGATCAGTGAAGCTGCCTTCTTGATGTTCTCCGTCTTTCCAGTCGCCAACAGCGCCTGTCCGTAGGCGATCTGGGTGATGCTCGACTTGGCTGGATCGAGTTGAGCAGCTTTTGCGTAGGCAGCGACCGCCTTTTCCGGCTGGTTGGCTTTGAGCAGGACGTCGCCGCGCAGTTCGTGAAAATACGCATTGTTGGGATGCTGCTTGATCAACGCATCCACCTTCTTCAACGCGTTGCGGGGGCTGCCGAAACGATAGGCCAGCTGCGCATCGCCATATTGCGCGGCCAGCGGCGAGAGCTTCTTGAAGAGGCGGGATGCCTCGCCTTGCCCCTTGGTATAGACGGCGATCTTCGCGCGCATCATCTCGTGGCGCAGTTGCAGGTCGGCCGAATCCGTGTTGTCGTAATAGGGGCTGGCCTTCACCAGCGTTTCCAGATTGGCGATGCGGTCTCGCGGCATAGGGTGGCTTATGCGGTAAGGGTCGACCTGCGCGCCCGATAGCGATAGTGCGCTCTGGAAGCGGGCAAACGTCGTCAACATGCCTTTGCCGGACTGGCCGGTCGCCTCCAGATACCTGATTCCGGATTGATCGGCCGCAGCTTCCTCGGTCCGCTGATAGCTTAGCAGGCTGCGGCGCGCCGTCTCGCTACCGCCCATCATGATGCCCGCACCCGCGCCAGCAAGCCCGCCTTGGTCTGTGGCCGCACCTGCTGCCATCGCGCCGACGCCGAGCAGCGACGCGATCACCGCCATAGTCTGGGCGCGCGCCATCTGGTCGCGCAGGCGCTCCTGATGTCCGCCGGCAATGTGGCCAGCTTCGTGCGCGATAACGCCGATGATCTCGTTGGGGGTTTCGGACTGCAGCAACGCGCCGGTGTTGATGAACATGCGGCGGCCGGCGACGAACGCGTTGAAATTCGGATCGTTGACCAGAATGATGTCGATGCCCGACTTCGACAGCCCGGCTGCCTTGAAAATCGGCCGCGCATAGTCGCGGACGAGCGCCTCGATCTCTGCGTCCCGCACGATCGGAACCCTGCCTTGCTGCGCGAACGCCGAAACCGATGCGGTCGCGACGACGATAGCGGCCAAACCGGCCACGGCTGCGGCGCGAACCAGCTTGAGCAAGGAAGAAACAACAGCGTCCATGACGGGCACGACTGGTAAACCAGCGGACGGGCGATGGAAAGTCGGCGTCGAAAAGATCATGAACTTGTGATCCCCACACCAATCGGGCATTTCTGCGGCGCGGTGGGCCACGGAAACCGGAGCAGATGACGGTAGCGATCTCAAAGCGGGGCGATGTAGAGCCATTTCACGCCATGGACATCCTCGCCGAGGCCAACCGGCTGAAGGCGCGCGGCGTGCCGGTGGTCTCGATGGCGGTCGGCCAGCCATCCGACCCAGCGCCTCAGCGCGTGCGGGAAGCGGCGGCCAAGGCCCTTTCCGACGGCCGCATCGGCTATACCGACGCGCTGGGCATGATGTCCCTGCGCGAGGCGATCGCGGCACATTATGCCGACCACTATGGGCTCGAGGTTCCGCCCGCCCGCATTGCCGTCACCACCGGTTCCTCGGCCGCGTTCAACCTCGCCTTTCTAGCGATGTTCGACCCCGGCGACCGAGTAGCTATCGCCGCCCCCGGTTATCCGGCCTACCGCAACATCATGGCCGCTCTCGGTCTCGAAGTCGTGGAGATCGAGCTTGACGGCTGCCCCTATTTGCACGCGCAGCATCTGCGCGAGGCCCATGCCGCCGCGCCGGTGAGGGTCCTTTTCGCCAGCCCCGCCAATCCGACGGGTGCGGTCGTTCCGGCTGAGGATTTGAAGGAATTGATCGACACGGCCGGTGACCTCGGTCTCGCCGTCATTTCCGACGAAATCTACCACCGCCTCGCCTATTCTGCGCCGGACGTGAGCGCCCTCAGCTTCGGAGCGGACGTAACCGTCATCAACTCCTTCTCGAAATACTACTGCATGACTGGCTGGCGCATCGGCTGGATGGTTTTGCCCGAAAGACTGGTCCGGCCGGTCGAGCGGATCGCGCAGAGCCTCTACATTTCCGCGCCGGAACTGTCGCAGATCGCGGCTATCCAGTCTTTCGGCGCAACTGCGGAACTCGAAGAGGTCAAGGCGCGCTACGCATGGAATCGCGAGCTGCTGCAGCAACGGCTTCCGGAACTGGGCTTTGCTTTCGCTGCCCCCATGGACGGAGCGTTCTACGCGTTCTGCGACGTCACAAGGCTGACCAACGACAGCATGGCCTTTGCGAAGCGCATGCTTGCCGAGGCGCATGTCGCCGCGCCTCCGGGCCGGGACTTCGATCCTCTGGCCGGCCATCGCTACATGCGCTTTTCCTATGCCGGCAGCCACGCCGACATGGTCACGGCGATGGACCGCATCGAAAGCTGGCTGTCGAGACGCTAGTGCTTGCGCGCCTGCACCAGATAGGCGTCGATCTCGGCCTCACCCAGCCATTTCAAGGCCTCAAGGCGATGCAGGCCTTCGACAAGGATGTATCGCTTGCCATCGTGCCGAACCTGTATCGGTGTCTTCAGCCCGTTTTCCAGGATATCTTCGGCTAGAGCGCGCGCGGTCTCGGGATGTAGCAGCTTGCGCCGCGCGGTTGGCACATAAATGGCTTCAACCGGCACCTTTGTCACCCGCAGCAAGTCGCGTTCTCCCGATCCGGATCGTTCTGACAGGCATAGGCTTTTGATTCAGCCGCGGCTAGTCAGCATAGACACGGAACTCAGGGACAGGGATTCCCCGTCCGCTGGTGGATCGCATCTACAGCCTTCTGCATCTCCTCGGTCCACTTCACGTCGGCTGCCGCCAGGGCGGTTTCCAGATGCCACATCTTGGTCGCTCCAATGATGCTCGAGGCGACGAAATTTTGGTTGAGAACAAAAGCGGCGGCGAAGAGTGCGGGCTCCACGCCGAAGCTCCGGGCAAGCTTGCTGTACTCGGCGATTGTCTCGGCGGCGTTGGGCGTCTCGTATCGCTGACCGCGGTTGAACAGCGTTGACCTCGCTCCCTCGGGCTTGGCGCCGTTATCGTATTTTCCGGTCAGATACCCTTGTCCGAGAGGCGAATAGGCGAGCAGAGCAACGTCCTCGCGCTCGCAAACTTCCGCAAGGTTCACTTCGAAAGTCCTGTTGACCAGATTGTAAGCGTTCTGGATCGAGACGACGCGCGGACCGATGCCCTTGTCGGCCTCTGCAACGAAGCGCATGACTCCCCAGGAGCTTTCGTTCGAGACGCCGAAATGGCGAATCTTGCCGAGCTTCACAAGCTCGTCGAGAACGCCAAGCGTCTCTTCGATAGGGGTCTCATCCTCATGCCTTTCGGCGGGCCAGGTTCCGTACCGCGTGGGGTTCGCCCCCCACGGAATCTTTCTTTCCGGAAAATGAAGCTGGTAGAGATCGACGTAGTCTGTCCCCAGCCGTGTCAGCGACTTGTCGATGGCGTCGCAAATATCGGCCCTGACCAGTTTCGACGGTCGGCCGCCGCGAAACCAATCCATCACGGTTCGCCCCACGACCTTCGTGGCCACAACGACCTTGTCGCGATTCCCCCGAGCCTTGAGCCAGTTGCCGACGATCCGCTCCGTACTGCCCTGCGTTTCCGGCTTCGGCGGGATCGAATAGAGTTCGGCGGTGTCGAGGAAATTCACGCCAGCTGCGAAAGCGGCGTCCATCTGCTCGAAGCCTTGGGCCTCCGTGTTCTGCTGGCCCCATGTCATCGTACCCAGACAGATCCGCGAAACGGAAAGGTCCGTACGGCCAAGGCGTCGCATCTCCATGCGCAAACTCCGGGATGTTTTGGTTGGATAGACTGGAGGGGATATGAGCGATCTAGCTTGATCGCACAGGAAAGGGAAGATCGCCAACCGGTTGGAGGTGGGGTTACCGCCGGGCCTTGGCGACTGCCTTGCGCTTGGCCTCGTCGATCAGGCCGTTGGCGACCTGCATGCGCCGGAGGGCCTGCTGTCTCAGATGCGATGGAACACGATCCGGATGGTTCTTCAGCGCAAACATCCTTCTCAGCCGATTGAGATCGGGAGATGCCGGCCCATCCAGCCCTAGTTCGATGGCAATGATTGCAGGATCTGTCGAAAGCATCTGGATCGAAACATCTTCCGCTTCGACGGATCGATCCATGGCCGGCTGCGAATCCTCTACCCCCTGCTCCGCTTCGAGTTCTCCAAGCAGAGCCTTCAGTTCTGCTTCGACATCTTCGCTCGACAGTCGATATTCGGCAGCGACGGCATCACCGGAAACCTTGATGCGGCCCGAGTGAAGCTCTTCCGCGACAGCCAGATAATCGAACGGAATCGCATGCCGCGGAGACGGTTCCGCGGCCACTTCGGCAGCCACGAACAAATCGTCTAGCAACGATGCGAAATCGCCTTTCGTAGCCGTGGCAACCTCCTGAGACAAACTCGCCTGCCGTCGTGTCGGGAAACATAGGCGCAACCCGGTTAAAATTCGCGACCCAGCTTATGTTGAAATTTAGCGATCGAGACAGCATGCGCCCACCCGCATAGCTGCCATGCGCCATGTTGCAGTGCACAATCTCTTAGAATCGATTAGATTTCGAGTGGGAGGTCCAATTGGAGCTGGACAAAAGGTGTTCAGGACAGAGTTGTTCTCCCGCCCGCGCCCCACTGAGCAGGTTCATTTCAGTGCCGCGCTAGCCCTGCTCCATGCGATGTGCAAGGCCGACTACGCTGAACTCGGCGCACGCCCGGCTGACTTCCCGCGTCACCCACGTCAACTCGCAGGACGCTGATCCAGCGACAAACCTTCCGTCAATCGCCTGCCGCAATCAATGTTATGCTGTCTTCGAAGCGGCGGAGATTCTCGACATGCGCATGACGACCCTTGCCTTGCCCACGGCAGTTCTCCTGACCTGCATTCCCAACTTCACAGCACATGCACAGGAAACGCGATACATCGATGACCGCTCCAGCGCGGCATCGTTGATTCAGTCCTTCTACAACGCCATAAACCGCCAGGAATATGCGCGCGCCTGGGACTATTTCGGCGACCAGAAACCCGCAAAGGATCTCGATGCCTTTGCGAAGGGGTATCAGGGTACGCAGCAGGTGAACGTCATAACCGGCAGCGTGGCATCCGAAGGTGCTGCCGGCAGCACCTTTTATTATCTGCCGGTGGCTATAATCGCCTTCGACAAGGCGGGCGGCGAGAAGGTGTTTGCCGGATGCTACACGCTGAGACTCGCAAACCCCGCGATTCAGGGAGAGCCGTTCCGTCCGCTGCATATAGAGAAGGGCAGCCTGAAACCGTCGACCGTGAGCTACGAGGATGCGCTGCCGAAAGACTGCCCGGATGCGCCAGCGCCCGAGCAGACCGACACCATATTGTCGGACGTAAGGACGCTGTTCGATACGATGCACCCGGAATGTGACCGGCATCTGCCGGGAGGTGACCCGGCCAATGCCGAAGTCGAGCAATATACGATTCCGTATCGCTACAGCACCGATGCCGACGGCGACCCTGAGAGGACAGCCCGGTTATTTCGGTTCTATTGCGGCACCGGTGCCTACAATGAGAGCCACGTCTACTACCAGCATAACGAGGATGAAGGCCTCCGCGAGGTGCAGTTCGCCACGCCTGAACTGGATGTCCGCTATGAAGACGACAATAGCGACGAGAAGGTCGATAGCGTGTCGATCATCGGCTACAAGGCCACGCCCAAGCTGATCAACTCGTTCTACGACGAAGGCAGTCACTCCATCACCTCGCACGGCAAATGGCGCGGGGTCGGTGACGCGTCCGATTCAGGCACATGGCTCTTCCGGAACGGCGAATTCACGCTGGTGAAATACGACGTCGATGCGTCCTACGACGGCGAGATCAATCCGGAGACGGTGCTCGACTACGACACCGCGCCCTGAGCGATCAGCGAACCGAGAGCATCCAGTTCAGCGTCTCGCGCCAGTCCAGCATTCGGATCGGCGTTCCATGCGTGCCCGTTTCGAATCGCACGAACCGCGCCGGATAGCCGGGGGAGCGCTCCGTGATCGACCTGAAAAAGGCCTCCTGCTTCTCGACCGGAAAAACGGTGTCGCGGCTACCTTGGCCAAAAAACACGGGGACCTTCGCCTTGAAGCCTGCGCTGGAGAGAAAGCTGTCATCCCAGAGCGAGCCCAGCAGCAGCAATCCTGAAATCTGGTTGGCCGTCGTGCGGTTGGAAGCCAGTTGCCAGCAAAGCATGCCGCCCATTGACCCGCAGGCAACGAAGATCTTCGCTCCGGGCGATTTTGCAGCATAGTGGTCGATCAACGCCGCGATCTGATTGGCGCCGTTTTCGCCGAAGTCGGGGAAATCCGGCGACAAATAGAGCCCGCCATTAGCGACCATCAAATTCTTGATGCGGTTGAAATTGCCGCCAAAGGTGAAATCGTCGACCCCCTGCTTCCGGCTTCCCCCCTGCCCGTGAAGATAGATGGTGATGATCTGCGCACCTTCGGTCTTGCCAACAGCGAAATGCCGGATCGTGCCCGCATCCGTTTTGAGGCCAAGATCCTTCTGAGCCTTCCTGACGCCGGTCGAGATGTAGTTTCCACGCACCCTGCGTTCTGGAATCTGGTCGCGCTTGTTGATGTCGCGGGCCTCGTTGTAGTCGACAACGGTATAGGCTCCGCCGCCTTCCGAAGACAGGATGGCAGGATACGCGAACAATTCGTCCTTGAACGGCTTGAGCGTCAGCGCGAAGACGCTGTCGACTAGCGAAAGGGACAGCAAGCCGGAGAGAAGCAGCGAGATGCGAAAGGTCATCGGTCAGTCTTGAAGCACGCCGCCGGCGCTTTCAAGCGCATCCTGCGTATCGACGTCGATCGATGCCCCTGCCCCGATCTCGACGTCGATCACCTCAGCCAGCCCGGACTCGACCAAATGCCGCGCACCTGTGTCTCCTTCCGTCGTGGAGACCTGACCGAAAAGCGCACGCGGCAAAATGACGGGATTACCGCGCTTGCCGTCATGCGTGGCGCGGACGATCGCCTGCCCGCCCGCCTTGCGAAACGCGGTGACGAGCCTGTCCATGTCGGCAACGGAAACCTCAGGCATGTCGCCCAGGAGGATCAGCGCGCCTGAGGACGGCGGCAAGGCTGCGACGCCGGCTTTCAGGGAACTTGAGAGCCCCGACTCGAAATCGGGATTGTGCACGATATCCACGTCGAGGCCGTCTAGGGTGTCACGAACGCGCTCAGCCTGGTGGCCAATCACGACGACAGCGCCCTGAACCAGGGAAGCAAGCGCGCGTTCGGCTGTCTGCCGGATCAGGGGGCGACCGGAAAAGAGCGCCATGAGCTTGTTCGGCCCGCGCATGCGGCTCGACCGACCGGCGGCCAGAATGACTGCATGCACATCGACGGGCCTTGCGGCAACCGAAGCCTCGCGTGGCTGTGGACGCGTTGGAATTTCCATAAGGAGGCCGCCGACGCCCATCCCAGCTATGTCGTCTTCCGTCACGTCGAGGCCAGCGATCAGGCGGTCGAGCACCCAGTCGAAACCATTCTCCTTCGGGCTACGCGCACAGCCGGGCGCGCCGATGACAGGCTTGCCGTTCAATCGTCCCAGCACCAGGAGATTGCCGGGATCGACCGGCATGCCTGCGCGCAGCACCTCGCCCCCAGCCCGCCTGATGGCGGACGGAATGACGTCATCGAAATCACAAAGCGCGGACGCTCCGAAAACGATCACCATGTCGTTTGTCGCCGAAAAGGTCGTCATTGCCTCAGCCAGAGGCAGCGTCGAATGCGCCACGCGCCTTTCCTCGCCGATCACGCTGCCAGAACGCGCCAGCCTCGCCGACGTGATACGCGTGGTCTTCGCGAGAACGCTTTCCTTCAGGCCAGGAAGCACCGTCTGGATGAGGCCCACCGACACGGAGCGAAATGGATGAACCGCGAATATGTCGGAAAGCGACAGGAGCGATGTCGCCTGGTCGATCAATCGACGGTCGACGGCAAACGGAATGATCTTCACCGTGGCCACCATGTCGCCGCGCCCGACCGGCTTGTAGGCCGCGATGGTGGCAAGGGTGATCGAAGGGTCGAGCACGTTCAGGCGATCAACCAGCGCCTTGTCGACCGCAAACAGGCCTGCTTGCCTGGCATACAGGTTGACCCTCCCGGTCGAAGCCGGCTTGGCCTCGATACCGTCGAAGCGCATGGCCGCAACGATCCGTGTCGCAGCGGCATCTTCATCGATATCCTCGGACGAGAGAACAGCCGCCACAACTTCCGCGACACCCGCCTCGCGCATGAACGCGACATCTTCTGCCGTCAGGCAATGCGCTTTGCGGAAGGATTTTCCGCCGACGGCAACGGCATGGGCAAGCAATGCGCCCTCGGCTTCCGCAAGCGGAACCGGGCCGAATCTCACGCCGCCTCGCCCTTCGGCAGACGATCGTTCCCGACTCCGCGCGAGCGAAAGGCGCGGACGATCTGCGCCAGTATGGCCACGGCGATTTCGGCTGGGCTGGAGGCGCCGATGTCGAGACCGATCGGGGCCGCAATGCGCTCGACCTGCGTGGCAGTCGCATCGAGCGCCAGCAGCCTTTCGACGCGTTTTGCGTGGGTCTTCCGGCTGCCAAGGGCACCGACATAGAAACACCCGGCGTCGAGCGCTGCCTTCAGCGCAAAATCGTCGATCTTCGGATCGTGTGTGACGGCCGCGAGCGCCGAATAGGCGTCAAGGGGCCGCGCGGCAAGAACGGTTTCGGGCCAATCGGCGAACAGCTCGACATCCGGAAAGCGATCGGCACTTGCAAAGGCCGTGCGGGGGTCGATCAACTCGATGGGGTAGCCAGCGATACGAGCCATGGGAGCAAGCGCCTGGCTTATGTGGACCGCACCGATCACGACCAGACGCGGTTGCGGCAGATAGGTGTTCAGGAACAGGCTTCTGCCGCCAGCCTCCACCAGACCGGAATTGCCGGTGCGAAACGCCTTGGCGACGGCCTCGCCCAGTTCTCCGCCGACCTCTTCGTTTTCGCGAACCAAACGGGCGCTGCCGTCATAGAGGTCCTTGACCAGAACCACCGCGCGTCTCGCCCGGCGTTCGTCATTTAAAGCGTTGAGCAGGGCGAACTCCATAATGCCGCCCTATCCCAGTCGCTCGACATGAACTTTGATGCGCCCGCCGCACGACAGTCCGACACGCCAGGCCGTCTCGTCGGCAACGCCGAATTCGAGAGTCCGCGCTTTCCCGGAATCGATGACGTCGATCGCCTCGGCCACGACAGCGCCCTCGACGCATCCGCCCGACACCGAGCCGTGAAAATTGCCGTCGACATCGACGACCAGATGGCTGCCTGCTGGTCGCGGCGCAGAACCCCAGGTCTCGACAACCGTGGCAATCGCCACACCCCGGCCCTCCGCCTTCCATCCTTCGGCGATGATCAGGGGATCGCGGACTTCATCGAGATGCGCGGTGCCGGCCATCGCCTTCCTTCTCGTCGCCACCGGCTCAAAAGAACCGGTAACCGCGTTCAAAATACATCAGCGGATGCGTCGCATCGCCGATACGGATGCCCTTCACCTCGCCAAACAGGACGCGATGCGTGGCGTGGTCCTTCGTATCGATGATCTCGCAATCGAACACGGCCAACCCGCCCAGCAGTGTTGGCGCGCCGGTCGAAATCTTGTCCCACTCGGCCACCGAGAACCGTTCCTCCACAGGGAGGCCAGTCTGGCCCGAAAATGCCTCTGCTAGGGCCTGCTGGTCCGATGCCAGCGTGTTAAGCGCGAAGTTGCCGTTCTTGATAAAGATATCGTTTTTGGGGTTCTCGCGGTTGAGGCACACCAGCACGGTTGGCGGCGTATCGGAAACCGAGCACGCAGCAATCACCGTCGTGCCGCGTTTTCCCGCTGACCCATTCGTCGTGATTACGTGCACTGCACCCGCAAACCGCGCCATGGCGTCGCGGTAGGTCTGTGGCCCGATATCGTTCTTTTTCAGCACTCTCGAATTCCCTTGGACGGTCGTATGTCCTCCCAGATCATATATTGCTGGAATACCGGGCTAACAAGCAACGGCATCTCCGCAGGCGAATGTCGGGCTTTGAGGCTTGCCGCGCGTCGCTTCCGCGCGTCATTGTACCCGAGATAGGAGAATCAACACCGCGCATGCGATTTCTGGCAGCGATATTCTGCGCATTTGTCGCGTCTGCACCCGTCAGCGAGGCCGGAGCTCAAGCCCTGATCGGCGTTGCCGCGCCGCTTTCGGGCCCTTCCGCAATTCTCGGACAGCAAATGCGGACCGGCGCCAGCCTTGCAGCCGAAAGATTGAGGGATCCATCCGTCAGACTCGCCATCGCCGACGACGGCTGCACGGCCCAAGGTGGCGCGCGGGCGGCGCGCGAACTGCTTGCGGCTCAGGTGCAGGTCGTCATCGGCTTCCTGTGCAGCGAGGCACTCGAGGCGGCGCTTCCCATCCTCAAACAGGCAAATATTCCGACGATCACAGTCGGGATTCGCACCGACAGCATAACGGACCGCCGAAATCGCACCGGGTGGCTGATCTATCGCCTTGGACCTCGTGCAGACGACGAAAGGGAGGCAGCCGGCCAGCTTCTGACACGGCTCTGGCAGCGTGACCTGTTCGCGATCGTCGATGACGGTACGATCTACGGGCGCGAACTTGCCGAAAGCCTGCGCATCGCCGCCGAACAGGCCCGCCTTTCGCCTGTGTTCGTCGATACTTTCCGCCCGCAGCTCGACAACCAGATTGCGCTCATCGGCCGCTTGCAGCGCGCAGGCGCCACGCGCGCCTTCGTCGGCGGAGAGCGCGACGATGTCGCGGTCATATCGCGTGACGCGGCGCATCCCGAGGCGAATATCATCGTTGCATCGGGTGAAACCCTGCGTTCCGCAGGCGAAATACCGCTTGCGGCCGGAACGCTTATGGTCGCGCTGCCGGAATGGATAGACGTGGCGCTGCCCGAGGTCGCCAAGGCCTTTGCCGACAGGCAGTTGCTGGCGCAGGGCTATGTCCTGCCGGCCTACGCCGCCGTCGAGATTGCGCACACCGCAATTGCCGGGCAGTTCTTGCCATCGGGACTGTCAGGCCGCGACTTCACGACCGCGATCGGGACAATACGTTTCGACGAGAACGGCGACCTCGGCGAAAACCCCTATCGGCTGTTCCGCTTCGACGGCACACGCTTCACCGAAGTGGCGGTCCCCTGATGTTCCGCACCGGAAAGCGCAACCTGATAACAGACGTTACCGGCCTGAGTGTGGGCAACATCTCGGACGAGAACTTGAAGTCAGGCGTAACCGTGGTCGTTTGCGACCAGCCGACTGTGGCCGGCGTGCAGGTTCTCGGCGGCGCGCCCGGCACACGCGAAACCGATCTCCTTGAACCCCACAACACCGTCGAGACCGTCAATGCCCTGACGCTTTCGGGCGGCTCGGCCTTCGGCCTCGACGCCGCTTCCGGCGTTCAGGCAGCCTTGCGGGAACGAGGCGTCGGCTTCGAGGTGCGCGGCAACGTGGTTCCGATTGTCCCGGCCGCGATCGTCTTCGACCTCGCAAACGGCGGCAACAAAAGCTGGGGACGCTATCCGCCCTATCGGGACTTGGGTTACGAGGCCGCGCAGTCCGCCTCCCGTGATTTTGCGATCGGCACGGCCGGTGCGGGCGTGGGGTCGCTTACCTCCGGTCTCAAGGGCGGATTAGGGTCTGCGTCCACCGTGCTCGACAACGGCATCACTATCGGAGCGCTCGCCGTCGTAAATGCCATCGGCTCCGTCACACTCGGTCGCAGCCGCCATTTCTGGGCAGCGCCTTTCGAAATCGGCGACGAGTTCGGAGGTCTGGGCTATCCCTCGCCTATACCGCAGGACGCCCGCCGCATCCTTCTGAAGTTCAGAGACCAGCTCGCAAACACCACGATTGCCGTCATCGCGACAGACGCGGCCATGACGACAGCAGCCGCAAAGCGGCTAGCGATCTGTGCTCATGACGGCTTCGCGCGGTCGATCTGGCCGACACATACGCCCGCCGACGGAGACCTGGTCTTCGCCCTCGCCACGGGTACGAGCGGCAAGATTCTTTCATTCGACGATGCGATCGACCTTTACGCGGCTGCCGGCGCCACGATGGCGCGGGCGATAGCGCGTGGCATCTACGCCGCGACACCTTCTTCGAACGACCTCTTCCCCACATGGTCGTCGCGGTGAAATCGGGCGCGGAACATCGTTCTTGACCGAGGGAAGTGCCAAAGCCCAACCGAATGCAGGCTGGCTGAGAGGCGCCTGGGTCAACGCCTTTCCTCCGCTACTGCCCACCATGGTGGGCGCCTTTCTGTGGGCGCTGGCCATGTTCGCCAGTGCCGCGACCGTGCTTGTCTGGGACAACTGGCAGACGCCAGACAGGATCAGAACCATAGCGGGGTTCTTCGCGATGGGGGGCATTGTGGCTTTTCCGATCGGCATGATCCTCGCGCGGTTCCTTTCATACCGGCGCGCTGCCGAGACGGCCTTCGCGGCAGGTCTTGTCTCCCTTGCCGCTGCTTCCTTCGTCGCTATCGCCGGACTTTTCGCGCTTGAGTACCGTTCCTACTACGCCGAATGGCACGCAGAGACTTTCACCCGCGTCTGGTTTTTCCAGTTTGTTTTCACGATCGCGGTTGCACTTTATCAGTTCGCGGTCCTTGGCCTGCGGCTTTTCTTCCCCGTCGGGTTCATCGCGCTTATCCTCGCCGCCCTCTGGTTTGCACGTCAGCCGCGTTGAGCATTGTGGCCACCTCTGTTAGGGAGCGGCTACGTAAAAACGGACAGGAAAGCTTCCACGATGATCTCGCGCTATTCGCGACCCGACATGGTCGCCATCTGGTCGCCCGAAACCCGCTTCCGCATCTGGTTCGAGATCGAGGCTCATGCCTGCGATGCTCTCGCCGAACTCGGCGTCATCCCGAAAGAAGCTGCCCGGACGATCTGGGAACAGGGCGGCAAGGCTGAGTTCAATGTCGAACGCATCGATGAAATCGAGAGCGTCACCAAGCACGACGTCATCGCGTTCCTGACCCATCTTGCCGAATTTGTCGGCGAGGATTCGCGGTTCATCCATCAGGGGATGACATCGTCAGACGTGCTGGACACCACCTTCAACATCCAGTTGGTGCGCGCTGCAGACATCCTGCTTGCCGACCTCGACCGCGTGCTTGCAGCCCTAAGGAAGCGCGCCTTTGAGCACAAGGACACCGTCCGCATCGGGCGCAGCCACGGCATTCACGCCGAGCCAACTACGATGGGCCTGACCTTCGCCCGCTTTTATGCCGAGATGGACCGCAACCGCGCTCGCCTTGTCGCCGCGCGTGCCGAGGTGGCTACCGGCGCTATCTCAGGCGCGGTGGGTACATTCGCCAATATCGATCCGCGTGTTGAAGAGCATGTCTGCGAGAAGCTCGGCCTGAAACCGGAACCGATCTCGACGCAGGTCATCCCGCGCGACCGTCATGCGATCTTCTTCGCGACGCTCGGCGTCATCGCTTCGTCGATCGAGAATGTCGCGATCGAAATCCGCCATATGCAGCGCACCGAGGTTCTGGAAGCCGAGGAGTTCTTCTCGCCGGGCCAGAAGGGTTCGTCGGCCATGCCGCACAAGCGCAACCCTGTGCTGACCGAAAACCTGACCGGCCTGGCGCGTCTCGTGCGTATGGCGGTCACCCCGGCGTTGGAGGATGTCGCGCTCTGGCACGAACGGGACATCTCGCATTCCAGCGTGGAACGCGGCATCGGGCCAGACACGACCATCCATCTCGATTTTGCTCTCAACCGGCTGGCGAGCGTGATCGAAAAGCTCGTCATCTATCCCGAAAACATGCTGCGAAACCTGAACAAGTTCCGCGGTCTCGTGCATTCCCAGCGTGTGCTGCTGGCGTTGACTCAAGCCGGCGTCAGCCGCGAGGACGCCTACCGTCTTGTACAGCGCAACGCCATGAAGGTGTGGGAACAGGGGGCGGATTTCCTCGAGGAGCTTCTCGGGGACCCGGAAGTCACGGCTGCCTTGTCCGAGGCCGAAATCCGCGAGAAATTCGATCTCGGCTACCACACCAAGCATGTCGACACGATCTTCCGGCGCGTATTCGGGGAAGCCTGATGATATCGGTCGCCGGTGATTTCGACTTTCTGGTTGTGCCGGGCCGGGGCAACTCGAAGCCTGACCACTGGATGGCGCACTGGTGCCGCGCGTTTCCCAATTCGTCGCGCGTGCTTCAGGCGAACTGGGACAAGCCGGAGCCTGGCGACTGGATCGCCCGGCTTGACGCAGCCGTCATGGTGGCTCCGCGCAAGGTCGTGATCCTCGCGCATTCTCTTTCCGTTGCGACCACAGTGAAATGGGCAGCGCAAACGAACGAAAACCAGCGCGCCAAGGTTTTGGCGGCCTTTCTGGTCGCCGCCACCAATGTCGAGGACCCCGACCCGTCTTTCGACCTCGTGCGGCCGTTCGCCCCTATGCCCTTGCAACCCCTGCCTTTTCCCACCCTGGTCGTCGCCAGCCGGACGGACCCGCGCGTGAGTTTCGAGAAGGCGCAGGCGTTCGCCACCGCGTGGGGCTCGGATATCGCCGACGCCGGCGATCTCGGGCATATGGGAAACGAAGCGAAGCTCGGGCTCTGGCCGGACGGCCTTCTCCTGCTTGGCCGGCTGCTGGAAAAAGCTGGCGCATAATATCTTGCAGTGCAGCAATCATCTAACCGTTTGAAATAGAAAACCATTTCAGTTTCCCTCTCGCATTTGCGAAAAAGCTGTTTTACTGAACGGCAAAATAGCGCTTCTATCCGCGCGACGCAGGCACTGGGAGGGCCGCAATGACCATCTGGAAATCCGTTTTCGCCGCAGCGCTCATGGCGCTCGCCTCAGGCACGGCTCACGCGGCCCGCACCGATCTCGTGCTTGGCATTCCTCTGGAGCCTCCGCATCTCGACCCGACAGCCGGCGCGGCAGCCGCAATCGACGAGGTGCTTTACGCGAATGTGTTCGAGGGGCTCACCCGAATCGGCTCGCGCGGCGAAGTGCTGCCGGCGCTGGCCGAGAGTTGGATGATATCTGACGACGGCAAGACCTACACCTTCAAGCTGAGGACAGGCGCCAAATTCCACGACGGCACGGATTTCGACGCGAACGACGTGAAATTTTCGCTGGACCGGGCGCGCGCCGACGACTCGACTAACGCGCAAAAAGGCCTGTTTGCCGCGATCGATACCGCGGACGTAGTTGATCCTGCGACCCTCAGGGTTACCCTGAAAAACCCTCAAGGGTCGTTCCTCTACAATCTCGGCTGGGGCGACGCGGTCATCGTCGCGCCGGAATCTGCCGAGACCAACAAGGAAAAGCCTGTGGGAACCGGACCTTTCAGGTTCGACCGCTGGGCCAAGGGTTCGTCGATTACGCTGGTCAAGGCCGACAGCTACTGGGGCGAGCCCGTCGCGCTGGACCGGGCGGAGTTCCGCATCATTCCGGACGCCGCCGCAGCGGTGCCGGCGCTGCTGTCCGGCGACGTGCAGGCGCTGCCCAACTATCAGCTCGGCGATGCCCTTCCGCAGGTCGAATCCGACCCGCGCTTCAAGGTGGTGATCGGCTCAACGGAGGGCGAGACGATCCTTGCCATCAACAACAAGAAGCCGCCGTTTGATCAGTTGAAGGTTAGGCAGGCCATCGCGCATGTCATCGACAGGAAGGCCATCATCGACGGAGCATCAGGCGGATATGGCGTGCCGATCGGCTCGCACTTCTCGCCGGCCAACGAGGCCTATATCGACCTGACGGGAACCTACGCGTACGATCCCGCGAAAGCCAGGGAACTGCTGACCGAAGCCGGCTTTCCGAATGGTTTCAAGACCACTCTGAAGCTGCCGCCCGTGGGCTACGCCCGAGACGGCGGCCAGATCATCGCGTCTGAATTGCGCGGCATCGGCATCGACGCCGAAATCATTCCCGTCGAGTGGGCCGATTGGCTGAAGCAGGTCTTCACCGAGAAGGACTACGACCTCTCCATCGTCTCCCACACGGAGCCGAACGACATCGATATCTATGCTCGCAAGGACTACTACTTCAACTACGATAATCCCGCCTTCGACAAGGTGCTCGAGGAGCTGCATCTCACCTCCGACGGGGCCAAGCGGAAGGAACTCTACGGGACTGCCCAGAAAATCCTCGCCGACGATGCGGTGAACGGTTTCCTGTTCGAGTTGCCCAAGATCGGCATCTGGGATGCCAAGGTCGAGGGCCTCTGGGAAAACTCCCCTATCCAGGCGAACGACCTGACCAAGGTCAGGTGGGCGGACTAGGCCAATCGGTACTCGCAGAGACCGGACGGCTGGGCTAAAGATGGCGGTCGTCTTTAGCTCGGCGGGTAAAGCATCGGGATGACCGCTTATCTCCTGCGCCGTATCGTTTCCGGCCTCGTCACGCTGGTCGTGGCGTCAATTGTGGTCTTCTCGGTGCTGGAAGTCATTCCGGGCGACCCGGCGCGGCTGATGCTCGGCATGAACGCCACCGACGATGCCGTCCAGGCGCTTCGCGTCCAGATGGGGCTCGATCAGGGTTTCCTTATCAGGTATTTCCACTGGACGGGCGGCCTGCTCACGCTCGATTTCGGCAAGTCCTATACCTATTCCGTTCCCGTGGGCGAACTGATCGCCGAACGGGTCACAGTCTCGCTGCCGCTCGCTCTGATCGCTCTGGCGCTTTCGACGGCAATAGCCATTCCGGTCGGGGTCTTCGCGGCCGCACGGCGGGGCAAGCCGGCGGACACGATCTCCATGGCCGTCGCGCAGGTAGGCGTCGCGATCCCGAATTTCTGGTTCGCCCTGTTGCTCGTCTATTTATTCGCCGTGTGGCTGCAACTGGTGCCGGCCGGTGGCTTCCCCGGCTGGCAGGCTGGCATCGGGCCGGCATTGAAGGCGCTCATCCTGCCGGCCATCGCGCTTGCGTTGCCGCAGGCGGCAATCCTGGCACGTGTGTCGCGTTCGGCCCTGATCGAAGTGCTCGGCGAAGATTTCATCCGCATGGCGCGCGCCAAGGGCCTGTCGCGCAATGCGGCGCTCTGGCGACATGCGCTGCGCAATGCCATGCTTCCCGTCCTGACCATCCTCGGGCTGCAATTCGCCTTCCTGCTTGCCGGCACGGTCATCATCGAAAACGTCTTCTACCTGCCCGGTGTGGGGCGGCTGGTCGTCCAGGCCATCAACCAGCGCGACCTAATAGTGGTCGAAAGCGTCGTCATGCTGCTCGTCGCGAGCGTCATCCTCATTAATCTGCTCGTCGACATGGCCTATGCCGTCGTCGACCCTCGCCTGAGAACACGCGCGTGAGCGAAACGGCGACACACCGGGAACGCGGCTTCCTCAGGGAGGCCTTCGCAAATCGCTCCTTCGCGACCGGCACAATCATCACCACGCTGATTGTAGCCATGGCGCTCCTTTCGTTTTTCTGGACGCCCTACGACGTGACCAAGCTGGTGGTGGCCGACCGGATGCTACCGCCATCATGGGATCATATCCTCGGAACCGACCAGTTCGGTCGCGATGTGTTGTCGATGATCATGGTCGGAGCACGCAACTCGATCGCCGTCGCGCTTGTCGCGGTCGGCATCGGCATGGGCATCGGTGTACCGCTCGGCTGCTGGGCGGCTGCAAAGGGTGGCTACATCGACGACGCGCTCATGAGGGCGAATGATGTCGTCTTCGCCTTCCCGGCCCTGCTCTCGGCGATCATGATTACTGCGGTTTTCGGGCCGGGCGCGATCAACGCCATCATTGCGATCGGCATCTTCAACATCCCGGTATTCGCCCGCGTGGCACGCGCAGGCGCGCTTTCCATCCGGCCGCGCGAATTCGTGCTGGCCGCCCGCGCCGCCGGTAAAGGACCCATGCTGATCACGATCGAGCACATCCTGCCGAACATCACCACGCTGCTGCTGGTTCAGGGGACAATCCAGTTCGCGCTTGGTATCCTCGCGGAGGCCAGCCTGTCCTACCTTGGGCTGGGTGCGCAGCCCCCCATGCCGAGTTGGGGGCGGATGCTGTTCGACGCACAGACCCGCATGGTGGTTGCACCTCACCTTGCCATCGCGCCCGGCATGGCAATCGTCTTCACCGTTCTCGGCCTCAATCTAATCGGCGACGGCCTCGCCGACTTGCTCGACCCCAAGCTTAGGCGGCGGCGATGAGCCTGCTCGAAATCGAGAACCTGAAGCTCGACATCGGCGGCACGCCGATCCTGAAAGGAATCGAACTGAAGATAGAGGCCGGTGAAATCATGGGGCTGGTTGGCGAATCCGGCTCCGGAAAGTCGATGACGGCGCTTTCCGTCATGCGGCTGCTGCCGGAATTCGCCGCGCTTTCCGGCAGAATCGGTTTCAATGGTCTGGACCTTGTGAAGGCATCCGAGGAGGACATGTGCGCGTTGCGTGGCGATGACATCGGCATGGTCTTTCAGGAGCCGATGACTGCGCTGAACCCGCTTAAGACGATCGGCGAACAGGTCGCGGAGGGCATCCGGCTGCACACCGGCGCCAATCGGACGGATGCGGAGGGGCAAGCCCGTGTGATGCTCCAGCGGGTCGGCCTGCCGCCCGAAAAATTTGCGCTCAGCCGCTATCCGCACGAGCTTTCCGGCGGGCAACGGCAACGGGTCGTGATCGCGATCGCCTGCGCGTTGAAACCGAAGCTGCTGATCGCCGACGAACCGACGACGGCGCTGGACGTGGTGCTGCAAGCACAGATCCTCGACCTCCTGCGCGAGCTGGTGAATGAAAACCGGATGGGTATGCTGCTCATCTCGCACGACCTCGCGGTCGCAACGGAGATGGCCGATCGGATCACAATCCTGCGCGGCGGCGAAGTGATGGAGACGGGCGACACCGCGCAAACGCTCTCGGCGCAGGTTCGTCCCTATACGCGCCAACTCACGCAGGCATCTCTTCATGTTCCTGAGCGGCACAAGCGCGTTTCGGCCACCACCTCCTCCAGCAACGAAAGCAAACCTCCCCTGCTTTCGGTCAAGAACGTCACGAAGGACTATCCCGGCCGCCGCGCGTCTCTGTTCGAAAAGCCGCAAACCTTCCGCGCGGTCGACAATGTCTCCTTCACCCTCGGCGAAGGGCGCTCCGTTGCGCTCGTCGGACGATCCGGCTGCGGAAAGTCCACCCTCGCCCGCGTGATCCTGGCGCTGGAAAAGTCGACATCCGGATCGGTCGCGTTCAGAGGCGAAGTAGTGACCGGTCGCGACGAGGCCGCGCTGAGGTCGGCCCGGCGCGACATGCAGGTCGTCTTCCAGGACCCCTACGGATCGTTCAATCCGCGCCGGACAGTCGAATGGCTGGTGGCCGAGCCGCTGCACCTGCTCGACAAGAAGCCGGGCAAGGCAGAACGGCGCGAGTTGATCGAGCACGCGTTGCACGAAGTCGGACTGCAGCCATCCGACATGCACAAATACCCGCACGAATTTTCCGGCGGACAAAGGCAACGCATCTCGATTGCGCGCGCGATCATTACCCGGCCAAAACTGGTAGTCGCGGACGAACCTGTCTCCGCGCTCGACGTCTCCATTCGCGCGCAGATCCTCGACCTCTTCGCCCATCTGAACCAGAAGCTCGGCGTCGCCTACATTTTCATCACCCACGATCTAACCGTCGCAAGGGCGATCACCGACGAGGTGATGGTCATGCACGAGGGCAGGATCGTCGAGACTGGAAAGACGGAGGAAGTGCTTTCGCATCCGCAGTCTGACGCGGCGAGGATGCTGGTTGAAGCAGCGCCGGACTTGCATCTCGCCCTCGCGAAGAAGATGCAGGAACAGGGCTAAGGGATTCAGATGACTCGCAAACATGTGGACAGGATAATGCCGTCCGCGTGCCCGTGAACGAAAATGCCCGCCCTTGCGGGCGGGCGTAAGGTGCGGGCCAGACTGGAGGTCAGGCGGCCCGCGCTATTTTTCTGGTTTTATTCCAGATAGGTCGAAGGGTCGACCGGCGCCGAATTCTTGCGGACTTCGAAGTGAAGCTTCGGAGCATCCGTCTGACCGCTCATGCCGGAGACCGCGATCTCCTGCCCACGCTTGACCTTGTCGCCGCGCTGGACCTTGAGCGCGCTGGCGTGGCCGTAGACCGTGACAAGCCCGTCCTCGTGGCGCACCAGCACGGTGTTGCCGAACTCCTTGAGGCCGTCGCCGGCGTAGATGACGACGCCGTTTTCGGCAGCCTTCACCGAGGTGCCTTCGGGAACCGAGATGTCAATGCCGTCGCTCGTCTTGCCGCCGCCCTTGCCGAACTGCGAAATCACGCGGCCACGAACCGGCCAGCGCATGCGGCCGATGCCGGTTGCGTCGGGAGCCGTCTCGCTGGCCTCGTCGATGACCTTCTCGGTTTTCTTGGGCGGCGTGTAGGCAGCGACCTGCTCGCTCTTCTCAGGCTGCTTGGGTGCAGCCGGAGCCGAAGCGGTCTTCGTCGGTGCGGTTGCAGCGTCCGTTTTGGTAGGCGTGGCCGGAGCCGCGGAAGCAACCTGCACGGAACCGCCCGAACCCGGAATCTTCAGCGTCTGGCCGATGCGGATGGCCTCGTCCGACAGACCATTGGCCTGTTTGATGGCGGACACGCTCGCACCCGTCCGGCTGGCGATACGCGAGAGCGTGTCGCCTTCCTGCACCTTGTAGGTGCCGGCAGCCACGGTCTTTGCGGTTTCCGTGGCCTTTGTCGGGGCAAGGGCCGCCGTCTGTGTAGCGATCTCGGAGGAAGCACCGGGAATGAGGATTTTCGAGCCGGAGCGAAGGTTGTCCGACGGCGACATGCCGTTGGCGCGCATGATCGTGTCAGCCGGGACGCCGTAGCGGCGGGCAAGGCCGTAAACCGTGTCGCCGGCCTGGACCGTCACACGGGTCCCTGCCCCGTTGCCGTTCACGCTGGCCTGCTGCTGCGCCATGGTGCCGCCAGACGTTTCGGCAAGCGGGATGGACGCGGTCTGGGTCGGCTGTGGAGCCGAAGCGCCGGTGGGGGGAGCGAGTTCGCTGCGGGTGACGCCGCCACTGGCTGGTGCCGCCTGCGAGCCGATATAGCCCTGATTGTCGTAGTTGCCGGCCGGCTGCGCACCGGTGGTGTCGCCGCTCGGCCGGATGATCTCACGCTGATTGGGCGTCGTGGAGGCGGTCATGAAATCGTCGGTTCCGCCGAACCGGGCGGAGGAGCACCCTGCGGAAATACCCGCCAGAAGGAGAACCGCCACCCCCTGCGACAGCCTCAGTCCGTTCCGCTTCAAAACTCTGACCTGCATGGCAAAACCCGCGCACACTCGAACACAACTGACTCAATAAAAGCGCGTTAATCTTACCGGCCGGTTAAACCTCCCTCATTTGAAGCGGAATTTATTCAGTTTCGTTCAAATCGCGGCGGCGACGCCCCGCATTATGGGCTGGAGGCGCACTGTGCCGACGTCCTCGCGTTCGAATCGACTGCCCGTCTTGGTCAGCTTGGCGAGAGTCTGCGGCTGCTCTTCCGGACCGATTGGTGCAATCATCACGCCGTTGGAGGCAAGCTGCTCCACAAAATTGCGCGGCATGCTGTCGAAAGCCGCCCAGACCACGATGCGGTCGAACGGCCCCTCGGAAGCAAGCCCCTGCGATCCATCGGCCTGCCGGACGAACGCATTTGTTATCCCGAGCGTCTCGAACCGCTGCCGCGCCAAGCCGGTCAGGGTCTTGTAGCGTTCAACCGTCAGGACACGCGCCGCGAGCCTGGACATGACGGAGGCCGTGAAGCCCGACCCGGTACCAACCTCAAGCACACGGTGGCCGGGCTCGATGGCGAGCGCCGAAATGATCTGCGCCTGAAGGTCCGGCCCTTCGACCGCCTCGCCGCACTCGATCGGGATCATACCCTCGCTCCAGGCGACGGACTGCCAGCGTTCCGGAACGAAAAGATGGCGCGGCGTCGCCTCGAAAGCCGACACGAGGTCCTTTGCAACGATACCCTTGCCGCGCAGGCGCAAAAGAAAAGACGCGAACGCCTCGCGCTGGTTGGGGGCTTCGGTCGCGGCTGCGTCGTTCATGCAAGCGCCTTGGTGAGTTGATCGTGTAGCTCGTGCGCGGTGAAATCGAACTTCAGCGGCGTCACCGAAACGAAGTCGTTCTTGACCGCGTGGATGTCGGTGCCGTCGCGCAGATCGCCGAGATCGCGGCCGAACCGGAGCCAGTAGTACGGGAAGCCGCGACCGTCGGCGCGCTCCTCGATGTCGATATTGTAGCCGACCTTGCCCTGCCCGGTGACACGTACGCCCGCGACCGCTTCCGGCTTGCAGCTCGGGAAGTTGAGGTTGAGGAAGGTGCCCCTCGGCAGATCGACGTCCAGAAGCTTGCGGATCAGGTCTGGCGCAAGCGCCTCGGCGGTTTCGTAGGGAACGAAGCGCTGGCCGCCCTCGACATTGTAGGCCTGGCTCAGCGCGAAGGCCGAGATGCCTAGGATAGCACCCTCCATCGCGCCGGCGACCGTGCCGGAATAAGTGATGTCGTCGGCGATATTAGTGCCGGAATTGATGCCTGACAGCACGAGGTCGGGCAGACCGGGGAGCAAGCGGCGCACACCCATGATGACGCAGTCGGTCGGCGTGCCGCGCACGGCGAAATGCTTGTCGGAAATCTTGCGGAGCCTGAGTGGCTCGGACAGCGAAAGTGAATGCGAATAGCCGGACTGGTCTGCTTCCGGCGCGACCACCCAGACGTCATCCGAAAGGGTGCGCGCCACGCGCTCCAGGGTGGCGATGCCCTCGGCGTTGATGCCGTCGTCGTTGGTTATGAGAATTCGCATCGTCTATCGCACTTCGATCTTTGTCAGGCCGCCCATATAAGGCCGCAGCACTTCAGGAATGGTTATGGCGCCGTCGGCTTCCTGATAATTTTCCATGACGGCGATGAGCGCGCGGCCGACCGCCACGCCCGAGCCATTCAGCGTATGGACGAAAGCGGTGCCCTTGCCTTCCGGCGGGCGGTAGCGGGCGTTCATGCGGCGTGCCTGGAAATCGCCGCAGACCGAGCAGGACGAAATCTCGCGATAGGCCTTCTGGCCGGGCAGCCAGACCTCGATGTCGTAGGTCTTCTGTGCGCCAAAACCCATGTCGCCGGTGCAGAGCGCCACCGTGCGGAACGGCAGGTCGAGCTTTTTAAGCACGGTTTCGGCGCATTGGGTCATGCGCTCGTGTTCATCGCGCGAGGAGTCGGCGTCGGTGATCGAGACGAGCTCAACCTTGTAGAACTGGTGCTGGCGCAGCATGCCGCGCGTGTCGCGGCCAGCGGAACCCGCTTCCGAGCGGAAGCAGGGCGTCAGCGCAGTGAAGCGCAGCGGCAACTTGTCGTGCGCCGTGATTTCCTCGCGCACGAGGTTGGTCAGCGGGACTTCCGAAGTGGGAATGAGACCGAGCCGGCTTTCACCATGCGGCGTGAAGAACAGGTCTTCCGTAAATTTCGGAAGCTGGCCGGTACCATAGAGGACGTCGTCGCGCACCAGCAGCGGCGGGATCACCTCGGTATAACCATGCTCCGTAGTGTGCAGGTCGAGCATGAACTGGCCGAGCGCGCGTTCGAGGCGAGCAAGCTGGCCCTTCAGCACCGTGAAGCGCGCGCCCGAAAGCTTGGCAGCACGCTCGAAGTCCATCATGCCGAGCGTTTCGCCGATCTCGTAGTGCTCACGCGTCCAATTGGTATGCGGGCGCGGCTCGCCAACCTTGCGAACCTCGACATTGTCATTCTCGTCGGCGCCGACAGGCACATCGGCATGCGGCACGTTGGGCAGGACGGCCAGCGCATCTTCGAGCGCCTTGTCCAGATCGCGCTCCATGGCTTCCGCGCCGGCAAGCCATTCCTTGATAGCAGACACCTCGCCCTTCAATTCCTCGGCTTTGGCCATATCGCCGGAACGCATGGCATTGCCGATTTCCTTCGAGGCAGCGTTGCGGCGCTCCTGCCGCTCCTGCAAGCCGCCGAGATGGGCGCGACGCGCCTCGTCCCTAGCGATGACGTCATCGACGGTCGACTGCGCCTTCTCGGGCGACCACTGCCGCTTCACCAGCGCTTCCATGAGCGCCTGCGGGTTTTCGCGAATCCATTTGATGTCGAGCATGGCTGAAACCGTTCATTGTAAGGCGGACAGGGCCTAAACCGAGTGAGTGACGGATGCAAGGTGGGGCCTCTCTCCCTTCTCCCATTGCTGGAGCAGTGCCGGTACGTTCCGCCAAGAGCATCACTACCGTGTCAGCAATGAAGAAGGGCGCCCGTTTTGGGGATGAACGGCAGCACTTCTTCATGCTAACCATCCGGCCATGAAGATCGTCACCTGGAACATCAACGGCGTGCGCGCCCGCATCGGCAACCTGCTGCACTGGCTGCAGGAGGCGAGCCCGGACATTGTCTGCCTGCAGGAAATCAAGACGGTGGATGAGGGTTTCCCCCGGCTTGAGGTCGAGGCGCTCGGCTATCATGTCGAGACGCACGGCCAGAAAGGCTTCAACGGCGTGGCGATCCTGTCGAAGCTGCGCTTCGACGAGGTCAATCGCGGCCTGCCTGGGGATGACAGCGACGATCATGCGCGGTTCATCGAGGGCGTGTTCTCGACGGCGAAGGGCGCGCTGCGGGTGGTGTCGCTTTACCTTCCGAACGGGAATCCGGCCGACGACCCCGTGAAATTTCCCTACAAGCTGGCGTGGATGGCGCGCCTGGAGCGCTGGGCGAAGGAGCGGCTGGAGCTTGAGGAGCCACTGGTGCTGGCGGGCGACTACAACGTCATCCCCGAGCCAATCGATGCGCGTTTTCCTGAAAACTGGGTGAACGACGCGCTGTTCCAGCCGGTCACGCGGCAGGCGTTTCGGCGGCTGGAGAACATCGGCTTCACGGAAGCCGTGCGCGCCACGACCGAGGCCGGCGGCGTCTATACGTTCTGGGACTATCAGGCTGGCGCGTGGCAGAAGGACAACGGCATCCGCATCGACCATTTGATGCTGTCGCCCGAGGCCGCCAACCTGCTGGCGTCAACCTCGATCGACAAGCATGTGCGCGCCTGGGAAAAGCCGTCGGACCATGTGCCGGTGGCCGTGGAGCTGAAGCTGGAAGCCGCTTGAGACGCTTCAGCTCGTTGACTTGACCACGTCCACCGGGGAAATGCCGAGCAGATCGAGGGTGCGGCGAAGCAGGCGCACTTCGTTTTCGGCAAGGTTGCTGTCAGCCTTGGCGATCGCCGCCATGTGGCGGGCGAGTTCCTTGCGACGGTCGATGTCGAGTTCCCTGAACATGTCGATCGCCTGCGCGCCATTGGTCTCGTAGCCGAAGTCGTTGAGGTAATCGATCACGCCCTGCATGCTCTCCTCGCCAATGCCGAAGGACTCCTTGCAGATGCGGCGGAAGACGGCCATTTCGGCATCGGAAACCTGCCCGTCGGCGAGAATCATGCGGAAAAGCAGCAGCAGTTCGGCCGAAAGCACGGGATCGTCGGCGACCTTGCGGACGCCCGGATCGCCCTCGAAAATTCCCCTTATCTGGGCAAGCAACCCCGTAGCCATGGACATCCCCGACCTGTGACCTTCTTCAGACATCCGCTTACGCTAGCGCGAAATGCGTCTTGCGCAAGTGGGCCGCATGTGGTGGAAGCGCGTTAATTTTCGGGCGTCGATGCCCCCCCCTGTCCGCGCTCCAGCCGCACCAATGTCCGATCTCGCGACGCACGTCATCCTCCTGCTTGCCCTCGCCGCATTCGTGGCGGGCTTCATCGATTCGATCGCAGGCGGTGGCGGGCTGATCGCCATACCGGCCCTGCTGCTAGCCGGCTTTACACCCTTCGAAGCGCTCGGCACCAACAAACTGCAAGGCCTGTTCGGATCCGGATCGGCCGCGTTGCATTATGCGCGGCAAGGCAAGGTCGATGTTCGCCAGCAATTGCCGTGGGCGGTGCTCGGTTTCGCAGCCTCGGCCATCGGAGCGCTGGTTGCGACGTCGATCCCAGGGGACGCGCTGCGGATCGCGCTGCCGGTGGTACTGGTAGCGATCGCACTCTATTTCGCGCTGAAGCCCAATTTGGACGACTTGGATCGCGCACAGCGGATCGGCCCGACCGCCTTCGGGCTCGCGATCGTACCGCTGATCGGCTTTTACGACGGCGTGTTTGGGCCGGGCACCGGCTCATTCCTGATGCTCGCTTTCGTCTCTTTGGCGGGCTACGGCCTGCTGAAGGCGACCGCGCATACCAAGTTCCTGAACTTCGCGACCAATCTCGGAGGTTTCGCCGCCTTCGCAGCGGTCGGAGTGGTGTCGTGGAAGATCGGGCTGATCATGGGTGTGGCGCAGTTCGCGGGCGCACGCCTGGGCGCCGCGCTGGCGCTGAAGAACGGAGCCAGGCTGATCAAGCCGCTGCTCGTTATCGTGTGCGTAGCCATGGCGCTGCGGCTACTCGCAGACCCCACGCACCCGGTGCGCGCCCTGCTTGGCGTTTGAACCAAAGCCCCATAGGATCGTTGCAAGCGAATCGTGAGCTGAACCCTGGGGGTTCAGGGTAGCTCAGGCAACGGAGGCGTCCGGTCCCTCGACCGGGCGCTTTTCTTTTGGATCGCTCCCTTTCCTGCTATCGTAAGCGCCACCATGACGACGCACGACGATCCCCGCCCGCCCGCAGCGCCGCCGGTTATCCAGACCGCCTGGCGGCAACCGCGCGCCGCATTCGCCGGGATCGTCACTCAGATCGTCGGCTACCGCGAAACAGGCGGCGGTCGCCTGCGGCAGGTCGAGGCGGCCTCGCTCGACATACCGTTGGTGATCAGTTTCGGCGACCCCTTCGCGATCGGCCTGGGTCGGGATCCGAGCGACAATGAGCGCTACGGCAGCTTCACATCCGGCTTGTTCGCCGGCCCGGTGACGATCGATTCCTTCGGCGCCTCCCACTGCCTGCAGATCAACTTCACGCCGCTGGGCGCGCGGCAGTTCTTCGCGATGCCGATGACGGAACTGAGCGAACGCATGGTGGCGCTGGACGATGTGCTCGGCGCGGCAGGCGGGTCGCTGCGCGAGCAGCTCGGCGCTACGGCGGACTGGGAAAGCCGTTTCGATCTCGCGGAAGCATTTGTCGCGGATCGGCTCGCCAAGGCACATGCGCCAGCAGCCGATGTCGCCTGGGCCTTCGATGCGATCGCGGCAACGGGTGGAGCGAGGCGCATCGCGTCGATTGCCAGGGAAATCGGCTTGAGCCGGAAGCATCTGGTCGATCGCTTCCGCCGCGAGGTCGGGCTCGGACCGAAATCGGTCTCGCGCATCGTGCGGATGCGTCGCGCCCTTTCGGCAGCGGGCAGCGGCGACGGCTGGGCGGATATCGCGGCCGATTGCGGCTACGCGGACCAGGCGCACATGGTGCGCGAGTTCCGGGACCTTGCCGGCCGCACACCGTCTACGCTGGCGATCGGGTAACATTTCTTCAAGCCGCGACGGGCGCGGTCATGGCAGAACGGCTCCATTCACAGGGAGCATCACATGACAACCGGACAGAACATCTACCCGACCTTCCGCTACCGCGACGCAGCCGCCATGATCGAATGGCTGGAAAAGGCGTTCGGCTTTGCCGTCCACGAGCAGCACATGCAGGGCGACAAGGTTGGACACGCCGAACTGGCCCTCGGCGGGTCGATCATCATGGTGGGCGACGCACGCGACGATAAATTCGGCGGGATGGTCGGCGAGCCCGGAGAAAACGGAGGCAAGGCGCTCTATATCGCGTTGGACGACGTGGACGCGGTCTATGCTACGGCAAGGGTCGCTGGCGCGAAAATCCTGCAGGAGCCAGTCAACCGCGACTATGGCAGCCGGGAATTCATCTGCGCTGACCCGCAAGGGAACGTCTGGAGCTTCGGCACATATCATCCGCAGGCGCGATCCTAGCCGACGGGAGCGTCAGACTGCGGCCACCGCACAAGCGCGGCATGGCCGGCGTCGGTGAGCACATAGACGCCGCGCTCGGCCCTCTCGAACCAGCCGTAGACATTGTGCAGCAGGATCTTGCCGGCGCGCGGCGTCAGGGTCGCAAGATCGCGCGGACGTCGCGGGCCTTGCGCCATCGCCGCCGCGCAGGTGAGAGCATCCTGCCGGTAGGCCGTCATGACGGGAGAACGCGTGCTGCCGCCGACCGCAGGATCGCCGCGCCTGCGCCGGTGTTCCTCGATCAGCATCGACCGCTTCCTCGGATCACGCCTCGGAGCCGGGGCAGCGGGGCTGAGCAGCAGTTCGACCGCGCCGCGCGAGGTGACTCCGATCAGCCCGAACCCCAGACGCCGGCAGAGCGCTCGAAACCGGCTGTCGGATTCCCGACCCTTGCCGCGCGCCGACATGACGGCGGCCAGCCAGACTTCGTCCGAGGCGCTGGCACGGTCGACAGCCTGCAAGATGAGTTCCAGATTGAACTGCATCTTCAACTCGCAGATGACGACAACCGGCGGTTCGCTTTTGCGCAGGCCGACGATATCGCAATTGCCGATCTCGCCCTTGACGACGAAATCGAGGCTTTCGAGGAATTTCTTAACCGGGGCATAGAGGGAAACTTCGGCCATGCCTTGGGTATAGCCGATTCGATGCGGTTCCCGGGAGAACGTATCAGCGGGCGGCAGCGAAGATGGCGCTGCAGTCGAGATGGCGTTCGAGATGCGCCGCGAGTTCGTCGAGCGCGCGCTCGACCTCGGCGCGGTAATCCAGCCCCCCGCCCCTGACGCCGAGGCTCTCCAGAAACCTTCCACGGAACGCGTCAGCCCCGAAAAGCCCATGCAGATAGGTCCCGAACACCTTGCCGTCCGACGAGGTCGCTCCATCCTCGACGCCATTGATGACGGCGGTCGGGCGCAGGCAGTCGGGGCCGGTGGTGCGGCCGAGATGGATTTCGTAGCCCGACAGCGGCGCGTCGTAGGTCAGGGAACGTGCCTCGACGTTGCGCACGGTCTTCTGGGGCTCCATGATGGTCTCGACATCGAGCAGGCCAAGCCCATCGGTCTCGGTGACGCTCCCCTCGATGCCGCGCGGATCGCGCACCACGCGGCCAAGCATCTGGTAGCCGCCGCAGATGCCGACGACATGCCCGCCCCGCCTGCGATGTGCCGCGAGATCGGCATCCCAGCCGTTCCGGCGGAAGTCGATCAAATCGGCGATGGTGGACTTGGAGCCGGGGATCACGACGAGGCCGGCATCGTCAGGCAGGGGATGGCCGGGCGCGACAAACACGAGCTCGACCTGCGGCTCGGCCTTGAAGGGATCGAGATCATCGAAATTTGCGATGCGCGACAGCATTGGTACGGCGATCTTGAGCGGACGCGGGCTGCCGGACGCCAGCCGCTCCAGCACGACGGAATCCTCCGACGGCAGCATGGCGGCGGCGTGCAGCCAGGGCACGACGCCGAAGCACCGCCAACCGGTGAATTTGTGGATGGCGTCTATGCCATCATCAAACAGCGAGGCGTCGCCGCGAAATTTGTTGATGAGGTAGCCGACGATCATGCGGCGATCTTCCTCAGACAGGATGACATGCGTGCCGGCAAGCGAGGCGATGACGCCGCCGCGGTCGATGTCGCCGACGAGAATGACGGGAACGTCGGCGGCGGTTGCAAACCCCATGTTGGCGATGTCGCGCGGGCGAAGGTTGATCTCGGCTGGAGACCCCGCGCCTTCCACGATGACAATATCCGCCCCCTCCCCGACCTTGTTCCAGGAATCGAGCACGGCCTCCATGAGGCGCGGCTTCAGCAACTGGTAGTCGCGCGCCTTTGCTTGCCCGCACACCCTACCCTGCACGATGATCTGGCTGCCGACATCGCTCTGGGGCTTCAGCAGGATCGGGTTCATGTGAATGGAAGGCGCGACGCTGCAGGCGATCGCCTGCAGCCATTGCGCACGGCCGATCTCACCGCCATCGGACTGGCCGGGGATATCGGCAACGGCGGCATTGTTCGACATGTTCTGCGGCTTGAAAGGGCGGACGACCATGCCGCGATTGCGCGCGACGCGACACAAGCCGGCGACCAGCACGGTCTTGCCGACATCGGATCCCGTGCCTTGGAGCATGATGGCGCGTGTCATGCCTCGGGCTTCTCCACAACGCCGGTGATCGTCGAGCGTGCTGCAAGCGGCCCACCGCGCCAGAGGTAAAAGGCGAGCAGAGGTTCGTCGCCGGTGCGCATGGCGTGGCTGACATTGGACGCGTGGTGGATGATTTCGCCCGCGGCGCGCCTCCGCCACGGGCCGCCATCCATCCGCCAATCGGTGCCGCCGGTCAGCGGAATGTAGACTTCCTCCGCCACGTGGTGATGGTCGGGATATTCGATATCAGGCCCAAGAATGAGGAAGCCGCCGGCGATCGTGTCGTTCACGAAATGCCCGCGTGTGCCGAAGACTTCAAGCCAGCCGTAGTTGTCTATGAAACGGGGCCCGAAATCAGACGCCGTATAAGTTTGGCCCCAATGCAGATTTTGCGCTCCATCGCGCAGGGATCCTGCAAGGCCGCGCCCCCTGACTGCCGAAATCTCGGCGATGCGATCGAGGTGAGCGAGACAGGGCAGCGGACGTGGCGCCAGATTTCGCACGGCCATTTCCCGTTCCGTGGCCGACACGAACGAACGAACAACAGCGTCGTCGAGGTCGGCCAGGAAACTCCGTACACCGGAAAGGATTTTTTTTGCGGGATCGCCCAACGCTTCGCTCGCCGTTAATAGGCGCGCACATTGGTCGAGTTTCGCCGCTACGCCTAGCTGGAAAACGGCATAGCGAGCCGCGACCCATGTTCGCGCCGGGGCGGGAGGCTGACGCAACGGCAACGCAATTTAATCAAAAAAATCGCAAATTTAGGTTTGCTTAAGCTCTCGATAACCACGCGGTAAGAATGTCACTCTACAACTCATTGCACGGCGGACATCGCAGCCGCCCGACGCTCCGGATCAGGTCTCGCGTACCGGAGCCGTTACCTTCGCAGCGTACAGTACGCGAGGGGCCATGCGTTGAATGGCAAAACCGCGCTCCGCAGGCGCGGTTTTTGCCTTTTTAGCCATCGCAGCAAATCACCCCGCCAGATAGAATCCGCCAACCACGAAGCCGACTATGACCGCATAGCTCAGGCTGAAGAGCACGAATTGCTCGGCGAGGCGCATGACAATTTCCTTCCAAAGAAAAGGCCCGCCGGCTGGAGGTCCGGCAGGCCCTTGATAGGGAATGTTTGGGGCGCCTTGATAACACTGACGCGGACGAAAAGTTCCGTGTGACGCCATTTACGCAACCAAAGCCTTGATGACGCCGCAATACAATCCCATATAGCGTCCATCGCCTCCTTGGTGCGGGAAGGTCTGGACAGATGGTCCGTGAGATCCCCCAGTTTGAGGCGGTTATTTGTGCCGGTCGACGGCGCGGTGACCACGAATGAACCGGCACCACGCAATGTCTCGGAAACGAAGGGAAGCGGGCTTTGGGCCCGCTTTTTTGTTGTTTGGCATGAGCGACGGAACCGAGCCCCTTGCCGGCAGTTAGGGCGATGGTCGTTCCCTCAACGGCCAGGAAGCTCGTTGACGAGCATTTTCAGGCAACCGGAGACGGGCTTCCGCTTCGTGAGGGAACCAAGACTTCTTCCGCGCCGGTCGTTCCATTAACCCACGACCAGGAAAGTCAGCCAACGCGTGTGTTTGCACTTGCGGTGGCGGGCTTCTTTCTCCTGCCCACCCCTTGGATCCATTAGATGAGCCGGCCTCTGTATTCGGCGCTTCCGAATTTGACTCAACGGTCGGTTGTCGGGAAGGTCGTAGTTTGCAGGTGAAAGAATGGAGGGCAGAATGCTTCGAACGTCTTCGCGTCGATCCTACCTGAAGCCTACGGTGAAGAAGTCTCTGGTGCTGCTGCAATCGGTGACTGCCCAGACGACATCGCCTATTGATCCGGGTACGGGGGGCGGAGGCACCTGAACATCACCGCATAGCGAATGAACATCACCGCATAGCGAACTCGTACCCACCTGACCGCCCTTAACGTCGGCAACGGAACCCTCTTGCGTTTTCCGCATTGATGCAGGGAAAACCAACTGGGAGAACACTATGTTTCGTGGCGGACTTTTGTGGCTGATTGGTATACCGATTCCGGTGATCATCATCCTGTGGCTGCTCGGATATCTCTGATCCACGCCGCAGGGATGCGAAAAGGGCCTGTCCAAGCGACAGGCCCTTTTGCTTTTCAAACAAAGAAATCGCTTGCTAGCGCTTTGACAGCCGACGGTAATTTGCGCTGACGCGGCGGCTGGCGGGTGCAAGCGCCGCCTGCATGGAACGCTCCACGGCCGCGCCCGAAAGCATTGCTGGCGTCTTGCCCGAAAAGACATCCGGCCAGAAAGACAGGGCAGACGAAAACAGAGACCACTGGGCGGCGACAATGCCTTCGGCGGCGGCTTCGATCTTTTCGGTGACGGCCAGACCCGTTTCCGAAGCCAGTTTGCCGACAGTGCCGGCCTCCGCGGCCAGCAGAGGCAGGCGCATGGCGGCAACCATCGGCGCCAGCGCAAGACCGGTCGGGACCGCGATTACGTCGTAACGTCTGGAACGACGATTTTTCATGCTCCGACCCGCCTCTGTGATGCAGTCATATAACGTCGGGCCGGAGACGCGGTTGCGCAAGAGGGCAGCGCTATTTTCCTGCGAGGTCTGCCTGAGCCAGATCGAGCGCCTTGAGGATGATGTCGCAGGCCTCGTCGATCGTCTCGCGCGTCCAGATGAGCGGCGGCGACAGGATCATGGTGTCGCCGGTGGCGCGCAGCATGAGGCCGTTGGCGATGGCGTGGTCGCGGATGACGACGGCGGCGCTGCCCGACGGCTTGTAGCGCTCGCGCGTCTCCTTGCTTCGGACGATCTCGATGGCGCCCATCAGGCCGATGGCGCGCGTTTCCCCGACCAGCGGATGGCCGAAGATGCGCTCGCGCAGCTGCTGCTCGAAATACGGGCCGGTGTCGGTCTTCACGCGCTCCACCAAGCCTTCCCGCTCGATGATCTCGATGTTGCGCAGGCCCACCGCGCAGGCGACGGGATGTCCGGAATAGGTGTAGCCGTGGAAGAACTCGCCACCCTTCTCGATCAGCGTCGAGGCGATTCGGTCTCCGACGAGCAGAGCCGACAGCGGCAGATAGCCCGACGTCAGCGCCTTGGCGGTGGTGATTGTGTCTGGCTCGATGCCGTAATATTGCGAGCCAAACCATTCGCCGGTGCGGCCGTAGCCGGTGATGACCTCGTCGACCATCAGCAGGACGTCGTACTTGCGGCAGATGCGCTGGATCTCGGCCCAGTAATTCCTGGGCGCGATCTTGACGCCCCCTGCCCCCATGACGGGTTCGCCGATGAAGGCGGCGACATTGTCGGGGCCAGCTTCGAGAATGGCATCCTCGACCGCCTTTGCCGCCCGCAGGCCGAAAGCCTCTTCACTCTCGCCCGGTTCGGCATTCTCGAACGCATAGGGCGGCATGACATGGACGATGCCGGGTACCGCGCCGCCAAGCTGGCCATGCATATGCTTCATGCCGCCGAGCGAAACGCCGGCAACCGTCGAGCCGTGATAGGCGTCGCGGCGCGAGATGATGATGTTCTTCTGCGGCTCGCCCTCAAGCACCCAGTAGTGGCGGACCAAGCGCAGCGCCGTGTCGTTGGACTCGGAGCCCGAAGAGCCGAAGAATACCTGGTTGACGTTTTTCGGCGCGAGGTCGGCCAGCTTCTGGGCCAGCAGCACCGGCGTCGGCGTCGTGCATTTGAAGAAGGAGTTGTAGTAGGGCAGCTCCAGCATCTGCTCGTAAGCGACTTCGGCGAGTTCCTTGCGACCGTAGCCGACCGCCACGCACCAGAGCCCCGCCATGCCGTCGAGGATGCGGTTACCCTCGCTGTCGTAGATATAGGCGCCGTCGGCGCGCACGATCATGCGCGAACCGGCGGCCCTGAGTTCGTTGTGGTCGGTGAAGGGATGGAGATGATGCGCTGCGTCGATCGCCTGCAACTGCTTCAGCGAATAATTCTGATAGGTCATGATGTCGTGCCTCAAAGTTGAATCAAGCCGGCAAGGGGTTCGACCCTGGCGCGGCGGCGGATTCAGAGGCACAAGGGCGGCGAGTAGCCGATCCGGGCGCAAAGCCGCAGAAGCTCGGCGCGCAGCGTCCGCCGCGAGGGGCGGACCGCGGCGTCGAGCGTCGAAAATGTGCGGCGGCGGATCATAGGTCAGTCATAAAGAGATCGCGGACGCGCTTCAAGCGGCAGGCTTCAGGCGTCGCGCCGGCGCACGACCATCAACACGCCGAGGACCAGTATGATCGCGCCCAGCGCTATCGGCAGGCCCGGCTGGCCGAATACGTCCATCGCAGCCCCCGCCACCGGCGGCACGATGATGCCGCCGACGCCCCACATCATCGCGAAGGCCGCGTTGCCTGCGACAAGCATCGGCCCGGTGAAGCGTTCGCCGAGTTCGATGATGCTCATGGTGTATATGCCGTAGGTTGCCGCCCCCCAGAAGAAAAGGAGCGGCCATATGAGCGGCGTTTCGATCATAAGCGGAAGCAGGATGCAGCCAATCACGGCAAGCACCACGCAGCCGAACTTGACCTGACGCGCGGACGTGCGCTCGGCGACAAGGCCGAGCGGGACCTGGAGCGCGATGTTGCCGGCGATCAGCGTTGCCAGCAGCGCCGACATGGTGACTTCGTTGATGCCGTGCTGGGTGCCGTAGACCGGAAGCAAGGCGAGCACGGCTTGCTCGAAGCCGGCGGCGATGAGCACCGACACCGCAAGCAGCCATGCGATCGGGATGAAGCCGATGACCGATGCGCTGTGCCCCTCCTCTCCCCGCATGTCGGGCAGACGCGGGAGCACCACCAGCAAGCATCCTGCGCAGACCAGGAACGCGACGATGCCAATGAGGAACGGCGGCCAGCCTTCCGAACCGACGAGAAGCAGGCAGAGCGGACCGGCCGCGAAGCCGGCCGAGATTATGGTTGTGTATATGCCCATGATGCGGCCCCGACGCGACGGGGGTGCGAGTGCGATGATCCAGACCTCGGACAGCACATAGAGCGGGTTTATGACCGCACCGAGCAGGAAGCGCAGGACGAACCAGGCGTACAGATCCTGCGTCCAGCCGATCAGGGCAAGCAGGATCGCGGCCAGAAAGGCGCAGGTCAGCGCGGTGCGTTTGGCGCCGAACCTGCGCGAGACGACCGGGATCAGCGGGGACGAAACGATGAAGCCGATCGGCGACATCGCCGCCGACAATCCGATCATCGCAGGCGAGACGCCCTGCCGTCCCAGGATGAAGGACAGCAACGGGTAGGTCAGGCCCTGCGCGATGGCAAAGACCGAGACTGTGGCGATCACTCCGGCAAGTGCCGCCCAGGGCGTCTGTTCGACTGCCGTATTGTGACGCGCGATGGTCAAAATGGAGAGCCTGTCTGATTGTCGCGCGGAACACATCAGCGGCGCGCGCAAAAGGCAATCGAGGGGAGCACAGGACCAAGCAAAATCGACCTGTGAGCCAGCCTGTCGCCATGACCGATTATGACCGAAATCGCCCGTATTAATTATATCAATTTTGTATCAGCCACATAACTGGCGCAGCATCGGTCAGTTACTTTGGGTTCCTATGTGAGTGCTCAAGGCGGCGGGTGCACGCCATGGAGTCTACAATGGAACAGAGTTGGACGTTTGACAGATATGACGTGCCGTCGGGCGACCTGGAATTCTGGGCCATCCGCCGGGGCAAATTTCCCAGGGCCGAGACCCAGGGCCGTCGCAGGCAGATGTTGATGCGGACGGGCGTGGCGGTGCTGGCAGCTGTAGCGGTGGGCGTTGCGTTGGTGTGAAACGCCGGCCAACGCCGCCGCGTCGGCCAATGTCGCTTCCCTCGCTCTAGTGGTCGCCGCCTCCGCAATGCGGTGGCTTGCGCCAGTCCATGATGAAGTCGAAACCTGCTTCATCATGAGGGTACCATGACCGCCGCGCTTCATCCGGCAGAACCGACGCTCGCCACCGACAGGGGTCGCCGTGGCGGCCGGGCGGGCAAGCGCGCCGGCGGGGCGGCTGCTTTCGACCAGCCGGCCTTCCGGCAACTGAAAAACCCCTTCGCGCCCACGAAACTTGTCTCGGATGACGAGCTGGAATCGATTCACCGCGCCTCGCTGCGCGTGCTGAAGGAAATCGGCGTCGACGTGCTGCACGACGAAGCGCGGCGCATCATGAAGGCGCATGGCGCAGACGTGCGCGAGGGTACGGAACGCGTGCGCTTTGACGCCGACATGATCCTGGAGACGATCGCGAGCTGCCCAAGCGAATTCACGCTGCATGCGCGCAACCCCGAGCATAATGTGCGCTTCGGGGGCAACAATCTGATCTTTTCGCAGATGGCCTCGGCGCCGAACTGCTCGGACCTCGACAATGGGCGGCGCGCCGGCAACCAGGCGGACTTCAGGAACTTCCTGAAGCTGGCGCAAGTGCACAACATCCTGATGACGACAGGCGGCTACCCCGTTGAACCGGTGGACATCCACCCGTCGATCCGCCACCTCGAATGCATCCGCGACCTGTCCTTGCTTACCGACAAGGCGTTCCACATCTATTCGCTCGGCAAGGAGCGCAATGTCGACGGGATCGAGATCGCCCGCATAGCGCGCGGTATTTCGCGCGAGCAATTGCAGGACGAGCCTTCGGTTTACACGATCATCAACACCAATTCGCCGCTGAAACTCGACGTGCCGATGATGGAGGGCATCATCCAGATGTCCGGCAACGGGCAGCTTGTGATCGTGACGCCGTTCACGCTGGCGGGTGCGATGGCGCCGGTGACGGTCGGCGGCGCGCTGGTGCAGCAGAACGCCGAGGCGCTGGCGGGCCTCGCGTTTACGCAGATGGTGAAGAAGGGGGCGCCGGTCGGCTATGGCGGGTTCACCTCCAATGTCGACATGAAGTCGGGCGCGCCGGCCTTTGGCACACCGGAATACATGAAGGCGCAGATCGTCGGCGGGCAGCTCGCACGGCGGTACGGTATTCCCTATCGCAGTTCCAACGTCTGCGCCGCCAACCAGGTCGACGCACAGGCGGCCTACGAAAGCGTCTTCTCGCTGTGGGGGCTGATCCAGGGCGGCGCGAATTTCGTGCTGCACGCAGCCGGCTGGCTGGAGGGCGGCCTGCGCTGCTCCTACGAGAAGATGATCCTCGACATCGACCTGTTGCAGATGGTGGCGGAGTTCCTGCAGCCGCTCGATCTGTCGGAGGATGCGCTCGCCGTTGACGCCATTCGCGATGTAGGCCCTGGAGGCCACTTCTTCGGCACACCCCACACGCAGTCGCGCTACAAGACCGCATTCTATTCGCCCGTCATCTCCGACTGGCGCAATTTCGAGACCTGGGCGGAAGCAGGCAGCCCGACCGCGCTGGAACGCGCCAACCGGGTCTGGAAGGAGCGGCTGGCGGCCTACGAGAGGCCGGCCATCGATCCCGCGATCGAGGAAGAGATCAACGCCTTCGTCGACAAGCGCAAGGCCGAAGGCGGCGCGCCGACGGATTTTTGAGTTCGGCAGCCCGTGACGTGGATTGTTTTACGGTGAGTTCAGGTCGACCCCCACTCCGTCACGCTACGCGTGACACCTCTCCCCCGCTCGACGGGGGAGAGGAAAGGCGCGCGTCGGCCGACCTTGGCTCCTTTCCTCTACCCCCGCAGGGGGGAGAGGTGGCGTCGCGGAGCGACGACGGAGTGGGGGTAGGCGCTTCCCAAACGCGAAGCAGGCGCAAGGCAGGCGCCACAGCGCGTGCGCGCAAACTCCGCCAGGGCGACAATCAGGCAGAGGCTTTGCTGTGGTTGGAATTGAAGCGTCGGAAACTCGGCGGCCATAAATTTACACGGCAATTTCCAGTTGGTCCCTACTTTGCCGATTTCGCTTGCCGTGAACGATGGCTTGTCGTCGAACTCGACGGCTCGCAGCACGCCGACAGTACGTATGACCGCCGTCGCGACGAACTCATGCGTTCGCTGGGCTATTCGGTGATGCGCTTCTGGAGCCATGAGGTTGTGAAGCACCGGAGCTCGGTGTGCGAAACGATTCTGGCTGCACTTGACGGCAGGCTCGCCGAAGTCGTTACCGCTTCTGATTTGCGTTTCGTTTACGCAGGTGCCCAACGGCCCAACAACACCGCTGATCGACCCACACTCCATCACGCTGCGCGAGACACCTCTCCCCCGCTCGACGGGTGAGAGGAAAGGCGCGCGGCAGATTCAATTTTTCATCTCACGGAACGAACCACATGAAATCCCACGTAAAGGCGGTTGTCATAGGCGGCGGTGTCGTCGGCTGCTCGGTGCTTTATCATCTGGCTCGCGCCGGCTGGACCGACGTAGTGCTGATCGAGCGCTCCGAACTGACGTCCGGCTCGTCATGGCATGCGGCGGGCGGTTTCCATACGCTGAACGGCGACCCGAACGTCGCCAAGCTGCAAGCCTATACGGTGCAGCTCTACAAGGAGTTGGAGGAGCTTTCCGGCCAGTCCTGCTCGCTGCACCTGACCGGCGGCGTGATGATGGCCGATACGCCCGAGCGCATGGACTTCCTGCGACTGGCGCACGCCAAGGGCCGCTATCTCGGCATGGACACCGAACTGATCACGCCGTCGGAAGCCAAGGCGATGTTCCCGCTGATGGACGAGACGAATTTCGTCGGGGCCATGTGGGATCCGGTCGAAGGCCACCTCGATCCGTCCGGGACAACGCATGCTTACGCCAAGGCGGCGCGCAAGCTGGGCGCGGAGATCGTTCTGCGCAACCGGGTCGTCGAGCTGACGCAGGAAGTGGACGGCACATGGAACGTCGTCACCGAACAGGGCACAGTTCAGGCCGAGCATGTCGTGAACTGCGGCGGCCTGTGGGCGCGCGAGGTCGGCCGGATGGTCGGCGTCGAACTGCCGCTGCTCGCGATGGAACACATGTACCTGCTGACCGAGCCGATGCCGGAGGTCGAGGAATTCAACAAATCGACCGGCCGCGAGATGGTCGGCGTGCTCGATTTCAAGGGCGAGATCTACACCCGGCAGGAGCGCAACGGCGTGCTGCTCGGCACCTATGAAAAGGCCTGCAAGCCGTGGTCGCCTGTGGAGACGCCGTGGAACTTCGGCCATGAGTTGCTGCAGCCGGACATCGACCGCATCGCGCCGTCGCTTGAAATCGGCTTCAAGCATTTCCCCGGCATCGAAAAGGCTGGCATCAAGCAGATCATCAACGGCCCCTTCACCTTCGCGCCCGACGGCAACCCGCTGGTCGGCCCGGTGCAGGGCCTGACCAACTTCTGGTGCGCCTGCGCCGTCATGGCAGGGTTCAGCCAGGGCGGCGGCGTGGGGCTCGCGCTTTCAAACTGGATGGTGAATGGCGATCCCGGCTTCGACGTCTGGGGCATGGACGTGGCGCGCTTCGGCGAATGGGCAAGCCTGCGCTACACCAACGCCAAGGTGCGTGAGAATTATTCGCGGCGTTTCTCGATCCGCTTCCCCAACGAAGAACTGCCGGCGGCGCGCCCCGCGCAAACCACCCCGCTCTACGACACGATGGTCGCGAACAATGCCGTCATGGGCGATAGCTGGGGCCTGGAAACGCCGCTCTGGTTCGCGCCGAAGGGGACGGAACCGAAGGACATCGTCTCCTATCGCCGCTCCAACGACTTCGAGCATATCGGCAATGAGGTGCGGAAGACGCGCGAAAGCGTCGGCGTCACCGAGATCGCCAACTTCGCGAAATATGAAGTCAGCGGAACTGGTTCGGAGGATTTCCTGAATCGGCTGATGACCAACCGCATGCCGAAGACCGGCCGCATCGTGCTGACGCCGATGCTGAACGAGCAAGGCAAGCTGATCGGCGACTTTACGATTGCCAAGACCGGCGGCGACAAATTCATGATCTGGGGATCGTCAGCCGCGCAGAAATACCACATGCGCTGGTTCGAGAAGCACCTGCCGAAAGACGGCAGCGTGCGCATCCACCGTTTCGACCAGACACTGGTCGGCCTCTCCATCGCCGGCCCGAACAGCCAGAAGCTGTTGCAGAAGCTGGTTGATGTCGACGTGTCATCGAAGGCTTTCAAGTTCATGGACTTCCGCGAGATGGCGGTCGGCGGCGCACCGTGCATGGTCAACCGCATTACCTATACCGGCGACCTCGGCTACGAGATCTGGATGGCGCCAGCCTACCAGCGACTCGTCTACAAGGCGATCAAGGAGGCGGGCGCGGAGTTCGGCATCGTCGATTTCGGCATGCGCGCTTTGCTGTCGATGCGGCTCGAAAAGAACTTCCCGACATGGTTCCGCGAGTTGCGGCCGATCTACGGGCCTTTCGAGGGCGCGATGGATCGCTTCATCAAGCTGGAGAAAAACGACTTTGTCGGCCGCGAGGCCGCGGCGAAGGAAAAGGCGGATGGTGGCGCGCTTCGTCGCGTCTCCCTGATCGTCGATGCGCTTGATGCCGACGTGATGGGCGACGAGCCAATCTGGGCCAAAGTCGGGGGCAAGGACTTTGGCACGGTGGAAAAGCCGCACGGGTACGGCGCGCCGCGTTTTGACGCGTCCGGCAAGGAGGCGCGCGGGTCGACGGCCGCGACCGGCGCGTCTGCCGTGCGCGGCATCACCGACGGCGAGTGGCGGGTCGTCGGGTGGGTGACGTCGGGCGGCTTTGCGCACTACGTCAACAGGTCGATGGCGCAGGGCTACGTGCCGACGGCACTGGCGGAGAATGAGAGCGACGGCCTGTTCGAGATCGAAATCCTCGGCGAACGCCGCCCTGCCCGCATCAACGTCGAGCCGCCGTTTGACCCGGATGGCGGGAAGATGCGGGGGTAGCCCGCTCCACATGGACACGCCGTCGAAAGGCAATTTCGGCCGCCATCGCAAGATCATGCCCTTCGAGCCGGGTGCCAAGACGGATGTCGAGACCCTGCGCCAGCAGGCGCGCGAAAAGGCGGCGGCGCTGAACCAGCATATGCTGGGCTATGGCGAGACTGCAGAACGAGAATGGGCGGCGGCGGGTATCGCGGCGCCGGATTTGCCGGCGATGCGCGCGTATCGGCTGGAGCGCATCCGCGCCGAACTGAAGCGACGCGACTATGCCGGCGCGCTGCTCTACGATCCAGTCAACATCCGCTACGCGACCGACAGCACCAACATGCAGCTTTGGGTCGCGCACAACCCGACGCGCCACTGCTTCGTCGCGACCGAAGGGCCGGTGGTGCTGTTCGATTATTTCTCCTGCGAGCACCTGTCGGATCATTCCGGCGTGGTGGACGAGGTACGGCCGGCGGTGTCGTGGATGTATCTCTACGGCGGCGAACTGACGGACATGAAGGTGCGTCGCTGGGCCGGTGGCATCGCCGAGCTCGTGCGCGAGCATGGCGGCGGCAACATGCGCATCGCAGTGGATCACCTGAATCCGGAAGGCGTCGGGGAACTGGCGAAACTTGGCATCGGCATCGGCAATGGCGAGGCGGTGATGGAGAACGCGCGCCTCATCAAGTCGCCGGACGAGATTCTGGCCATGCGCCGCGCGATCGTGGCCTGCGAGTGTGCAATGGGTGAGATGGAAGCGGCGCTGAAACCGGGCATCAGCGAAAACGAGCTGTGGGCCGAACTGCATCGCGCCAACATCGCGCGCGGCGGCGAATGGATCGAGACGCGTCTGCTGTCGTCAGGCCCGCGCACCAATCCGTGGTTCCAGGAATGCTCGTCGCGAAGGATCGAGGCCGGCGACCTCGTCGCCTTCGATACGGACCTGATCGGACCCTACGGTTTCTGCGCCGATCTCTCGCGCACATGGCTCTGCGGCGACGGAAAGCCATCCAAGGAGCAACGCGATCTCTTTCGCATCGCGGCGGACCAGATCGCTCACAATACCGAACTGATGCAGCCCGGTATGGGATTCCGCGACCTCGTGGAGCGCTCGACGGTGCCGCCGCCGGACTGCTTTCCGACGCGCTACGGCGTGCTCTATCACGGCGTCGGGCTGGCCGACGAATATCCCACCTTGCCGCATGCAGCGGACTGGACGAACGACACGCCGGACGGCGTGCTGGAGCCGGGTATGGTGCTCTGCGTGGAAAGCTATATCGGCAGGCTCGGCGGGCATGAAGGCGTGAAGATCGAGGAACAGATACTGATCACAGAAGCAGGCAACGAACAGCTTTCAAGTTATCCGCTGGACTCGCGCCTGCTAGGCGGCTGAGCGAACAACGCCGCTACAAAGCTTGACGCCGCCGCCTGACATGCAAAGGTCTCGCAAAATTTCTCGGAGGAGACGCAGATGGACGCGACGGCTTTGAAAATCCCCGACCTGGCCGGCAAGGCCGTGCTGATCACCGGCGCGTCGACGGGCATCGGCGCGGCCCTTGCAAAGGCTTTTGCCGCACAGGGCGCGAAGGTCGCAGCGCACTACAACGCCAGCGCAGGCGCTGCCGAAATGCTGGCGGAGGAAATCACGGCGGCAGGCGGGACGCTGCATCTGGTGCAGGCGGACTTTTCCAAATCAGGAGAAGTGCGCCGCGCTATCGAGGATGCGGCGAGCACTCTCGGCGGACTGGACGGACTGATCAACAACGCTGGCGGCATGGTGAAGCGCGTCCGCTACGAACTGGCCACGGACGAAGACTATGACGCGGTGATGGACCTCAACGCGCGGTCGGTCGTAACCGCATCGCAGGCGGCGCTGCCGCACCTGAAGAAGAACGGCGGCTTCATCATCAATACGACCTCGATTGCGGCGCGTAACGGAGCCGCCAACGGCGCCGGCCTCTATGGCTCGTCGAAGGCCTTCGTATCGAACGTCACGCGCGGCATGGCGAAGGAGTTCATTCCCTACGGCATCCGCGTCAATGCGGTCGCACCGGGCGTCATCACGACGCCCTTTCACGAACGCTACTCGACGCCTGAACTGCTCGATGCGATGCTGAAGACCGTCCCGCAGGGACGGCTCGGCGTTGCGGAGGATTGCGTCGGGGCCTATCTCTACCTCGCCTCCGAGGCGCTCTCCGGCTACGTGATCGGACAGGTGATCGAGGTGAACGGCGGCCAGTTGATGCCCTGATCGGCTATGCCCCGGACAGCGCCGCGCGCAGCCTTTCGACGATGTCGGGCGGAGTGTGGCGCGAGGTGATGAAGGGCAGGCCTTTTCGACGGGCCGTCCAGCCGACCACTTCAACGTCGGCCGCGCGCGGCTCATAAAGCTGCGCGATCTGCCAGCTCCGGCAATCGACGGCGCAGACATCCGCCCTGCCCTCCGTGACAGCGACGATCGACGCGCGATGCGCGCCGGTTTCGATGCGTTCGGAGAAAATGGCAGTGTTTTCGCCGACGGCTTCAAGGTCGCGGGTCAGGGCGATGACACCGGACATGGAGTCCGTGCCGTTGTACGCAAAGCGGACGCCGCGCATGAGATCGAGCGGGAGGACGGCACGACCGTCGGCGGGTGACGCCGTCGCTTCCCCGTCGCCGCGACGCATGAGGATGGCGCTTGAGTAGAGCGCGCCCTGCCCGCCTTCGATGCCGTCATAGGACGGCTGGCCGACGACCACGACGTGTTCGGCAAGCCCCTGCTCGAGTGGCCCCCAGCAGGTTTGCGCGAGGAGAAGGTGGGGATGCTTCCAGAGTGTCTGGAAGTCGAGATTGTCGGTCGGCAGCGTTGCCGGATCGGGCGCCACGACCTTGCCCATGGCGTCACGAATGCCGCCGGGAACGGGCGGCATATCACCGTTTCGGCGTAAGAGGTGGTCGGGTGCGTCGATGCCGGCGTCAAGCAGGCGGGTGCGCAGGGCAGCCCACTCCGCGTCGATGGCTGCACGGGTTTCCGGCCACTCGTACATGGGAAGTGCTGCGATCACCGAAGAACCCGATTTCATTGATACCTTGACCCGCGCATTGGATTTCCGGACGACTCGTGCTCACTTCCCGGACCCAACACCAAAATCGAGCAATACCCATGACCCAGGCCAAACGCAAAGCAGACCCGCTGTTCTGGGGACATGGCCCGCGAACGTTCGAGATGTTCCTCGAGCCGACCTGCCCCTATTCCGTGCGGGCTTACAACAAGCTGGACGATCTTCTGGCCGGCGCGCGCGAAGACAAGGTGACGGTGAAGCTGCGCATGCAATCCCAGCCATGGCACATGTTTTCGGGCGTCATCGTACGCTGCATCCTGGCCGCCTCCATGTTGCCCGGCGGCAAGGAGAACGCCCGGCGCGTGCTGACGCAGGTCGGCGCCCATCGCGAGGAGTTCGAGTTCGAGCGTCATTGCAAGGGACCGAACATGGACGCGACGCCGAACCAGATCATCCGGAGAATTGAGGATTATACCGGATTGGAGTTGAAAGAGGCGTTCGAGTTCCCCGAACTCGAGGCCGAGATCAAGTGGCATTCAAAATACGGCCGCCAGAACGGCATCCATGTCTCTCCGACCTTCATGATCGACGGTCTCGTCCAGCCTGACCTCGGCAGCGGCGATCCGGTGGAGACATGGATCGCCAGGCTCACGGGTTGAGGCGCCCCTACTCCTTCGGCGGCTCGGCCGGTACGGGAACCGTTCCAAGACCGGACACGTTGCGTGCCCTGATGCGTGGCGTAAAGGCACGGCCTGGTTCGGGCGCGCGGCGTAGGACGGGATGCTCTACCGGCTCCTTCGCCCGGAAGGCATATTCCCTGAACAACGCGAAATAGCCCGGAAAGACATAGCCGTCGTTCATGGCGACCCACTGGGCGCGCCGGTCGCGAAACAGCTTCGGCAGCTTGTACCAGGCGACGTTCGGGCTCTTGTGATGAACAAGGTGCAGATTGTTGTTGAGGAAGAGGAAGGCGAAGGGCGAGCGCTCGATGATGATGGTGCGGCCGTCCGGGCGTTCCGACCATTGGTGCTCGGCGAAGGTGCGCACCGAGATCAGCGCCTGTCCGAGCCAGACGGGTCCGAGGATATAGAGCCAGAGAGGAATGCCGAAGCCGAACTGGACGACCGGCAGCACGATCGCCAGTCCGAGTGCGTGAAGGAACCACGCCCGGCGGACCGCCCTGTCGCCTTGCGCGATCAGCCTGGCGTCCTCGAGCATGAAGCCGATCGAGCCAAGCCACGGACCAAGGACGAAACGACCGGCCATCGTGTTGTTGATCGCCAGCACCCGCTTGAACAGCGGCGGAAGCTCCTGATGGTGCCAGAGCGCCTTGTAATAGCTTTCGGGATCGTCGAAGGGATCGGTCAGGCGCTCATCGGCGTGGTGGCGCAGGTGCAGGGATTTGAAGCGACGGAAGGGGTAGACGAGCCCGATCGGAAGGCCGACCAGCAGTTCGTTGATCCAGCTCTTGCGGGTAGGATGCCCGTGGGCCGCCTCGTGCATGAGGGAAGACTGCATGGCGAGTACGACGCCGAGAACGATAAGCGCAATCAGCGGATAGCTTGGCCAGAGAAAGATCGCTGCCCCACCCCAGGCAGCGTAACACGCCCCGATCAGGAAGACTGTCGGCCATTCGATGGCCGCAACTTCACGCCTGCTATCCCTTTTCTGCTTTTTCATTAACGTCGACCACCCCAGTCGGGAATCTTTCGATTCCTGACAGCATTGTGTCAGGAGAGGTGAGCCGGCTCAATGAGACAATGTGCATAAAACGTAGAGTTTGCGCACCAAAATCCTCATGTGTTATGATTTATAAACACAAACTGGATTCATCTTTCGTAAGCCCGCTGAACCGTGCGGGCCGAAGGAAAACGAATCCACATCCGACGAGGGCAATACGTGGACAAACGCGACCTTTCAGGAGTGTTCCGGGAACGCCTGAAACTCCTGCTGCAGCGATCGGATCGCAATCAGTCGGAGTTCGCCGCCGCGGTGGGCATTGACCGCTCGGCGCTGTCGCAATTGCTGTCCGGGACTTCGACCCGCCTGCCCCGTGCCGAGACGCTGCTCAACATTGCGACCGAAAACCAGGTATCGCTCGATTGGCTTCTGGGGCTGAGCCAGGATGAAGGACTGACGGGCGAAATCCGCGAAAGCCTTGAGATCGAGGAAGGCTCGAACGATCGCAACCACACCTTGCTTGCGCGCTGGCACGCAGAGGCTGCGGGTACGAAGATTCGATATGTCCCGGCCGGCATTCCGGATCTGCTGCGCACCCAAGCGCTGATCGACTACGAAGCCGACATTTCCAACCGCAGCCGCGAGAAGCAATCTGACGAGACGCAGTACCGCATCGAATACAACCGCAGACCGGAGACGGACATGGAGGTCTGCATGCCGCGCCATACGCTGGACATCTTCGCGCGCGGGCTTGGCGTATGGAGCGGTCTGGCCGAACACGACCGGCGCGCGCAACTGGCGCACATGGCCGAGTTGCTGGATGACCTCTACCCGACCTTCCGCCTGTTTCTCTATGACGGGCGCCTGCGCTACTCAGTACCCTATACGATTTTCGGCCCCTTCCGGGCTGCAATCTATGTCGGCGACATGTATCTTGTGCTGAACGCCACCGATCCGATCCGCACGCTGACGCGCCATTTCGACAATCTGATCCGCGCGGCCGAAGTCAACGCACACGAGACCGCAGCCTATGTCCGCAGGCTGGCGCAGGCGGATTTCAGCGCGAAGAGCTTGATTGACGCGATATAAAGACTTGCTTATATCCTTATCTCGAATTCATTCCTTTGAAAGTCAGTTTCCATGACCAACCCGATCAATGCGCTTCTGGCTGAAAAGGGCGTGCTGCTTGCCGACGGCGCGACCGGCACGAACCTGTTCAACATGGGACTGGCGTCGGGCGAAGCGCCTGAACTGTGGAACGAGAGCGACCCCGACAAGATCACGGCGCTGCACCAGAATTTCGTCGATGCCGGCGCGGACATCATCCTCACCAACTCTTTTGGCGGAACGCGCCACCGGCTGAAGCTGCACAATGCGCAGGATCGGGTCCACGAACTCAACCGGCGCGCAGCGGAAATCGCACGCGCCGTGGCCGACAAGGCTGGCCGCAAGGTGATCGTGGCCGGGTCGGTCGGGCCGACCGGCGAACTGCTACAGCCGCTGGGCGCAATGACCTATGACGAAGCCGTCGAAGCCTTTGCCGAGCAGATCATGGGGCTGAAGGACGGCGGCGCGGAAATCGCCTGGATCGAAACAATGTCCGCACCCGACGAGGCAAAGGCTGCGGCGGAAGCGGCGATCAAGGTGGGCCTGCCCTACACCTATACGTTCTCGTTCGACACGGCAGGCCGCTCGATGATGGGCCTCGCGCCGAAGGACGTGCACCACGTCGCCGACGGCGTCTCTGAGCCCGCCGTTGCAGTAGGCGCGAATTGCGGCGTCGGTGCTTCCGACATCCTCGCCTCCCTGCTCGACATGACGGCGGCGAAGCCGGACGCGACCGTGATCGTGAAGGGCAACTGCGGCATTCCGGAATTCCGCGGAACCGAAATCCACTATTCTGGAACGCCCGAACTCATGTCCGACTATGTGAGGCTGGCGGTGGACAGCGGCGCGACGATCATCGGTGGCTGCTGCGGAACCTCTTTCGAGCATCTGGCCGCGATGCGCAAGGCGCTGGACGTGCACAAGAAGGGTGAGCGCCCGACCGTCGAGGCGATCGTTTCGCGCATCGGGCCGCTGCGCAACAAGACCGCCGACCAGAGCGGGTCAGGCGAGAACGCCGGCGAAGGACGACGCCGCCGGCGCGGCTAGTCGGTGTCGCGCGGCAACGCTGAGAGCACGCGAAAATAGCGTTCCTCGCGTTCGGCGAGCAGCGCATAGCCTTGCGGCCAGCTTGTGGGATCAGTCACCGGCAGCGCGTGGTTGCTGAGGTAGCAGCAACCCTCGTAGCCGCGCAGGCTGGCTCCGAGAGCGACACCGAGGCTGGGCTCAAAGGCTGACAGCCGTTCGACCGTGGTCTTGTAGCGCTCCCCGCGCTGTCCCCTGACAAACACACCGACGCTACGGTTCGTCAGATAGAGCGAGATGACGAGGTCTTCCGACACGACGCGCCAGCGCGACCACAGGCTGCCATGCGCGATTTCGACGGGCTTGCGGAAGGCAACGTAGCCGTCCCAGAACCGCTTGATCTCTGGCGAGGATAGCGAGCGCAGGCCGGTGCGCTCGATATCCCATTCGTTGAATTCACCGTTCATGGGCTTGGTTCTGCACGCAAAAAAGGCCGGCGGAAAGCCCCCGCCTCCGCGCCGGCCTGCCTCACCCGCCCATCGGTCATGCCCCCGTATCAGAACGATCCTGTCTGAAAGGACACGGCCGCTATCGCCACTACCGGTTTCCGCCTGAGAGCGCCGAGGCTAGGCGCACAAGCGAGAGGAACTCGGACCTGTACCCGAAGGGGTCCGTTCCCCGGGCGGCAGTGGCAATCTTCATGATGTCGTCGTAGCTATAGGACGCGACCTGATCAGTGCCGCGCAGCTTCTGGCCGAAGGCCGCGACCGCAACCGAGAAGCGGCGGTCGGCGTCCGCAGCGTCGAAGGACGATACCTCGTTGGCCTTCGTCACCGGCGTGGTGATCAGCTTCGAGACGTCCTTCGTCGGCAGCTTGTAGCGGATCTTCACGAAGGCATATTCGTCAGCATTCGCGATACCGCCATTGTTGGTCGAGGCCTCGCCATAGCGCAGGTCGTCGATGGTCTGCGTCGGACTGCCCTTCGGCGTGATCTCGTAGATCGCGGTGACGGAATGGCCCGAGCCGATCTCGCCGGCGTCGACGCGGTCGTTGTTGAAGTCCTCGCGGTTCAGGGCGCGGGTCTCGTAGCCGATGAGGCGATATTCCGAGACGGCGGCCGGGTTGAACTCGACCTGGATCTTCACGTCCTTGGCGATCGGGAAGAGCGTCGAGGACGATTCCTCGACCAGCACCTTCTCGGCTTCGGCGAGCGTATCGATATAGGCGGCCGTCCCGTTACCGTTCTGCGCGACCTCCTGCATCATCTGGTCATTGAGATTGCCGCGGCCAAAGCCGAAGACCGACAGGAAGACGCCGGACTTGCGCTTGTCCTCGATCAGGCGCTTGAGATCGTCGTCATCCGTCTGGCCGACATTGAAATCGCCGTCGGTGGCAAGCATGACGCGGTTGACGCCGCCCTGCACGAAGGAATCCTGCGCAAGCCGATAAGCTTCCTTGATGCCGGCCTCGCCGGCGGTCGTGCCGCCGGGCTGAAGTCTGTCGATGGCCGACAGGATTTTTGAGCGTTCAGAAACCTTGGTCGGCTCCAGCACGGTACCGGCCTCGCCAGCATAGGTAACGATGGAAACCGTGTCTTCCGGGTTCAGCTTGGTCACCAGCAGACGGAAAGCCGACTGCAGCAGCGGCAGCTTGTCTGGCGCATTCATGGAGCCGGACACATCGATCAGGAAGACGAGGTTGGCGCGCGGCTGTTCGGCCGCCTGCACGTCATAACCCTTGATCGCGACATGCATCAGCTTGGTGTGCTGGTTCCACGGCGTCGGCATCACCGTGACCGTCGAGTTGAACGGCGTCGAGGCGTCGGACGAACCCTGCCAGTCGTAGGGGAAATAGTTGATCATCTCCTCGACGCGGACCGTGTCGGCCTGCGGCAGGAAGCCTTCCTTCAGCGAACGGCGCACGAAAGAATAGGACGCCGTATCGACATCGATCGAGAAGGTGGAGACGGGATCGGTTGCAGCCGCGCGGACCGGGTTGGTCTTGAACTCGGCGAAACGCTCGCGGTCCTCGGCTGCGGGAGCCTGCACATCCATGGGCGGGGCGATGCCGCGCGATGCCTCATCAGCCATCAGCTTCGAGTTGGCCACGGCGCCCGGCAGCGTTCCAACGCGGCCGCGGGGTTCTGCTACCGGCGCAGGCATGGCGATGCCACGGCCGACCTCGGATTCGGCAAAGGTTTCGGAGGTGGCCGGCGCTTCCGGTTTCGGCGCGACCTGGACAACCGGAGGCACGGCCTCAAGCTTGTCGGCGTCGGCTTTCTTCTCTTCCTGGCGCACGGCCGTGGTCTCAACGGGAACATTCCCGCCGAAACGCGACGCATCCTGCATCAGGTAGAACGCGGTGTAGCCGGCAACCGGCAGCGCGATCAGTCCGGTCAGCGCCGGCGCAGCGATCAGCTTCTTCTGCATCATCTCTTTCCAGATCTCCCTCAGACGATCCGTGAGACGCTGCCCGTTTTCCGATCCTTTGGGATCGGCCGAATTTTTCTCCTCGAAAGCCTGCATGGCGGCCGAAAGCGCGCGGGCCTTGGTCTCGGCGCGCGGCGCGGGAGCCTTGAGCCCCGCCAGTCGCTTGAGTTCGTTGTCGTCGACCATGGTCAATCTTCCCCGGCCGAAAGCATCAGCACTTTCAACCGCTTCTTCGCTTCATGGATATGCCAGGACACGGTCGCCTCCGCGCAGCCCATGGCGTCGGCCGCTGCGGAATGGCTCAGGCCCTCGCCATAGACGAGCAACACCGCGTCGCGCTGCTTGTCCGACAGCTTGCGAACCTGTGCCCATAGCCGTTCGGCCTGGTCGTCTGGTTCGTCTGCGCCCTGGCTCTCGATCACCACGTGAAGCCCAAAGGCTTCGCCTTTCGCGCTCTCGCGCTTCGTCTTGCGCATCATGTCGCGCGCGGCGTTCATGGTCATCTTATAGAGCCAGGTGGTGAAGGCGCCGCCGCCGCGATAGCCGCTGATCGCTCGGCCAAGCCTTACGCAGACTTCTTGCGCGATGTCCTCGGCGTCGGCCTTGCGGCCCGACCAGCGCCACGCGACACGATGGATGAAATCGTAGTGTCTTTCGACAAGCCTGCCGAAAGCCTCGCCGTCCCCGTTCCGGGCCTTGCCGATCAGATCGAGATCGGTCGGCTCGACTTCATCCAGCATCATCGCCATCATTTGACCGTTGGACGAAGGCTTTTGGGCGATCCTTGGGGGCGTGGAAAGATTTTTTTGCGACTGCCCAAAACGAAAATGGCCGCCCGGAGGCGGCCATCTCAGAATCGCGATGCGCGAAAAATCAGTCCAGCGCCGCGGTGACGATGATTTCGACCTTGTATTTCGGCGCAGCAAGCTTGGCCTCGCCGGTGGCGCGGGCCGGCGTGTTGGCGGGGTCGACCCAGCCGTCCCAGACCGAATTCATCTCGGTGAAGGTCGATATGTCGGAAAGCCAGATGATGGCCTGCAGGATCTTCGACTTGTTCGTGCCGGCCTTGGCGAGCAGCGCATCGACCTGCGCCAGAACGTCCTTGGTCTGCTCGGCGACGGTCGCACCCTCACCGACCTGACCGGCGAGATAGACGGTGTTGTTGTGGATGACGACACCGCTCATGCGGGGGCCGACATCGATGCGGCGAATGGTCATTTGGGCATTCCTTCCTGTGTTGCGGGCCTTCCATAGATTTCCGGTGACGGACAAGGCAAGCCTGTCATTCCGAAAAATCGTGCCTAAATGGGAAAGATCGCAAGGATCACTTTTTTCGCCTGACCAAACGCTTCAATGCCCGAAGCGGCACGGTGATCCGCCAGAACGTGGAATTCTTCATATTCTTGATGGCGAGTGCATTTTGCTTGTCGCGCCAGGTTGATTCCCAAGCCAGACGGCCGATTCCCTCAAACATCGCCTGCAGGAACTCGTTCGATAGGACTGGTGCTGGTATGCCGCCACCACCGAACATCTCTCTCAGCGGAGATCTATCTCCGACAAGAAGAATGCCAAGCCCATGTCCGTGCATGAACTCGAAATGCGGAAACTTCGTCCGCACCGACTGCCAGAAACGCCAGACACCGAAACCCTCGCGAAATTCGTTGGTGTCGTGAAACATCATGATGCCTCTCTTGGACATCTTCGGGAGCCACGTCTCGAAATCGTTCTGAACCGCTTCGGTGGTGTGAAACCCATCGACGTGAAGCAGATCGATTGATCCGTCGGCAAACTGCACATGGGCCTGGTCGAACTCCTTGCGGATATAGCCCGCAAAGGCATCGTAGTCGCTCAGGACAGCCACGAAGCTGTCGAACACATCTTCCGAATAGCTTCCGGCATGCACATCGCCCAACCAGTTGTCGATGGCGACGCAGGTCGTGGAGAGGTTGCACCTCCGCACCGCCTGGCACGCCGCCAAAAAGCTGGCGCCGTTGTAGACGCCGAGTTCCACGAAACGGCGCGGTTTGGCCAAAGTCATGAGGCTGAACATAAAGGGGATGTGCTCGCCCCAAGCCGTCTGACGGGGATGCCGTATGTCCCAAAAAGCCGATTGAAGCGCAACCACAAGATCGGTCTGTGAGACAGAGGCCGCAGGAAGATCGTCCAGCTTAGCGAAGGAGTGATTGGCAAAATCAACGCCGGATATCTTCGTAGCCTCTGATGACGGCACCAAATCCTCCATGCACGGCCGCCCCAGCCAGCGACCACCTACCCATCGACCGCCGGACGAGTCAACGATCGATCCTGACGAATAGGAACACGAAAGTTCAGCTCTCCCACATTGACTAATGTAATAACATCACATACGCAAAACGCGTCCACCGGGAGCAGACCGACCCATGGCGCAAGCCGCCCTCACCTTTCGCGACCTGACGCTCGGCTACCACGAGCATCCGGCAGTGCACCACCTCAGCGGAACGGTCAGGCGCGGTTCGCTGACTGCCGTGGTGGGCGCGAACGGTTCCGGCAAATCGACCCTGATGAAGGGCATCGTCGGCGTGTTGAAGCCGATGGCTGGCGAAAGCATCAAGGTGGAGGGCGCGCGCGTCGCCTATCTGCCACAGCAATCCGAATTGGATCGCAGCTTTCCGGCGCGCGTGGTTGACCTCGTCTCGATGGGCCTTTGGCCGAAACGCGGGCTTCTCGGACGCCATACGGCCGACGATCGAGCGGCCGTGGCGCGGGCGCTATCGGCTGTCGGGCTCGAAGGCTTCGAAAAGCGTACGCTGGATACACTTTCCGGCGGGCAACTCCAGCGCGCGCTTTTTGCCCGCGTGCTGGTGCAGGACGCCGAAATCATCCTGCTGGACGAGCCCTTCAACGCGATCGATGCGAGGACCGTCACCGACCTCGTCGCGCTGATCAAGCGCTGGCATGGCGAGGTGCGGACGGTGCTGGTGGTCGTGCATGACCTCGACCTCGTGCGCGAACATTTCCCCGAAACGCTGCTTCTGGCGCGTCGGCCGGTGGCGTGGGGACCAACGGCGGAAGCGCTGACGGCGGAAAACCTGCTCAAGGCGCGCCGCTTCGACGAGGCCTGGCACGACGACGCGCCGTGGTGCGAACCGGAGGAACTGGGCGGTCACGATCACGGCCATGGGCACGATCACGCGGCGCATGGTCATGCGGCGCATGGTCATGCGGCGCATGCCGGCCATAGTCATCACCATCATGACGATAACCACCACCACGACCACGGGCCGAAAGCAGCCTGAGCATGTACGACTTCTTCGTCGCACCTTTCGTCGAGTTCAGCTTCATGCAGCGCGCGCTTGCCGGCTCGCTGATGCTGTCGCTGTCCTCCTGTCCGGTTGGCGTCTTCCTGATGCTGCGGCGCATGAGCCTTGCCGGCGACGCGATGGCGCATGCCATCCTGCCCGGCGCGGCGGTCGGCTTCCTGCTCTACGGGCTGGAGATCATACCGATGACGGTGGGCGGGCTGATCGCCGGCGTCGTCGTCGCCATGGGGGCCGGGGCGGTCTCGCGTTTCACGGTGCAAAAGGAGGACGCCTCGATGGCGGCGTTCTACCTGATCTCGCTGGCGCTTGGCGTGATGATCGTCTCGTTGCGCGGATCGAGCGTGGATCTCATGCATGTGCTGTTCGGCACGGTCCTGGCGCTAAACGACGAGGCGCTGCGGCTGATCGCGTCGATTGCAGGCGTTACACTGCTGACGCTCGCCGTCTTCTGGCGGGCGCTGGTGGCCGAATGCCTCGACCCTTTGTTCCTGCGCTCGGTGAGCCGGCTCGGCACGCCGGTGCATTTCATCTTCCTTGGGCTCGTCGTGCTCAATCTGGTAGGCGGCTTTCAGGCGCTGGGTACGCTGCTCTCCGTTGGCCTGATGATGCTGCCGGCCGCTGCCGCGCGCTTCTGGACGAACCGCGTGTGGACGATGTGCCTTCTGGCCCTCGCCATCGGCATCGCCTCCTGCATCGCCGGTCTCTTGATGTCCTATCACGCCGCCCTGCCCTCCGGTCCCGCGATCATCCTGTCGGCCGGCGCGGCATACCTGTTTTCCATCGTCGCCGGCCCGCGTGGAGCCTTGCGCGCCCGCATCCGCCATCACCGTCACCGCACCGCCTGACCAGGAGAAAACCATGCACCCCACCATTCGGCTCGCTTCGGCGATTTCTGTTATAACATTTGGTTTGGTGAGCCTGCCCGCCGCCGCTGAACCACTGAAGGTTGTCGCCAGCTTCTCAATCATCGGCGATTTCGCGAAAAACGTGGGCGGCGACCGCATCGAATTGACGACGCTCGTCGGCCCGAATGGCGACGCCCATGTCTATGAACCGAAACCGACAGACGCAGCGTCGGTCGCAACAGCCGACGTGGTGCTGGTGAACGGCCTGCATTTCGAGGGCTTTCTGAACCGCCTCGTCGAGGCCAGCGGCACCAAGGCTGCAATCGTCGAACTGACGAAGGGCGTCGAGCCGCTGTCCGTCGAGGAACAAGAGGAAGGCCACCTTCACGCGCACGAAGGCGAAGCGCATGAAGGTGAGGACAACCATGTGCATGAGGACGGGCATGACCATGGCCCGATCGACCCGCACGCCTTCCAGTCGATCGCCAACGCAAGGATCTACGTGAAGAACGTGGCCGACGCCTTTTGCGTCGCCGACAGGGACGGATGCGACAGCTATAAGGCCAACGCACAGGCCTACACGCAAAAGCTCGACGCCCTGGAAATCGAAGTGAAGGAGGGCGTTGCCGCCATCCCGGCCGACAAGCGGACCATCATCACCTCGCACGATGCTTTCGGCTATTTCGAGCACGCCTACGGCATCACCTTCCTCGCGCCGGAAGGCATCTCGACGGAAGCGGAGGCTTCTGCGGCTGACGTGGCTAAGCTGATCCGGCAGGTGCGCGAGGACAAGGCGTCCGCGATCTTCGTCGAAAACATCACCAACCAGCGGCTAATCGAGCAGATTGCCGGCGAAACCGGGCTGAAGATCGGCGGTACGCTTTATTCCGACGCGCTGTCGGATGCGGACGGGCCGGCGGCGACCTATATCGACATGATGAAGAACAACATCGGCGCCATAAAGGGCGCGATACTGGGCAGCTAGGCGCCAACTTTGGAACCGCTTTGCTTGCTACGGCGGCAAAGCGGCCCTAGAAGGGCCCACCGTCGCGACCAAGAGGTGCACCATGGAATTCCGTCAGATCAGCGAAGACTATTCGGTGAGCGGGCAGATTACGCCCGGCGAGATCGAAGCTGTGAAAGCGGCGGGTTTCAAGAGCGTCATCTGCAACCGGCCGGATGACGAGCAGCCCGGACAACCTTCCGCCGCGAGCGTACAGGCGGCGGCCGAGGCGGCGGGGCTGGAATTCCGCTACATTCCGGTCATCAGCGGCCAGATTACCGAGCAGAACGTCGCCGATCAGGCAGAGGCCCTGGAGGAACTGGAAGGTCCGGTCTTCGCCTATTGCCGTTCCGGCGCGCGCTGCACCAATCTTTATGGCCTGATACAGGAAATGGGCGAGTAATCGGCACCGTTCAGCGCATGAACGCGGCCATGTGAAAAGCCTGCTCCGCAGCCGCATACCGATAAGCCGTTCCATATGGGCAGGCGTTGCGGTCAAGGCAGCCGCTGGTTCGACAGGGCTCGCCCTTGGGCGCGCGGACATGACCGAGACAGGCTTGATAAGCGAAGCCGTCGGGCGAATAGGCATCGACCGGACAGGATTTCAGGCAGGGTTTTCCGGTACATAGATCGCAGAGGTGAATCACCTCGCGAGGCGCCTGAATCGGAATCTCAACATCCAACAGCAGCGCGCCGCGATAGGCGTGCCACAGGCCGTATTCGGGATGCATGAGGATGCCGAGCGGCGACGGCTTCAGGCCCTCGGCGCGCATCGCCCATTGCTGGAACGGCAGGTAGGGACGGTCCGAAGGCGACACGGCACGAGCGCCGAAGCAGGCTGCCACCGCACCGATGACCTCCCGGCACCATGTGTCGAGCGGGTTGGCGATGGACTCCGATTGCCGTTCACGCCAGCGCAGGAAATGCGGCCATAGCGCATCCCCGGCCTGTCCGACCATAAGGATGGACTTCGCAGGTCGGCCCGATGGACCCGGAGGCGAGGCATCGGCGAAGTTGAAGCCGCCGCGCTGTATAAGGCCATGGGCCGAAAGCGCCGCTTCGATCCTGAACAGGTCGGGGTCGTCCATCGCCTGATCAGCCGCCGAGTGTCTCGGCGAACAGCGTCTTCAGCCGTGCGAAGTGACGCTGCGCGCCCCTCTCATCGTAGGCCGTGTGGTCCGGCACGCACCAGCCATGCGCCACGCCGACATAGTTCTCGATGATGTGGTCCACCTCGGCCGACCGGAAGGCATGCGCGAGCTTGCCTGCCTGCTCTGGCGGGAAACTCCCATCGACGCCAGCCGCACCGACATAGATACGCGCCTTGATGTTGCCGGCGTTGATCTGCGGGCTGTCAGGCGCATCATTGGCAAGATTGCCGCCATGAAAACTTGCCGCGGCAACCATGCGCTCGGGGTGCGCAGCCGCCGCGTTGATGGCCCGTGCGCCGCCCATGCAGTAGCCAACCACCGCCATCGGCCCGGTAACGCCATGGCCGGCCAAGGCCCCGATGAACGAGGCAGTATCCTTGGCGGTCATGGCCTGCGTGGTGGATCCCATCGCGGCGCGAATGAGTGTTGCCGAAGCCTCGTCCTTGAAACCCGTCTTTGCATCGAAAGGGCCAAAGCGTCCTCCCCGGTAGAAGAGATCGGGTACCAGAACCGCATAGCCATCGGCCGCGATACGTTCGGCTATCTGCTCCAGGGCGGGCCTGACGCCGAAGGCATCCATGAAAATGATCACGCCGGCCGAGGGGGCGGCGCCTGAGGCCATTATCAGGCTCGCGTCCGCTATGCCGTCAGCCGTCTCTATCCTGATTTCCTGCCGGCTCATGACTGCGCTCCTTGCCTTGCAACTCACTTCGAACCTTATCCGGTCGCCGCGTTCCTGACCAATGCCGGGACGGAGCCGATCAAGATTTCGTGGCGGGACAGGAGGCCGTCCACATCATTGTTGCCTTGCCACCCGCCCGGAATTCTGAAACATCGCGGCTCCACGTGAGTTCAAGCATGACATTCCGCCTGACGCCGGCCCTGTTTTTAGTCCTCTTGGCCGGCTGCGCTTCCTCCGAACCGCAGAACGTTTCCTACGCACCGGTTGCCGCACAATCGATGGCGATGCAGCCGGCATCGTTGCCCCCGCCGCCCATGCCGGGGAACGCCCCCTCACCGTCCTCCGGCTTTCACGCCTCGGCCCCAGCGAGCGCGCCGATGTCGAAGGAGCCCATGGAGACTTCCATGTCGGCCATGCCGACGGAAGAACCCCTGCCGGGATCGCCTGAAGCACCTCTGGCAAATGCTCCGGCCCTCCCGGCCACGGAAGCCGACATCGCCGCTGGAGTCCCGGCAGGTGCAACCAATTGCAGCACACTCGATGGCGTCACGCTATGCGATGCACCCTACGACCCTGCCGTGGACGCCACGCACAACACCAACTGAAAGCGAACACGACGACGCTCAGCTCTTGAACGCGCTGCGCCAGACTTCCTTGTGAATGATGTCGGCCACTTTAGCCCGGCCTGAATCGGGCTCCCTTCACGTGAAGGCGTCGGGCATCGACTCCTTCTTCTGGCGGATGAAGGCCAGGAGCGCCTCATCGATACCCTGATCGAGCGCAGGCGCCTCGTAGGATTCGAGCCAGCGGCGGGCGAGCTCGTTGGCGCGCTGCGGTGCAGTCTTCTCGCCCTCGGCCTGCCACTGCTCGAAGGAATTGTTGTCGGCGATCGACGAGCGGTAGAAGGCAGTCTGGAAGTTGGCCTGCGTGTGATCGCAGCCAAGGAAGTGGCTGCCCGGACCAACCTGCCGGATGGCGTCCATCGCTTGGCCATTCTCCGAGAGATCGACGCCGGCCGCGAACTTCTGCTGCATGCCGAGCTGGTCGATGTCCATCATGAACTTCTCATAGCAGGATGCCAGACCGCCTTCGAGCCAGCCGGCCGAATGGAGCACGAAATTCGCACCGCACAGAACGGTCGAGTTCAGCGTGTTGGCGCTCTCATAGGCCGCCTGCGCGTCTGGGACCTTGGAGGCGCAAAGCGAGCCGCCGGTACGGAACGGCAGACCGAGACGGCGCGCAAGCTGCGCGGCGCCATAGGAGACGAGCGAAGGCTCCGGCGTGCCGAAGGTCGGCGCACCGGACTGCATCGAAATGGACGAGGCGAAGGTGCCGAACAGCACCGGCGCGCCAGGCCGCACAAGCTGCGTCAGCGAAGCGCCAGCAAGCACCTCGGCAAGCACCTGCGTCAGTGTGCCGGCGACCGTGACCGGGCTCATGGCGCCGGCGAGGATGAACGGGGTGACGATACAGGCCTGGTTGTGGCGCGCGTACACCTTGAGGGCGCCCAGCATCGTGTCGTCGAACACCATCGGCGAGTTGGCGTTGATGAGCGACGTCAGCACCGTGTTGTTCTCGACGAAATCGTCGCCGAACACGATCTTGGCCATGGCGACCGTGTCTTCCGCCCGCTCAGGAGCGGTGACCGACCCCATGAAGGGTTTGTCGGAATATTTGATGTGGCTGTAGACCATGTCGAGGTGGCGCTTGTTGACAGGCACGTCGACCGGCTCGCAGACCGTGCCGCCCGAATGGTGGATGGACGGCGCCATGTAGGCGAGCTTCACGAAATTGCGAAAATCCTCGATCGTGGCGTAACGCCTGACACCATCAAGGTCGCGCACGAAGGGCGGGCCATAGACCGGCGCGAAGACGGTCGCGTTGCCGCCGATCTGCACGGACCGGTCTGGATTGCGGGCATGCTGGATGTATTGCGACGGCGCGGTCTTGAGGAGCGAGCGCGGCAGGCCCTTCGGGAAATGGACGCGGTCGCCCTTCACGTCGGCGCCGGCGTTCTTCCAGATTTCGAGTGCCTCGGGATCATCGCGGAAGATGATGCCGACTTCCTCAAGGACGGTGTCGGCGTTCTTCTCGATGAGCGCCAGGCCTTCCTCGTTCAGCACTTCATAAAGCGGGATTTCGCGCTTGATGTAGGTGAGCTGCGGACCGGCTCCGCCGCCGGTGCGCGCAGCGCGGCGGGCTGCCGCGCCGCCGCTAGCTCCACGGCCGCGACGCCCGGCGGGCGCTTCCTGTTCGGCTGCGAGATTGTCGGTCATGATGTCTTCCCTGGATAAGCGGCGCAGCCGGACTGTTCACGGCGCTGCCAACGGCCGGATCGTAGCCATGGAGCCTAGTGGAAACGGCTTGCCAACGCCACGGCCTGTCGCAAACCCGACAAGCCGGACACGTTGAATTCCGGCAGCGTCAAGCGCGAACCGGGAAGGATACCCCGTCAGGGAACGGGATATCTTCCGTCGGTGATTATGCCCTGCCCTGCGCGGCATCGAGGCTCCAGGGCCCGGGCCCCGCAGCCGCGATGTAGAGGAAAACGAAGCAGAAGAGCAGTGCCGGCTCGCCGCCATTAAGGGCCGGGAAGAAGCCTCCCGAAGCGTGGCCGAGGAAATAGGCGAAGGCCATCAGGCCTGAAAGGATGAAAGCGACCGGGCGCGAGAAGAGGCCGATGACGAGAAGCAGACCACCCACGACTTCCAGGATTGCGGCGGTGTAGAGCAGCCCGTTCAACGGATAGGGGAACGGCGCGGGCCAGCCGAAGAGCTTCATCGTGCCGTGCGTGAGAAAAGTCGCGGCGGCAAGAATGCGTAGGATGCTCAGGATGTGCGGCGCCCAAGGCTGCAGGAAGTTCAGTTGCATGAAATGTCCCCTATCCAGACAGATTTAACGATCTGAAGCTTTAAGGGGGCGTGTTTTGAAGACAAGTAGGCATCTGCAGGTAACCACCCCCGTTTCCGGCATCATCACCAAGCCGTGAGTGGAAAAACCGCCTCTCGGAAGCGGCAAGGATTCGAACAGGCCTTCCTGCCTCCGATTGCCGCTTTCCTTTTGCAGCGCGTCGCAAATCGGCTATGGCGGTCAAAGCCTTGCAGGCTACCTATTGCCGCAACGTCCCCTTCCACGCCATGATGGCCCCGCGGCCACAGGAGCTCAAAATGTCCGACGACGAGATCATCCTCTCCGAGCTTTCCGACGACGAACTCGTGCAGCAGATGCATGATGACCTCTACGACGGGCTGAAGGAGGAGATCGAAGAGGGCACCAACATCCTGCTCGAGCGCGGCTGGGCGCCCTACAAGGTTCTGACCGAGGCGCTCGTCGAGGGGATGCGCATCGTCGGCGAGGATTTTCGCGATGGCATCCTGTTCGTTCCGGAAGTGTTGCTGTCAGCCAATGCCATGAAGGCTGGTATGCACATTCTGCGCCCGCTTCTGGCCGCCACAGGCGCGCCCAAGCAGGGGAAGATGGTCATCGGCACAGTCAAGGGCGACATCCACGACATCGGCAAGAACCTCGTCGGCATGATGATGGAAGGCGCCGGCTTCGACGTCATCGACCTCGGCATCAACAACCCGGTCGAGAAGTATCTCGATGCGATCGACCAGCACCAGCCCGACATCATCGGCATGTCGGCCCTGCTGACCACGACCATGCCCTACATGAAGGTCGTGATCGACACAATGAAGGAAAAGGGCATCCGCGACGACTATGTCGTGCTGGTGGGCGGTGCGCCGCTGAACGAGGAATTCGGCAAGGCTGTCGGCGCCGACGCCTACTGCCGCGATGCGGCCGTGGCGGTGGAAACCGCCAAGGACTTCATGAAGCGCAAGCACAACCTGCGCGCTTCGGCCTAACGTACATAAATGAAGGGCCGCGAAAAACGCGGCCCTGAAAACGTGCTGTCGAACGGATTTGTCGTGGAAAGTCTGGCGGATCAGTTCTCGATCGCGTTGGCGGTCGCCTGAACATCCCGCTTCGCACCGCGAACGGTGTTGGCGCAGGCCGAAACGGCGATGGCACAGACCAGAATCGTGGCGAGTGTTGCGATACGCGACAGTTTCATCGACTATGTCTCCCTCAATGACTAGATGAATGCGCAGAGCAACGAATTAACGCGACGATAGGTTCCATCCGTCGCGTGAATTTTCAGTCCCGCATGGCCGGATGACCTTGGGTTGACCCATGATGGCGCAAGAAACGCCCGATGTAATTGCGAAAAGCGGCAAAGTCGCCGCGACGGCGCCGCATGCCGAGCGGGTGCGGGTCATCGCCTGCGGCGCGATCGCTCGCGAAGTCATCGCCATCTGCAAGGCCAATGACCTGAAGCATGTCGACCTCGTCTGCCTGCCGGCCATCTGGCACGTCTTTCCAGAGAAGATCGGGCCCGGCATGCGCGACGCGATCGCCGAGGCGCACGCGGACGGCTATTCGCGCATCTTCATCGGCTATGCCGAATGCGGCACGCAAGGGCAACTGGACAAGATCTGCGCCGAGGAAGGCATCGAGCGGATTGGCGGACCGCACTGCTATTCGTTCTTCACGGGCAACGAAGCGTTCCTGGGGAACATCGACAACGAATTCACCGCCTTCTACCTGACGGACCTGCTCGCCCGGCAGTTCGAAGCGTTCGTGATCGAACCTCTGAAGCTGGATCAGCACCCGGAACTACGTCAGATGGTGTTCGGCAACTACACCAAGATCGTCTATCTGGCGCAGACCGAAGACGCTGAGTTGCAGAAGAAGGCGAGATGGGCGGCCGACTATCTCGGGCTGGACTACGAATATAGGTTTACCGGCTATGGCGACCTTACGCCGGCAATCGTCAACGCCGCCAAGGCCTGATTTCGGACCTGACCCAAAAGCGCCTGATTCACCTGACTTTTCGCTCCTGAAACCACAAGGAGACCCGTCATGCTTCGTGCAATTGCGCTGACGATCGCGTTCGCCCTCCCCGCCACAGCGGTTCTCGCCGACGGCGCGGTGCAGAAGCTGATGACGGCCGCCGACAAGACGCGGCTCGAACACTACGACGAGACACGCAAGACGGCGCTTGCGGAGGCGAAGTCGGGCGATCCGGCAGAGGTGACGCAGCTCGATGCGTTGCTGGCGAAACCACTGCTGTCGACGCCGGATTTCGACATGGGCGGCGAATGGCGCTGCCGCACGATCAAGGCGGGCGGCTTCGCGACGCTGGTGATATACGACTGGTTCAAGTGCCGGGTGAGCGACGATGGATCAGGTTGGAAGCTCGACAAGCTGACCGGCTCCCAGCGCACGACCGGCCGCTTCTACGATGACAGCGAAAAACGCATGATCTATCTCGGCTCCCTGTTCATCGCAGGTGACAAGGCGAAGCCCTATGGCAGCGGACCAGAGACCGATCAGGTCGGCTACGCATTCCGCACCGGTTCGCAGGAGTGGCGGATCGAGTTTCCCGCCCCCACATATGAGTCCAAGCTCGATATCCTTGAATTCAAGAGGTGACGCGGTAGCCTTGTCAGTCCAGGCATGGTCGTCACCATAGGTTAACCCGCAAGGGGCAGAATGGAGCCGACTTGCATGAACCGTGCGGCGTGGGGTTGCTGACGGAATGACGGCGGAAGCTTCGAGCCTCGAAAGCGGGCCGAACGACGGTGCACCAAGGCGCCGGCGGCCGCGAAGGCTGTCCGAGCTTTTCGCGCAACTGGCCCGAGATGCAGACGGATCGGTTTCGATCGGCCACATCCGCGACGCGCTCGGCAATCGCGGTTTCGCGCCTATCCTGGTTCTCTTCGCCGCCTTCAACCTGTTGCCCCTGCCGCCGGGTACTTCGGCGATCCTCGGCATTCCGCTGATCATCGTCTCGGCGCAGATGGTTTACGGCACGCGCAGGCTCTGGCTTCCCGATGCCCTGTCCAAGCGGTCCCTGAGCGCCGACACGTTCCGCTCGACGATGGAATGGATCATACCGCGTCTCGCCCGCATCGAGCGCGTGATCCGGCCGCGATACTGGCCTTTCTGGCGCAAGCAGGGTGACCGCATCATAGGTTGCCTGGCGCTCGTGCTGGCAATCGTCGTGACGCTTCCAATTCCACTCGGCAACTGGCTGCCGGCCTTTGCGACAGCCTTGCTGGGCCTGGCGCTGTCGGAGAGGGACGGCGTTCTGCTCGCCATCGGCGGGGCGGTCAGCGTGGTCTCCATGATCGTGATCGCCGGCGTCGTCGGCACCGCAGGCTTCGCCGCCCACGCCGCCCTCGGCTGGCTCTTCTGAGGCCGCCGTGGACAAGAAGATCGTGGTCGTCACGGAAGGCGGGCCGCATATCTGGGCGCTGGTCAACGCGCTGACGGATCGCTTCGGCGCGATCACGGTCATCGAGGAGGAGCCGGAATCCAAGAAAGCACTGCTGGCAGCCAGAGCGCGGCGGCAGGGCTGGATAACGGCTCTCGGCCAGTTGGGCACGATGGTTCTGGTGCGGCTCGGCAAGCGGTTTTTCGCACGGAGGGCTGAACACATCGAACGCGAAGCCGGATTGGAGACCAAACCGACAGCTAGCCAGACAATCATCAAGGTCCCGTCGGCCAATGCGCCTGAATTCGTTTCCGTGATCGAACGCTTGAAACCCGACGTGATCCTACTCGCCGGATGCCGGCTGCTGTCGAAACGGACGCTGGCGGCAATCCCCTGCCCGGTCTTGAACTATCACGCCGGCATCACACCGAAATATCGCGGCATGAACGGTGGCTACTGGGCGCTGGCAACGGGCGATGCCGGCAATTTCGGCACGACGGTGCATCTGGTCGACGCTGGTGTGGACACGGGCGGCGTGCTTCATCAGGTTCGCGGGAAGCCGGAGCCGGGCGACAACATCGCGCTCTATCCGCTGCGGCTCGCAGCGCTGTCGCGCGGCAGCTGCATCAAGGGCATAGAGGACGCGCTGGACGGGCGCCTGACGCCGGCAGCGCCGGACATGCCGTCTCGACAATGGTATCACCCTACGATCTGGTTCTACCTGTGGACCGGACTGACCAAGGGCGTGTGGTAATCCCCGCCGACACTTTTCTGTTTGCGTCATCGCAATGCGTCGCTTTTGAATGCGCGCGCGTCGTCGGGTGAGAAGCGGGCGAATTGCGCTTCCGGCAATGCTGAAATGCTTGAAATTTGCGAGAAATCCATGGCCGACCTGATCATCGTCTACTGGCGCGACATCCCCGCGCAGGTCATCGTCAAGAAGGGCCGGCAGAACGCCAAGCGCGAACTGCCGCTCCGCTTCACCGAGGCGATCGACATGGCGGCGATGCGTTCCGGCGCGGCGGAGACGGACGCCTATCTGGCGGAATGGCGCAAGGCCGACCCAGTGAGCGTCGGTGACGATCTGGAAGCAGAAGCTGACAAGGCGGCGACCGCGATCGACGCCGAATACTACCGCGAGCGGCTGGTGGCGCTGGCCAAGGCCGGCGGCCGGCTTTCCTGATCCACGCGCGAGGCACGGCAGAAATGTCCGAAACCCAGCCAATCTCGACGACAGCCAAAGGCCCGGCCAGCGCCGCTGCGGAGACGATTCCGCCTTCCGCCACCGGCGGCGTGACGCAGGCCACCGTCGTCAAGAAGACCGCGCCGAAATCCGACTACAAACCATCAGACGTGTCGCCACAGCGGCGCGTACAGCGCAGCTATTCCATCCGTCTCTGGTCGATCCGCCACAGCCGTATGCTCGAGTGGTTCTACGCACGCTTCGCCGACCTGTTCCTGATGCTGCATCCACTGTGGAAGGGCATCGGCTATGGTCGCGTCGAGGCGCCGATAAAATTCGTCGAGAAGCGCGTGAAGGGCCTGATGTTCGACTGCCGCATGTGCGGCCAGTGCGTCCTCTCCTCGACGGGCATGTCGTGCCCAATGAACTGCCCCAAACAGTTGCGCAATGGCCCCTGCGGTGGCGTGCGCGCCAACGGCAATTGCGAGGTGGAGCCCGACATGCCCTGCGTCTGGGTGAAGGCGTGGGAAGGTTCGCGCAACATGGTGAAGGGCGATGCGATCCTGGCCGTACAGAAGCCGGTCGATCAGTCGCTGCGCGAGACGTCGGCATGGCTGCGGGTTACGGCCAATGCGGCGGCGGCGCGCGAAGCGGCGAAAACGGGAGCCTCGGCATGAGCCAGAAGCGGCCGTTTCATCCGGACGAGAACCCGGCCGGCATCGACTTGCCGCTGGACCTGCTGCCCGGCCATAGCTCTCGTGGCAGACTTGAGCGCGTGCTGCGGCGCGGCGAATTCGCGGTGACGACGGAACTCAATCCTCCCGACAGCGCCGACCCTGAGGACGTCTATAACCGCGCGAAAGTGTTCGACGGCTGGGTGGACGCGATCAATGCTGTCGACGCGTCGGGCGCCAACTGCCACATGTCGTCCGTCGGCATCTGCGCGCTGCTGACCCGCATGGGCTATGCGCCGGTGATGCAGATTGCATGCCGCGACAAGAACCGCATCGCCATACAGGGCGACGTGCTGGGCGGCGCGGCGATGGGCGTAGCCAACATCCTCTGCCTGACGGGCGACGGCGTGCAGGCCGGCGACCAGCCGGGTGCGAAGCCGGTGTTCGACCTCGATTCCACATCGCTGCTCGAAACAATCCGCATCATGCGCGACAATGGCAAGTTCCTGTCGGGGCGCAAGCTGACGACGCCGCCGCAGGTTTTCCTCGGCGCAGCAATCAACCCCTTCGCGCCGCCCTATGATTTTCGCCCGATACATCTGGGAAAGAAGATCGCGGCCGGCGCGCAGTTCGTGCAGAGCCAGTATTGCTTCGACGTGCCGATGTTGAAGACATTCATGCAGAAGGCGCGCGACCTCGGTCACACTGAGAAAGTCTTTGTGCTTGTCGGCGTCGGGCCTCTCGCCTCGGCCAAGACCGCGAAATGGATCCGGTCGAACGTGCCGGGCATCCACATCCCGGACGCCGTGATCACGCGGCTGGAGGGCGCGCAGGACCAGAAGAAGGAAGGCAAGCAACTCTGCATCGACATCATCAACGAGGTGAAGGAAATCCCCGGCGTGTCAGGCATCCATGTGATGGCCTACCGGCAGGAAGAATACGTTGCCGAGATCGTCGATGAATCGGGCGTGCTGAAGGGCCGCCGGCCATGGAAGCGGGAGTCGCGCGCAGACGATGCGACGGTAGCGGCACGGCTTGACCACCTGCTGAAGGACGACGTGACAGAAACCCAGGTCGACATGGTGAAGTCCGCGCACTGACGGCGCGCACCCGCCCAACCATGTCGCTTGACGAGATCAGATAACGATATAAAGAAGTCTTTATATCATACGGAGAGATTCATGACCCGCACGATCGTCGCCTCGGCGACCCGCGAAATCGTCATCGGCTTCGACCAGCCCTTCTGCGTCATCGGCGAGCGGATCAATCCGACCGGCCGCAAGGTGCTGAACGAGGAGCTGGAGCGCGGCGACTTCTCGCGCGTCAAGACGGACGCCATTTCCCAGACCGAGGCTGGCGCGACGGTCCTCGACATCAATTCGGGCGCGGTCTTCTCCAACATGATGGCGCAGGATCCGCGCTATGCCGACAACAACTTCGTCGAGCCCATCCTGATGCCGAAGCTGATCGAAACCGTGCAGTCGGTCGTCGATACGCCGCTCTGCATCGACTCATCGGTTCCCGGCGCACTCGAAGCTGGCTTGCAGACCGCCAAGGGCCGCCCGCTCGTGAACTCGGTGACTGGCGAGGAAGAACGGCTGGAAAAGGTCCTCCCGCTGATCAAGAAGTACAACGTCGCCGTCGTCGCCATCTCCAACGACGACACCGGCATTTCCGAAGACCCGGATGTCCGCTTCGCCGTCGCCAAGAAGATCGTCCAGCGCGCAGCCGACTTCGGCATCCCCGCCCATGACATCGTGGTCGATCCGCTGGTCATGCCGATCGGCGCGATGGCGACCGCCGGCCATCAGGTCTTCACCCTCGTTCGCCGCCTGCGTGAAGAGCTTGGCGTCAACACCACCTGCGGCGCATCGAACATCTCGTTCGGCCTGCCGAACCGCCACGGCATCAACAACGCCTTCCTGCCCATGGCCTATGCCGCCGGCATGACCAGCGCGATCATGAACCCGGTCGCGCTGCCGGTCGGCCCGACCAAGATCGCCGAGAAGAAGGCTGAGGTCGAGGCGGCCGGCATCATGCTGCCGCCTGACATGGACGACGAAACCTTCGTCAAGCTGTTCGGCCTGGGCTCGACCAAGCCGCGTCCGGGCAAGGAGATGGAAGCGATCCGCGCCGCCAACTTCCTCCTCAACCAGGATACGGGCGGCGCCGCCTGGATCAACTTCAACCGCGACCCCGGCGCTGCTCCGCGCGGCCGCAATCGCGAAGGACGTCGCTCGCGGGGTTAAGGAAGCCCCTGCCCGCATCGCATTGCCATGGATAACAACCGCCAAACCGATCCCCTCGTCCTGTTCATGCCGTCAGGCAAGCGCGGGCGGTTTGCCGTCGGCACGCCTGTGCTCGACGCAGCACGCCAGCTCGGCGTCTATGTCGAGAGCGTGTGCGGCGGGCGGGCGACCTGCGGGCGCTGCCAGATCGAGGTGCAGGAAGGCAATTTCGCCAAGCACGGCATAACCTCCACGCTCGACCACATTTCGCCCAAGGGTCCGAAGGAAGAGCGCTACGAGCGCGTGCGCGGCCTGCCCGAGGGCCGCCGCCTTTCCTGCTCGGCGACGATCCAGGGCGATCTCGTCGTCGACGTGCCGCAGGACACGGTCATCAACGCGCAGACTATCCGGAAAGCCGCTACCGATCGCGTGATCGAGCGCAATGCGGCGGTGCAGATGTGCTACGTTGAGGTCGACGAGCCCGACATGCACAAGCCGCTCGGCGATCTCGACCGCCTGAAAGTGATGCTCGGCAAGGACTGGGGCTGGAAGGATCTTCTGGTCGCTCCCTATCTCGTGCCGCAGGTCCAGAAGATCCTGCGCAAGGAAAACTGGGCGGTCACAGCCGCGATCCACCGCGACATGGAATCGTCGCGCCCCTTCATCATCGCGCTTTATCCCGGGCTGAAGAACGAAGCCTATGGCATCGCCTGTGACATCGGCTCGACGACCATCGCCATGCATCTGGTTTCGCTGCTGTCTGGTAGAATCGTTGCATCAGCAGGCGCGCCTAACCCGCAGATAAGATTCGGCGAAGATGTGATGAGCCGCGTCTCCTACGTGATGATGAACCCCGACGGCCAGCAGGCGATGACCAAGGCCGTGCGCGACGCCGTCAACGACCTGATCGGCAGGGTCTGCACCGAAAGCGGCGTCGACCGGCACGACATCTTCGACTGCGTGTTCGTGGCCAACCCGATCATGCACCACCTGTTCCTCGGCATCGACCCTACCGAACTCGGGCAGGCGCCGTTCGCGCTCGCCGTCTCGGGCTCGATGCAGTTCTGGGCGCACGAGATCGGCATCGACGTCAGCCCCGGCGCTCGCCTCTACACCCTGCCCTGCATCGCCGGCCATGTCGGCGCAGATGCGGCCGGCGCGACGCTGTCGGAAGGCCCTTACCGACAGGACCGCATGATGCTGCTGGTCGATGTCGGCACCAATGCCGAGATCGTGCTGGGCAACCGCCAGCGCGTCGTGGCGGCCTCGTCACCAACGGGACCTGCATTCGAGGGCGCGGAAATCTCATCTGGCCAGCGCGCCGCGCCGGGCGCGATCGAGCGGGTGCGCATCGATCCTGTGACGCTGGAACCCAAATACCGCGTCATCGGCGTCGACAAATGGTCGGACGAACCGGGCTTCGAGGAGGACGCCAAGGCGACGGGGGTGACCGGCATCTGCGGCTCCGCGATCATCGAGGTCGTGGCCGAGATGTATCTGACCGGCATCATCTCGGAGGACGGCGTCGTCGATGGGAACCTCGCGTCGAAGACGCCACGCATCTTCAACGCGGGCCGTACCTTCTCTTACTTGTTGCGAGACGGGGAACCGCGCATTTCGGTGACACAGAACGATATCCGCGCCATCCAGCTCGCCAAGGCCGCGCTTTATGCGGGCATCAAGCTTTTGATGGACAAGCAGGGCGTGAACGAAGTCGACACGATCCGCTTCGCCGGCGCGTTCGGCTCTTTCATCGATCCGAAATACGCCATGACGCTCGGTATCATCCCGGACTGCGAACTGTCAGAGGTGAAAGCCGTCGGCAATGCGGCCGGTACCGGAGCGCTGATGGCACTGCTCAACCGCGAGCATCGCCGCGAGATCGAGCAGGAAGTGTCGAAGATCGAAAAGATCGAGACGGCGCTGGAGCCGGACTTCCAGCAGCTCTTCATTAACGCGATGGCGCTGCCAAACAAGGTTGACGCGTTCCCGAAACTGTCGGCTGAAGTTACACTGCCGGCCCGAAAGGTGCTGGCCGAGGGAGAAGGCGGCGACAACGCGCCACGCCGCCGCTCAAGGGAAGAACGCGCGGCGCGCAGGTCGCGCGACTGATCAGAACCACTTACCCGTCTGGCCGTAGACCTCGAAGGTCGCGCGGATGTGGTCTGCTGCGGCCTTTACCGGCGCGCTGGCGTCCGGCGCGACGAACATGGCGAGGCTGTAGGTGCCCATCTCGGGCAGGCCGTCTTTCGTGCCAAGCTCGACCATGTCGCTGTTGAGGAAGGATTTGGGCAGCGGCGCGACGGCGAGGTCGGCCATGATCGCCGAGCGCTGGCCGGTGGCGTGGGCGCTCATATACGCGATGCGGTAGTTGCGCCCCTCGCGACCGAGCGCTTCCAGTGCGCCGGCCCGCCATGCGCAGCCCTCCTCCCAGATGGACACCGGCAGCGGCTCCTTCATATGCGCGCAGCCGCCCTTTGCTCCGGCCCAGACGATCGGTTCCGTCAGCAGAACTTCCGCGCCGGTCATCGGATTCTTGGAGGACCGGGTGACGAGCGTCAGGTCGAGTTCGCGATCATCCATGCGCCGCCGCAGATTGCCGCTTTGGTCGACGATGACATCCACCGCGATCGATGGATGTGACTGTGCGAAGCGCTTGAGAACATGCGGTAGCACGCGCTCGCCATAGTCGTCAGGCGAGCCTATGCGCACGACGCCTGCGATGTCGGGAATGATAAACTTCGATACCGCCTCACGGTTGATGGCCAGCATGCGGCGGGCATAGCCCAGCAGCATCTCGCCATCGGTCGTCAGCGACACCGAGCGCGCGTCGCGCGCGAAGACGGACCGGCCGAGAATGTCCTCGAGCTTCTTGATCTGCATGGAGACCGCAGACGGTGTGCGGAAAACTGCATTCGCCGCCGTGGTGAAGCTGCCCGTTTCAGCGATGGCGACGAAGGTTCGAAGCACATCGAGATCGAGCAGCGGCAGCGGGTGATTGAGCGGTGCGTTCACGGTTCCGTTCCTTCAATTTCCCTGATCTAAAACATCATTTCATTTCGTTTGATTGAACACCAGGTCGGCCTCATAGTCAATGTCATCGAAGCTTCGTTGTGCGGTAACACTACCGAAACAGGGACGGCCTAGATGCGGAATGAAGCGGAAACCGAACGCCCTTAGTCAGGGCAACCCGGACAGGGAAGGGTCCGGCAAACACGAGAGGAGATCGTCATGTCCATAATTTCATCCATCGGCCGCCTGGCCGCCGAATTCAGCGCCGCCCGCGCCCGCTACCAGACCGAGCGGACCATTCGCTCGCTGCCGGTCGAACTCCAGAAAGACATCGGCTGGCCCGATGCCTTCGAGAAGAAGGTCGGCCAGAACCATGGCGTCGGTTCCTGGTCGGGGTCGAAGTAAACGTGAAACCGAAAGCAAACAGGCCTGCCGCATTTTCCCTTGACGCGGCAGGCCTTCTTCTCCGCGCAGGCACGCTCCTACCCATGCAGGCCTTGCATGGCGCACATGAGCAAGCTGCATGGCGACACAAACATCAGATTAATTATCTGTAAACAAAGCGAAATTCCGGATTTGAATTTGCCTTAAAAAAAGGTCGATGTCGTTTTTACGTCGCGCCGCTTCGCTTTTACCGCTTAAATATTCGGCAGCCACGCCTATATCCGCGCCATCCAACGAGATGCCCCACTCCTGAGCTCTTCTGCGAAGGCACCCCGTGTAACCTCGATGCATGGAGACGTGTCATGAAGCTTTTCGCTCGCCTATTCGGCAAACGCCGTGAAATCAACCTGACGACCGCCCTGGAACGCCAGAAGCTCGGCCGCACGATGCCTGGCCAGACCGGCGCAATGGCTGGCGCACGCTTCGGCGCGCTCGTCTGAGAATATCGCTAGCGCGGGCTTCGTAGCGGCCCAAGGGACGCTCGCCCGCATCTGAAACCGCCGCAGGGCCTAACGGCCAGCGGCGGTTTTCTTTTGTGTGCAGGCGAAAGGCCGCCGCTGGCCAATTTGCGACCATGTCGCAGATTTAATCATGAGACACTCGCCGCACCCATTGACAATAAAGGGATTCTGATGGCGCTTTGCTGATAGCGACATCCTGTTCGCGTCATCACCGCAGCGGAGAGCCACGTTGAACGCCGCCAAACTGCCTGCAAAGAGGTCGTTCGTCTTCTTTCTGGTCCCCGATTTCACGATGATCGCGTTTGCGACCGCGCTGGACCCGCTCAGGATGGCGAACCGGATGCTCGGCTACGAGGCGTACACGTGGCGACTGGCGAGCATCGACGGGCGGCCGGTGAAAGCCTCCAACAGCGTCGAGTGCGCAGTTAACACCTCGCTCGAGGACGAGCGCCGCCGGATGGCGGGACCGGACAGGCCGGACATGGTGATCGTCTGCAGCGGCCTTAACGTCGAAACCTACAGCAATCGCACCACCTTCGCCTGGCTGCGCGAGGAATATAACCGCGGCGTCGCGCTGGGTGGGCTTTGCACCGGCGCCCATATCCTTGCCGCCGCCGGCCTTCTCTCAAACAAGCGCTGCGCCATCCATTGGGAAAACCTGCCCGGATTCGCGGAAGCCTTTCCGAAAGCCAACGTCTTTGCCGACCTCTTCGAGATCGACCAGAACATCTACACCTGCGCCGGCGGCACGGCCGCGCTGGACATGATGCTGAAGCTGATCGGCGAAGACTACGACGACAATCTCGTCAACCGGGTGTGCGAACAGGTGCTGACCGATCGCGTCCGTAGCCCGACGGATCGCCAGCGTCTGCCGCTCAGGGCCCGCCTGGGCGTCCAGAACGCCAAGGTACTTTCGATCATAGAACTTATGGAAGCGAACCTCTCCGAGCCGCTCTCGCTGATCGAGATTGCCGACGACGTCGACCTTTCGCGCCGCCAGATCGAGCGGCTGTTCCGCGCGGAGATGGGCCGTTCGCCCGCGCGCTACTATCTCGAAATCAGACTCGACCGCGCCCGCCACCTGCTTGTCCAGTCGTCCATGCCGGTGGTGGAAGTGGCCGTCGCCTGCGGATTCGTCTCCGCGTCGCATTTCTCCAAATGCTATCGAGAGCTTTATGCGCGCTCGCCGCAGCAGGAACGGCTGGACAGGAAACAGTTGCTGGCGGCATAGGCACTTGCCGTCCTTTAGCGCTGCTGATCGTCCCACATCCAGCTTCGGTCGCGCCACATCTTCTCGCCGACCATACAATCGATCGGCTGCTCGGCCTGCACATTGACCACCGGCAGTTTCTCGCCGGCCATTTCCGCACGCCAAGCCGGAGATAGAGGGCCGGCGAGTTCCAGCACCAGCTTGCGCCTGACCGCCTCCGGAAATTGCGACCAGTCGTTGACCGGAATCATGAAAGCTCCCGGCCCGCCGATCACGCAATCCGTGTAATAGCGGTCGAGGTCGACGACATCGAAGGCGCTGGAGAAGCCGGCCGTCGTCATCAGCGGCAGCCCATTGATGACGATGCCCTGCGCGACGACCGCGTCCCGCGACACCTGAACCGGCGCGCCCTGGTTGTTCGGGCCGTCGCCGGAGATGTCGATGACACGCTTCTGGCCGCTGTATTGGCTTTCGGCAAAGAGATCCGCACCAAATTCGAGTGCGGCTGCGATCGACGTGCGCCGCGCGCTGTTCGGCGGTTGCGCCGACAATCTCGCGACGACGCGCTCGGCGTCGGCCTTGTTGGCGATGACGGTCCAGGGCACGATGATGTGGTGCGAATTGACGCCGGCCCATTCAAAATAGGTGATGGCGATCTTGCCGTAGGCGCCGTCCGCGATGGCCTGCAGGACCCGCTCGTGCGTCAGCGCGGCGGCATAGCCGTCACGCTGGATGTTGAGTTCCATCGGGGACATGGAGAGCGAGACGTCGACTGCAAGAACAAGTTCGACATCGACCTGTTCGACGGCGCTTGCATGCGAGGCCATCAGGACGGCAGCGATGCCGCCCAGAACGACCCGCCATAGACGAAGCAGACGAGACATGGCCCAAGGCTAGGCGATGCAAACACACCCCGGCAAGCAAGCCGGGGCAACAATACTTCACAATCGCGCGACTGCCGTCTGCCGATCAGGTCGAGGTCGATGAAGCGTGCTCAGCTCCTCGGCTTCAGGTTCTCCGGATCGTAGAGCGGCTTGTAGCCGACGGCTGCGACCTCCACGGGAAAGCTTTCGGCGAAATACTCGACCGCGAGCTTGCGACCTTCCTGGCAATAAGCCCACGGCAGATAGGCAAGCGCGATGTTCTTGCCCAGCGTCGGACCGTAAGCGACGGAGGTCGTGTAGGAGCGGCGACCGAGTTCGTCGACCAGCACCTCACCGGTGGCGGGGTCGAGGACCGGCATCATCCCGACGGGATAACGGACTACGCCCTTGGCGTCTTTCGTGTCGGTCAGGACCAGCGTGCACAGCATGGCCGGCTGGTGGTCGCGGGCCTTGTATTCGAGGTGCTTCGCCTTGCCGCGGAAATCGACGTCCTTGACCTTTGGACGGGCAAGATCGGACTCGATGAGATTGTACTGCGTCAGCAGGTCCGCGTTCTGCAGCCGCAGGCTCTTTTCCATGCGCCGGGAGTTGGCGTAGGTCTCGACGCCGAAGGGCATGACGCCGGTGGCGCGGAGCGCATCCCAGACGGCAAGACCGTCCTCATATTTCATGTGCAGTTCCCAGCCCTGCTCACCGACATAGGAGATGCGGAAAGCCGTGACCGGCTTGCCCGCGATCTCGATCTGCCTGATCGCTGCGAAGGCAAAGTTTTCGGGGTCGAGCCCGGCCGGATCGGCGACAACCTTTTTCAGCGTCTGGCGAGCATTGGGGCCCCAGATGCCGATCGTGATGTATTTCTCGGACGTGTCGGTGATCTTTACGTCGAGGCCGCGATCCTCGGCAACGCGCTTCATGTAGTGGAAGTCGCGCGGGCCGGCGTCGGCGCCGTTCACGAGGCGGCAGCGGTCGGCCATGCGGAACACGGTGAAGTCAGCTCGCACCATTCCCTCATCGTCGAGGAAGTGGGTGTAGATGCCCTTGCCGATATTGGCGTCGCCGCCGATCCTCGCGGCGCAAAGCCATTCGAGCAGTTCGACATGGTCGGGCCCTTCGATGTCGACCATGTGGAAATGGCTGAGGTTCACGATGCCGCAATCCTCGCTCATGGCGAGATGCTCGGCGTTCGACACGCGCCAGAAATGTCTGGCATCCCACTCGTTTTCGCGGACGGGCACCCGGTTGCCGTACTTTTCCAGCAGGTGATCGTTGGCGGCGTAGCCGTGAGCGCGTTCCCAGCCGCCAAGCTCCATGAAATGTCCGCCGAGTTCTTTCTCGCGTTCGTAGAAGGGCGAGCGCTTGATGTTGCGGCCGGTCCCGTACGGCTCGCGCGGATGGACCGCAGGATAGTATATCTTCTGCGCGGCTTCGCGCGTGCGGCCTTCGATAAAATCCTCGGTCAACTGGTGCGGGTAGAAGCGCGAATAGTCGATCGAGTTGTGGTCGATCTCGGTGCGTCCGTCGGTCATCCAGTCGGCGATCAGCTTGCCGTAGCCGGGACCGTCCTTGACCCAGATGGCGACGCAGTACCAGAGTCCCCGCACCTTCTGGCTCTCGCCGCAGGACGGCCCGCCAGCGGCCGAAACCTGCAGCAGGCCGTTGAAGGAATGGCCCTCGTTGTAGCCGATTTCGCCGAGGATGGGGGTCAGTTCGATAGCGCGCTCCAGCGGCTCGATGATCTGTTCCATGTCGAGGTCGCGCTGCGACGGCGACAGGCGCGCCTGGTTCTTTTCGAGGATGTCGCGCGGATGGCAGAGGCGCGGATTGTCCGTCTCGTAATAGCCCCACTCGATCTGGCCGCCCTCGGTGGTCTTGGGGTCGCCGGTGTCGCGCATGTAGGCCGAATTGCCCTGGTCGCGCAGCAGCGGATAGCCGATCTCCTTGCCCGTGCCTGCAAATTCCTCGAAGGGACCGAAGAAGGTCAGCGGGTGATCGACCGGCATCACCGGCAGATCCTCGCCGACCATTTCCGCGATCAGCCGCCCCCAGATGCCGGCACAGACGATGACGTAGTCGGCCTCGATGGTTCCGCGAGGCGTGACGACGCCCTTGATGCGACCGTTCTCGACGATCAGTGACTGGGCGGGCGTGTTGGAGAAGGTGCGCAGCTTGCCGGTCTTTTCGGCAGCGTCGACGAGCTTGCCGGCGACCGTCTGCGAACGCGGCACGACAAGGCCTGCATCCGGGTCGAACATGCCGCCCATGACCTTGTCTTCCTCGATCAGGGGGAAGAGCTTTTTGATCTCGGCGGGCGAAACATAGTGCGCGCGCGTGCCAAACGCCTTGGCAGAAGAAAGCTTGCGCTTGATCTCGTCCATCCAGAAATCGTGGCCGGTGCGCGCGACCTCAAGACCGCCGATACGGGCGTAGTGCCCCATCTTTTCGTAGAAATCGATGGAATACTGGGTCGTCCAGACGGATAGATAATCGTGGCTCGTCGTGTAGCAGAAGTCGGACGCGTGGGCCGTGGAGCCGATGTCGGTCGGGATGCCCGACTTGTCGATGCCGACGATGTCGTCCCAGCCGCGCTCGATCAGGTGATGCGCGATCGACGCGCCGACGATGCCGCCCTGCCCGATGATGACGACCTTCGCCTTTGACGGAAACTCTGCCATTGCCACGACTCCGAGGATTTTCGCGGCAGACTATAGAGCGGCAATCGGATCGGGTTGAAGCCTGTTTGCGACATCGCGCCAATACGGCGCGACCAACCGTGTCACAAACGAAAAGGCCGGGCATAGCCCGGCCTTTTACACGACGTGGCGAAGCGCCTACTTGATGCGGGCGACGCCGCCCTTGATCTCGATCGTCTCGCTGCCGGTCAGCGCTTCGATGTCGCCGTTCGGCAGCGTCACGAAGCAGCCTGCAGCGCAGAAATCTGCGGTTTCGCCGCCACCGACGACGAGTTCGGATTTGCTGCCGCCCTCGGTGACGATCAGCGTGCGTGGTTCGCTGTCGAGATTGACCGCGCTCGCCGCATGTGCGGACACGCCGCCAGCCAGCAGCAAGGTCGTGGCGACTAGGGTCCTGAGCATTTCATTTTCGGCTTTCGCCGCCTCTGTTGCGGGGCCAACAGCCCCTTTTCGGCGACCTTATAGGACAACCAATCTGAACGGCAACTGAATGCCACGTTCACGCCACAATCGGGAAACTCAGGATGGATCCGGCTTGCGTACCCGCGAGCCCCGGCGCTTTGCTACGGCTTTCCGCTCGGCCAGAGCCGCCTCCTCAAGAGCCTTCTTCTCAATCAGCTCCGCTTCGTCGCGCTCGTCGTCGGTCGGCCAGGCGTCCTGCGGCTTGGGCATCTCCGCGCGTGGCGTTGACGGGATTTCGATGCCCTCGGAATCGAAGACGTCCAGGATGGCGAAACGGATGTCGTTCTGTACCCCACCGCCATTGGTCACGTCGCCGAGGAAGACGCGAACTTCGAATTCGAGCGCCGACGGACCGAAATTCGCAAACGAGACGAAGGGCTCGGGATTTCTCAGCACCAGCGGATGATTCCGGGCGATCTCGAGAAGCACGGCATGAACGCGCTTGGCGTCCGTGCCATAGGCAACGCCGACCTTGATGTCGACGCGACCCAGCTTGTTACGATGGGTCCAGTTGCCGACCGCGCTGTTTATCAGCTGCGAGTTCGGCAGGATGACGCTCTGGCGCTGGAACGTCTCGATTTCGGTGGCGCGGACGCTGATCTTCTTGACCGTGCCCGAAACATCGCCCGCGACGATCCAGTCACCTGCCTTGAAGGGACGCTCAGCGAGAAGGATCAAGCCCGACACGAAGTTGGATACGACGTTCTGAAGGCCAAAACCGATACCGAGCGACAGACCACCTGCGATGAGGGCGAAGCTGGAGAGGTCGATGCCCGCCGAGGAAATCGCTATCAGCGCCGCGAGTGCGAGACCGGCATAGCCGACCACGGTCCTAATCGAATTGCGTACGCCGGTGTCGAGCCGACCACGTGCCATCACGGAGCCGTCGAGCCAACCTTGGAACCAGCGGGTGACGAAGTAGCCAACGATGAAAACGACGATGCCGGTGAGGATGCCGACCGGCGAGAAGCGGAACGTGCCGATGCTGAAACCGGAGCCGAGCTTGTAGGCCCAGGCCTGGATATCGCCGGGCTGGAAGCCCCACATGAACAGGATCAGCGGCAGGAAGACGAGCAGCACCAAAAGGTTGATGGCGAGGCTGACGACCAGGCCGAATTGGTCGAGCGTGGTTGGGTCAGTATTCGACTTGGCGGTCAGCCAGCGCCCCACGGAGGTCTCGGCAAAGCCGCCCTCCGCGCCGATCGCGCGTGCTGACAGGAAACCGATATAGGCCGTGACAAGGATGGAGCCGGTGATGACGACCTGCTGGGCCACGAAAGTCGCGAGGCCGATATAGCCCAGCAGCGCCGTGATGATGATGAACAAGCCGAACCCTATGGCGATATAGCGCAGCCAGCCGTGCCATGGCTTCCAGTTGTCCGCCTCGTAGCGCAACAGCCCGACAAGGACGAGCAGCGCACCGACGATGAGCGATGACAGAAAGCTCCTGACAATGGTGAGCGAAAGCGGCGAGCCCATCGTGGTGTTGACGACCGTCAGGAAGTTGTTGAAGCCGATCACCACGGCCATGGCCGTCAGCGCAAGCACCAGCCTGCGTGCCGTACGGGTGTCGATCGAAATCAGGCGCCAGTTGGGGAGGCCCGGCGACAGCGCAGCGTCGGCCAGCCTGTTGACGCAGAAGATCACGCCCACAACGGCGAAAAGCGAACTCAGGTAAATCCCGATATCACCGCGCAGAACGTTGAAATAGTTGAAGAAAAACAGCGTCGCCGCGAGAAAGACGCCGAACGTCACCGTCGGCAGCAGCGTCGACCAGAAGGCAACCGACAACCTGCTCAGATAAGACGGATCTTCGGCCGTCGGGTCTGCGTGGATCAGCCGCCTGAACACCCTCCTACCGCCGACCAGCAGCACGGCCGCGGCCGCGAGGGCGAAGAACGCCGCCGCGAGGACGGATTGGAACTTGTATTTGACGACAAAATTCAGCCAGGACGAGATAGCGCGGTAGAAATTCGTGTATTCCGCCTCGACATCACCAAATGTCTCGCCGTCGAAGGCCTGTGTCAGCGAATAGCGCTTGGTCAGCACGTTGCGGAACAGTTCGCTGCGGAGTTCGCCGATCCGTTCGATCAGCCCGTTGACGCGGATCGACAGCGACTCGGCCAGGCCGAGTACGGCATTGATCTCGCCTTTTTCGGTCAGCAGCCCTTCGCGCTCGACGGAGACAATGTCGAGTTCCTGCTGGCCCTCGGGCGGAGCAGGGCCAAGCTGGTCCAGCCGCGCATTGATCTCTGCCAGCCGGGGGCGAAACGCCACAGCACTCGAGAATAGCTCGCGCGCCAGCTCTTCCAGCTTCAGCCTTATTTCGACAAGCTTGCCGTCCTGCTCGCTGTTTGCGGCAATGTCCTTCTCAAGCGCGTCCGCACGCGCGGTGTATTCCTGGATCGTCCCGCGTTGCTGCTCAATGAGCGGGTTGGCGGTGTTGCCGAGACCTTGCGCGAAAGCCGCCGGCGCGAGGATCGCGAAGGCGAGTACGACCAGAACGACTGTGCGCCAAAGGCGGACGAAAGGCATGGAACCCCTGATAAACCTTGCAGTTCGACCGAACCGCAAGCAGACTACTTCCCGGACCTGTAAAGACGCGGCCCTTGATAAAGACACCCGTAAGGGCGGGCAAGTCGCCTTGATCCAAGGGGGTCGGCCATGCGAAAGGCAATGGCGCAATCCTGACCTTGGCACAAAGGGCTGCCTTGTAGTCTGCGCTCCTTCCAGAGAACCATGGCAACAATGCGGGAATATTCGGCCTATACGCTTCTGAAGAACGCGCTGAGCGGAAACAGCGACTGGAAGCCGGCGTGGCGGAAGCCCGATCCGAAGCCGAGCTACGACGTGATCGTGATCGGCGGTGGCGGGCACGGCCTGTCGACAGCCTACTACCTCGCCAAAGAGCACGGCATCACCAACGTTGCCGTTCTGGAGAAGGGTTATCTTGGTTCCGGTAATGTCGGCCGCAACACGACCGCCGTGCGCTCCAACTACCTGCTGCCGGAAAACCATCGCTTCTATGAGCATTCGATGGATTTGTGGGAGAACCTCTCCCACGACTTGAACTACAACGTGATGTTCTCGCAGCGCGGCTGCCTCAACCTCGCGCACACGCCGGGGCAACTGGACGAGTATGTGCGGCGCGGCAATGCGCTGCGCCATTCGGGCATCGATTCCGAACTGATGTCGGTCGCGCAGATCAAGAAGCTGGTGCCGGCGCTCGACACCTCCGGCTCGGCCAGATTCCCCATCCTCGGCGGTGTCATGCAGTGGAGCGCGGGCACCGCGCGCCACGATGCTGTCGCATGGGGCTATGCGCGCGGCGCGGACCGGCGCGGCGTCGATATCATCGAGAATTGCGAGGTAACCGGCTTCCTGCGCGACGGCGATCAGGTAACCGGCGTCACCACTTCGCGCGGCGAGATAAGGGCGAAAAAGGTGGCCGTCGCGGTCGCCGGTAGCACCGGCCGCGTCATGAAGCTCGCCGGCATCGAGACGATGCCGATAGAAAGCCAGGTGCTTCAGGCCTTTGTGTCGGAGTCGCTGAAACCCATCCTCGACACCGTGCTGACCTTCGGCATGGGGCATTTCTATGCGGCTCAGTCCGACAAGGGCGGCCTTGTCTATGGCGGCGCGCTCGACGGCTACAACAGCTATGCCCAGCGCGGTAGCCTGCCTCTGGTCGAGGAAGTGCATTCGGAGATGCTGGCGCTGTTCCCGAGCTTCGCCAGCCTGCGCGTGCTGCGCTCTTGGGGCGGCTTGTGCGACATGTCGATGGATGGTTCGCCGATCATCACGACGGGCCCCCTGCCCGGCATGTATCTCAATGCCGGCTGGTGCTACGGCGGCTTCAAGGCGACGCCGGCTTCGGGATGGTGCTTTGCGTGGACGATCGCCAAGGACGAACCGCATGCGCTGAACGCCCCCTTCACGCTCGACCGGTTCCAGCGCGGCATCCTGATCGACGACAAGGGTCAGGGCGCGACGCCCAACCTGCACTGAGGGAGGGACAGACATGATCATCACCTGCCCCTTCTGCGGCCCGCGCGACTCCTCCGAATTTGTCTATCGCGAGGAAGGCGGACGCACGCGACCGGATCCTAGCTCGACCGACCAGGCAGCCTGGAACGCCTACATCTATGAGCGCGTGAACACGGCCGGCGACCACGAGGAGACATGGCAGCATTCCGGCGGCTGCCGGTCGCATCTCAGGGTTTTGCGCAACACGGTGACGCACAAGATACTGGACGTGACGCTGGCGCGCGAAACCGGCAAGGTGGAGAAGCCGGCATGAGCCCGCGTCGCGCCACCAGCGGCGGGCTGATCGACCGCTCGCGCAGCATCCGCTTCAGTTTCGACGGGCAGGAATTCACGGGCCATCCGGGCGACACGCTGGCTTCCGCACTGCTCGCCAACGGCGTCACCCTGCTCGGACGCTCTTTCAAATGTCACCGCCCGCGTGGCCTGCTCGCAGCAGGCGTCGACGAGCCGAATGCGCTGGTCACGATCCTGCGCGGCGAGGCGCGCGAACCCAACATCCAGGGGACGATGCTGGAGATTTACGACGGCCTGAAAGTCGTCAGCCAGAACCGTTTTCCGTCATTGGGGCTGGATGTCGGCGCGATCAACCAGCTTGGCGGCAAAGTCCTCGGCGCCGGCTTCTACTACAAGACATTCATGGGGCCAGTGATCGGGCCGCTGAAAGGCACGCGTTTCTGGATGTTCAGCGAACATTTCATTCGCCGCGCCGCAGGTCTCGGCAAGGCGGGCACGGCTGCCGATCCTTCGCGATACGAGCGCATGAACGCCTTCTGCGACTTGCTGGTGGTTGGCTCAGGACCGGCGGGGCTGATGGCTGCGAAGGCAGCGGGGGAAATCGGCAAACGGATCATTCTGGCCGAGCAGGACGCACGCTTCGGCGGATCGGCCAACTGGAGCGACGAGACGATCGACGGACAGCCCGCTAGCGATTGGGCGGCAGCGACCGTGCGCGAACTGGCGCGGATGCCCAATGTCCGCGTCCTGCCGCGTACGAGCGTCTGGGGTTACTACGACGGCAACACAATCGCGGCGCTGGAGCGCGTGACCGACCACAAGCCATCGCCGCGCAGGGGCGAGCCGCGCCAGCGCCACTGGACGATCCGGGCCGGCACGGTCGTGCTGGCGACAGGCGCGTTCGAACGGCCGCTGGTGTTTCCGGGCAATGATCGCCCGGGCGTGATGCTGGCGAATGCTGCCGAGCGCTACGCGGCCGAATATGGCGTCATGCCCGGCGAAAAGATTGCGGTCCTGACCAACAATGATGGAGCCTATCGTTCCGCATTGGCTCTGCGCGAGGCTGGTTGCCAGGTCGTCGCAATCATCGATGTCCGCGCGGAAATCTCCGAGACAGCGCGCGCGATCGCGGTGCGGACCGGCGCTGAAATCCTCACCGGGCGCGCCGTGACCGCGACCGAAGGCGGCAAGAAGCTCCACTGCATCAAGGTGCAGGCCTTCGACGCGGCGACGGGCCAGATCAGCGGCGATCCGCGCAGCATCGATGTCGATTGCCTGCTGATGTCGGGCGGCTGGTCGCCGGTCATCAATCTCGCAAGCCAGGCAGGCGCGAAGGCGGAATGGAACGAAAGGCTGCAGGCCTTCCTGCCGCCAAAGGATACCGACGGCTGGGTTGGCGCTGGCGGTTTCAACGGGACGTTCTCGCTGGACGCCGCGCTTTCGGAAGGCTTTGCGGCTGGTGGCGGGACGGACACGGGCCTGCTGCCCGCGACTTCGAGCGACGACCTCGATATCGCCCCTGCCCCGGTCTTCGAGATCGCCGCAAAGGGCAAGGCGTTCGTCGACTTCCAGCACGATGTGACATCGGACGACGTGCGTCTGGCGCACCGTGAAGGCTTCCAGTCGGTCGAGCATCTGAAGCGCTACACGACGCTCGGCATGGCGACCGACCAGGGCAAGACGTCGAACGTTCCGGGGCTTGCCATCATGGCAAATGCGCTGGGCAAGCAGATCCCGGAGGTCGGCACGACGCGCTTCCGCCCACCTTTCGCTCCGGTGACCATCGGCGCGCTCGCGGCCGAGCGCTACGGCGAGATCAGGCCGGAGCGGCTGACGCCGATGCACGACTGGCATGTCGAGAACGGCGCGACGCTCTATTCCGCAGGCCTGTGGCATCGTCCGATGATCTTCGGCCTGCCCGGAGAGACGGTCGAGCAGGCCTATGTGCGCGAGGCGCGGACAACGCGAGAAGCAGCCGGCATCGCGGATGTCTCGACTCTCGGCAAGATCGCCGTGCAGGGACCGGACGCAGCGGACTTTCTCGATCGCATCTACACCAACATGTTCTCGACCCTGCCCGTCGGCAAGGCGCGCTACGGGCTGATGCTGCGCGAGGACGGGCTCGTCCTGGATGACGGCACGACATGGCGACTGGCCGAACACGACTTCCTGATGACCACCACCACCGCCAACGCCGGCAAGGTGATGCAGCATCTGGAATACCTGCTGGACGTGATCTGGCCGGAGCTGAAGGTGACGCTGACCTCGGTCACCGACCAATGGGCGGGCGCCTCGATTGCGGGCCCGAAGTCGAGGGACATTCTCGCCGCCTGCGTGACCGGAACGAAGGTCGACAACGAGACACTGCCCTTCATGGGCATCGTCCATGGCGAGATCGACCGGGCGCCCGTCATGATCTGCCGCCTCTCCTTCTCTGGCGAACTGGCCTACGAAGTCTATTCCGGCGCGGGTCACGGCACCCATGTGTGGCAAGCACTGACCGCGGCTGGCAAGCCATTCGGGCTGGTCCCGTATGGCCTGGAGGCGCTGGGCACCATGCGCATCGAGAAAGGCCATGTCACGGGCGCCGAGATCGACGGCCGCGTCACGGCGCGCGATCTGCATCTCGACTGGATGCTGTCGAAGAAGAAGCCGTTCGTCGGCTCGATGATGATGGACCGTGAAGGGCTCGTCGCGCCGGACCGGCTGCAACTCGTCGGCATCCTCTCGCGCGACAACATTCCGCTCAACGGCGGCGCGCACATAGTCGAGGAACTCGACCGCGACAATCCCCACGGTTCGATCGGCCACCTGACCGCGGCCTGCTATTCGCCAACGCTCGGGCAATATATCGGGTTGGCGCTGGTGAAGGCCGGCAAGTCACGCCACGGCCAGCGCGCGTTCATCTCCGACCCGCTGCGCAAGCGTTTCGGGCCGGTGGAGATCGTCAGCCACCATTTCTATGACCCGGAAGGGAAGCGCATGCATGGTTGACCAGCTTTCGCCGCTTGCACCCGTGTTGCGTCCGGGCAGATACGCCCGGGACGATCACAGCGTCGGCGTGACGCTCGCGGAGGTGCAGCCCGGCTCCATCGTCCAGCTCGCGGCGTGGCCCGGGCAGCAGGCGGGCATCCTCGCCGCAATCCGCGAGGTGATGGGACTTTTCGTGCCAGGCGGCGCCGGCAGCGGGGTCGCTACCGAGACCAAGAGCGCCTTCGGCTTTGCGCCGGGGAAATTCCTGGTGGCGGATCAGGAGGAAGGGCTTTTCGGCTATTTTGCCAATGCGGTCGGTCCTGACGCCGGGACCGTGACCGACCTGTCCCACGGCCGCACGGTGATCCGGATTGCCGGGCCGAAAGCGGAGTGGGTGCTGGCGAAATTCTTCGCAGTCGATTTCTCCAAGCCTGCGCTTGCCGTCGGCTCAGGCATCTCGACCGTCCATCACGATATCTTCGCGCTAATCCAGCGGACGGGCGTTGATCAATTCGACGTCTATGTCTTCCGCTCCTTCGCGCGGTCATTCTGGAATGCGCTCTGCCATGCCAGCGAAGAAGTCGGCTACGAAGTCGAGTAATCGGTTATCGAAGAAAAACCGCCCATTCATCCACGGGCGCGCGATCGGCTCTTAGACCGTTCTCGGGCTTGGAGGCGTCTTCGTAGCCCATCGACATGCCGCAGACGACGATCTGCTCGTCGGGAATGCCAAGCACCGGCTTGATCTGTCGGTAATATCGCGCAAAGGCCGCCTGTGGACAGGTGTGCAGCCCCCTGGCCCGCGCTGCGACCATGATGTTCTGCAGGAACATGCCATAGTCGATCCATGAGCCCTGATTCAGCCGGCGATCGATGGTGAAGATCAGCCCGACCGGCGCATCGAAGAACGCGAAGTTCCGATCATACTGGGCCCGCATCCGCTCGCCGTCCTGCTTGCCGATGCCCAGGAGCCGATACAAGCCAAAGCCGACGGCGCGACGACGGGCGTTGTATGGCTCAAAAAACGTATCGGGGTAGTATTTGTATTCTCCTGAGACATCCTCCGTCGCCAGCCCAGACTGCAGGATGGCATCCGAAAGCCGTTGCCTGGCCTCCCCCGTCGTCACATATACTTTCCAAGGTTGCATGTTCGCACCCGAGGGCGCCCACGAAGCGACCTCGAGAATTTCCCGGATCATCTGCTCATCGACCTGGTCGGGCAGGAAGGCACGGACGGAACGGCGCGATTTGATCATGCCGTCCACGACAGCGGCGTCCTGACGCGAGAAATTGTCTTCGTCTCGTACTGCCATGTCGGTCCCCCGGGAGGCGGCCTTGCCGGCCCAGCTCTTTGCACCGGGATGCCGGGACGGCAAGCCAATATCGTGGCATATGAAAATCGACTTGATTTTTTCATGGCGATCAGACTTCATGAAATTCAGAACTGAATTTTCATGAGATTCTGATGCCGCACAGCGCCGCTCATCGCGAAGAGCCGCTATCCGCCACGCAGTTGCTGGCGCACGACCTGCGTGCCTTGCGCAAGGCGCGTGGGCTGACGCTGGCCGAGATCGCGATGCGCCTGCAGCGATCAGTCGGCTGGGTCAGCCAGGTCGAGCGCGGACTGTCCACCCCTTCCCTAGCCGACCTCCGAGCCTTCGCAGAACTCTTCGGCGTGCCGCTCAGCCTGTTTTTCAGTCATGAAGCCGAGACCGAAGAGGAGCGTGGCGCTGTCGTGCGCGCCAGCCGCCGACGCTCCCTTGGCACCAGCGAAAGCGGGCTGGTGGAAGAGCTTCTCTCGCCTGATCTTGGCGGCAGCTTCGAGATGCTGCGCTCGGTGTTCGCGCCCGGTTCGGAACTGCCGGAGCCTGCACTCCGCAAGACGGAAGAAGCTGGATATCTGGCGTTGGGACGCTTCGATATCGAGATCGACGGCGTCTGGCACCACCTTGCCGAAGGCGACAGTTTTCGTTTCGCCGCGAAGCCGTTTCGCTGGCGAAATCCCGGCGATAAACCGGCGGTGGTGATCTGGGTCATCTCGCCGCCTGTTTATTGAACCAATATCAACGAACGAACGTAACGACCGGAGAAGTCAGTGGCAGATATTCCTTCAACTGCACGCGTGGTGATCATCGGCGGCGGCGCGGTTGGCGTCTCCTCGCTCTACCATCTCGCCAAGGCAGGCTGGACCGACTGCGTCCTGCTGGAGAAGAACGAACTCACCTCAGGTTCGACCTGGCACGCGGCTGGCAACGTGCCGACCTTCTCGTCCTCGTGGTCGCTGATGAACATGCAGCGCTATTCGACGGAGCTTTATCGCGGGCTGGCGAAGGCGGTCGACTATCCCATGAACTACCATGTCACGGGATCGCTCCGGCTCGCGCATTCGGACGAGCGCATGCAGGAATTCCAGCGCGCCAAGGGGATGGGCCGCTATCAGGGCATGGACATTGATGTCGTCGGCCTCGACGAGATCAAGCGCCGCTATCCCTTCATCGAGACGCATGAGCTGAAAGGTGCGCTCTTTGATCCGAGCGACGGCGACATCGACCCTGCACAACTGACGCAGGCGCTTGCCAAGGGCGCGCGCGACATGGGCGCCAAGATCATCCGCTTCTGCCCGGTCACCGGGGCACGCCGCGAAAACGGCGAATGGGTGATCTCGACGGCGCAGGGCGAAATCCGCTGCGAATACGTCATCAACGCCGGTGGCTACCGTGCCGCGGAAGTGGGCGCCATGTTCGGCCGCAAGGTGCCGATGATGGTGATGAGCCATCAGTACATCCTGTTCGAGGAGATCCCCGAACTCGCGGCATGGAGCAAGGAGGTCGGCCACAAGCTGCCGCTGTTGCGCGACGTGGATACCTCCTACTATCTGCGCCAGGAAAAGAGCGGCATGAACCTCGGCCCCTATGAGAAAAACTGCCGTGCGCACTGGGCGACGCCGGATGACCCGATGCCGGAGGATTTTTCCTTCCAGCTCTACCCGGACGACCTCGAGCGGCTGGAGTGGTATCTGAACGACGCCATCGCGCGCGTGCCAATCCTTGGAACGGCGGGGCTTTCGAAGGTCATCAACGGCCCGATCCCCTACGCGCCGGACGGCAACCCGCTGATCGGGCCGATGCCGGGCGTGCCGAATGCTTTCGAGGCCTGCGTCTTCACCTTCGGCATCGCGCAGGCCGGTGGCGCCGGAAAGGTGCTGGCCGAATGGGTGACGGAGGGCCAGACGGAGTGGGACATGTGGTCCTGCGACCCGCGCCGCTTCACCGGTTTCGCTGCCGAACAGGATTATGCGGTGGCCAAGGGCATGGAAATCTACGGCCACGAATACGCGATCCATTTCCCGCGCCATGCTTGGCCGGCGGGACGGGGGCGAAAACTTTCACCGCTCCACGAGCGGATCGCCGCGCTCGGCGCTCAGTTCAACGCCTATAACGGCTGGGAGCGCGCGACCTGGTACGCCAAGCCCGGCGACGATACCTCGGAGAAGTCGACGCAGACATTCCGCCGCGACGGACCCTGGCAGAAGCGCATTCGCGAGGAGTGTCTCGCCGTGCGTGACGCGGCGGGCATCCTCGACTTGCCGGGCTTCTCGCGGTTCATGCTTTCGGGTGAAAATGCACGCGAATGGCTCTCAACCATGATTACCGGCGTCGTGCCGAAGTCCGGCAAAATTGGTCTCGGTTACTTTTCTGACGAGAAGGGCCGCATCGTCACAGAGATGTCGATCATGGCTCTACAAGACGGCGAGCGCTTTATGCTCATCACCGCTGCGGTTGCCGAATCACATGATTTCGAATGGCTGACGCGACATTTGCCCAGCGGTTCCAAAGTTAGAATTGAGAACGCGACAGACCGCTTTTCCTGTCAGATTCTTACAGGGCCAAAATCACGGGAAATTCTTGCGGAGGTGGCGGAAAGAGTTGATCTGCACCGCCCTTGGCTCTCCACCCAACCGCGGCGTATCGCCGGCCGCTGGTGCCAGTTGGTCCGCGTTTCTTTCGCCGGCGAACTCGGCTGGGAAATCCACAGCAAGGTCGAGGACACGGCGGCGATCTTCGACGCGGTCTGGACCGCCGGCCAGAAGCACGGGCTGAAGCCGTTCGGCATGTTCGCGCTGGATTCGCTCAGGCTTGAAAAGAGCTATCGCGCCTGGAAGCAGGATCTCTCGACCGACTATACGGTGCTGCAGGGCGGGCTGGACCGGTTTGTCAAATGGGACAAGCCCGATTTCAAGGGCAAGGCAGCGCTGCAAAATGAGAGGCAGCAGGGCGTGAAGAAACGCTTCGTCACGCTCGTCGTCGACAGCCCCGAGTTCGACGCGCCCTACATGTCGACGCTCTGGCATGACGGAAAGATTGTCGGCGAGACGACGTCAGGAGGCTTTGGTCACCGGGTGGACAAGTCGATCGCGCTCGGCATGCTGCGCGCCGATCTTGCCGAGCCGGGCACCGGAATCGAGGTCGAGATATTCGGCGAGCGCTTTTCCGCGACAGTCCAGAAGGACGAGCCGCTCTGGGATCCCAAGAACGAAAGATTGAGGGCGTAGCCATGCCGAAACCATCCGCACGCATCAGCGGCATCATCCCCTCCGGCAAGGATGGCTGGGAGGTGCATTTCGCCGCCATGACCCGCAAGGAAGCGGGCGAGCCGATCATCATGCTCTCAGTCGGCGACCACGACTTCGATACGCCCTCCGAGACCATCGAAGCCTGCGTCACGGCGGTTAGGGGCGGTTATCACCACTACACGCAACTGCCCGGCATCCCACGCCTGCGCCAGGCGATGGCGAAGGCATCGACGCGTTGCACCGGGGTGGAAACGAACGCCGACCAGATCATCGCAACCCCCGGCGGGCAACTTGCGCTCTACGCCGCCGTGCAGGCGACGCTGGACAAGGGCGATCACGCAGTGGTGGTCGCCCCCTACTACGCGACCTATCCCGGCACGTTCCGTGCTGCCGAAGCCGACTTCACCGTGGTGGAAGCGCGCGCGGAAGATGGCTTCCAGCCCCGCGCCGAGGACATTGAGGCGGCGCTGCGGCCCAACACCAAGGCAATCCTGATCAACACGCCGAACAACCCGACCGGCGCGGTCTATTCACGCGAAAGCTTGCAGGCTCTTGCCGACCTCTGCATCCGCCGCGACCTCTGGCTTCTCTCGGACGAAGTTTACTGGACGCTTGCCGAGGGACACCACGTCTCGCCGCGCGCCCTGCCCGGCATGGCCGAGCGCACGCTGGTCATCAACTCCATGTCCAAGAGCCACGGCATGACCGGCTGGCGCATCGGCTGGCTGACCGGGCCGGAAAGCATGATCTCGGTCCTCATCAGCCTCAACCTCGTCACTACGTATGGCCTGACGGACTTCGTGTCGCGTGCGGCAACGGAGGCGCTGGAAAACGACTATGGCGTCAAGGTTATCGCCGATATCTACAACGGCCGCCGCACCTTGTTCCTGGACGCAGTCTCGGGCCTGAACAACATCGTCGTGCGTGGCTCCGAGGGCGGCATGTACGTCATGCTCGACGTCAGCGCGATCGAGCATGACGACGAGAAATTCGCATGGGGCCTGCTCGATGCCGAGAAGGTGGCAGTCATGCCGGGCTCGAGCTTCGGCGACGCAGCCAAGGGCCATGTCCGCATCAGCCTCTGCCAGCCGGACGCCATCCTTCTCGACGCCGCGACGCGCCTGCGCCGGTTCGCATCCTCCTATCGCAGCAAGGCAGCCTGACCATGGCCCCTATTCCCTCCAAGGCGCGCGCCGTCATCATCGGCGGCGGCGTTTCCGGCTGCTCGGTCGCCTATCATCTCGCCAAGCTCGGCTGGACCGATGTGGTCCTGCTGGAGCGCAAGCAACTGACTTCAGGTACGACATGGCACGCGGCCGGGCTGATCGGCCAGTTGCGTGGCTCGCAGAACATGACGCGGCTGGCGAAATATTCCGCCGACCTCTACGTGAAGCTGGAAGAGGAAACCGGCGTCGCGACCGGCATGCGGCAGGTCGGCTCGATCACGGTGGCCCTCTCGGAGGAACGCAAGCACGAAATCTACCGGCAGGCGACGGTGGCGCGCGCGTTCGACGTCGACGTGCGCGAAATCTCGCCCACCGAAGTCAAGCAAATGTACCCGCACCTCAACATTGACGGTGTTGTAGGCGCGGTGCACCTGCCGCTCGACGGCCAATGCGACCCGGCCAACATCGCCATGGCGCTCGCCAAAGGCGCGCGGCAGCGCGGCGCCAAGATCGTCGAGGGCGTGAAGGTGACTGCCGTCCACAAGCAGGACGGACGCGTGACTGGCGTCTCGTGGGCACAAGGCGACGAACAGGGCACGATCGAGGCGGACATCGTGATCAACTGCGCGGGCATGTGGGCTCGCGATTTGGGGGCGATGTCAGGGGTCAACATCCCGCTGCACGCATGCGAGCACTTCTACCTGATCACCGAGCCGATCGCGGGCCTGTCGCGGCTGCCGGTGCTGCGCGTGCCCGACGAATGCGCCTACTACAAGGAAGACGCTGGCAAGATGATGCTCGGCGCCTTCGAGCCGGTGGCGAAGCCTTGGGGCATGGACGGCATCCGCGAAGACTTCTGCTTCGACCAGTTGCCGGAGGACATGGACCATTTCGCACCGATCCTCGAAATGGGCGTCAACCGGATGCCGATGCTGGAGACGGCGGGCATCCACACCTTCTTCAACGGTCCCGAAAGCTTCACCCCCGACGACCGCTACTATCTCGGCGAAGCTCCGGAACTCTCCGGCTACTGGGTCGCGGCCGGATACAATTCCATCGGCATCGTGTCATCCGGCGGAGCCGGAATGGCGCTGGCGCAATGGATCAATGACGGTGAAGCGCCGTTCGATCTCTGGGAAGTCGATATCCGTCGGACCCAGCCCTTCCAGAAGAACCGCAGCTACCTCAAGGCGCGCGTGACCGAGACGCTCGGCCTTCTCTATGCCGACCATTTCCCCTACCGGCAGATGGCCAGCGCGCGCGGCATCAGGCGTTCGCCGCTGCATGAACACCTGAAGGCACGTGGCGCGGTGTTCGGCGAGGTAGCCGGATGGGAGCGCGCAAACTGGTTCGCCCGTCCGGATCAGGAGCGTGAATACAAATATTCGTGGTGGCGGCAGAACTGGTTCGACAACCAGCGCGACGAGCATCTGGCGGTCAGGAACGGCGTCGGACTATTCGACATGACTTCCTTCGGCAAGATCAGGGTCGAGGGCCGCGATGCGCTGGCTTTCCTCCAGAAGCTCTGCGCCAACGATCTCGACGTGCCTGATGGACGCATCGTCTACACGCAGATGCTGAACCCACGCGGCGGCATCGAGAGCGACCTGACGATCACGAGGCTGTCAGAAGCCGTGTTCTTCCTCGTGGTGCCCGGCGCGACGCTGCAACGCGACCTCGCATGGCTCAAGAAGCATCTCGCCGACGAGTTCGCCGTCATCACAGACGTGACCGCATCGGAAAGCGTGCTCTGCCTGATGGGGCCTAAATCACGCGACCTGATTCAAAAGGTGAGCCCGAACGATTTCTCGAACGAAAACAATCCGTTCGGAACATTTCAGGACATCGAGATCGGCATGGGGCAGGCCCGCGCGCACCGCGTGACCTATGTCGGCGAACTCGGCTGGGAGGTTTACGTGCCGACCGACCAGACGGCACATGTCTTCGAGGCGATCGAAGAGGCCGGCACGGATGTCGACCTGAAACTCTGCGGGCTGCATACGCTGGATTCCTGCCGCATTGAAAAGGCGTTCCGCCATTTCGGCCATGACATTACCGACGAAGATCATGTGCTGGAGGCCGGCCTCGGTTTCGCGGTGAAGACCGGCAAGGGCGATTTCGTCGGCCGGGACGCGGTGCTGAAGAAGCGCGAGGCCGGGCTGTCACGCCGCATGGTGCAGTTCCGCCTGAAGGATACCGAGCCCCTGCTCTTCCACAACGAAGCGCTGGTGCGCGACGGCAAGATTGTCGGCACGGTGACGTCAGGCAACTACGGCCACTTCCTCGGCGGAGCCATCGGCATGGGCTATGTGCCCTCGGAAGGCCAGATCGAGGCCGATATGCTGGCGTCTTCCTATGAGATCGAGATTGCCGGCGAACGCTTCGCGGCGGAAGCAAGCCTGAAGCCGATGTACGACCCGAAATCAGAGCGCGTGCGCATGTAACCTGAAGATTGACGTTTCGGATTATTTGCAATCTATATCCGGCAATCTTCGTACAGGTGGAGCATATCGTGACGTTGGCGGGTATCGGAAGAATTTCATTGGCCGTTGCTTTTCTAAGCGCCTTCTCGGCCGGCGCCGCTCAGGCCCAGTTCGCGGGATCGGGCGGAGCCAGCGTAACGACCGTGCAGGACGCCCGCTCCGCACGCGTCGGCGACAGGGTAGAGCTGACAGGCTCCATCAAGAAGGAAGTCGGCAGGGCGCAATACCTGTTTCGCGATAAAACCGGAGAAATCCGGGTTCGGATCGAAAAGGAATTCTGGCGCGGCCGGGAAGTAACGACCAAGACCGAACTGAAGCTGCGCGGCAGGGTACAGTCCGACGTTCGCGGCCGATTTATCGATACGTACTACTTCCAGATCGTGAACTGATCGATCCAACGGCCCCGGGCTCGGCGAAACAGCCAGCCCGGTCCGCCTAGTGCGCTGCCTGTCTGCAACAGCTGAGAACGCAGCGTTTACGCCTTTTCGGGCGCCTGCAGTCCGAAGAGGTCGGAAACCCACTTGCTGGAAGGGTGCTGGCTGCAGAAGGTCAGGACGGCGATCGAGATCGGCACGCCGATGAACGCGCCGAATATGCCCCAGAGATAGCCCCACAGGAAGACAGAGAAGAGCACCAGAACCGGCGACATGGACAGCGCGCTGCCGGCGACGCGCGGCTCCACATAGCTGCCGACGATGGACTGGATGAGGTTCAGTCCGACAAAGAGCGCAATCACGCCTCCCCATGTGTCGAACTGCGCGAGCGCAAGAAGCGTCGGCAGCAGTGTTGCGACAAGCGGCCCGATAAACGGAATGTAGTTCAGCGCGAAGGCGATAAAGCCCCATTGTTCAGCCAGAGGGAGGCCGACGAGCTTTGCGAACGCCCAGACCAGAAGGCCGGTGATGACGCTCATCGCCGTCCTGATCACCATGTATCTACGGATTTTCGCAGCCGTCAGCCTGGATCCCTGAAGAAACATATTACCGATGGCGGCATTGCGGAGAGACTTTAGCCGCTTGGCGAAATCCTCCACCTCAAGAAGACCAAGCAGCACGTAGACAAGCGCGACCAGCCAGAAGCTGAAAGTGCTGTTGAGCCGACCACCAAGCGTCTGCGTGACGCGCAATATCCACGACATGCCGAAATTGTCGGACCAGAGAACGGCAAGGACGATCCCGCGCTCCTCCAGCCAGAGCCTGAGGGATTCATAGGCCTGTGTGAGGCGCGAGGCGTCCGCGACCAGCCATCGGGCAACCTGGCTGAAGGACCAGGCCGTAAGCAGGGCAAGGGCCAGCACCACCGCGGCAACCACCAGGAAGGTGATCAGCAACGCGACGATGCGCGGAAGAGATTTCTGGAGGCGAACCTGAACCGGCCACACCAGCGCCAGGATGAAAAGCGCGAAGGCGATCGGAGCAAAGATGCCATCGGCCACGGCGAGCGTGGCAACGATCAGCAAGGTCGCGATCAGGACCTGGGTTACGCTGGTGGTCCTGGAGCTTACGTCCTGCATGTTTCGCTATCCCTCAATGGCGAAATTTGTCGACACTGGTCGCCTCGACCGAAGCGAGGGCTTGGGAGCGCAATTCACGAAAGCGCCCCACCGCAACCGACCCTGCCTCCTAGTATTGGCTACAGCGTATTCTTGTAAACCTTGCCGTCCTTCATAATGACAGAAAGGTTTTGCTCGGGATTCTCAATCAGCCGGATATCGTCGAGCGGATTGCCGTTGACGACAAGGAGATCGGCGAAAGCCCCGTGCTCGATCACACCCAGCTTGCCCTCATAGGGGTTCCGCAGGTTGGAAAGCGCAAGCAGGTCGGCATTGACCGATGTCGCTGCGCGCAGGACCTCGGCATTCGAATACCAGTTGGCGAGATGGGTCAGCATGACGTTCTGGCGCGGCGCCAGCTCAGCCGAGAACAGCAGGTCAGAGCCCCACGCGACCTTGATCCCGTACTTCTTGATGAACCCGTACATTCCCGGCGTGTAGCCGAAAATTTCTTCTGCCCGTTCAACACCGGGGCCTGTCTGGGAAGCGGCGTCCGCAATTGTCAGGAACGGCTGAGTGCTCAGCCAAATGCCGTTGTCGGCGACGAGCTTGGCCGTGTCTTCTGTCATTAGGTGCCCATGCTCGATGCAGGGCACGCCGGCGGCGACCGAGCGGCGAACTGCCGCGTCCGATGTGGCATGCACGGTGACATATGTATTCCAGTCGCGTGCAACCGCCACCGCCTCGCGCAATTCGTCCTCGCTGAATGTCATCATGTCCAGCGGGCTGCGCGGTGAAGAGACGCCGCCCCCGGCCACAAGCTTGACCTGCGAAGCTCCCAGCAGGAGTTGCTCGCGCACGCGCCTTTTCAAACCGCCGAGATCGTCGACGATCGACGCTCCGCCGAACTTTTCACTGAGGCTCAGCAGATCGCCGTCGCGCGGTATCTCGAACGGCATGCGAAGGTCGCCATGTCCGCCGGAGGTCGTGATCATCGCGCCCGATGGGAAAATGCGAGGACCAGGGATGATGCCGCCATCGATGGCCTGCTTGAACGAAAAGGCCGGTCCTCCCAGATCGCGGATAGTCGTGAAGCCTCGCAGCAGCGTGCGCTCGGCTTCGGCGGTCGACATGGTGAAGATCATGCCTGGATCGACCGTCATGAGAACCTGCATCGGCACTGCAGCGAAGATCGCATGCCAGTGTGCGTCGATGAGGCCTGGCATCAGGACTCGGTCACCGCAATCGATGACCGTCGCATCGGCAGGCGGAGCGTTGTTGGCCGTATCGATAGAGGCGATACGGTTGTCCTCGATCAGAATCTGGACGCTCTGAAGCGCATCCGACTTGCCGTCAAAGAGCCGGACCTGCCGGAGCAGCGTTTTGGACGGAGGGGTTTGGGCGAACGCCGGCCCGGATACCATCCCGGAAATGGCCGCCGCACCCAATCCAGCGAGAAATTCGCGTCTGGAAAACGCATCGAGCCGGCGGGAGGCCGCCTGAAGCTCGGGACTGACGCAGCCACAACCGGCGCCGTGGACAAGGTGCTGATACCTTCCGCCCAACTTGATCATGGTTTCCTCCTTGCGGGCAGAGACTCAAGTTCCGAAGCGATTTCGAAACAGCCCGATGATTGTGACCAAGAGTGCCCCGCCGAGCAGTCCCGCAACGCCAACCCCGACCAGCAGTTCCGGGGAAATGATGTACGAGCCGTCCGAGGCCGTATCCTCCACAAACGACTCAACACCTGGGGTCTGAGCGCCCAGCCAAGTCAAGCCAATGCCGCCAATTGCGCCGAATGCCGCGTCTTTCAATCGGCCAAGGCTCAGCGGCGGCACCAGGTTTCCGAGCAATACGCCCGACAAGGCGCCGGTCACCGCTTCTATGACGATCAGAATCCAAAAGCCTGAAGCGAACATTCGAGCGCGCCTATGATCGGACATCGAGACCGACACACTATTCGATTTGGCCGGGCCCTGTCCCCATAAACCTGATCAGCGCGAGCTAGAATTTCGCGAGCTTGCTTTTCACTTTACTGAGAAATGCTGCGCGGCTTTGCGGCGTGGAATTGTCCATGTTGTAGTGCGCCACATAGAGCGTCCGCGCCGTCGGCGCACAGAGCGCCCGCATGCCGCGCAGGATGGTCTTGCGGCCGGGCTGGCCCATCAGGAAGGAAATCCACGGCGACGCGCCGCAGGTCGTTATCACGCCAATCTTGCGGATGTGCGACACCAGCGAAACGATGCGGCCGCCATCGGGCGGCAGCTTGAAGGCAACGTCGGTCGCCCAGACGCGGTCGAGCCAGCCCTTCAGCATAGCGGGCAACCCGTACCACCAGGTCGGGTAAACAAAGAGAACCGCCTGCGCCCATCTGACGTTCGCGATATGAGGCGCCAGGGCCGGATCATCAGGCGCGCGATCCATGTTGCGGCGCTCTTCGGCGCCCAGCACCGGATCGAAACCCTCGCCATAGAGATCGACCAGACGGACCTCCCAGCCGCGCGCGGCAAGAGCGGCGACCGCCGTGTCGCGAACGGCGGCCCCGAAACTCTCCGGCACCGGGTGGCAGAAGACCACAAGGCAGCGCATCAGAAAGCGTCCATCTTGGCGGCAACCTTGTTCATGAAGCGCTCGCGGCTTTCGGGCGTGGAATGATTCATGGAATAATGCGCGAGATAGGAGACAGGCGCAAAGGGCCTGATGGTCGAGCGGAGCAGCCGCATTGCGAGCTTGCGCGGCGGATCGCCCATCAGGAGCGCCCGCAGCCTGGAGCCGCCATAGCTGGTGACAACCGCTGCCTTGGCGATGGTATGCAGGCTGGGCGTCGCCCGCCCGTCGACCATGGTGAACGAGACACCGGGCAGAAACACGCGATCGAAAAACCCTTTCAGGATGGCGGGGTAGCCATAGTTCCAGACCGGAAAACAGAGCACCAGCGCCTCAGCCGCGAGCAGGCGTTGGACATAGGGATCGGCGGGATCATTTGCGCTTCGCGGGTCGTGATAGGCGAGACGCTCGGCGCGTGTCAGCCTCGGGTCGAAGTCCTCGGCGTAGAGGTCGCAGTCATCGACCTGATGCCCCGCGGCGGTCAGCCGCTCGACGATGGTCCGGTGCAGCGCGGCATTGAAGCTGGTCTCGACCGGATGGGCGTGGAGGACGAGGATTTTCATGTGTGATCAGGACGTGCGCTCAAGTCCCTTGAACAAAAAGGTCTTGCCGGAACGGTAATCGTAGTTGGGGTGTTCCCAGGCAATCATCTTTCCGGGGTTTAGCAGCCCCTGCGGATCGGCCTCGCGCTTGAAGGCCAATTGAACCTCGTCGGTCTGCTTCATACCGCCCTCCTCCAGCGTGTAGCGGTGCGGGTTGAAGATCGGGCAGCCATTGTCCTCGAAGGCGCGGATGATCTCGTCCAGTCGCTCCTCGGTGGTGAAACGGACGAGGTTCAGGCCGAAGCAGGTGATGTTGCCGTCGAAGCGGACGAATTCGAGATGCGAGAGCACCTCGCCCGGAAACAGCCCGTCGATCTTCTCAATCAGGTCGAGATGGCTTGGGAAAGGATAAAGCGACTGGAGATAGGTGATCGCCGGATCGATGCGGAGCGCGCGCAGCGTGGTGTGATTCCACGCAAGCTCATAGGCCGGCGGCAGGCCCTTCTTCTCTTCATCGGAAGCAGTTGCCGCGTCGTACACGACATCGCCGCCAGCGCGGCGCGTGAAGGCAAGGAAGGCGTCGAGCGAGTGCGGCGCGACCATGGCAAGGCAGATGCTCTGCCCGTCGCGGAAGAACTTTTGGTGACGCTTGAAATAAAGCTGCGGAACCGGCGCCGCGATCGGCGTGACCAGCTTCGTCAGGATGCCGTCCTGGCAGGCAAGCGCGTTTCCGTAACGCGCCGCGCCCATGAAGCTGTCGAAACCGACGATGACGTCGACCCAGTCGTAGGATGCAGTCAGCGGCATCTCAACCTCGGTGATGATGCCGTTGGTACCGTAGGCATGGGTGACCTTATGGATGTCCTCGCCGGTCAGGTCGAGGATGCGCGGCTCGGCTTCCATGGTGACGACGCGCAGCCGCAGCACATTGCCGAAATCGCGCAAGCCACCAAAATTGATCGAGCCGACGCCGCCCGAACCGCCGGCAATGAACCCGCCGATGGACGCTGTGGCGTAGGTCGAAGGGTGCAGTCGCAGTTCCTGCCCGGAATGCGCGCGGGTCGCGCGGTCGATGTCGGCGATGACGGCACCCGGATGGGCAACGACTCGGCCGGGTGCTATCGACGTCACCGCGTTCATCTCTGCGAGGCTGAGCACGACGCCGCCGGAAAGGGGCATGGCCTGGCCGTAGTTGCCCGTCCCGGTGCCGCGCGGCGTGACCGGTACGCCATGCTTGTGGCAAGCGGCGAGAACCCTGATCACCTCACCCTCCGTTCGCGGCGAGACGACGAGATCGGCCGTGACATGATCGAGTTGGCGCTTCAGGAGCGGGCTATACCAGTAGAAATCGCGGCTCTTCTGCTGGACGATCTTGGGATTGTCCTCGATCTTCAGCCCTTCGAGCTCTGCTTTCAGCGCGGTTATGTCCATCACGCACCCATCAGGTCGTCGAGTTCGGAATAGTCAGGCAAGCTGCGTTCGATCTCACGACCGTTGCGCACCACGATGCGATCCGATTCCGGTCGGGAAAGCAATTCCGTCCAGCTTCGTCCCCGGAAGATGATGAAGTCGGCGGGGCCACCCGCCGCGAGAACCCCTGTCCCCTCCAGCCGCATGATGTCGGCCGGGGTTGTGGTAGCGGCCATAGACCAGTCGGCAACGGGATGGTCGAGATGCAGGATGCGCGTCGCGGCGCGATAGACTTCCAGCATGTCGAGGTCGCCATAGGCGTAGAACGGGTCGCGCGTGTTGTCCGACGCGACGGCGACGGGAATGCCGCGCGCCTTCATCTCGTGCAACAGGGTAACGCCGCGCCAGCGCGGCGTTGTGCCATCGCTGCGACGATCCTGCAGATAGAGATTGCAGAGCGGCAGGGAGACGACCGAGAGGCCGGCCTTTGCGACCTTGTCGAGCGTCAAAAGGACGTCCTGCTCCGGCTGGCGGGCCAGCGAACAGCAATGGCCGACGAGCACCCTGCCCCCGAAATTGTTCCAGAGCGCGGCTTCGGCGATCTTGCACAGGCCGGTCGCGGAGGGGTCCAGCGTTTCGTCGGCATGAAAGTCGAGGTCGAGGCCATGCTCGATCGCCTGCGAAAAGACGAAGTCCAGCAGTTCCTCGATATCGGGCATCGGATAGAGGAAAGCGCCGAGCACGCCACCAGAACGCGCGACCCGTCTGGCGAGTTTTGAGAAGCCTTGCCGGTCGCGCGCGGATTCGAGCCCGATCAGGCTGACCGCCTGCAACTCGATCCTGCCGCGCCAGCGTTCGCGCATCACCTCGAAGACCGGCCACGAAATGGCATCCTGCGGAGGAATGCTGTCGAGGTGCGTACGCAACGCCTTGGTGCCGTGCGCGTAGGCGGACCGGAGCGAGAAATCCATGCGGCGTTCGAGATCGGCAGCGGTCCAGCGCCCGACGCGATCAGCCTCGGCTGCGGCCAGCGCTCCCATAAACGAGCCGTCCGGATTGGGGCTGCGCTGCCAGATATGCCCCTTGTCGATATGGGTGTGGCAATCGACGAAACAGGGCAGGACGATACGGCCAGCGAGACCGTTTGAAGCTTGCGAAGACGGGTCGCGGGCAACGATGGACGTTATCCGGCCATCGGCGACCGAAAGGTCGGCGAGCATAAAGCCGTCCGCGTCGACCGGCGCGGAAAACCCGGGCGTCAGCGAGACATGAAGGCGGACGCGGGTAAGCGTGTACGAACCCGACACGTCGAATGCAGCCATCATCGATCCTGCTTCAGGGCGCTCTCGTGCCAGTTGCGCAGGACGAGATGTGAGATCAGCGACATCACGAGAAAGATCACGATACCGGTGAAGGAGATCAGGATCAGCGCGGCAAACAGGCGCGGCGCGTTGAGCCGGTATCCGGCCTCGATGATGCGGGATGCCAAGCCCGACGACTGGCCGGTCGAGCCGGCGACGAATTCGGCAACGACCGCACCGATGAGCGCCAGCCCTCCGGCAATCTTCAGGCCGCCTAGAAAATATGGCATCGCGGCTGGGAGACGCAGGTGCCAAAGCTCCTGCCAGCGCGTCGCGCCGTTCAGCTTGAACAGGTCCAGCAGGTTGCGATCGACGGAGTTCAGCCCGAGCGTCGTGTTGGACAGGATCGGGAAAAAGGCGACGATCCAGGCGCACAGCAACAGCTTGGCGGTCTGGTTGTCGACATAGATATTGATCAGCGGAAAGATCGCTACGATCGGCGTCACCTGCAGGATGACCGCGAAGGGAAAGAACGACATCTCCACCCATTTCGACTGGGCGAACAGCACGGCAAGCCCGACGCCGCCGACAACGGCTAGCAACAGGCCGAGAAACGTGATCCGCAACGTGGTCAGGAGCGAGCCGAACAGCAGCCCGGCGTCGGTATAGAGCGTCGCCAGCACCTCGCCGGGACGAGGCAGAATATAGCGTGGGATCTCGTTCCAGACGCAGATGCGATCCCACAGCCAGATCGCGAGCAGCATGATGGCGAGCGGTAGCACCCACCGGCCGATGCGCTCCAGTTTCGCCGAGCGGACCCGCCGCGCCTCTTCCGGATCGAGCGGCAAAGCCTGCGGATCAGTGATCGTCATGGACGCCTCCGCCAAGGATAATGGCTTCACCGAGGACGCCGGAAGCCTGGCGGCAGAGCGCGGCGTAGCCGGTCGAGGTGCGGAACGCCTCATCGCGCGGATGAGGTGCATCGACAGCGATCTCGCGAAAGACGCGACCGGGGCGCGCAGCCATGACGACAATGCGGTTGGACAGAAAAACGCTCTCGAATACGCTGTGCGTCACGAAAACGACAGTGAACTTCTGCTCCTGCCAGAGTTCGAGCAGGTCGTTGTTGAGCCGGAAGCGGGTGATCTCGTCCAGCGCGGCAAATGGCTCGTCCATCAGCAGAAGCCGGGGTTTGGTGACGAGGCCACGAGCGATCGACACGCGCATCTTCATGCCGCCGGAAAGTTCGCGCGGCATGGCCTTCTCGAAGCCGGTCAGATGCACGCGCTCGATCATCTCACTGATTACGGGCGCGGCCTTTTCGCGTGAAACGCCGCGCAGCCTTAGCGGCAGCCAGACATTGTCGAAGACGGATGCCCACGGCAGCAAGGTCGGCTCCTGGAAAACAAAGCCGATGTCCGAGCGCCCCCGCGCGTCGCCGCGCCAGTCCAGCAGGCCGGTCGTGGGCGTCGAAAGGCCGGCGATGATGCGCAAGGCCGTGGACTTGCCACAACCGGAGGGTCCGAGGAGGCTGAGGAAGTCACCCTCGCGAATGGCGAGGTCGACGTTCCGCAACGCCACGACGCCGTTGGAAAAACTCTTTCCGACATCACGCAGCATAAGGAGGGGCGCACCGCCCCTGCCCTTTGCCTCGCCGGCTGTGGCAGGCCCTTCCTGCAACATGCTGTCTAAGGTCGAAGCCGTTACGGCTTCAGGTCGAGGCCGACGCCCTTGTTCACGAAGTCGAGCGTGTAGGACTTCTTGATGTCGATGTCTGCCGGCATCACCTTAGCCTTGACCATCTTGTCGTAGAAGCTCTGGATACGCTCGTCGGTCATCGCGCCGATGCCCAGCTTTTCGGCATCACCGGAATCGACGATGCCGAACTTCTTCATTTGCGCGATGGAGAAGGCGATCTGATCGTCCGTGATATCAGGATTGTCCTTCTTGATCGCCTCGTTGGCAGCCTTGTTGTCGCCGTAGAGGTAGTTGTACCAGCCCCTGGCCGAGCCATCGACGAAGCACTGCACGACCTCCGGACGCTTGTCGATCGTATCCTGCATGGCTTCGATCGTGGTCGAATAGGTGTCGTAACCATAGTCGGCGAGCAGGAACTGGTTCGGAACGAAGCCGCCTTCCTTCTCGATGGCGAACGGCTCGGAGGTCACGTAGCCCTGCTGGATGGACTTCTTGTTGGCGATGAAGGGCGCGGGATTGAAGGTGTAGGGCACGCGCTTCGACAGGTCGAAGCCATACTCTTCTGCCATCCACAGCAGGAAGCTCTGCGCGCCCTCGTCACCGATGATGTACTGGTCTGCCTTGGGCAACTCTTCCCACGTGTCCAGCCCCTCGCCGGGATGCGACATGACCACCTGCGGCTCCTTCTGGAAGGAGGCGGCGACGACGCGCAAGGGAATGTTCTGGGCGACGGCGTCAAATGCCTGCTGCATGTTGCCGCCCATGTAGAAATCGATCTTGCCCGCGAGAAGCAGTGGGCGCCCGGCGACCTGCGGACCACCCTGCTGGATCGTCACTTCGAGGCCGCAGGCGGCATAGGTGCCGTCGACTACGGCCTGATAATAACCGCCGTGCTCGGCCTGCGCCAACCAGTTGGTGCCAAAGGTCACCGGAACCGCGAAAGCGCCGGTGGCGCTGGTTGCGGCAAAGGCAAACGCAGCCGTGGAGATCGTGAGAAGCCTGTTCATGAACGTCACCCTCAGTTGTCATCGCGCGACGGCGCGGCACTTTGATATTCCAAGCAAGAGGCGTGCCAGCAGTCGTTCCCTTTCCTGTCGTGCGGCAGGGGCGACCCTTGGCAAGTCCGGGAAGCATCGTGCCCATTTTTCAGGCTCAAGTCCATGTGGATGGCATTAGATACTGACTGTTGATGCAGTGCCTTCGGAAGCCCTACTGTCAGCGAAACGGAGATAACGAATGTCAAAGGCTCTGACGCCAAAATCGATAAGGCCGCCATTCGCCAAATACAGCCACGGCGTGGAAGTGCCCGCCGGCAAAAGGCTTGTCCTGTGCTCCGGGCAGTTGGGCATCGGGCCGGATGACACGATTCCGGAGGAAGTCGGCGCTCAGGCCGAACTGTGCTTCGCCAACATTGCCGCGATCCTCTCGGAGGCAGGCATGGCGCTTAAGGACGTCGTGCGGATCAACGCCTACGTCACCGATCGCGCTTACATGAAACCCTACATGGAGGTGCGCGACCGGCTTGTCGCCGACCCGCCGCCTGCCTCGACTCTGATGATCGTCTCCGGGTTCACCCGCCCGGAATTTAAGGTCGAGATCGAGGTCATCGCGGCGGGTTGAACCGCCAGTTGCGGTCAGCCGTCCCCCGAACTACAACCCCGGCAATCAAAGGACGAGGTTCCCGTGGCTCCGAGAAAAGTCTGGTGGGGAGATTTTCCGACGACCGCCTACGCGGCGATCGACCCGGAAAAAACCATCGCCGTGTTGCCGGTGGCGGCCATCGAGCAGCATGGCCCTCATCTGCCCGTATCAACCGACACGACCATCATGCACGGCATGCTGCACACGCTGATCGAGCGGCTGCCTGATGATCTCGACATCCGCATCCTGCCGGTCCAGTCGGTCGGCAAGTCGAACGAACATCTGCATGCGCCGGGCACCCTGACCATCCCGGCCACGACGCTCATCAAGGCATGGACGGAGCTTGGAGCCTCGGTCGCGCGGGCCGGCGTGAAGAAATTCGTCTTCATCAATTCCCATGGCGGCAACGAGGAAATCATGGGAATCGTGGCGCGCGAGTTGCGCGTCCAGTTCGGCATGCTGGCGGTGAAGTCGAGCTGGTCGCGCTTCGGCCGGCCTGAAGGTCTCTACAGCGATATCGAGGATCGTTATGGCATCCATGGCGGCGACTTCGAGACGTCGGTCATGCTGCATTTCCGCCCCGACCTTGTGGACATGACGAAAGCCGAGAACTTTGTCTCCAGCGTACAGCGGGCCGAACAGGAGTTCGACCTGCTGAAGCCGACCGGCACCCACGCTTTCGCCTGGACGGCCTCCGACCTCAATCCGCATGGCGTGGTCGGCGAGGCGGCCAAGGCCACGGCCGAAAAGGGCCGGCTGACAGCCGGGCATCAGGCCGACGGGTTCATCAAGCTGCTCAGGGATGTGCGGACGGCCAGGCTTTCCGACTGGGTGAAGTAGCTATCGGCCGAGTTCCAGCGCGAAAGGCACGCCCTCGAAGGCGTCGGCGCCACGACCGATCGACTGGATTGCGGATACCATGCGGCCTTGCCTGCCCAGCATGTCGTCGGCCAGCGCAATCAGGCGCGGGTTCGGTGTGGCGCTCGGTGAGGCCAGCCTGAGATCCCAGGCGAGTTCCCCTTCGTCGCGAGACGGCTCCAATGCGGCTGCGATGATATAGGCCGAAGCAGTCGAGCGGCTGATGCCGGCATAGCAATTGATGACCAGCGGCTTCGACCGGTTCCAGGCTTCGGCGAAGTCGAGCAGCGTCCGCATATGCGCCTCGCCTGGCAGCGTCATCCCCTCCTGCGCTTCCGCGATGTCGTGCAGCGAAAGATAGAGATGGTTCGCCTCGGCGATCGTGGACGGCCGTGTCATCGCCGTGCCGGGCGCGAGCAGCGAAAGCAGGCGCTCGGCTTTGGTCGATGCGACGGTGGCGTCGACCTTCGAGAGGGGGCAGACCCAGATCATCGCGATGCAGCAGCGCGCATGCTGCCTCCCCTGTTAGCGCTCCACACGGCAAGCGCCGTTTGCAGCCGGCTCCATTCGCTTTCGGTGAGGGGAAGTCCGAAACGAAGCTGGTGCGGGCGGTCGGCGAAGTTGCGCACGAGAATGCCGGCATTGCCGAGCGTATCGAACAAGTCCGGCGCGTCGGACGATGTCAGATGACGAAAGAGGCTCGTGCCGCCATCCGCGACGACGCCATGCCCGGCAAGCATTGCATCGAGCCGCGCGGCCTCCGCTGCAAGGCGGTCGCGCATGGATTCCTGCCAGCCTGTGTCGACCAATGCCCGGATACCGTATTCCAGCGCTGGACCGGAAACCGACCACGGCCCGAACCCCGCATCCAGCCGCTCCACGATGTCAGGTGAAGCGATTGCGAAGCCAAGGCGAACGCCCGCCAGGCCGAAGAATTTGCCGAACGAGCGCAGGACGACGATGCCGCACTGCTCCGCGTCGCCACAAAGCGATTCCCGACGCGGGCCGACATCCATGAAGGCTTCATCTACGATCAGCAATCCGCCGCGTCGGCGCAACGTTTCGGCAAGCGCGAGAAGGTCGCTGCGCGGGACAATACGTCCGTCCGGGTTGTTGGGATTGACGACGACGGCGAGATCGGCGTCGGCGAGCATCGCGAAATCGGGGACTTCGACTGCGGAATGACCGGCAAGCGACGCGACGCGGACATGCTCCGCATAGGTCGGGCCAAGGACAACCGCGCGACCGGGTTTGACCAGCGAGAAAACCTGCGGCAGCAGGATCTGCGTACCCGGAGCGAGCGCGACGTGACGTGGCGACGGCGCGCCATAGGCATTCGCCGCGACAGCAGCGAGGTCGCGCGCCTGCGCCGGCTCGGGTAGGCGCGTCAGCGCGGTGGCGGGCAGGTCGAAAAGCGGGTAGGAGTGCGGATTGATCCCGGTGGAGAGGTCGACCCAAGGCTCCGGCGCATGCGGAAACAGCGACCGCGCGCGGCCGAGGCTGCCGCCGTGATCGGCTACCGCTTCTATCGCCTTCGCCGGAATGTTCATGTCCGTCCTGATCGCCTTCTTGTCACTCGCTCTCGAAACCCGGCTCGGCTATCCGGACCGGCTGTTCCGGGCAATCGGCCATCCGGTCACCTGGATCGGCCGCCTGATATCCTGTCTCGACAGCACGCTCAACCGCGCGACAGACAGCGACCGGACGCGTCGCCTTTGCGGCGTGGCGGCTCTGGCTGTCATCGTCGGCGTGCCTGCTGCGATCGCCTATGCGGTGCAAACCTTCCTGCTGCTTCATCCGCTAGGATTCTTCGTGGCGATTGCGCTCGGCACGACGCTGCTGGCGCAAAAGAGCCTGTCGAAGCATGTCGAGGCGGTGGCCAAGGCGCTCGACGCGGGTGGACTGGCGGCCGGTCGCGAGGCGGTTTCGAAGATCGTCGGACGCGACCCCGAAACGCTGGACCGGGCAGCGGTCGGGCGGGCCGCGATCGAAAGCCTGGCCGAAAATTTCTCGGATGGCGTGGTCGCTCCCGCCTTCTGGATGGCGATTGGCGGGCTGGCGGCTGGCTCTGCTTACAAGGCTGCGAACACGGCCGATTCCATGATAGGCCACCGGACGCCGAGGCATGAGGCGTTCGGCTGGGCGGCCGCGCGCTTCGACGACCTGATCAACCTGCCGGCCTCGCGGCTGACAGCCTTGCTGATCGTCATCGCGGCGGCACTCCTCCCCCGCATGGATGCGAAAACCGCTTGGCGTGCAGTTTGGCGCGACGCCAAAAAACACCGTTCGCCCAATGCCGGTTGGCCGGAAGCGGCGATGGCCGGCGCGCTCGGCATCGCGCTGGCAGGACCGAGAAGTTATGGCGGCGTCATGGGCGACTTCGCTTATATGGGCGAAGGCGGGCGGCGAGCCGTGACCGCAGCCGATATCAGGCGGGCGCTGCGGCTGTTCTGGGTGGCCGATACGTTATTGATTTCGACCCTTGGTCTCGTGGGAGCAGTAGTGGTGCTATGATCGGTAAAACTAAAAATTCAAAGCAATATTCCTAATATTCGAATCTTAATCCGACCCGATTTACTCAGATTTAATCGTCTCTGAGCTAAGAACGGGTCAATGAACCCTCATGTTTCTATTGTATGGATGGAGGTGATATTCCCGTGGGTCATAACTTTGATCATAGGAATTCAACTCTGGCGACAAACGAATTCGCAGCGCCGGACCGCTAAGATCGGGATCCTGGCGATCCTTCTAGCATTGGGAACCGCATCTTCCGGAAATCTCTTCTATCAGCGTGTCGTAAATGTGAGAGCTTGGCCCACGAGCAGCATATTCGACCAGGTTCTGGTGACCCCAGACGGCAATTTGTTCGTGAAAATGAAGGACCCTATTCTGGCCCGAGCGACTCGAGTTCAGCTCTATAGTTGCCGAGGAGAGTTCAAGGCTGCCTTTCAACCGGATAGTGCGGGCGGCCTGTTTAAAATCGCCCTTAATCCGGACGATACGTTAAGTATCTACAGCGTCAGAACTGACACGATCGACATATTCAGCACTGACGGGACGTTCCTCCAAAGGCGTGAGATGGACAGTCGAGAGATGCCATTTGAATTCCTCAAGCCCGGACCCTCGGTTACAAGCCTGAATGGCTGCGAGTTTGCGGTCGATCGCGTCTCTGGCCAGCCAATCGTCAAAGACAGCACCGGTGTTTGGCCGTTAGAACGCGGTGATTGGATACTCGAAGACATACTAAATCGCCGAAACATCATATGCGCCGCTTTGTTCGGCGTTCTGATGCTCTTCCTCTCCTATGCCAGAATGCGAAATCGCAAAGACTAAGGTGCGCCTCAACGCCGGTAGTAGGCAAAAGCAACGCAACAACGCCTCCTCAGAACTCGATCCCCTCCTGGGCCTTCACGCCGGCGGAGAAGTGATGCTTCACCGCCCCCATCTCGGTGACGAGGTCGGCGGCCTCGACCAGAGCCGGCTTGGCGTTGCGGCCGGTGACCACGACGTGCAGGTCCGGACGACGGGCTTTCAGGCTCGCCACGACGGCTTCGACGTCGAGATAGTCGTAGCGCAGCGCGATGTTCAGTTCGTCCAGCACGACGAGGCTGATCGACGGATCGGCCAGCAGTTCGAGCGCCTTCGCCCATGCCGCCTGCGCAGCCGCGATGTCGCGCTGAAGGTCCTGCGTCTCCCAGGTGAACCCCTCGCCCATCGTGTGCCAGACGACCTGATCGCCGAAGGTTGCGAAGGCGTCCTTTTCGCCTGAATGCCAGGCACCTTTTACAAACTGCACGACTCCGACGCGGCGACCATAGCCAAGCATGCGCAAGGCGAGACCGAAAGCGGCCGTGGTCTTGCCCTTGCCGGGGCCGGTGTTGACGATGAGCAGGCCCTTTTCCGTAATCGTCTTGCCGGCGACTTCTGCGTCCTGCACGGCCTTGCGCTTCGCCATCTTGGCGCGATGGCGCTCGGCTTCCTTCTCGTCGATCGCAGTCATCATTTCACCTGCATAGGTAGGCCGGCGACAAAAAAAAGCACGCGGTCGGCAACGGCAGCAATTTTCTGGTTCAGCCGTCCCTGCGCGTCGCGGAACCGGCGTCCGAGAGGATTGTCGGGCACGATACCCAGGCCCACCTCGTTCGAGACGACGAACCACGGGCCTCGCGGTGCGGCAAGCACCTCGGCCAGTTCATCGGAACGGGCCTGCACATCGCTTTCCATCAGCATATGGTTGGAGAGCCAGAGCGTCAGGCAATCGACAAGAACCGGCCGGCCGGCCGGAACCGCGCGAAGCGCGTCGACAAGTCCGAACGGCGCATCAACAGTCGACCAGCCCTCGCCTCTCCGCGAACGGTGGAGCGTGATGCGCTCCGCCATCTCGTCGTCATAGGCCTGCGCGGTGGCAATGTAGGTCCATGGAGCCGGCAGCTCCGTGGCGAGTTTCTCGGCGTGCGTGCTCTTGCCGGAACGCGCGCCGCCGAGAAGGAAGGTCAGGCTTCGACCGGAAGCGTTAGTCCCGGACGCCTCAGGCAACGCTCGCGCCGAGGGTTGCCTGCTGGCCGAAGAAGCGTTGGCGCACCAGGCCGATGACGCCGCCGAGCGCCACCCAGAAGATGAGGTTGGTAACCGTCACTGCGACAACGAACTGATGATGCAGGTCGGCGGGGACAGGCGACTCGTGGCTCTCTGGCTGCGGCGCACCAATGATGTGCGGAAGCACGATCAAGGCCACGCCGAGCATCGACAATGGAATGGTGCCACGGAAGGCGATGAGCGCAAGACCGGCAGCCGTTGCCGCCACCGTGCCGATCCACCAGACCTGGCGCGCGAAGAGATCGGCGGCCGGCATGGCCGGCAGTTCCGGCGGCAGCCCGAGGCCAGGCGCCAGCGTGAACACGGCAAAGCCGGCAAATCCCCACACCGTGCCCTGACGCCAGTTCCGGATGCCGCCGGCAAATTCGGACGCGGCGACCAGAAGCAGCGCGAAACCGAAGCCGCTGATGATGTTGGCGCCTGTCGTATAGGCGAAACGCTCGAAGCCATCTTCGGGGCCCCAGGCTTCTTCGCTATGATGTTCGGCGGTTGCGGGCCCAGTTGTGTCGACCGCCGCCGCTTCCGCGGGTGCGCCATGGTCGTGGCCGCCGCCGGCATTTTCAAAGGTTTCCGCCTTGAGGATCAGGGGAACTGTGGAGAAGGTCTGGAGGGCAGCAAGCAGGATACCGGCAAGCAAGCCGGCAGCCGCCGCGGTGAACACGGCGCTACGAAAGATGCTCATGTTTCTACTCCCTTAGTGGCAGGGAAAAGCCAGCGAATGCCGGTAATCGTGTCCGGCATTGTGCACCACTTCCATGTGCGAGAAGCCCAGGAAGCCAACGATGAAGATGCCAAGCAGGGCAGCGAGGCCAAGCTGCGCGGCGCGCGAACCGGAGGAAGCAGCGCCGATCGAGGAAGTAGCAGTGTTCATTCCCTAGTCCTTTCACCCTCCACCCGAGGGCATCGAGAAGTTTTCGTCGCCGGCAGGTCTCCTGGCTCGCGGATCTTGCGCCCTCTCCACCTTCCCGGACTTGCGCCCAGTGGCTTTCGGAAAAGGCTACCGCTTACAGTTGCGGGGGCAGCCGCGGCTTTGGGTCGAAACCCTCACCGCATTCCCTCTCGGTCCTTCCGGAACCGTCGACCTGCAAACTATAATCGAGAACACCGGGCGCGGCAAACTGATTAACCGACGGTCCCAGGCGCGAATTGACAAATATCCCGCACCGGTATCCGCTGGCTGAAAGGAGCCAGCCATGCAGCCAAGCCCGGCCAAGGAAGACCTCTATCACGGCCTGCGCCAGCTCGAAGGGACGCTGCCTGCCGGCGCCTATTTCGACGCCGCAGAATACCAGCGCGACCTCGAGGCGATCTGGTATCGGCGTTGGGTGATGGTCTGCCGTGCGGCCGACATTGCCGAGCCCTTGGCCTTTCGCGTTTTCACCATCGGCACGCAGGACGTGTTGGTGGTGCGCGACGAAACCGCGACCTTGCGCGCCTTCCACAACACATGCCGGCACCGTGGCTCCCAGCTCTGCACGGCGGAGAGCGGCAGGCTGAAGGCGCGCCTGCTGACCTGCCCCTATCACGCATGGTCCTATTCGCTGCGTGGTGACCTGGTGCGCGTGCGGTCAAAATCGCTGCCCGAGGGATTCCTGAAGTCAGACTACCCGCTCTATTCGGTCAAGCTCGCAGAGTGGCGCGGCTTCGTCTTCGTCAATCTCGACGAGAACGCCGCGGAGAGCGTCGAGCAAAGCTTCGACGAGGCGTCGGTCAGCCTCGCCAACTGGCCGCTGGAGGACCTCGTCAGCGGACACGTGTTCACCAAGGTGATGAACTGCAACTGGAAGATCTTCTGGGAAAACTTCAACGAGTGCCTGCACTGCCCCGGCGTGCACAAGCACCTGTCGCACCTCGTGCCGATCTACGGGCGCGGGCTGATGGCGCGCCACGACGATCCGGACTGGGCCAAGCACGCTGACAATGATTCGCCCGAGTTTTCCGGCGGTTTGCGCAAAGGCGCGGAGACCTGGTCGGGAGACGGACGTTCCTACGGGCCGCAGTTTCAGGGCCTGACGGAGGCTGAGCGCGCCGCCCGCCAGAGCTACGCGATGAGCCTGCCGTCGATGTTCGTCGTCGGGCATGTCGACTATGTGCGCACGGTGACGCTGACGCCGCTCGGGCCGGAACGGACGAAGCTGACGGCGGAATGGCTGTTCCCGCCGCAGGAGATGCCGCCAAAGGGCCTCGACAACATCGTCGGCTTCGGCATGCAGGTGCTGGAGGAGGACGCGGCAGTCTGCGAACTCAACCAGCGCGGCCTGCATGCGCGCCGCCACAAGGCCGGCGTGCTGATGCCCGAGGAATACGAGCTGGCGCGCTTCCACGGCTGGGTGCGCGGCCAGCACAAGGCGCTCGCGGACACAGAAACCTAGCTTTCCACCGGAAGCGACAACCAGCACTTTGCCGTCCGTTGACGCGACGTGCTAACGCTTGGCGCAGCATGGACGCTACCGTGACCAACGAACAGCAAAGCGCCCCGCCCCAAAGGAAGGGGCGCATAGAGGCTATCGATATCGCGCGCGGCCTCGCGCTGGTCGCCATGGCGATCTACCACTTCACCTGGGACCTCGGGTTCTTTGGCTATGTGCCACCGGACATGGCGACCACGGGCGGCTGGAAGCTGTTCGCGCGCTGCATCGCCGGGAGCTTCCTGTTCCTGGTCGGCGTCAGCCTCGTGCTTGCGCATGGCAAGCAGATTCGCTGGAACTCATTCTGGCGGCGCTGGGCAATGGTAGCGGCGGCTGCACTTGCGATAACCGCCGCGACCTATGTCGCCATGCCGAACGGCTTCATCTTTTTCGGTATCCTGCACCAGATCGCGCTGGCCAGCATTCTCGGGCTCGCCTTCCTGCCGCTGCCGGCCGTCGTCACGATTTCGATCGCGGCGATCGTGCTGGCCGCGCCCCACTATCTGCGTTCCGAATTCTTCGACGCGCCTTGGTGGTGGTGGACGGGACTGTCGGTGAACTACTCGCGCTCGAACGACTTCGTGCCGGTATTTCCGTGGTTCGGCATGGTGCTGATCGGCATCGCGGCCGGAAAGATCGCTGCGCAGACGGGTCTCTTCACCATGCTCGCGCCATGGCGCGCACCGCGGTGGCTGTGGCCGCTGGATTTCGCCGGCCGCCACAGCCTTGCCTTCTACCTGATCCACCAGCCGATCCTGATCGCCTGCGCCTGGCTGTTCGCGCAGGTCTTCCCGCCGAGCGAGGAGAGCCGCGAGGTGAACTTCCTGCAGGCGTGCGAGCGGACCTGCGTCGAACAGCGCGACACGGAGTTCTGCCCGCGTTATTGTGCCTGCGTGCTCGATACGCTGGAGCGCGCCGGCGCGATGCAGAGCTTCTACGCCGGCGAACAGAGCGACGAACTGCGCGCCACTGCGGAGGAGGCAGCGCGCCAGTGCACGATCGAAACGGACAACGCCATGCCGGAGGGAGGAGCACCATGAGCGACGCCAAGGGAAAGCATGCGAAGCAGCATGCGCACACACCCGCACCGACTATGGCAGCGCCAGCCGCCAAAGGCGTCATACCATGGCCGCCGGTGATTTATGTCCTGGGCATAGTGGCGAGCCTCATCCTGCACGCCATCTACCCCCTGCCCTGGTTCGGTTCGCCCATGTCGGACATCCTGGTCGCGGTCGGCTGGCTGGCGTTGCTTGCAATGGTCTCGCTGTTCCTGACAGCGTTCCGCGCGATGGCAAATGCGAAGACGCCGATCAACCCGAACAAGCGGCCGGAACATCTGCTCACCACAGGCCCGTTCGCCGTCACGCGCAACCCAATCTATCTCGCTGACACGCTTCTCCTGATCGGAGTCGGGCTGATCACGGGTATCACCTGGTTCTTGCCGGCAGCGATCGTCGCTGCATTCGCTACGCAGAAAGTGGCCATCCAGAAGGAAGAGCGCTGGCTGGCCGACAAATTCGGCAAGCACTATCGCGACTACACCAAGCGGGTCAGGCGCTGGATCTGAGCCGGCCGAAAGTCAGGTGTTGACGCCAAGCTCGGCGAGACGCTCGACGCAGGCCTCCTCCGCGTTGTCCAGCTCGACGATCGTTTCCTCAAGGTCGCGACGCTTCTGGCGAAGGTCCTCGCGCTTTTCCTCGATGCGCTTGATCATCAGCTTGAGCTGACCCACCTCGCCGGGCGGCTCGCGATACATTTGGATGATCTCGCGGATCTCGTTGATCGAGAAGCCGAGCCGCTTGCCGCGCAGGATCTGGCGGATCAGGTGCCGGTCGGACGGTCTGAACAGGCGCGTCCGGCCTCGCCGCACCGGCTGGATAAGCCCCTCGTCCTCGTAAAAACGCAACGTGCGCGTCGAGATATCGAATTCGCGGGTCAGTTCGGTGATCGTGTAATATTCCCGCATGGGTTCTCCCGGCGACCGAATCCGCCGCGAACGACTCTGACGGCATTTACGTAAAAGTCAATTTCAGGCCGAGCACCCAGCGACAGACCGCACCTCAGCGGCAGGGTCAGGCGAGGTACGCCCTCCCGAACGGGAAGGCAGTTTCCCGCGCGATATCACGTCGTGCTCCGGCGGTTCGCAAATAATCCTGCAACATTCCTTCCCTAACGGAAGCGACGCGTTCAACGGTAAGGGGCCGACATGAACCTGTCTCCATATCGCATCTGCCTTGCCGCGATCACGAAACCTTTCCTCGGTTCGCTTATGATATGCCTTTTGCTCGGCATGGCGCCCAGCCCCGCCAGCGCAAGAGGATGTTTCGGCACCGCGCTGGTCTTCGCGATCGACGCGTCCGGCAGCGTTGATGACAGGGAATATGTCCTGCAAATGGGCGGCCTGTCGCAGGCGCTAAGAGACCCCAAAATTGAAGAGGCCGTGCGGCGCGCGGGAGGCATCGCGCTCGCCGCGGTTGTGTGGTCCGATACGGCGATGGCAGCGACCACGGTGGGCTGGCAGTCGGTGCGCAACGCACAGGACATCGAAGGCTTCGCCAGCACGATCGAAAGCCTGCCGAGGGTTGGCGGCGGCGGCACCGACATGGGTCAGGGCGTCTGGCAGGCGCTCGATCTGCTCGACGATCCCACGCTCTGCGCCATGCAGCGCGTGATCGACGTGTCGGGCGACGGCAAGGAAACGCTCTATCCGCGCAGGCGGCATGGTGTCTCCATCTTCTCGGCTCAAAAGAGGGCTGAGGAATACGGCGTCATCATCAACGGCCTCGCCATACTCGATGAGGAAGAGGACCTCGAGGAGTACTATCGAGGCAAGGTGATTTCAGGGGCGACCGCCTTCGTGATCGTGGCCAACAGCTTCGATGATTTCGCCACGGCGATGCACTCCAAGCTTCTGCGGGAGATCACGCCGCTGAATCAGGCGCAGTTGCACGAGATGCGGCCGGCGGGCGAAAGCACGAACTAGGCCATATCAAGATCTAGAAGGACGCATAGGCTTTAACCTGATCCGGCGAAGGTTGGATGACGTCGCGCATCGTCGCCGGTATTGCCGCGCCGACCTCCTGGGGGACTATGTCGTCGCCGAAGCGGCGGCGCATGTGGCCGGCAAGGCCCACGATCAGGTTTTCCTGCGCCTCCTGATGCCGATAGACGCGCGCGCAGATGTAGTAGCTCCACAGCACCGTTGCACGGGCGTATTTTCGCGGGCTGAGCGCAAGATGGATGCGCACCGGAAGCGACGGCGTGGCCTCGCCGGGGTTGGCATAGAGAAGGCGGTAGGGACCCTTGGCTATCGGGCTTCGGGTCAGCGTTTCGAGTTCGCGATCCTTTTCCTCGAAATTGCCCGCAGCCAGCAGTATCTGGCAGATGCAGGACGTGACGTAGCGCTCGAAAATCGAGCCTGGCTTGCACAGCGGCCGGGCGCGGTAGAGCAGGTCGAGCCCGCCGTCGAAATCGCCAGCAAAGCCGCGCAGACGGCCGAGTGTGGAAAGCCCGTCCGCCAGCGCGGTCGACCGGGCGAACGCCTCCTCGGCGATTTCCAGCGCCAGCAACTGATACGCCGGCCCCATGAAGCTGAGCACGAGCGCAGCCGACAGCGCGTTCTGTGGATCGTCAAGCAGTTCGGGCAGGATGTCCACGATGAGGCTTTCCAGCTCGGCCTGATCCCGTTCGCGAGGGTCTTCGTTGGCAAGGAACCGCCAACCGTCGATGATGTAGCGGGTGTAGATGTTCATGCCGAGCATCAGGCGCGTGGTGGCGGTCGCCTTGCCATCGTGAAGCAGCCGGCGCAACTGCGCCTCGTTCTTGCGCCAGATAGCCGCTGACGGGAAGGCTTCGCCCTTGAGCTTCGCAACCTCGTCTGGCAGTCCCGCAGGCACGTCCTCTCCGAACAGGGCACCGGCCTCGAACATCCTGACCGCCAGCGGAGCCGCGTCGGTGGCGCCCGCACCCGTCCGGTCCACCTGAAACTGCCAGAGCGCGGCTAGATGGCTCCCGGCCAGCAGGTCGACATCGAGTCCATGACAGTCATCACGCCGCGCGACAATGACCTTGGCGCTCTCCCTGCTGTGCAACGAGGAGATACATTCGGTCCTGCCGCCGGAGACGACGAAGGTAAGACTGACCCGAAATGGCGAACTGTCGCCGGCATCGTCGGATCGGACGGCGACTACCCTCTCGGCCGGCAACTGCTTCCTGAGGGCAAGGGCCAGATCTTCGGCGAAGCCGACCGCCTCAGTGCCCCCGCTCCCTTGCCCAATCGCAAGAACGGGCCCAACGACCACGAAGCATTCCGCCAGCGGACCAGTCCGAGCGGAACGTGGGCCGACCCAGACATAGCCCTCGCCATACCGGGTAGCGATGAATTTCGGGTTCCTGGCGGAGCAGCCGAGCTTGCCTCTCAGCCGCGTGATGAAGAAGTCGACATTGCGATCCGACGTGTCCGACCCAACCTCCGAAACGGCGTCGAGGAGCTGTTCGCGGCTGCGCAGCATACCGGCATGTGCGATCAGGTTCGCGAGCAACAGACGTTCCGCACGCGTGAATTTTATCACCATGCCGTCGCCGCGTTGGGCATACGAAAAGTCGGGTGCGAACTTCAGTTCACGGTCAGGAATCCCTACCATCTGGTTGTCGCCCGCCTTCTCGCCCCGATCGGTTTTTATAGCAAAGGTACGGAATCGAGAAGGGGAATGCAGCGACGTCCTGCTGCCCGCCGAAGTTCGGACGGGTCCAACGCGCGACAAAAGCCGCCCTCTACATCACCCCGAACCACCAGGCGGCGAGGCCGAGGAAGGCGAAGAAGCCAACCACATCGGTAACCGAGGTCACGAAAACGGCGGAGGCCACCGCAGGGTCGGCGCCGAAGCGATTGAGCATGATCGGGATCAGGATTCCCGCGACCGCCGCCGCGAACATGTTTACCACCATCGCGACCGCGATGATGCTGCCGATCTCGACGCTCTGGAACCAGAGGCCGGCGACTGCCCCGATCAACGTGGCAAAGACGATGCCATTGATCATACCCACGCCCATCTCGCGCCGGATGACGCGGCCGGCATTGTAGATGTCGATGTCCTTGGTCGCGAGGCCGCGCACGGTGACCGTCATGGTCTGCGACCCGGCGTTACCGCCCATGCCGGCCACGATGGGCATCAGGATTGCCAGCGCCACGACATGCTCGATGGTGCCATCGAACAGGCTGATGACGGAAGCGGCTACGAAGGCGGTGATGAGGTTGACTGCAAGCCAGGGCACGCGCGAGCGGGAGGTGGCGAGCACCGTGTCGGAGAGCTCTTCGTCGCCGACACCGCCCATGCGCATCAGGTCTTCCTCGGCCTCCTGCTGGATAACGTCGACCACATCGTCGATGGTCAGCACGCCGACCAGCCGCTCGTTCTCGTCGACGACGGCGGCCGACAGCAGGTCGTACTGCTCGAATTCGCGTGCCGCCTCCTCCTGGTCCATCGTGGCCGGGATCGCATAGCGCGTCTCGTGCATGATCTCCTCGATCTTCACCGCGCGCTTGGCACGCAGGATCTGGTCGAGGTCGATCGCGCCCAGAAGCTTGAAGGTCGGGTCGATAACGAAGATCTGGCTGAAGCGGTCAGGCAGGTCCTGATCCTCGCGCATGTAGTCGATCGTCTGGCCGACCGTCCAGAATGGCGGCACGGCGACGAACTCGGTCTGCATGCGCCGCCCGGCCGTCTCTTCTGGGTAATCGAGCGCGCGGCGAAGGCGGACGCGTTCGGTGAACGGCAGTTTGGCGAGAATCTCGTCCTGGTCTTCCTGGTCGAGGTCCTCGAGAATATAGACCGCGTCGTCGGAATCGAGCTCCTGGACCGCCTCGGCGATCTGCTCGTTCGGCATGTTGTCGACGATGTCGAGGCGTATGGCCTCGTCGACCTCCGTCAGTGCCGAGAAATCGAAATCCTTGCCCAGCAGTTCGACAAGCGCCAACCGCTGCTCCGGCAGAAGCGCTTCCAGCAAATCGCCGAGTTCGGATTGGTGGAGGTCGCCCACATCGCGCTTCAGCGTGATCGTATCGCGATCCGCGATTGCCGCGCCTATATGGGCAAGGAAGGACGAGCGGATGCTTCCGCCATCCCCGTAGATATCAGGCTCCGCGCCGGACGGGTTGGCCTCGGGCGGCGTTTCGTGCTGGTTTTCCAACGGCGCCTCCGGCTTGTAAATGGTCTGTGACCGGGTGGACGATGCGGTTCAGGTCTAGCGCGCAACGCCTAAGAACATCAAACGAAATGCGCCTCGAAACGGCGCGTTCCCGCCTTTCCCCGCGGCAAGCGGCCGCGTGACGAATAACGCCGCCTTTGCCCTTGTTTCGGGCTAGGCGATTTGCTACACGCCGCGGGCCGGCCAGTTCCGGCTCCTACCACGTGCGGTCGTGGCGGAATTGGTAGACGCGCAGCGTTGAGGTCGCTGTGGGGCAACCCGTGGAGGTTCGAGTCCTCTCGACCGCACCAATAGACTTTCTTCACCTGTGTAAGCCGTTGAAGAATTTGCGCTCTTAACAGGTACGGGCACAGGCACTCGCGACCTACCTCACATAATCAGATATCTTCGATGGCCCCCGCGCAGCGCTTATCAGACCTGGCGCATTGTCGTCGATTTTGAGGTCGGCAGGCTGCTCGAAAGATCAATCCTGCCCTCGGAGACAGCGATGCCGTAGAGGGCGCTGAGAAGGCTTTCGCACCGACGCAATGTTCACCTCGCGTGAGAGATCGCACCAACTGGCAACCATCGTTCCGTCATGGATGACCACGACAGTCGTCGGCTTGAGCTCTTCGAATAGCGTCTCGCAGCATCGAGACTTTCGGCAGACCAACCCGCCTCACCTGGATCGATCGACTTCCTGACACGGTTCGGCGTGAGCGGATGCGGAGATCAGTATCGCGACAGCCAGAAAGAATGCGGCCCGGATCGCGACCATGCTGCTTCACCTTAAAGTGTTGCGGGAAGGAGGATGCGCAAGGCGGCCGTTTTTGGGCGCATGGCCTAGGAGAGCGGATCATGAGATGGACCACCGGGACCGTCTCCACTGTCACGTTAGACTGCTGGATCGCGAATACCGACCTAGGCGTCGTCAGCACTGTGCGACCATCAAGGGCATGGGCAACCAGTTGCTGGAACACAGACGCCAAGTTAAACTTACGGTGGTGGCCTGGGAGCCTGCTGTGATTTACTACCTTTTTTTATGGAAGGATTTTTTTCGTTTCTCGTGGCTTGAGAACGCTACCGAGGAATCGGCTCATCGCCATGAATACTGAACATGCTCTCAAGGTTTCTAGCAAAATTCAGTAAAATAAATTTTCCTTACAGTAGATTTGATTTTATTGATGAAAAGGATTTACGAAAAAGCGAGAAATTCTTAAATTTTCTGTCGTTCGGTTTTTATCTTGATGATCGTCGCTCCAAGGAAGCGATTCATTACCTTGTTTCAGCGAAGCAGAGTGCGCCCGATATTTTCAAGGCGGATTGGCTGACGGCAACTCCAACCGAGCGCTTTGAAGCCATGGATAGCACCCTGAATCAGATTATTAGGGACGAAATCACAACTATCGAACCCAACCAAAACGTCGTCATGGGACTTTCGGGAGGCTTCGATTCACGCCTGATTCTGCACTATCTGCGACGGAACGGAATACAACCCAAAACTTATACCTTCGCCCGAAAATTCGACGCAGGGGTTGCTCGCGCCCTTGCGGACCGCCTTCCAATCGAACAGTTTTCGCTACCATCTTCTACCCCGTGTTTCGATGACCTCTATAGCTTGGCCAGGCGCGAGCAGGATGTGCTCTTCCTCAGGAGGCTTACGGCGGTAGAAAAGATAGAAAAGGCATTTCCAAGCCGTGTCGAATTCCATGGTTTAGGAGGCGGCGCGGTTTCACAGGTGCGAACAAAATTGTCGGAGAACGTCGAATGGACTAAAGCCAGGAAGCGTTTTAGTAGGGCAAATGATCCCTTCGAACTGGCATCGCGGATCCGAGGGACCAAATTCCTTCCCAGAAAACCCTATGTGGCAAATCAGGAATTGTTGTTCGAGGATCAGCTTAGGTTCGCTTACCGGATGGAACTTCGTATCCGGCCTCACCGCGACAACTCGGACAATATCTATCGCTACCCACTCTTCGACTCCCGGTGGATCGGCGTTTGGCTGAATCGCTCTATAGAGGAACGCTACGATCAAGCCCTGCTCATTGCATTCATTCGTTGGCTGGACGCCCCCGAATTTTTCGATATAGCCGGTTCAACTGTGGCGACCGGTCCGGAAGCGAGGCTATTTCTTAGCAACCAGTATCCTTCAACAGAGATTGAAAATCAGGGTCGCTCCGCGAGAACCTTGGCCGACGAGGCGGCAAAACGGTTGAGAAAAAGAGGTGTTTTCTCGAATGCCTTTCTTGAATCGCAGATTGCAAGGATACCTAACTCCAAAGCGGCGCGTCAGGTCTTGATTTGCACAGAACTTGCGATAGGCGCGGATTGGTTTGCCTAGCACCCCTGCATCGAATCTGACGGACGCCGCATCAAAGTCATCCGCCGGTCAAGACGCCGCCGCCTGACGCTTGTTGAGTATCCAGACGAAAACCCCTCCCACGACATAGGCAATGACACCGTAGGCGGCGGGTGGAATGGCCATCTCGGCATTGTTCAGCATGTGTTCGCTCATCGCGAGCGCAATGACGAGCGCCGCGTTGTGGATGCCGATCGACATCGACAGGGCTACGGCCTGGCGTGGCTCGACCCCAAGGAGAAGCGGGAGAAAGTAACCAGCGAGCAGGCTGACGACTGCAAAGATCAGGGCGACGAGGCCGACTGTCGGTCCCCACACAACAAGCAGCCGCCATTGGCCGATGAGCGCGATCAATATCAGCCCGACAAGGAAGATCATCGTTATCGTCTTGACCGGGCGGTCGAGGCGCTCAGCCAGGTCGGGAAAGCTGCTGCGCACGAAAACGCCGATCGAAGCCGGCACGATCGCGATGGCGAAGATCAGCAGCACCTGAACGATATCCAGCCTGACTGTCCTGGCTTCGCCATAGAAAACGATCATGGAGAGATTGACGATGATCGGCAGGCTGACAAGGGCGATGATGGTCGTAGCGGCCGCGAGGATGAGGCTCAGCGCCACGTCGCCGCGGGCGAGGTGGGTAAAGAGCGCAGCCGATGTCCCTCCCGGACTTGCCGCCAGCAGCATCATGCCAACGCTGATCGCAGGCGGGAAACCGGCGGCGTAGACCAACGCAAAGCAAAGAAGCGGCAGCAAAACGATCTGGCAGACCAGACCAAGGACGATGGGCCATGGGCGGGACAGGTAACGGGTAAAATCCTGAATGCGCAGCGAAAGCCCAAGGCCGAGCATGACGATGACAAGCCCAGCGGGCAGGCCGATGCTGAGCGTCAGACTTTGTTGCATGGTGCGCTTCCTTCGCAGCGAGCATGACGCATCCGGGCAAAAAAGTCGTTAAGCCACAGGACTCCGCAGCATGGGACGGCAAGACATCGGCGTCTGGACGCCGCGAGGCGGCAGGGCCATATAGGGGCTTCAGCAACGGAAGCGCCATGCTCGAACGCAGCCAGATCGCCCCCGACTTCCTTCCGGCGCCCGGCTTGGCGCCTGTCGAATGGCGGATCGCGCCAGGGCTGACCGCATATGAAGATGCGCTTGCCGTCATGGAAAAGCGCGCTGAGGAGATCCGCCTTGGCATCGCACCAGAGATGGTCTGGCTGGTCGAGCATCCACCGCTCTACACGGCCGGTACGAGTGCGAAGGCCGAGGATCTGGTCGAGCCGGATCGTTTTCCGGTCTTTGCGGCGGGACGCGGCGGCGAATACACCTATCACGGGCCGGGACAGCGCGTTGCCTATGTCATGTTGGACCTCAAGCGGCGGCGAGAAGACGTACGCGCCTTCGTGGCGGCGCTCGAGGAATGGATCATCCGCACGCTCGGCCGCTTCAACGTGAAAGGCGAGCGGCGCGAGGACCGCGTCGGCGTCTGGGTGGTGCGGCCAGACAGACCCGCGATGGCGGACGGATCGCCAGCGGAAGACAAGATCGCGGCTATCGGCATTCGGTTGAGGAAGTGGGTCAGCTTCCACGGTATCTCGATCAACGTCGAGCCTGACCTCTCGCATTTTTCGGGCATCGTACCTTGTGGCGTCAGCGATCACGGCGTTACTAGCCTCGTCGACCTCGGTCTGCCCGTGACGATGGGCGACCTCGACGTCGCACTGAGGGGCGCGTTCGAGGAGGTCTTCGGGGACACGTGCTTCGCCGGAGAGCAATCCAGAAGGGCAGGCTGATGAGAACGTCCGGGACACTGATACTGACGGCGCTGGCTGCACTTCTGGCGATGCCGGCCGTCGCGCAGCAAGCGTCCGATGTCATCGCCCCTGAATCGCCTTCCGCCATCGAGCAAAAGGCGGCGGTTCGTGCAACAAAGCACATGGTGATCGCTGCCAACCCGTTGGCCGCGCAGGCGGGGCTGGACGTGCTGAGAAACGGTGGCAACGCGGCGGACGCTCTTGTCGTGGTGCAGACGGTTCTGGGGCTGGTTGAACCGCAATCGTCAGGCCTCGGCGGCGGCGCGTTCCTGACTTGGTATGATGCGGCAGGCCAGACCGTCACGACATTCGACGGACGCGAAACCGCGCCGGCGGCCGCGACGCCGGCGCTTTTCCTCGGCGCGGACGGTGAGCCGCTTGGCTTCTTCGACGCGGTGATTGGCGGGCGTTCGGTCGGTGTGCCGGGCGTGCCGAGGCTTATGGAGGCGGTGCACGCGAAATACGGCAGGACGCCGTGGAAGGACCTGCTCCAGCCGGCGATCGATATGGCGGAAGGTGGGTTCGCCGTGTCGCCTCGCCTCAACACGATGATCACGGAGGACATCGAGCGGCTCGACACGCAGCCAGCGACACGCGCCTATTTCTTCGATGCCTCAGGGGCGCCATTGGCCGCCGGAACGCTGGTGCGCAACCCGGATTATGCTCAGACGCTGCGGGCGATCGCTGACGGCGGCGCGGATGCTTTCTATACCGGCGAGATCGCCGAAAAAATCGTGGCCGCGGTCAACACGCACGCTACCAACCCAGGCTCGCTCAGCCTGAAAGACCTTGCAGACTATCAGGTGAAGGAGCGGCCAGCGGTCTGCGCGCCGTATCGCGGGCTGTCGGTCTGCGGCATGGGACCGCCCTCCTCCGGCGCGCTGAGCATCGGGCAGATTCTCGGCATGGTCGAGCCTTTCGATCTCGCCACGCTCGGTGCCGACGATCCCGAAAGCTGGCGCATCATCGGCGATGCGACGCGTCTCGCCTTCGCTGACCGCGAGCGCTACATCGCCGACAGCGATTTCGTCAGCATTCCGAAGGGGCTGCTGAACACCGGCTATCTCGCCGAGCGCTCTGCCCTGATCAGCCGGCCGACGGCGCTGACCGATGGCGACGTGAAGCCCGGCGAGCCGCCATGGGACAAGGCAGAGTTGCGCATGGACGGCGCCGCATTCGATATGCCCGCCACCACGCATTTCGTCATTGTCGACGACGAGGACAACGTCGCCTCTATGACAAGTTCGGTTGAGAACGCCTTCGGCTCGCGCCAGATCGTCGCCGGCTTCATCCTCAACAACCAGCTCACCGACTTTTCCTTCGCGCCAGAGAAGGACGGCCAGACAGTTGCCAACCGTGTCGAACCCGGCAAGAGGCCGCGCTCCTCGATGGCGCCGACGATCGTGCTGAAGGACGGCAAGCCGGTCTATGCGCTTGGCTCGCCCGGGGGATCCAGCATCATCCCCTATGTCGCGAACACGCTGATCGCGCTGATCGACTGGAAGCTCGACATGCAGGCGGCGATCTCCATGCCCCATATGCTGAACCGCTTCGGCACTTACGAGCTCGAGGCAGAAACGTCAGCGGAAGGCTTTGTCGACGATCTCGAAGCGCTCGGCTTCAAGACCAAGGCCGGCGATCTGAACTCGGGGCTGCACGGGATTGCTATCACGCCGGAAGGACTGACAGGCGGAGCGGACCCGCGCCGGGAGGGCGTCGCAGTCGGCGATTGACTCCGGCGCTCAGAAGGTGGTGCTGGCGGACACGCCTGCGATCTGACCCGCGGGTTGGCGATGCTGCCTCTCGAATTGCTGCCAGTTGGCGATGCGTGCCGACGCCCAGAGTACGCCCGAGGCATGGATTACGAACACGGCGACGAGCGCGCATGCCAGCGCGCCGCGCTCGGCGCCGCCGAGCGGCTTCAACTCGTGACGTGGCTTTATGCCCGTACCCGCCGTGATCAAGCTGAGAATGGCAAAAACCACACCAGAAATGACCAGAAGCGAATCCGGAAGGCCAGCCGACCGACCGATCCCAAGTAGGGCAAGCAGAAGCACGAAGGACGATAGCGCAAGCGAGACCGGCCCCGGGCAAATCTGGCGCAGCACCTGTCCGCCGTCGAACTTCCAGACCGGCACCAGATTGGCGATGTTGAAGAGTGCGGCAATGCCGGCAAGCATGGCGAGGATGGTGGCCGCCAGCGACCAGCCCTCGCCGAGGGCATAAATGCACGCCGCGATGGCCAGCGGAACGAGGAATGCCGAGAAGCCCGCTCCCATGAGCGCGACGAACGCGACCTCGAAGCGGCTGTCATACGGCCTGCCGCCGATGGCGATGCCACCGAGCAGCGGCAGGAAGATCATGCGCACCTTGCGGTGGCCCATCACGCGGAAGGCGGCCATGTGGCCAAGTTCGTGCAGCGCGACGACGGCGGTCAGCACACTCGCGAGCAGGAAGCCGCCGAAGGTGAGCCCGAAGACAGGCCACATGATGAGGACGGACAGCGCAGCAAACCCGATCTGGGTCGCCGGATGCTCGAACAGGCCGCCGGCATTATACTCGCCCGTCTCGGCCCATCTCTTGAGCTTGCCGAGTTCGCGACGCAGCGCGAAGTAGCGGAACACGAAAAAGGCCGCCCCCCGGTAGCGGTCGGTCCGTGAAAGCGTGACGCGGACAGAACTATCCTCGCCGGTCAGATCCACGGACTCGATATAGTCCTTCCAGAACGTCGGGTGCAGTGAACTGTCGTCGATGACACGCATCGAAAAATGCTGTCCCTGGACGACATCCTCCAACCGGACGACATGTTCGATCGGCGCGCCGTCGCGACCCTCCCATCCAAGCCGGATGCGAGCCAGACCGGGGTCATCGAGCGCCTGAACGTCAAGGCGCTGCCCGGACCAACCGGCGTTCTCGCCGAAAGGAAAGACTGCGCTCCACACACGGTCCCGGCGCGTAGAAACCAGGCGGGCTGCGCGGACGGTGCGCGTGCCGAGCGGCAGTGCGAAAAGGACGAAGATCAAGCCGAGGTTCAGCGCTACGAGCAGCAGTGCAAGCGCAGGCGACAAAGGCTTCACTCCGCCGAACCGCCCGGCCGGGGACGAGACCGGACAGGCGTACCTCATTCGATTTCCTGCGACCCTAGACCTTCCGACAAGAAGAAAGGCTTAACGCCAGGATCGATCAGAGATCGACGAGAGGATCGATCGGAAAAACGGTCGACGACCGGCTACGTCGACTCAGAGCGCACCGATCCAGATGGCAGATGCGACGAGGAATGTGCTCATGCAGACCAGAGAGAGAACGTCGTGGAACAGATCGGCCATTGTTTCGCTCCTGTTTTTGATATGTATTTATTTTGTTCTATTTTTGTTCAAAGTGTCAAGAACGCCGTCGCGTCCTCCTGACACGACTTGCCAGTAGGTTAAGGGAAGGTTGAGACGGCAGGGAAGCCGTTAACGGTCAGAAGGAGACGACCTTGCCCTCGGCGAGGGTAACGCGGCGGTCCATGCGCGCGGCGAGTTCATGATTGTGCGTGGCGATCAGCGCCGCGAGGCCGGACTGTTTCACCAGCGCCGCAAGCGCGTCGAAGACATAATGCGCGGTGTGCGGATCGAGATTGCCGGTCGGCTCGTCGGCAAGAAGGACCAGCGGCGCGTTGGCGACCGCGCGGGCAATCGCGACTCGTTGCTGCTCGCCGCCGGAAAGCTCGGCGGGCCGGTGATGGGCGCGCTTGCCGATCTGCATGTAGTCCAGAAGCTGTTCGGCGCGCTTGGCCGCCTCGCTGCGCGGCAGCCCCTTTATGATCTGCGGCATCATGATGTTCTCGAGCGCGGAGAACTCGGGCAGCAGATGATGGAACTGGTAGACGAAGCCGATATCGTTGCGGCGGATCGCGGTGCGGTCGTCGTCGGACAGGCGACCGCAGGCGCGGCCGCCAAGGATGACGTCGCCGGCGTCGGGCCTCTCGAGCAGGCCTGCGGTGTGAAGCAAGGTCGACTTGCCCGCGCCCGACGGCGCGACCAGCGCGACCATTTCTCCCGGCACCAGCGAGAAATCGGCTCCGTTCAGGATTGTCAGCTTGCGCTGCCCCTGGACGTAGTGGCGCTCGACGCCCTTGAGTTCGATGACCGACCCGCTCACTCGTACCTCAGCGCCTCGACAGGGTCGAGCTTGGCAGCGCGCCACGCCGGAAACAGCGTCGCGAAAAAGGAAAGGGCCAGCGCCATCAGGATGACGGACATGGTTTCGCCGAACTCCATCTTCGCCGGCAACTGGCTGAGGAAATAGAGTTCGGGATTGAACAGCACCGTGCCCGAAAGCCACGAGAAGAACTGGCGGATGCGCTCGACGTTAAGGCAGAGCACGACGCCGAGGATGACGCCGGCGATGGTGCCGGTGACGCCGATCGCGGCACCGGTCATCAAAAAGATGCGCATGATCGCGCCGCGCGTCGCGCCCATGGTTCGCAGGATCGCGATATCGCGTCCCTTGTCCTTCACCAGCATTATGAGCCCGGAAATAATGTTCAGCGCAGCGACGAGCACGATCAGCGTCAGGATCATGAACATCACGTTCCGCTCGACCTGCAGCGCGGAGAAGAACGTCTCGTTACGCTGCCGCCAGTCGGTGATGTAGACCTGCCGGGCCGCCGCGATTTCGACGAGTTCGCGGAGTTGGTCGACGTTGTCGGGGTTTTCGACGAACACCTCGATTGTCTGCGCCCGCCCTTCCATGTTGAAATAGAGCTGCGCCTCTTCGAAGGGCATGAAGATGACGGAGGAATCGAACTCCGACATGCCCACTTCGAAGATGGCGACGATCGGATAGGATTTCACACGCGGCGTCGTTCCCATTGGGGTGACGTCACCATCAGGCGAGACGAGCGTGATGGAATCGCCAAGCACGAGGCCAAGATTGTTGGCCATGCGCTGGCCAAGCGCCACGCCTTCCGACTGGTCGAAGCCGGCAAGCGAACCGTGCTTGATGTTCTTGGAAACGATAGTCAGCTTGTCGAGGTTGTCACCGCTGATGCCGCGCACCAGCGCGCCAGTGCCGGCGCCGACCGCGCCAGAGGCCAGCACCTGTCCGTCGATCAGCGGGATGGCGAACTTGACGCCGGCGACGCCGTTGATGCGCTGGGCGACCGCATCATAGTCCTCGAGCGGCGTATCGAGGGGCTGGACGACGAGATGGCCGTTGATGCCGAGAATGCGCGTCAGGAGCTCGGCGCGGAAACCGTTCATCACCGCCATGACGACGATCAGCGTGGCGACGCCGAGCATGATGCCGAGGAAGGAGATGGAGGCGATGACGGAGATCACCGTCTCCTTGCGCCGCGAGCGCAAATAGCGCCACGCAACCATGCGCTCGAAGACCGAAAACGGTCCCGCTCCGGCAGGCTTCGCTGCGACGGTGGAAGTTACCGTGTTCATCCCTTCGGCCCGAGCGAAGCCAGAAGGGTTTCGACCGTCTTGGTGTCGCGCTCCCCGGTCGAACGCCGTTTGACCTCGACCTCGCCGGCGGCAGCGCCCCGCGGACCGACGATGACCTGCCACGGTACGCCGATGAGGTCGGCGGTGGCGAACTTGCCGCCGGCGCGCTGGTCTGTGTCGTCGTAGAGCACATCCAATCCAGCCGCCTGATGCGCCGCGTAAAGCTGCTCGCACAGACGGTCGCATTCGGCGTCGCCGACCTTCATGTTGATGATCACGACATCGAACGGCGCGACCGATTCTGGCCAGATGATCCCAGCCTCGTCATGGCTTGCCTCGATAATCGCCGCGATAAGCCGCGTCGGGCCGATGCCGTAGGAACCCATCGAGACGAAGTGCTGCTTGCCATCAGGTCCCTGCACCGCCGCGTTCATCGGCTTCGAATATTTCTCGCCGAAATGGAAGATGTGACCAACCTCGATGCCGCGCGCCGAGAGGCGGTCGGCATCGGGAATCTTGTCCCAGGCGGCCTCGTCGTGCATCTCGTCGGTCGCCGCATAGGGCGTCGTCCAGTCCTTCACGATGCCGCCGATTTCGGCGTCGTTTGTGAAGTCTGTATTCTCGCCCGGTACCGGCAACTGCAGGAAGTCCTTGTGGCAGTAAACCTGGCTCTCGCCGGTCTCGGCCAGAATGATGAATTCGTGGCTGAGGTCGCCGCCGATTGGGCCGGTGTCGGCGCGCATCGGGATCGCCTGCAGGCCCATGCGCGTGAAGGTGCGCAGGTAGGAGACAAACATACGGTTGTAGGCTGCCTTTGCGCCCTCATAGTCGAGGTCGAAGGAATAGGCGTCCTTCATCAGGAATTCGCGGCCGCGCATGACGCCGAAGCGGGGACGCACCTCGTCGCGGAACTTCCACTGGATGTGATAGAGGTTGAGCGGCAGGTCCTTGTACGACTTGACGTAGGTGCGGAAGATGTCCGTCACCATCTCCTCGTTGGTCGGCCCGTAGAGCATGTCGCGTTCCTGCCGATCCTTGATGCGCAGCATCTCCTTGCCGTAGTCGTCGTAGCGTCCGCTTTCGCGCCAGAGCTCGGCCGACTGGATGGTCGGCATCAGGATTTCGAGAGCGCCGGCGCGGTTCTGCTCTTCGCGGATGATCTGGCAAACCTTGTCGAGCACGCGCTTGCCGAGCGGCAGCATCGAGAACGATCCCTGCCCCTGTTGGCGGATCATGCCAGCCCTGAGCATCAGGCGGTGAGAGACGATCTCGGCTTCGCGCGGGTTCTCTTTGAGTATGGGAAGGAAATAGCGCGAAAGCCGCATTGTGGGTCCGTTAAAAAGGCGATGATGATGGAGCCGGAATCGGCATTCCACGCGAAACGCATGCAAGCGCTTCATAGCGATTTCAAGACCGAATGGAAACCCGACGCGGCGGCGTCTTCGGGGTTACGATTTCGCGCTGTGCTTTTGGCAGGCAGCCCCTGCCAAGGAATTGTGCATTGCAGCACATTTGTAACGTCGCAAACGCAAAATTGTGCGTGACAATTTGTCCGGCGTTGGTCTAGTGTCGCCGCATAACCGAGAGGGCAGAACAAAATCTGTCTTCCCTACGCGGTCAAAGTCTTGGGAGGATGCGATCTAGGCGCGGTTTCGCTGCCGCCGGACACCGGAAACAGATCGGACGCGTTTAAATTGCAAGGCTTCGTGCCTTGCTTTTTTTTTGTGCAATCGGAACAGCGAAAAGCGAGGGCGTCAGCCCTATGACCCAACGTCAGTTTTGAAGTCCGGAACGATGCGCGGAATGTCGTCGATGCTGAGGCCCAGCCCCTTGGTGACCGCATAGAAACAGCCAAGGATGATTGCCGTAACGATGGTCGTGCGGATGACCGCGCGCAGCATGTGCGGGCCCTTCGGCGCACTCGGCACCGTGCCGAGCGTGACCTCGCCGTCCTCGTCCTGCGTCTTCAGTCCGAACGGCAGCATTGCGAACAGCACCAGCCACCAGAGGACGAAGTAGACGGCAATGACTGAAATCCAGGTCATGCCTGCTCCAGTTCCACCAGCGTGCCGGCAAAATCCTTCGGGTGCAGGAAAAGCACGGGCTTGCCATGCGCGCCGATCTTCGGCGTGCCGTCGCCAAGCACGCGTGCGCCGGCCGCCTTCAGACGGTCGCGGGCAGCAATGATGTCGTCCACCTCGTAGCAGAGATGGTGCATGCCGCCGGACGGATTTTTCTCAAGAAACGACGCGAGCGGAGAGCCTTCGCCCAGCACTTCGAGAAGCTCGACCTTGCTGTTGCCGGTATCGACGAAAACGACCGTGACGCCATGTTCGGGCAGCGCCTGCGGCGCACTCACCTTCGCACCGAGCGTATCGCGGTAGATGGCAGTCGCCGCAGCGAGATCGGGTACGACGATGGCGACGTGATTGAGGCGGCCGAGCATGCCGCCTTCTAGCGCGTGACGAACACCGTCACCAGCGGCTTCTTGCCCCATGTCTCGTTTGCCGCACCACGCACCGCGCGCCGGACAGCCTCCTGAACCAGATCCAGATCCTTGCGGCGCTGTCGCGGAATGCTCTCGACCGCGCCAACCGCGGCTTCCAGCATCAAATCCTCGAGGTCTTCGCCCCGCCCGTCGACCTTGGCGACGCCAACGGCCACGATGTCGGGATCGCCGGCCAGTTCATAGCGCTCGTCGAGCACGACATTGACCGCGACATGACCGGCGAAGGAAAGCTTGCGGCGCTCCTTGATGCCCATCTGCTCGTCGTCGCCGACCAGCCGACCGTCCTTGTAGAGACGGCCGAACGGCACCTTGTCGATGATCTCGGCGGCACCCGGCGCAAGGCGGATCATGTCGCCGTCGCGCACCTGTGCCACCTCGGGGATGCCGGACTGCGCCATGAGCGAACCCTGCGCGACCAGATGAGCGGCCTCGCCGTGAACTGGAATGCCGATGCGCGGCCGCGTCCAGGCATACATCTTGCGCAACTCGTTGCGGCGCGGGTGACCCGACACATGCACCAGCGCGTCGCCGTCCTGGATGATCTTGATGCCCTGGTCGATAAGCAGGTTCTGGATTTCGAGGATCGCCTTTTCGTTGCCGGGAATGGTGCGCGACGAATAGACAACCGTGTCTCCCGGCGAAAGCGACACGGTCTTCATCTCGTCGCGGGCGAGCTTGGCGAGTGCTGCTCGCGCCTCGCCCTGGCTGCCGGTGCAGATGATGACGAGGTTCTCGCGTGGGATGAAGCCGTAGTCTTCCTCGGCAATGAAGGGTGGAATGCCTTCCATGTAGCCGAGGTCGCCAGCGACGCTGATCATGCGCTTCAACGAGCGGCCAAGCACCAGAACCTGCCGGCCGGCGTCGCGCGCGGCTTCGGCAATGGAGCGCACGCGGCCGACATTGGAGGAGAAGGTGGTGATCGCAACGCGGCCGGGCGCCGCCTCGATGACGGCGCGAAGGCCGGCTCCGACTTCCTTTTCAGAGGGGGATTCGCCCTCGCGCAACGCATTGGTGGAATCGCAGATCAGCGCCAGCACACCTGCGTCGCCCAGCGCCCGGAAACGGGCCTCGTCCGTCATCGGACCGATCTCGGGATCGGGGTCGATCTTCCAGTCGCCGGTGTGGATGACCGTGCCGAGCGGGCTCGTTATGGCAAGGGAAAGCGGTTCGGGAATGGAGTGGCTGACCGGGATGGCCTCGATCTTGAACGGGCCAACCTCGAATGTGTCGCCGGCCCGGTAGATCGTCACCGGGATCTTCGGCGCGTTGCCCTCGCCTTGGCGCTTGGCCTCAAGCAGGCCGGCGGCAAACGGCGACATCCAGAGCGGCGCCTTCAGGCGCGGCCACAATTCATGCAGCGCGCCGTAATGGTCCTCATGCGCGTGCGTGATGATAATGCCGCGCAGACGGTCAAGTTGTGTCTTGATGAAGCGGATATCGGGCAGTACCAGGTCGACACCCGGCAGGCTGGCATCCGGGAAGGTCACCCCGACATCGACGATGATCCACTCGCGGGCATCCGCCGGGCCGAAGCCGTAAAGAGCGAAGTTCATGCCGATCTCGCCCACGCCGCCCAACGGAGCAAAGACGAGTTCCGGTCCCGAATACCTAGCCATGCAATCCCCTCGCCTTACGCGGCGCCGGCCGAGGCAACCGCGCCGAAATGCACGTCGCCTGCGGCAATCACAATTTTATCGCCGCCCGAGCGGATGACGAACCGGCAGTCTTCATCGATGGTCTCGAAGATGCCGCGAACAATGTTGCCATCGACCCGCACGGCCACTTCCGAACCCAGGCCCGCCGCACGCGACAGCCAGCGGCGGCGCACTTCCGACAAGCCAGCACCGTCCCGCCAGACCGCCATGTTTTGCGCCCATGCGTCGGACAGCGCAAGAAACAGCGTTTCCGCATCCCCCGCAAAGCCGAGCGCCTTCAACGACGTCGCCGGGTAAGGCACACCTTCCGGATAGGCGACGACATTGACGCCGATGCCGACCGCCAGCGCGGCGCGGTTGCCGGGCAGCAGCGTGGATTCGAGCAGGATGCCCGCGAGCTTCGCACCGCTGGCTAGCACGTCGTTCGGCCATTTGAGTTCAAAGCGGTCGCCGTGCGGTCCCCTGCCCCCGGCGCCGCCGCCCGCGCCGCCATCGACTGCAACCGCAAAGCGCATGTCGGGCACAACGGCGTCTAGTGCATCGGCGAGAGCAAGACCTGCGACGAAACCGAGCGTCGCGGCGAGTTTGAGATCGAAGGCTTCGGCAAGGAGAAGCGTTGCGGCCAGATTGCCTTCCGGCGTCGCCCAGGCGCGTCCACGACGGCCGCGTCCGCTCTCCTGCTTCTTCGATACGATCCAGAGCCGGCCTGGATCGCCGGCGGCGGCGCGCTCAAGCGCGAGCGCGTTGGTCGAGCCAACGCTCTCATGGGCTTCTATCCGGTACCCTGCAACAATCGCCGTCGGGGCGAGGGAAAATCCCACGGCTAGAAGAAGCTCTTGGCGGCCGCCTCGGCAAAGCTTTCGACCGGCGCGCCGACCAGCATATAGAGGAGGACGAAGGCACCGGAGATCCCGAGCACCACGCGCAACGAACCGACCATTGGCAGGAAGCCGCCGACGGAGTCGTCGAACCACATGATCTTGATGATGCGCAGATAGTAGTAAGCGCCAACGACAGAGGTCAGCACGCCGATCACGGCCAGCGGATAGAGCCCGGCGTTGATGGCGGCGAGGAAGACGTACCACTTCGCCCAGAAGCCGGCGAGCGGCGGAATGCCGGCCAGCGAGAACATCAGGATGGTCAGGATCGTCGCCATAACCGGGTTGGTGGTCGAAAGGCCCGCCAGATCGCTGATCTGCTCGACATTGCCTTCCTTGCGACGCATCGAGAGGATGAAGGCGAAGGTGCCCAGCGTCATAGCCAGATAGATGAGCATGTAGATGGCGACGCCACGCACGCCAGCCTCGCTGTTGGCCGCGAGACCGACGAGAGCAAATCCCATGTGGCCGATGGAGGAATAGGCCATCAGGCGCTTGAAGTTCTTCTGGCCGATCGCCGCAAAGGACCCGAGCGCCATGGAGGCGATGGCGATGAAGGAGACGATCTGCTGCCAGTCGCTGGCGATGGGCTCGAATGCGCCCATGACCACGCGCACGACCAGCGCCATGGCGGCCATCTTCGGCGCGGAGGCGAAGAAGGCGGTGACCGGTGTCGGCGCGCCTTCATAGACGTCTGGGGTCCACATGTGGAACGGCACGGCAGAAATCTTGAAGCACAGGCCTGCAAGCACGAAGACAAGACCGAAGACGACGCCAAGCTGGCGCTCGCCGTCCGACAGGGCGGCCGCGATCTGCTCGAAGCCGGTGTTGCCGGTGTAGCCGTAGACCAGGCTGATGCCGTAGAGCAGCATGCCCGAAGACAGCGCGCCCAGCACGAAATACTTCAGGCCGGCCTCGGTGGAGCGCACGTTGTCGCGGTTGATGGCGGCGACGACGTAGAGCGCCAGCGACTGCAGCTCCAGCCCGAGATACAGCGCGATCATGCTGTTGGCGGAGATCATCAGCATCATGCCGACGGTCGCAAGCAGCACGAGGATCGGATACTCGAACTTGTCGAAGTTCTGCTCGCGCGCGAAGCCCGTGGACATGATCAGCGTCGCGGCCGAGCCGACCAGCGTCAGCACCTTCATGAATCGCGCGAAGGAATCCGAGACGAAGGCGCCGCCGAAAGCCTGCCCGTCGCCGGTCGCGAAGAGCAGCCAACCGCCGGCCACGACGATCAGCAGCACGGCCAGCGCATTGACGACGCCGTAGGAGCGCTCGCCCGAATAGGCGCCGATCATCAGCAGCACCATGGAGCCGACCGCGAGGATCAGCTCAGGCGTGAGCAGCGAGAGGCTGGATGTCAGTTCAGGCGTCATGGTCCCGCCCCTCAGTGTGACGCCGCGCCGGGCGCGGCATCGAGCGAAATGGTGATTGTGTTGACGAGCGCCTGCACGGAGCTGGCGGTCGCGTCGAGAACGGGCGCGGGATAGACGCCGAAGAAGATGACCAGCACGATCAGCGGATAGAGGATGATCTTCTCGCGCAGCGACAGGTCGAGCAGGCCCTTGAGGCTTTCCTTGGTCAGCGCGCCGAAGATCACCTTGCGATAGAGCCAAAGCGCGTAGGCGGCCGACAGGATGACGCCCGTCGCAGCGAACAGCGCGACCCACGTGTTGACCTGGAAGATGCCGAGCAGCGTCATGAATTCGCCGACGAAGCCGCTGGTGCCGGGCAGGCCGACATTCGCCATCGTGAAGATGAGGAAGGCGACGGCGTATTTCGGCATGTTGTTGACGAGGCCGCCATAGGCCGCGATCTCGCGGGTATGCATGCGGTCGTAGACGACGCCGACGCAGAGGAACAGCGCACCGGAGACCAGACCATGCGACAGCATCTGGAAGATGGCGCCCTGGATACCGATCTGGTTCATCGCGAAGATGCCCATCGTGACGTAGCCCATATGGGCGACCGACGAATAGGCGATCAGCTTCTTCATGTCCTCCTGCATCAGCGCGACCAGCGAGGTGTAGATGATGGCGATGACCGACAGCGCGTAGATGAGCGGAGCGAGATCGGCGGAAGCCAGCGGGAACATCGGCAACGAGAAGCGCAGGAAGCCGTAGCCGCCCATCTTCAGGAGGATGCCGGCCAGGATGACGGAACCGGCGGTCGGGGCCTCGACGTGCGCGTCGGGAAGCCATGTGTGTACCGGCCACATCGGCATCTTCACCGCGAAGGAGGCGAAGAAGGCCACCCAGAGCCATGTCTGCATGTTGGCGGGGAAGCTGTGCGTGAGCAGCGTCGGGATGTCTGACGTGCCGGACTGGTAGATCATCGCCATGATGGCGAGTAGCATCAGCACCGAACCGGCGAGCGTGTAGAGGAAGAACTTGAACGAGGCGTAGACGCGCCGCTTGCCGCCCCACACGCCGATGATGATGAACATCGGGATCAGGCCGCCTTCGAAGAAGACGTAGAACAGCACGATGTCGAGCGCGCAGAACACGCCGATCATCAGCGTCTCGAGCAGCAGGAAGCAGATCATGTACGCCTTGACACGCTTCTCGATCGCTTCCCAGCTGGCAAGGATGGCGAAAGGCATCAGAAAGGTCGTCAGGATCACGAACAGCATCGATATGCCGTCGACGCCCATGTGGTAGGAGATACCGGAGTCGAGCCAGCCGACCTTCTCCACCATCTGGAAGCCCGGCACCGAATTGTCGAAATCGATCCAGATCAGGAGCGAGATGACGAAGGTGATTATCGTCGTCCAGAGCGCGATGACGCGGATGTTGCGACGCGCCGCCTCGCCCTCGTCCCGTATGAACAGGATGAGCAGCGCGCCGGCCAGCGGCAGGAACGTGACCGTGGATAGGATTGGCCAGTCGGTCATCAATGGCTCCCGAACATCATCCAGGTGACCAGGGCGGCGACGCCGATCAGCATGGCGAATGCGTAGTGATAGAGGTACCCGGTCTGCAGCTTGACGACCCGGTTGGTCACGTCGATGACGCGCGCCGACACGCCGTCAGGCCCGAAGCCGTCGATCAGCCAGCCGTCGCCCTTCTTCCAGAGAAAGGTGCCGAGCCACTTGGCCGGGCGCACGAACAGGAAGTCGTACAGCTCGTCAAAGTACCACTTGTTGAGCAGGAAGGCGTAGAGCCCGCGATGGCGCTGCGCCAAAACCTTGGGGGTCTCCGGCGAGCGGATGTAGAAGTGATAGGCCACCAGGAAGCCGACGACCATCGCAACGAAGGGCGACAGCTTCACCCATCCCGGCACGTTGTGGAACTCGTGCAGGATGTGGTTCTCGGAAAGCGTGAACAGTGCGCCCTTCCAGAAGTCCTCATAGTGCTCGCCAATGAAGTACTCCTTGAATACCAGACCGGCGAAAAGCGCACCGATGGCAAGGATGGCGAGCGGCACCAGCATGACGGGCGGCGACTCGTGGACGTGATGCATGACCTCGTGGCTGGCGCGCGGCTCGCCGTGGAAGGTCATGAAAATCAGGCGCCATGAGTAGAAGCTGGTGAAGACGGCAGCGATGACCAGCGCCCAGAAGGCGAAGAGGGCGATCGAGCCGTGGCCCGCGAACGCGCCTTCGATGATCGCGTCCTTGGAGAAGAAGCCGGCGGTGCCGATGATCGTGAACGGGATACCGACGCCGGTCAGCGCCAGCGTGCCAATGATCATCGCCCAGTAGGTCTTCGGGATGAGCTTCCGCAGGCCACCCATATTGCGCATGTCCTGCTCGTCGGAAACGGCATGGATGACGGAGCCAGAGCCCAGGAAAAGCAGCGCCTTGAAGAAGGCGTGCGTGAACAGGTGGAAGATGGCCGCGGAATAGAAGCCGAGGCCGAGCGCCACGAACATGTATCCGAGCTGCGAGCAGGTCGAATAGGCGATGACGCGCTTGATGTCGTTCTGCACCAGACCGACCGTCGCGGCGAAGAAGGCCGTGAACGCACCGATGAAGGTGACGACGATCAGCGCCGTGTGCGACAGTTCGAAGATCGGCGAGAGACGCGCCAGCATGAAGACGCCGGCGGTGACCATGGTCGCGGCGTGGATGAGCGCGGAAACAGGCGTCGGGCCTTCCATCGCGTCCGGCAGCCAGGTGTGTAGCGGAACCTGCGCCGACTTGCCCATCGCGCCCATGAAGAGCAGCAGGCAGATGACGGTGAGCGCGCTGGCCTTGTCGAGGTGATAGCCGAGGAACGTCAACACAGCATCGCCATGCGCCGCAACCTCACCGGCAGCAGCTTCCGCGCCATGCCCGCCCGCCGGGACGAACGACGCAGCGTTGGCGAAGATCGTGCTGAAATTGACCGAGCCGAAGACGACAAAGACGCCGAACAGGCCGAGCAGGAAGCCGAAGTCGCCAACGCGGTTGACGACGAACGCCTTGATGGACGCCGCATTGGCCGACGGCTTCTGATACCAGAAGCCGATGAGCAGGTAGGAGGCGAGGCCGACACCCTCCCAGCCGAAGAACATCTGCACCAAATTGTCCGACGTCACCAGCATGAGCATGGCGAAGGTGAATAGGCTGAGATAGGCGAAGAAGCGCGGCCGGTGCGGGTCGTGGTGCATGTAGCCGATCGAATAGATGTGCACCAGGCAGGACACGGTGTTGACGACGATCAGCATGACCACGGTCAGCGTGTCGATGCGCAACGCCCAGTCGGCCTGCAGGCTGCCCGTGTCAAGGAAGCGCAAAAGCGGCACGGTGAACGCCTGGCCATCGCCCATGGCAACGGTGAAGAAGGCGACCCACGAAAGCACCGCCACCACCACCATGAAGCCGGAGGTGATGTATTCGGATGCCTTGGCGCCGATCGAATTGCCGAACAGGCCGACGATCAGGAAGCCGAGAAGAGGAAGGAAGACGATGGCTTGATACATGGCTAGCGTCCGTCAACCCTTCATCATGTTGACGTCTTCGACCGCGATCGAGCCGCGGTTGCGGAAGAAGACGACGAGGATGGCAAGACCGATCGCGGCCTCGGCGGCGGCGACGGTGAGCACGAACAGCGCGAAGACCTGTCCGACCAGATCGTTCAGCGCGGCCGAGAAGGCCACGAAATTCAGGTTCACCGCGAGCAGGATGAGCTCGACCGACATCAGGATGACGATGACGTTCTTGCGGTTCAGGAAGATGCCGAACACGCCAAGCGTGAACAGGATCGCTGAGACAGTGAGGAAATGTCCGATGTCGACGGTCATCTCAGAGGCCCTTCCCCGTCTCGACTTTCTTGATTTCGATCGCGTCCTTGCCGCGCGCGACCTGAGCCGCGATCGACTGGCGCTTGACGCCCTGCTTGTGGCGCAGCGTCAGCACGATCGCGCCGATCATCGCGACCAGCAGCACCAGCCCGGCGATCTGGAAGTAGTAGACGTAGTCCGTGTAGAGGATGTCGCCGAGGGCAGCCGTGTTATGGCGCGTGGCAATATCCGGTGTCGGCTGCGCGACCGTAGTGGCAAGCTTCGGCGCGACGACGAAACCTCCGAGCACGATGATGAGTTCGGCCGCCAGGATCAGGCCGATCAGCGCGCCGACCGGCGCATATTGCAGCGCGCCGCTCTTCAGTTCAGCGAAATCGACGTCGAGCATCATGACGACGAAGAGGAACAGCACCGCCACCGCGCCGACATAGACGACGAGCAGGATCATCGCCAGGAATTCGGCTCCGGTCAGCAGGAAGAGGCCGGCCGCGTTGACGAAGGTGAGGATCAGGAACAGCACCGAATGCACGGGATTGCGCGCGGAAATGACCATGAAGGCCGATCCGACCGCGACGAAGGCGAAGAGGTAGAAAAATACCGCTTCAAGTCCGTTGAGCATGGGTAGTCCCCGGTTTACGTCCCGGCTTCGCATCCCATATCCGGAAGCAAAACCGCCTGTGCCTTAGACGAGCCTGACAGGCACGTCTATCTCTGTGTCTTTTCCTCTCCCCGCGAATGGGGAAAGGCATGTGTTCCCTCAACGATACGGCGCGTCGAGCGCCATGTTGCGGGCGATTTCCCTCTCCCACCGATCGCCGTTGGCGAGCAGCTTGTCCTTGTCGTAGTAGAGTTCCTCGCGCGTCTCCGTCGCGAACTCGAAATTCGGTCCTTCGACGATCGCATCGACGGGGCAAGCCTCCTGGCAGAAGCCGCAATAGATGCACTTCACCATGTCGATGTCGTAACGCACCGTGCGGCGCGTGCCGTCGTTGCGGCGGGGACCGGCCTCGATGGTGATCGCCTGCGCCGGGCAGATCGCCTCGCAGAGCTTGCAGGCGATGCAGCGTTCCTCGCCGTTCGGATAGCGGCGCAGCGCGTGCTCGCCCCGGAAGCGCGGCGACAGCGGCCCCTTCTCGTGCGGATAGTTCACAGTCTCCTTCGGCGACACCAACTGGCGCATCGACAGGAAGAATGCTCCAACGAAATCCTTCAGAAGCAGCGACTTGGCGGCCTGTGCTAGCGCTGACATGAACTTAATCTCCCGTGGCAAGTCCGCCGACGAAAGCGCCGAGGACTGGGAAAAGTGCGAGATCGACGATCGCCGCAATGTTGAGGACCTGCTTGGTCTCGGGCAATTCGACGCGGCGCGCCAGCGTCCGCATCGCGAAGAAACCCACGAGGCCCATGGCCAGGCCGATCAAGGCTCCGGTCAGCATGCCCGACATCAGCCCAGCCCCGTGATCTTGAGGAAGGCAGCGGTGGCGACGACCATGAACAGCGAGATCGGCAGGAACACCTTCCAGCCAAGCCGCATGAGCTGGTCGTAGCGGTAGCGCGGCACGAACGCCTTCACCATGGCGAACATGAAGAAGACGAAGCAGAGCTTCAGCACGAACCAGATGACGCCCGGCACCCAGGTGAAGGGCGCGAAATCGAAGGGCGGCAGCCAGCCTCCGAGGAAGAGGATGGTGGTCAGCGCGCACATCAGTACGATGGCGACATACTCGCCGAGAAAGAAGAGCAGGAAAGGCGTCGACGAATACTCGACCATGTGGCCGGCGACGAGTTCCGATTCGGCTTCCACCAGATCGAACGGCGGGCGATTCGTCTCGGCCAGCGCCGAGATGAAGAAGATGATGAACATCGGGAACAGCGCCAGCCAGTGCCAGTCGAGGAAGCTGTTCGGCAGGCCGACTATGGTGCCGAGGCCGTCGCGCTGCGACAGCACGATGTCGGTGAGGTTCAGCGAACCGACGAGGAGCAGCACGCAGACGATCACGAAGCCGATGGAGACTTCGTAGGAAACCATCTGGGCTGCCGAACGCAGCGCGCCGAGGAAAGGATATTTCGAGTTCGACGCCCAGCCGCCCATGATGACGCCGTAGACCTCGAGCGAGGACACGGCGAAGACGAAGAGGATGCCGACGTTGATGTTGGCGATCGCCCAGCCTTCGTTGACCGGGATCACGGCCCAGGCGGAGATGGCGAGCACGGCCGAAACCACCGGCGCGAGCAGGAAAACGCCCTTGTTGGCGCCGGACGGAATGACCGGCTCCTTGAAGACGAATTTCAGAAGGTCGGCGAAGGCCTGCAGCGTACCCCACGGGCCGACGACGTTCGGGCCACGGCGAAGCTGCACGGCCGCCCAGATCTTGCGGTCGGCATAAAGCAGGTAGGCGACGCCAACCAGCAGGATGACGATCAGCACCACCGACTGCAGCAGGATGATCAGCGCCGGCCAGACATAAGTGAAGAAGAAGTCTTCCATCCGTCTATTCCGCCGCCTGCCTGAAGCCGTTCTTCGCGAGCGCCGAGCATTCGGCCATGACCGCCGAGGCGCGCGCGATGGGGTTGGTGAGGTAGAAGTCCGTAACCGGCGAGGTGAACGCGGCCTTGTCGAGCTTGCCGCCCAACAGCGCGACACGGTTGAGATCGGCAACGTCGCCGGCCGCGATCGCGTCCACATGGGCCAGATGCTGGAACTCACCGTAAAGCTGCTTGCGAAGCGCCGACAGGGAATCGAAAGGCAGCTTCTTGCCGAGCACATCAGACAGCGCCCGCAGGATCGCCCAGTCTTCCTTGGCCTGCCCAGGCGCGAAGCCGGCGCGGCTCGTCATCTGCACCCGGCCCTCGGTGTTGACGTAGATGCCGGACTTCTCGGTGTAGGTCGCGCCCGGCAGGATGACGTTGGCGCGGTGCGCGCCGGCATCGCCGTGGGTGCCGATATAGACGACGAAAGTCTCGCCCAGCGCGCTCGTATCGATTTCGTCGGCACCGAGCAGGAAGAGCACGTCTGTTCCACCGCCGAGCATACCGGAGACGCCCTTGCCGCTCAGGCCCGGGACGAAACCTATGTCGAGGCCGCCGACGCGGGCGGCTGCGGTGTGCAGGACGTTGAAGCCGTTCCAGTCCTCACGCGTGGCGTTGACGGCCTGTGCCAGCTTCGCTGCCTGTGCAAGCACGGTCGCGCCATCGGCGCGGGCCAGAGCCCCCTGGCCAACGATGATCAGCGGATGCGTCGCGCCCTTCAGCGTCTCGAAGAAGCTGCCTTCGCCATCGGCGAGAGCCTTCAGCGTGTCCGGGCCAGCGCCGAGCTGTTCATAGTCGTAGCGGATGTCGCCGATATCGCCGATCACGCCGACTGGCAGCTTGCCCAGCCGCCAGCGCTTGCGGATACGCGCGTTCAGCACGGACGCCTCGAAGCGTGGGTTGGAGCCGATGATGAGCACGGCGTCGGCCTGCTCGATGCCTTCGATGGTGGTGTTGAAGATGTAGCTGGCGCGGCCCATGGAAGGATCGAGCGCGGCGCCGTCCTGACGGCAATCGATGCTGGCGGCGCCAAGACCCTGCATGAGCTGCTTCAGCGCATACATTTCTTCGACGGTCGCGAGGTCACCGGCGATCGCGCCGATGCGGTCCGGCGCGGCCTTGGCAACGGCATGCTTGATGGCGTCAAAGGCTTCCGGCCACGTAGTCGCGACCAGCCGGCCGTCCTTGCGGATATAAGGGCGGTCGAGGCGCTGCGAACGCAGGCCATCCCAGATGAAGCGGCTCTTGTCGGAGATCCATTCCTCGTTCACCTGGTCGTTGACGCGCGGCATGATGCGCATCACCTCGCGGCCGCGCGAATCCACGCGGATCGCCGAGCCAACGGCATCCATCACGTCGATGGATTCAGTCTTGGTCAGTTCCCACGGACGCGCCGTGAAGGCAAAAGGCTTCGAGGTCAGCGCGCCAACCGGGCAGAGGTCGATGACGTTGCCCTGAAGCTCGGAGGTCATCGCCTGTTCGAGATAGGTGGTGATCTCGGCATCCTCGCCGCGGCCGATCAGGCCGAGCTCGGAAATGCCGGCGACTTCCGTGGTGAAGCGGACGCAGCGCGTGCAGTGGATGCAGCGGTTCATCACCGTCTTGACGAGCGGGCCGATATACTTGTCCTCGACCGCGCGCTTGTTTTCCTTGTAGCGCGAGGAATCGACGCCGAAGGCCATCGCCTGGTCCTGCAGGTCGCACTCGCCGCCCTGGTCGCAGATCGGGCAGTCCAACGGATGGTTGATGAGCAGGAACTCCATCACGCCTTCGCGGGCCTTCTTGACCATAGGCGAGTTGGTGAACATCTCCGGCGTCTCGCCATTGGGGCCGGGGCGCAGGTCGCGCACGCCCATGGCGCAGGACGCCTGCGGCTTGGGCGGACCGCCCTTTACCTCGACGAGGCACATGCGGCAGTTGCCGGCGATCGACAGCCGCTCGTGGAAGCAGAAGCGCGGCACCTCGGCGCCAGCCTCTTCCGCCGCCTGGAGCAGCGTGTAGTGGTCGGGTACCTCGATCTCTTTCCCGTCGACCTTGATTTTAGCCATCTTGCCTCAAACCCCTGCGGCCGAAACCGCAATTTTTCGTCCGGTCCAGCGTCCGGAAATTCAGCGCTTCTTCTTGCCCGCAAGCGCCGCCGCCTGCCCTGTCCAGTTGTCCCGTTCGATACGCCCCGTAAACGACAGGTAGTCATCGACCCATGCGATCTCTTCCGCTGTCCAGCCCGCGATCTGCGAATAGGTCCAGACGCCGAGTTCGTTCAGCACCTTTTCCAGCTTCGGACCAATGCCTGCGATCGCCTTGAGGTCGTCAGCCTTCTTTGGCTTGGCAAGCGACTTCGGCTGGCGAAAATCCTCCGGTTGCAGGTCGACAGCCTTTTCGGCGAGCGGCGGCACATCCGCCTTGGCAGCAACGTCGCCAGCGATCTCCAGCGCGGCCGACTGCGTCTCCTCGATCAGCACCTTGGTGGCAGTCCTGGCCTTGGTCGCGGCGGACCTCGCCTTCGGTGCCACGGAATTTGCCGTAGCGGGTTTTGCGTCCTGCGGAACGAACACGCGCTGCGACGCTTCGGCCATGCCCGAGATCGCACCCATCCAGAAGCCGAACGCCTGGCTGGCAAGGCCGATGCCGACCGCCGATGCGGCCGCCACACCAGCAAACGGATGCGCGAAGAGGTTGACCGCGCTCGCCATCTCCGTTGGCAGCACTGTGGCCATTCCCTCCGTCACTGTCTCTTTGCGCTTCGCCTCGACCATCGTCGTGCCACCCTACTCCGCCGCCACCAGCACTGGTTCTACCCGGTGCGCGTTGCGCGAGAACTCGTCGATGCGGCGCTCCACCTCGCCGCGGTAATGCCGCATCAGGCCCTGGATCGGCCACGCCGCCGCATCGCCCAGCGCGCAGATGGTGTGACCTTCGATCTGCTTGGTGACGTCGAGCAGCATGTCGATCTCGCGCTTCTGCGCCTCGCCGCGCACCAACCGCTCCATGACGCGCCACATCCAGCCGGTGCCTTCGCGGCACGGCGTGCACTGGCCGCAGCTCTCGTGCTTGTAGAAATAGGCAAGCCGCGCGATCGCCTTCACGACGTCGGTGGACTTGTCCATGACGATAACGGCAGCCGTGCCGAGGCCGGATTTCAGGTCGCGCAACGCATCGAAATCCATCGGCGCGTCGATGATCTGCTCGGCCGGCACCATCGGCACCGAGGAACCACCGGGAATGACCGCCAGCAGATTGTCCCAGCCGCCGCGGATACCGCCGCAATGCGTCTCGATCAGCTCGCGGAACGAAATCGACATCGCTTCCTCGACCGTGCACGGGGTGTTCACGTGGCCCGAGACGCAAAAGAGCTTGGTGCCGACATTGTTCGGCCGGCCGAAGGACGAGAACCAGGCAGCGCCGCGACGCAGGATGGTCGGCGCAACCGCGATGGATTCGACGTTGTTCACGGTCGTCGGGCAGCCGTAGAGGCCCACATTGGCCGGGAACGGCGGCTTCAGGCGCGGCTGGCCCTTCTTGCCTTCGAGGCTTTCGAGCAGCGCCGTCTCCTCGCCGCAGATATAGGCGCCGGCGCCGTGGTGGACGATGATGTCGAAGTCGTAGCCGTTCTTGTTGTTCTTGCCGATCAGCCCGGCGTCGTAGGCCTCGTCGACCGCCCGCTGCAGCGCCTCACGCTCGCGGATGAACTCGCCGCGCACATAGATATAGGCGGCGACTGCGCCCATGGCGAAACCGGCGACGAGACAGCCCTCGACGAGCGTGTGCGGATCGTGGCGCAGAATCTCGCGGTCCTTGCAGGTGCCCGGCTCGGATTCGTCGGCGTTGACCACCAGATAGGACGGACGGCCATCGCTCTGCTTGGGCATGAACGACCATTTCAGGCCGGTCGGGAAGCCTGCGCCGCCACGCCCGCGCAGGCCGGACGCCTTCATCTCGTTGACGATCCAGTCGCGACCCTTGTCGATGAGACCCTTGGTGTTGTCCCAGAGGCCGCGCGCCATCGCGCCCTTCAACGACCGGTCGAACTGGCCGTAGATGTTGGTGAAGATGCGGTCCTTGTCCTGAAGCATTCTCTAAGCCCTCAGACCGGTTTCTTGCCGAAAACGCGGACGTATTCCTCGACGCCACCCTTGTGCAGCGCCTCGGCTTGCTTGACCCAGTCGTCGCGGTCGATGCGGCCCTTGAAGTTCAGGTAGCTGTCGACCCAGCCACGATGGCTGTCGTTCCACTCTGCGATCTGCGCGAACGTATAGATGCCGAGCGAATGGAGGATGCCCTCGATCTTCGGCCCGACGCCGGAAATCATCTTGAGATCGTCCACCGCAGCCGGCTTTTCGATGCCAGCGGGACGGTCAGGATGATCAAGTGCAGGCTTTTCCGTCTTTGCCGGCTTCTTGCCCGCAGCGCCGATGGGTTCGTCGCGCAGCAGCTCGGGCGACGCAAGAGACGCCTGTTCGGACTTTGGCGAGCGCGACTTGCGTTGCTTTTCCTCGCCGCCCAGCGCGGGCTCTGCCTTGTTGGCGGCCGCCGGATTGTGGGCCGGCGCAGCGGCACTGGCGGCCTTTTCAGCCTCCGGCGAGGCTTTCTCGGGCGAAGGCGACTTGATGGCAGGATTGGTCTCCAGCGCATCGGTCTTCGGCTTCGCTGCATTGGAAGGAGCCACCTCGGCCTCAGGCGCGGGAGCAGCGGCATCCGCAGCAGCCTTTTCCTCGGCGATGATGCGATCGCGCGTGACCTTGAGGACGGCGGTCTCGTCCAGCAGCGTCTTCTGCCCGGTCAGCGGGGCGGAGAAGATGCGGCCATTCTGTGGGCCGACAGGCACATCGGCACCCTTGCCCTGCTCGAACGCATCGATGATCTCTTCCAGCCGCTCGGGCGTCAGGTCTTCGTAGGTGTCCTTGAAGATCGCGACCATCGGCGCGTTCACGCAGGCGCCAAGGCACTCGACCTCTTCCCACGACAGCGTTCCATCCTCGTTGGTGTGGAACTGGTCGTGATGAATCTTGTTGCGGCAGACATTCATCAGGTCTTCCGACCCGCGCAGCATGCAGGGCGTGGTGCCGCAAACCTGGATGTGGGCGCGCGTACCGACCGGCTTGAGCTGGAACTGGGTGTAGAAGGTAGCGACTTCGAGCACGCGGATATAAGGCATTTCCAGCATGTCAGCGATCTTCTCGATCGCGGCCTTGGTGACCCAGCCCTCCTGCTCCTGCGCCCGCATCATCAGCGGAATGACGGCCGACTGCTCGCGGCCTTCAGGGTATTTGGCGATCGTCCTTTCAGCCCAGGTGCTGTTTTCCGCGTTGAACGCGAATGTAGCGGGCTGTTCGGAGATATCTGCGAGGCGACGGACGGACATTAGCGATCGACCTCACCAAACACGATGTCGAGGGAGCCTAGAACGGCGGTCACGTCGGCCAGCATGTGGCCACGGCACAGGAAATCCATGGCCTGCAGATGCGCGAAACCCGGCGCACGCAGCTTGCAGCGGTATGGCTTGTTGGTGCCGTCGGACACGAGATAGACGCCGAACTCGCCCTTGGGCGCCTCGACGGCCGCGTAAACCTCGCCCGCCGGGACGCGATAGCCTTCGGTGTAGAGCTTGAAGTGATGGATGAGCGCTTCCATCGAGCGCTTCATCTCGCCCCGCCTCGGCGGCACGACCTTGCCGTCAGTGTTCGACACAGGCCCGCCGCGATCCTTGCCGAGAAGGCGTTCCAGGCACTGGCGGATGATCTTCACCGACTGGCGCATTTCTTCCATGCGGATCAGGTAGCGGTCATAGCAGTCGCCATTCTTGCCGACCGGGACGTCGAATTCCATTTCCGGGTAGCATTCGTAGGGCTGCGACTTGCGCAGGTCCCACGCCGCGCCGGAACCGCGCACCATGACGCCCGAAAAGCCCCAGGCCCAGGCGTCTTCCAGCGAAATCACGCCAATGTCGACGTTGCGCTGCTTGAAGATGCGGTTGGGCGTCAGGAGATTGTCGAGATCGTCCATCGTTTTCAGGAACTGCGCCGTCCAGGTACCGATATCCTCGAGCACCTGGTCAGGGATGTCCTGATGGACGCCGCCCGGCCGGATGTAGGCCGCATGCATGCGCGAACCGCTGATGCGCTCGTAGAACACCATCAGTTTCTCGCGATCGACGAAGCCCCAGAGCGGCGGCGTCAGTGCGCCGACGTCCATGGCCTGCGTCGTGACGTTGAGAATATGCGACAGGATGCGGCCGAGTTCCGAGACGAGAACGCGGATCAACTGGCCGCGCTTGGGCAATTCGATGTCCAGCAGCCGCTCGACCGCGAGCGCGTAAGCGTGCTCCTGGTTCATCGGAGCGCAATAGTCGAGGCGATCCAGATAGGGCACCGCCTGCAGATAGGTCTTCTGCTCCATCAACTTCTCGGTGCCGCGATGAAGCAGGCCGATATGCGGATCGACGCGATCGACGACCTCGCCGTCCAGTTCCAGCACAAGGCGCAACACGCCGTGCGCGGCCGGATGCTGCGGGCCGAAGTTGATGTTGAAGTTGCGGACGGAAAGTTCGCTCATGATCGTTAGCTCTGCCGCATCACTGCTTCGCCTTCTCGTCACCCGGCAGCACGTATTCGGTGCCTTCCCAAGGTGAGAGGAAGTCGAAATTGCGGAATTCCTGCTTCAGTTCGACAGGCTCGTAGACGACGCGCTTGACCTCGTCGTCGTAGCGGACTTCCACGAAGCCGGTGACCGGAAAGTCCTTGCGCAGCGGATGGCCCTCGAAACCGTAGTCGGTCAGGATGCGGCGCAGGTCCGGATGGCCTGAGAACAGGATGCCGTAGAGGTCGTAGGTCTCGCGCTCGTACCAGTCCGCGCCGGGATAGATGCCGGTTACCGACGGAATAGGCGTATCCTCGTCAGTCTGGACCTTGACGCGGATGCGCAGGTTCTTCTTCGGCGACAGCAGGTGGTAGACGACATCGAAGCGCAGCACGCGCGACGGATAGTCCGCGCCGGACACATCAACGATCGAGACGAACTGGCAGGACGCGTCGTCCCGCAATAGCGTCATCGCCTCGAGCAGGTCGTCGCCGGCCACCGTGACTGTCAACTCGCCATACGCCAGTTCGGTATTGACGATCTTGCTGGCGAGCTTGCTGGCAAGATACTCGGAAAGTCCCTGAAGCGCCTCGCTCATGGGGTCACCGCTCGATCGTGCCGGTACGGCGGATTTTCTTCTGCAGCAGGAGAAGACCGTACATCAGCGCTTCCGCCGTGGGCGGACAGCCGGGAACATAGATATCGACCGGCACCACGCGGTCGCAGCCGCGCACCACGGCATAGGAATAATGATAATAACCGCCGCCATTGGCGCACGAACCCATCGAGATGACGTAGCGCGGCTCCGGCATCTGGTCGTAGACCTTGCGCAGCGCAGGCGCCATCTTGTTGGTCAGCGTGCCGGCGACGATCATCACGTCCGACTGGCGCGGCGAGGCCCGCGGCGCGATGCCGAAGCGCTCGGAATCGTAGCGCGGCATGGCCGAGTGGATCATCTCCACCGCGCAGCAGGCCAAGCCGAACGTCATGTACATGAGCGAGCCGGTGCGCGCCCAGGTGATCAGCGCTTCCGACGAGGTGACGAGGAAGCCCTTGTCGGAAAGCTCCTCGTTGATGGCGCCGAAGAACGGATCGTCATGGCCGACCGGCTTGCCGGTAGCCGGGTCGAGGATGCCTTTTGGCGTAGGGGCAACCAGCGTGCCGCCCGTATTGGTCGCAGTGGGGGTCATGGTCGGGCTCAATCCCATTCCAGCGCTCCCTTCTTCCATTCATAGATGAAGCCGATGGTGAGCACGCCGAGGAAGACCATCATGGACCAGAAGCCGAACACGCCGATTTCACCGAAGGAAACCGCCCACGGGAACAGGAAGGCCACTTCGAGGTCGAAGATGATGAAGAGGATCGACACCAGATAGAAGCGCACGTCGAACTTCATGCGGGCGTCGTCAAAGGAATTGAAACCGCATTCGTAAGCAGAAAGCTTTTCGGGGTCCGGGTTGCGGTAGGCGATTAGGAAAGGCGCCACGACAAGCGCGATGCCGACAAACAGCGCAACGCCGATGAAGATCACGACGGGCAGGTAGGAGCCCAGGAGTTCGCTCATTGCCTCAGATCCGCGGATACGATCCAGTTTGGTTTACAGCACGGGACCCGATTGAGGAAGCGCGACAGAGCGTACACAGAACCGTTCGGGGTTCATGCTGCAACGCGGGAGGGTTAGCGCAGCAGTCACGGTGAAGCAAGACAAACCTTGACCGAAAGAAGGCACTTCCAACGTTTAGCATCTCCGTGAATTCCTTACCATTTTACTCCACTTTATTCTCCTGACAGTATTCGGCTGGAAAGCCTGCTAGAATGGCTCGAAAATCAACGAATTTGCAGCCTGTGAAACCACACCCCTCCCGCGTTCCGCAACGTTACTTCTCGGCATGAAAGAAAAGCTCTCACTGCCGACCGCGCGACGCGTAGCGCTCGCGGCGCAGGGTTTCGCAGAGCCGCGTCCATCTGGTCCTATCGATCGCCGTCACCTGAATCGCGTCATCGGCCGCCTCGGACTGCTGCAGATCGATTCGGTCAGCGCTGTCGTGCGGGCCCACTACATGCCGCTTTTCTCGCGGCTAGGCCCATACGCGACCACCCTGCTGGACGAGGCCGCGTCGGGCAAGAAACGCCGTCTGTTCGAATACTGGGCGCACGAGGCCTCCTTCCTGCCTCTGGAAACCTGGCCGCTCATGCAGTGGCGCATGCAGCGCGCCGCCGACAATGACAAAAGCGAAATCTACGGCGGCCTTGCCCGTTGGGCGCAACAGAACATGCCGCTGATCGACGCGATCTACGCCGAGGTCGCTTCGCGCGGCCCGCTTGCGGCCTCCGACATAGAGGGCGCCAAGGGCAAGGGCGGCTGGTGGGGCTGGTCGGACGAGAAGCACGCCTTTGAATGGCTGTTCTGGGCCGGGCGTATCACCACGCACTCCCGGCGCGGCTTTGAGAGGCTCTACGACTTGCCGGAGCGCGTCATTCCCAAGGACATCTTTGACGTCCCTCACCCCAAGGCCGAGGACGCCCATCGCGACCTGCTGCGCCATTCCGTCCGCGCGCTCGGCGTTGCCACCTATGGCGATTTGCGCGACTATTTCCGCCTCAACCCCGGTGACATGAAGGGCCGGCTGGAGGAACTGGTCGAGGAAGGCGAGATCGTCCCGGTCAAGGTCGAGAGCTGGAAGCAGCCCGCGTGGCTGCACACCGGCGCCCGCATGCCGCGCAAGGTGCAGGCCCGCGCCCTGCTCGCGCCCTTCGACCCGCTCGTCTTCGAGCGCTCCCGCGCCGAGCGCCTGTTCGACTTCTTCTACCGCATTGAAATCTACACGCCCGCCGAGAAGCGCCAGTACGGCTATTACGTCCTGCCTTTCCTGCTCGGCGACACCATCGTCGCGCGCTGCGACGTCAAGGCCGACCGCCCCGCCGGCGTCCTGCGCGTCCTCGCCGCCTACGCCCAGGCCGGCGCACCGCCCGAGACCGCTGCCGAGCTGCTGGGGGAGTTCCGCCTCATGCAATCCTGGCTCGGGCTTGAACGCATGGAGGTCTTGCCGAAAGGTGATCTTGGCCCCGCACTGGTGAAACTCGCCGGCGCAAAGTGACGCTGGCGCAACCTTCCGCGTCGTACCCGCGCGTTGACTCGACACGGCCACCAAGCCTAAATCCGCGATGACGGTCCTCTTCCCCAACCGGAAGAGGCTAAGAGGGAATGCGGTGCGGGCGAAAACCCAACGCCGCGGCTGTCCCCGCAACTGTAAGCGACGAGCCCGAGCCGAAAGCCACTGGACAGTTCCGGGAAGGCGGCAAGGGCGGCGACCCGCAAGCCAGGAGACCTGCCGTCAACGATAGTGATACCGACCGTCCGGCGGGTGTCCCGGACAGGGAGCCGTGCTTTGAAGGCCGACGACATTTCCCCTGAAGGGGCAGCCGCGTCCGCGCCCGCCGATCTTTCGGCGGTGACCGTCGTTGTCTGCGGGACCTGTCGCGACGAGACCGGCTCCGACGCCCACCCTCGCGCGGGCACGATTCTCGCAGACCGCACGAAACTGGCGTCCGAAGGCGACATCCGAGTCACCACCGTCGACTGCCTCGGCAACTGCAGGCGCCGCCTGTCGGCCGCCCTGTTGCGCGACGGCTGCTGGAGCTACGTCTTCGGCGATCTCACGGCCGAAAGCGGCCCCGACCTCATCGCCGGCGCAAAACTATTCGCCGGCTCGACCGACGGCCTGATCCCCTGGCGCGGCCGTCCCGATTCGCTCAAGCGCGGCCTCGTCGCGCGCATCCCTCCCCTCGGCATCCTCAAGGACATCGCATGACCGCTTCGCTTTCCCGCGTCCCCTGCACCGTCGTCACCGGCTTCCTCGGCGCCGGCAAGACGACCTTGATCCGCAACCTGCTCGAGAACGCCAAGGGCAAGCGGCTGGCGCTGATCGTCAACGAATTCGGCGATGTCGGCGTCGACGGCGACATCCTGCGCAGCTGCGGCATCGACTCCTGCCCGGAGGAAAACATCGTCGAACTGGCCAACGGTTGCATCTGCTGCACCGTGGCCGACGATTTCGTGCCCGCACTCGACCAGATCCTCGCGCGTTCCCCTAAGGTCGACCACATCATCATCGAGACGTCCGGGCTGGCCCTGCCCAAGCCGCTGGTGCAGGCGTTCCAGTGGCCGACGGTGAAGGGCCGCGTGACGGTCGATGGCGTGGTCGCGGTGGTTGATGGCGCGGCACTCGCCGACGGTCAGGTCGCGACCGACATGGACGCGCTGGCCAAACAACGCGCAGCAGACGATTCGCTTGACCATGACGACCCCGTCGAAGAGGTTTTCGACGACCAGGTAGCGTGTGCGGACCTCATCATCCTGTCCAAGAACGACCTGATCGATGCGGCAGGTGCCGCCCGCGCCAACGCTGCGCTCGACCATGCAAGGCCGGGCGTCAAGGTCGTGCCGTCGGCCAACGGCAAGGTCGACGCCTCGCTGCTGCTCGGCCTCGGCCTCGCGGTCGAGGACGACATCGAGAACCGCAAGACCCATCACGACGACGAGCTGGACCACGAGCATGACGACTTCGACAGCTTCGTCGTGGAAATTCCTGCCATCGTGAATCCCGACGAACTGGCGGCGCGCGTGGCTGCCGCTGCCGAGAATGAAAACGTGCTCCGCGTAAAGGGTTTCGTGCAGGTGGACGGCAAGCCGATGCGGCTGCTGGTGCAGGGTGTTGGGCCGCGCGTGAACCACTATTACGATCGCGCCTGGACTGACGCTGACGATCGCCGGTCGCGCCTGGTAGTGATCGGCCTCAAGGGTTTGAACCGCCCGGCGATCGAGAAGATACTGGTCGGCTGAAGGAGCCTCGGCCGCCGTGCACATCCTGACCACATCGTCTGCCTCGCTCGACGACCTCGTCGAGCCGGTCGATCTGCGTCAATCGCCGGCAGAAATCGTCGCGCTGTCCTTCACCGACAGCGATCTGGCAGGAATGGCGGCGGCGTGGAAGGCCGAAGCCGGCGCGCTGCCCTCCATGCGCCTCGCGGCGCTGCGCGACCTGCGTCACCCGATGTCCGTCGATCTCTGGATCGACAGTGTCGGCGCGAAGGCCAAGGTGGTGCTGGTGCGTATCCTCGGCGGCTATGAATGGTGGCGCTACGGCTGCGACCAACTCGCAGCGATGGCGCGGGCGCGCGGCGTAAAACTGGCGCTGCTGCCCGGAGAGTGCCGCGAACAGGACGAGCGTCTGGTCGAATGCTCGACGCTGCCGCGCGACGAACTCGACGCGCTGCTCGCCTGTTTCCGCGAGGGCGGCCCGCACAACATGATTGCGCTGGTGCGCCGGCTGGCCGCGCTAGCGGGGCACGAAGTGCAGACTCTGGACGCCTTGGAAGTGCCGAAAGCCGGATTTTATGATCCAGTGGCGAAGGCTGTCACCAAGCTGCCGCCCTATGCCAAAGGCGCAAACATCCCCATCCTCTTCTACCGCTCGATGCTGCTGGCGTCCGATGTCGCGCCGATCGAGGCGCTGGCGCAGGCGCTTGCCGACAAAGGCATGCAGCCCGTCCCGATTTTTGTAGCCAGTCTGAAAGACAAGGAGTCCTCCGCCTTCGTCGAACAGGCGTTGCGCGACCTCAATCCAGCGCTGATCGTTACTGCCACGGCCTTCGCGACAGGTGCGGAGCCAGGTGTCGAAACGCTGTTCGACCGCGCCGGCGTCCCGGTCATGCAGGTGATTGTCGCGACAACGCGGCGCGAGGCATGGGAGAAAAGCCCGCGCGGTCTCGGCCCGGCCGACCTCGCCATGCATGTCGTCATGCCAGAACTGGACGGGCGCCTTCTCGCCGGTGCAATCTCCTTCAAGGATGACAGCGGCATCGATCCCGAACTCGGCTTCCGTGCTTTCGCCAACCGGCCGGAACCGGATCGTGTCGAGCAGGTCGCAGCGCGCATCGAGGCCATGGTGCGCCTGCAGACGACGCCGCGCGACAAACGCCGGCTGGCGATCATCATGCCGGACTATCCGGGCGCGGCTGGACGCACAGGCTATGCGGTGGGCCTCGACGTACCGAACTCCGTACTCGCCATGCTGCACGACCTGAAGGATGCCGGCTATGCCGTTGACGGGATTCCGGAAACGGCGCGGGAACTGCTGGATGCGGTCGAGGCTGGCGAAGAGGGTCTGGGCCTCGAAGAATATATCGCGCTGTCGGCAAATCTGCCTGAAGAGGCAACGAAAGCGGTGGAAGCCGCGTGGGGCGTTCCTGCAAGCCTAAGAGCACCGCACTTCTCCGTCCGGGCCGCGACCTTTGGCAACGTCACCGTCGCGCTCGCTCCGGACCGGGGGAAATCGCAGGACCGCCGCGCCGATTATCACGACCCGACATTGCCGCCGCGCCACGAACTGATCGCCTTCGGCCTTTGGCTGCGCGAGACGCTCGGCGTCGATGCGCTTGTCCATGTCGGCGCGCACGGCACCCTGGAATGGCTGCCCGGCAAGGCGGTTGCGCTTGGCAAGAACTGCTTTCCCGAGATCGTTACCGGGCCACTGCCTGTCGTCTATCCTTTCATCGTCTCCAACCCAGGCGAGGCCGCACAGACCAAGCGGCGCATCTCAGCCGTCACGCTCGGCCACCTGCCCCCGCCTCTGGTGGCTGCCGAACTGGATGAGGACAAGCAGAAGCTGGAGCGGCTGGTCGACGAATATGCGCAGGCGGACGGCCTGGACCGCCGCAGACGCGACCGGTTGGCGCAACTGATCGTCGAGACAGCGGGAAAGACAGGGTTGGCGTCGGAAGCCGGCGTTGCTGAAACGGACCAGCCCGACGAGGCGCTGCGCCGCATCGACGCCTGGCTGTGCGACCTCAAGGACTTCGCCATCAAGGACGGGCTGCACATCTATGGCCGCGCCGAAATCGATGACGAACCGATCCGGCAGACCAGCGCCGCAGCCGAGCGCACAGCGCTGATCGCCGCGCTCGACGGCCGCCACGTCACGGCCGGCCCCGCAGGCGCGCCAGCACGCGGCCGCAAGGACGTGCTGCCAACCGGCCGCAACCTGTTCACCGCCGACCCGCGCACCATGCCGACCTCGACAGCCTTCGACATCGGTGAGGCCGCGGCGTCGGAAGTGCTGCGTCAGTACATGCAGGACCATGGCGACTGGCCGCGCTCGCTGGTCGTCGACCTCTGGGGTTCTGCCTCGCTGCGCACCGGCGGCGAAGAAATCGCGCAGGGGCTGGCTCTGATGGGCTGCGGGCCGCAATGGGATGCCGCGACCGGCCGCGTGACCGGCATCGAGGTGCTGTCCCCCGCGACGCTCGGCCGGCCGCGCGTCGACGTGACGTGGCGTATCTCCGGCCTTTTCCGTGACATGTTCCCGACCCAGATCGCGCTGATCGACGCCGCGACACGGGCGGTTGCCGAGCGTAACGAGGACGCATCCGAAAATCCCCTCGCCGAGACCGCACGGGAGCAGAACAGCGTTCCGGCGCGCATCTTCGGATCCTCCCCCGGCACTTACGGTGCCGGACCGGAGAAGCTTCTGTCCGGCGGCGGCTGGGAAACCCGCGAGGAACTCGGCCGCGCCTATCTGGAGGCCACTTCGCATGCCTATGGCGGTGCCGAAGGTGATGGCCGGCACCTGCCCGGAGCCTTCGCCGAGCGCATCGCCGAGGCCGAGCTTCTGATCCACACCGCCGACGATCCGGGCCGTGACATCCTGGAAGGCTCGGCGGATGTCGCCTTCGTGGGCGGGTTCTCGGCAGCGGTCGCGTTGCTCGGCGGCAAGGCCGAGGTGATCATGCTCGACACCACTGACCCGAAGAAGCCCAAGCCGCGCTCGGTGACGCAGGCGGTGGCGCGTGTCGTTCGCGCCCGGGCGACAAGTGCGCGCTTCATCGAAGGCCAGATGCGTCACGGGCCACGCGGCGCTTCCGAATTCGCCGAAACCGTCGACCGGTTGATCGGCTTCGCGGAAACCACCAACGCCATCCCAGGCACGCTGATCGAGGCGGTGCACGACGCCTATCTCGGCAACGAGGCCGTGCGCGCCTTCATGCTCCGCGAAAATCCCAAGGCGGCCGCCTTCATCGCCGAGCGTTTTGCCTCTGCGCGGCGGCGCGGCCTGTGGAACCCGCTGCGCAATTCCATAGACAACGACCTTGCAGCGCTTATCGCCGAGGCGCGCGGCGCACAGGAGGCCGCATGACGGTCCAGGCGTCGGAACGGCCATTGGCCGGCGGCTTCGCGCGACGCGGTGCCTGCCCGGCGCTGTCCGCGCCGATGAAGACCGGCGACGGACTGCTGGTTCGCCTGAACCCGGTGGATGGCGGCGTGTCGCCGGAGGCGCTGATCGGGCTCTGCGAGGCGGCAGACGAACACGGCAACGGCATTGTCGAAGTCACTGCCCGCGGCAGCGTGCAGATACGCGGACTGACGGCGGATTCGGCGGTCGAGTTTGCCGCAGTCGTCAACAAGCTCGGCATTCCCGTGCGCACGGGCATCCCGGTGCAGACCGGCGTGATGGCGGGCCTCGATCCCGGGGAGATTTCGGACCCGACGCCGCTTGCTGAGGCGATCCGGGCCGGCATCGCCGCAGCCGGACTGGAAAGCCTGCTCGGGCCGAAGGTTTCTGTGGTGGTGGACGGAGGCGGAAGGACAGCGCTGGACGAGGTTGCGGCAGATGTCAGGCTGACTGCGGTCACGGGTGGCGGTTGGATTGTGGCAATCGCGGGCGATCAACAATCAGCGCGACCGCTTGGCATTACTGACGACGAACAAGCGACTTGCAATATCGCGCTGGCGCTGCTTTCCCGGATTGCGGAGATGGGAAGGCAGGCTCGCGGCCGGGACTTGAACGACGCGACATTATCAGGGTTGGTCGATGGTTCGGAAGGACGGCGAGAGGCGGCCAGGTCGCTGATTGGAGAGACCGCTCTGCGCAACCAAGAGCTCGCCCTCGGCGTCGCCCTTCCCTTCGGCCACATCAGCGCCGATCGATTGAAAGCCTTCGCCGAAAAGGCGCTGACGCTTGGCGTAGAGGACGTCCGCCCCGCGCCAAAGCGGACACTGGTGGCGATCTGCGGCTCGAAGAGGGCAGCGCGGGAACTGGGCAGGACGGCGGAAGCGCTCGGTTTCATCACCTCGCCTGACGATCCCACACAGTCGATCTCCGCCTGCCCCGGCGCGCCGGACTGCGCTTCCGGGTATTTACCGGCGCGAACTATCGCAGCCGAAATCGCCAGGGAACATGCAGGCTTCTTCGACGGATCCTTGCACCTGCATGTTTCCGGTTGCGCCAAGGGATGCGCGCATCCGGCAGCGTCGACCCTGACGATGGTAGGCGGCGAACGCGAAATCGGGCTTGTCGCGGACGGTACGGCGCGCGATGAAGCGGCGGCCTTTGCGGATCGCGACGCCGCAGGGCGCGCTTTCGCCAACGTCGCGCGGTTGGTTTCGGCAGAACGGCTGCCGGGTGAAACGACGGCGCATGCCATTCACATGATTGGGCTTTCCGGACTTGCGGAAGCCTTCGGAAAACACGGGACATGACAGCTTACGACTACATCCACGACGGCAACGCGATCTACGAAAAGTCCTTCGCGATCATTCGCGCGGAAGCCGACCTGTCGCGCTTTTCCGAGCCTGAAGCCGATGTCGCGGTGCGCATGATCCACGCCTGTGGGCTGGTCGAAGCCGCCCAGCACTTCGTCTTCTCCGAGGATTTCGTCGCATCCGCACGCGCCGCCCTTCTGGCTGGCGCGCCTGTTCTCTGCGACGCGGAGATGGTCTCGCGGGGCGTGACGGCGGCACGGCTCCCCGCAAAGAACGAGGTAATCTGTACGCTGCGCGATCCGCAAACCGCCGAACTCGCGAAGAAGATCGGCAACACGCGCTCGGCGGCAGCGCTGGAACTGTGGCGAGATAGGCTGCATGGCGCGGTGGTCGCAATCGGGAACGCGCCGACCGCCCTCTTCTATCTGCTCGAGATGCTCGAAAAGGGCGCGCCGAGGCCGGCTGCGATCATCGGCATGCCCGTGGGCTTCGTCGGCGCCGCCGAATCCAAGGAAGCGCTGGCCGAAAGCAGACTTGGCATCCCCTGGGCAATTGTCCGCGGCCGCATGGGCGGCAGTGCGATGACCGCCGCCGCCGTCAATGCTCTGGCGAGGCCCGGACTGTGAACGCACAGACGAAAACCGGCCGCCTGATCGGCGTCGGCACAGGCCCCGGCGATCCGGAACTGATGACGCTGAAGGCCGTGCGCGCGCTGGAGGAGGCCGACGTCGTCGCTTATTTCGCCAAGCGCGGCAGCAACGGCAACGCGCGCGGCATCGTCGGGCCGTATTTCCGTGAAGCCTGGGTCGAACTGCCGCTGGTTTACCCTGTTACGACCGAAATCCACAAGGATTCGAAGGATTACAGGACAGCGATCTCCGACTTCTACGAGGCCTCCGTCCAACGGATCGAAACGCATCTCGAAGACGGCAAGACGGTCGCCGTGCTCTCCGAGGGCGATCCGCTATTTTACGGGTCATACATGCACCTGCATGTGCGGCTCGCCGGACGCTGGCCGACTGAGGTGATCCCGGGCGTGACGGCGATGTCGGGATGCTGGTCTCAGACGGGCGTTCCCATCGTCCAGGGCGACGACATCCTGACCGTGCTGCCGGGCACGCTGTCCGAATACGAATTGACGCGACGGCTGGCCGATACACACGCGGCGGTGATCATGAAAGTCGGCCGCAACTTGCCCAAGATACGAGCAGCGCTGACCGCAACCGGCCTGCTTGATCGGGCCATCTATGTCGAGCGCGGCACGATGGCGAACACGCGCTCCGAGCGGCTGGCCGACAAGACCAACGACGACGCACCCTATTTCTCGATCGTGCTCGTGCCTGGATGGGCCGAGAAGCCATGAGCAAGGGCGGCCATATCGCCGTGATCGGCCTCGGGCCCGGCGGCGCGCATCAGGTGACACCTGAGGCGAGCGCGGCGGTGGCGGCTGCGAAGTGGTTCTACGGCTATTTCCCCTATGTCGACCGGCTGGAGTTGCGGCCCGACCAGGTAAAAGTCGCATCCGACAACCGCGAGGAGATTTCGCGCGCACAGGCCGCGCTACAGAAGGCCGCCGAAGGAGAGCGCGTGGCGGTCGTCTCGGGTGGCGATCCCGGCGTGTTTGCGATGGCCGCGGCAGTATGCGAGGCGATCGAAGCAGGCCCGGCCGAATGGCGCGACATCGAGATGACCACTGTGCCGGGCGTGACTGCGATGCTGGCGGTTGCCGCCCGGATCGGCGCGCCGCTCGGCCACGACTTCTGCGCGATCTCGCTATCCGACAACCTCAAGCCTTGGGAAACCATCGAGAACCGACTGGTAGCAGCGGCCACGGCGGGCTTCGTCATCGCTCTCTACAACCCGATCAGCAAGGCGCGGCCATGGCAACTCGGCAAAGCCCTCGAGCTTTTGCGTGCGATCCTGTCAACGACGACGCCGATCATCTTCGGCCGCGCCGCCGGACGGCCCGATGAGAAGATCGTGGTGACGCCGCTCGGCGAGGCGGACGCGGGACAGGCCGATATGGCGACCTGCGTGATCATCGGTTCCGCTGAGACGCGCGTCATCGAGCGCGGCGTACAGCCTGCGCTGGTCTACACGCCTCGCTTTTTGTCTGCTCAGGGAGCCAAGGCTTGATCTGCGAGCCGCATCGTCTCGTCGACATCCATGCCGGCCGGCATGTCGGGCAGCGCCGGCCGGCGTATCAGGAATATCTCGATGCCGAGCGCACGGGCCGCTGCGATCTTGCCGTAGGTCGCCTGCCCGCCGCTGTTCTTGGATACGATGGCGTCGATGCCGTGCGTCTCAAGAAGCGCGCGGTCGCCGGCTTCGGAAAACGGTCCGCGCGCGAGGATGTAAGTGGCGTCCGGCAGGTGAAGCGGCGGCTCGACCGGATCGACGCTGCGAATGAGGTAGGCGTGCTGCGGCGCAGCTTCAAAGGGAAGCAGCTCCTGCCGGCCCAAAGCCAGAAAAACTCTGCGCGGGCTCGCACCGAGCAGGCCGACGGCCTCCGAGGCGCTGTCGACCAGCGTCCAGCGATCGCCGGGCTGCCGCTCCCAGGCGGGACGACGCAGCGCGATGGCCGGAACATGGGCGAGCGCAGCGGCCTTCGCCGCATTGGCGGAAATGCGGGCTGCATAGGGGTGCGTCGCGTCGATCAGCAGATCGATACGGTTTTCGGTAAGGTAGGCGGCAAGTCCCTCCGCGCCGCCGAAGCCGCCTGTTCGAACCGGCACACCCTGCGCCACCGGATTTTCGGTACGACCGGCGAGCGACAGGGTGACGTCGTACGCAGCCGCGAGCTTGCCGGCGAGTTGGCGGGCGTCGGCGGTGCCACCGAGGACGAGGATTTTCTTCATGGGGTGCCGGAGTCACGCATTACCCCTCACCCTTACCTGCTTACGGTGAATACGGGGAGAGGCGTTCGCCAAGGTTGGCGCTGGTTCCTCGCCCCCGCGAAGTGGGGGAGAGGTGGATCGACCCGCAGGGGCGAGACGGAGAGGGGGACCCTTCAGCTAGTCAGGCCGCCCCCCCTCTCCGTCGCGCTTCGCGCGCCACCTCTCCCTCGCTTCGCGTGGGCGAGGAACCTGCGCTTCTCGAGGAGTGCAGTATGAGGGCCTCCTCAAAATGGCTCTCCGTCGTCGGCATTGGAGAGGACGGCGTCAGTGGACTTGGCGATGCGGCCAAGCGACTAGTCGCCGAAGCCGAGATCGTCTTCGGCGGGAAACGGCATTTGGCGTTGGCGGCAAGCCTGATCAAAGGTAAATCGCGCGCCTGGCCGAGCCCGTTCGATACCGCTATGCGCGAAGTCATCGCCTTGCGCGGACAAAGGGTCTGCGTCCTGGCATCAGGTGATCCGTTCCTGCACGGTGTCGGCGTCACGCTTGCGCGGCAGGTGCCGGTTGGTGAAATGATCGTGATCACTGCTCCATCCGCCTTCTCGCTGGCGGCCTCGCGTCTCGGCTGGGCGCTGCAGGATATCGAGACGGTGTCGCTGCACGGACACGCCATCGACCTCATCCGCCCGCTGCTCCAATCGGGTCGGCGCGTGTTGGCGCTAACGTCGGACGGCGACGGACCCGGGGCGGTAGCGGCGCTGCTGGCCCAGCTTGGCTTCGGCCGATCGAGGCTGACCGTGCTGGAAGCGCTGGGCGGGCCAGACGAGCGTATCCGGACAACGTCCGCGAGCGAATTCGTTCTCGAAAACATCAACCCGCTCAACGTTCTGGCGCTCGAACTTGAATCGGATCGCGAGGCACGCATCCTGCCGCTGACGGCCGGACGGCCCGATGATTTGTTCGAGCATGACGGGCAGATCACCAAGAGCGAGATTCGCGCCATGACGCTAGCTGCCCTTGCGCCCCGGCGCGGCGAATTGCTGTGGGACATCGGCGCCGGCTCCGGCTCGATCTCCATCGAGTGGATGCTGGCCGACCCCGCCATGCGCGCCGTGGCGATCGAGGAAAACGCCGAACGGGCCGCGCGCATCCGGCGCAACGCGACCGCATTCGGCGTGCCGGGCCTGACGGTCGTTGAGGGAGCAGCACCCGCCGCGCTGATTGGACTGCCTACACCCGACGTGATCTTCATCGGCGGCGGCGGCACAGACGGTGGCGTGATGGATGCGGCAATATCCGCCCTGCCCGCAGGCGGTCGGCTGGTGGCCAATGCGGTGACGCTGGAAATGGAAGGCCTTCTGCTGGCGAAACACGCCGAGCTCGGCGGCGACCTTGTCCGCATCGCGATCTCGCGCGAAACCGCTATCGGCTCGATGAGCGGCTGGCGTCCCGCTATGCCGGTGACCCAGTGGTCGTGGGTAAAACCATGATCGTTGCGGGCATCGGCAGTCGCAAGGGCGTGAGCGCGGCGGAAGTTGTCGTTGCGGTGGATCTTGCATTGGCTGATCACGCGCTGCATCGAAGTGGGCTGGCTATGCTGGCAACGGCGAGCCTGAAGGGGAACGAACCAGGCATTATCGCCGCGAGCGGCATGATGAACCTTCCGCTGATCCTGATCGACCAGAAGGCCTTGGAAGATGTGTCGGCGGCGACTCTCACCAAGTCCGCAGCTTCCATGGCGACGGCGAACACGCCTTCAGTCTCCGAGGCCGCAGCGCTTGCAGCCGCCGGACAAGGCGCAAGGTTGGCCGGCCCGCGGATAATTGTCGGCTCCGTCACCTGCGCAATCGCCTTCGGAGCTGAGCCGTGACCGTGCACTTCATCGGCGCAGGTCCGGGCGCTGCGGACCTCATCACGGTGCGCGGACGCGACCTGATCGCTGCCTGTCCCGTGTGCCTCTACGCCGGGTCAATCATGTCGGCGGAACTGCTGCAATACTGCCCGCCAGACGCGCGAATTGTCGACACGGCCCCAATGTCGCTCGACGAAATCGAGGCCGAATATGCCGCCGCGCATGCAGCCGGCCAGGACGTCGCACGGCTCCATTCGGGCGACCTCTCCGTCTGGAGCGCCGTTGCCGAGCAGATCAGGCGGCTGGAAGCGCTCGGCATTCCCTACACGCTGACCCCAGGCGTCCCCTCCTTCGCGGCGGCGGCTGCTGCTCTTGGACGTGAACTCACTATTCCGGAAGTCACACAGTCTTTGGTGCTGACCCGCGTTTCGGGCCGCGCGTCAAAAATGCCGCCCGGTGAGACGCTGGCAGGCTTCGGCAAGACCGGCGCTACGTTGGCGATCCATCTCGCGATCCATGCGATCGGCGAGATCGTGGCCGACCTCACGCCGCTCTATGGCGCGGACTGCCCTGTCGCAGTCGTGTTCCGGGCTTCATGGCCGGAGGAGCGCGTCGTGCGCGGGACGCTGGCCGACATCGAGGCGAAGCTTGCCGCCGATCCGATCGAGCGCAGCGCCATCGTCTTCGTGGGACGCGGGCTGGCGGCTGAAGGCTTTCGCGAAAGTTCGCTGTACGACGCCTACTACCAGCGGCGGTTCCGCGGCCGGGAGGGACTTTGATGCGCTCAGGTCGCCGCAAAGTCCTTCTTGCCCATCAGGTCGCCGTCGCGGTTGAAGACAAGAAGCTCGAGTTCGATGCCGGTGCCCTTGAGCACCGTAGCGGCGGTGCTCCACGCCAGGGACGCGATGGCACCGCCAAGCGGAATTCCTTCGCCGACAGCAAGCGAAAACGCCTCGGCGACCGTGTTGGCCGCCCTCATCCGCGCCGCGAGCTCGTCGGATGCACCGGACGTTTCTGCGACGACAGCCAGTGCATCGAGGTCGGCCATGCCCCGCGCGGAATGAACGTCGAGCATGCCCTGCGCGAGCTTGGTCATCTTGGCGACGCCGCCGGCTACCGTGACGCGCGGCACGGGATGATCCCGGACATATTTCAGCATGCCCCCGACGAAGTCGCCCATGTCGATGAGCTGGACCTCATGCAGGCGGTACATTTTCTGGGCCGCGACCTCGGAGGCATTCCCGGTCGCGCCGGAGACATGGGAAAAGCCCATGGCGCGCGCGACATCGATGCCGCGATGGATGGAATGGATCCAGGACGAGCAGGAATAGGGAATGACGACACCGGTCGTGCCGAGGATGGAGATGCCGCCGAGGATGCCGAGGCGCGCGTTGAGCGTGCGCGTCGCCATCTCTTCGCCACCCGGCACGGAAATTTCGACCTCGATGTCGGCGCTCTCGCCCGCTGCTTCCTGAACGGACGCAGCGATCATCTTGCGCGGAACGGGATTGATGGCCGGTTCGCCGGGCGGGATCGGCAGGCCCGGTCGCGTCACGAGACCCACCCCCTCACCCCGCGCATAGGTAATGCCGGAGCCGGCAGCGCCCCGGCGCACCGTGGCGGTCACCAGCGCGCCGTGGGTGACGTCAGGATCGTCGCCGGCGTCCTTGACGATTGCGGCGGTGGCGGTGCCTTCGGACAGATCGTGACTCGCCAGCGCGAAGGCGACGCGGCGGCCGGAAGGCAGCGCGATCTCCACCGGATCGGGAAAGTCGCCCGAAACAAGCGCAGTGGCAGCGGCCTTGGCAGCGGCAGCGGCGCAGGCGCCGGTTGTCCAGCCGCGCTTCAGCGGCGTTCCGGAGGGCAGGTTTTCCTCGACCATGGCGTGATCTATAGGGCGCGCGACGTGGCGCGTCATGGGGGAAACGCATGAGCAAGGCTTTCCTCGAACAGGCGATCGCGCGCCTAGCCCATGACGAACCGGAATTGCAGCCGGGCCACGTCTGGCTTGCCGGTGCTGGTCCGGGCGATCCCGGCCTGCTGACGCTCGACGTGCTGTCGGCGCTCGCGCAGGCCGACGCGCTGGTGCATGACGCGCTGGTTGCGGGGAAGGTCGTGGCGGTCGCGACGCAGGCCGAAAAGTTCTTCGTCGGCAAGCGCGGTGGCAGGCTGTCGATCCCGCAGGGCGAGATCAACGCGCTTCTGGTGCGGCTTGCCAAGGAAGGCCGCAAGGTGGTGCGGCTGAAGGGCGGCCACCCGCTGGTCTTCGCGCGCGGCGGCGAGGAGGCGCTGGCGCTGGCGGCGGAAGGTATCCCTTACCGCGTGCTGTCCGGCGTCACGTCCGCTTTCGGCGGCCTTGCCTCTGCGGGCATTCCTGCGACCATGCGCGGCATCAACGGCGCGGTGATCCTCGCGACCGGCTTCGCCGCCCAGAGCGACGACCGCCCAGACTGGGCGGCACTTGCCAGAACAGGCCAGCCGATCGTCATCTACATGGGCCTGACCCACATGGCCGATACCGTGGCTGCTCTGATGCAGGGCGGCCTCAAGGCCGATACACCCGCCGCCTTCGTAGAGAGCGCGACACTGCCGGAGGAGCGCGTCGTGACCGCCACGCTGGGCACGCTGGCGGAAGCAGCCTTCCGAGAGCACATTGTGTCCCCCGCCCTGATCGTGATCGGGCATATCGTGAGCCTGCGCGACAGGTTGAGAAGCGGCGCATGACGGCGAAGGCAGTCATCATCGGCGCACCCCGTTCGGGCTCGGGCAAGACCTCGGTGACGATCGGCCTGCTGCGCGCACTGGCAAGGCGCGGTATCGCTGTTCGCGGCGCGAAATCCGGCCCGGACTATATCGATCCCGGTTTCCACGCCGCCGCGACGGGCAAGGACGGCGTCAACCTCGACAGTTGGGCGATGCCGCCGGGACTGCTGTCGGCACTTGCGGGGGAAGCAGCCGGTGATTCTGAGGCCGTCATCGTCGAAAGCGCCATGGGCCTGTTTGACGGCATTCCCGCCGAACCGGGACGCTCGGGCTCAGCGGCCGATCTCGCCCAGCTCTTCGGACTGCCGGTTTTGGTGGTGCTCGACGTGTCGGGCCAATCGCAGACGGCTGCCGCCATAGCCAAGGGTTTTGCCAGCTACGATCCGGGCGTCAAAATCGCGGGAGTAATCCTCAACCGGCTTGGCAGCGAACGGCACAGGCGGCTGGCCGGCGAAGCGATCGAGGCGTTGGGCATACCGGTCGTGGGCGCAGTGATGCGCGACCCTACGCTCAGCCTGCCCGAACGGCATCTGGGACTGGTGCAGGCCGGCGAGCACGACGACATCGAAACACATATCGACCGTCTCGCCGATGTCATGGAACGCTCGATCGACATCGATCGGGTACTCGATCTGATGGCGCCGTTCGCACCAATCGGCAGCGACACTTCGGCAGCGCTGCCCCCGCCGGGCCAGCGGATCGCGCTGGCGCAGGACGAAGCGTTCAGCTTCGTCTATCCGCATGTGGCGCGGCATTGGCGCAAGGCTGGCGCGGAGATCGTCCCATTTTCTCCCCTCGCCGACGAGGCACCCGACGAAAGCTGCGACGTCTGCTGGCTGCCCGGCGGCTATCCTGAACTGCATGCAGGAAGACTGGCTGCGGCGCAGAATTTTCGTTCCGGCATGCAGGCATTCGCAGCGAGAAAGCCGGTCCACGGAGAGTGCGGTGGCTTCATGGCGCTGGGCGAAGGTCTGGTCGATGCGGAAGGCCAGCGGCACGAGATGCTCGGCCTGCTTTCCCATGCGACAAGCTACGCCGAGCGCAAGATGAATCTCGGCTACCGGCGGGCGCGCATGAAAGCCGCGTCGGCGCTGGGCCCTTCGGGCAGCGCGGTGCGCGGCCACGAGTTCCATTATTCCAGGGTCATCGATCCCGGCTCCGACGAGCCGCTGGCCGAGATTGCCGACGGTCAGGGCAACGCCTTGGGTGTCTCGGGCGGCAGGCGCGGCTTGGTCAGCGGGACATTCTTCCACGCGATCGCGAGGGACGGATGAACCCGAGACGCATTGTCGACGATATCGCGCTGTGCCTCGTGTTCTTTACGCGGCTGCCGCTTCCGCGCCTCGAATTCGGCGCGCGCACGCTCGGCGAGGCAATCTGGGCAGCCCCCGTAGCGGGTTTCGCCGTGGGGCTGGCGGGCGGGCTGGTGCACGTGGTCATGGTATGGCTCGGCGTCTCCTTCCTGATAGCCGGCGCGCTTGCGCTTGCTGCCACGATGCTGGCGAGCGGCTGCCTGCACGAGGATGGGCTTTCGGACGTAGCCGACGGTTTTGGCGGTGGAGCCACCCGCGAACGCAAGCTGGAGATCATGCGCGACAGCCGCATCGGCGCTTACGGTGCTTCGGCGCTCATGATGTCGATGCTGCTGCGCTGGAGCGCGCTGATTTCGCTGTTCGGCCCCTCGCTGACGTTCTGGAGCCTGATCGTCGCGCACACGGTCTCCCGCGCGCTCATTCCAGCCTTCATGCAGATCATGCCTCCGGCACGAACGGACGGCCTCGCAGCAGGCGCAGGCAAGGTTGAGGCAAATACCGCCTATACTGCGCTTGCAATCGGCGCGGCGGTTCTTGTCGCTTGCCTCGGTCTCACTGCGGCGACCCTCGCTGCGATCGTCCTCGCCCTCGTCTTCTTCGCATTTCGTGCGCTCTGCCTGCGCCAGATCGGCGGCCAGACCGGCGACACGCTGGGAGCGCTGCAGCAGCTCAGCGAAATCGCCGTGCTGGTCGTGGCGGCCACTCTCATCACCTGAATCGAATTCTCAAAACCTTGACTCGACCACGGAGCTCTTTTCGCCATGTCGTTCAAATCCTTCGATGAACTGCGCGCGGCCTGCACGACGCTGCCGACAGGCGATCTACGATCGCAGGCCGCTGCGCTTGCCCACCAGGATACGCTGACCAAGCCGCAGGGTAGCCTCGGCCGGCTCGAGGAACTGGCTGCATGGCTGGCACGCTGGCAGGGACGCACCATGCCAAAGCTCGACAAGGTGCAGGTGGTGGTCTTCGCTGGCTCTCACGGTGTCACGGCGCAGGGCGTGTCTGCTTTCCCGGCCGAGGTTACGCACCAGATGGTGGCAAATTTCGCCGCCGGCGGCGCGGCGATCAACCAGCTTTCGCGGCAGGCCGGCGCGGAACTGTCGGTCGTGCCGCTGGAGGTCGAGCACCCGACGCGAGACTTCACGCAGGAACCTGCGATGAACGAAGCAGAATTCCTCGCCGCCGTCTCGGCTGGCTACGCGGCTGTCGCGGACGACGCCGACCTCGCCTGCTTCGGCGAGATGGGTATCGGCAATACGACGACCGCAGCAGCCTTGGCGGCAGCCCTGTTCGGCGGAGAACCAGCCCGATGGGTCGGGCGAGGTACCGGCGTCGATGACGCCGGGCTGAAGCGCAAGGCGGTCGCGATCGAGAAGGGCCTGGCCCTGCACAAGGCTTCTCTCGGCGATCCGCTGAAGGTCGCCGCCGCACTGGGAGGCCGCGAACTCGCCGCGATCATGGGCGCGACGCTCGCCGCACGGCACAAGAACGTTCCCGTATTGCTGGACGGTTTCGTCTGTACCGCCGCAGCCGCGCCGTTGCAGAGGCTCGATCCCAACGGGCTGGCGCACACGCTCGCAGCGCATGTCTCGGCAGAAGCCGGCCATCACGGCCTCTTGGAAGCGCTGAACCTGAGGCCGCTACTCGATCTCGGCATGCGGCTTGGCGAGGGTTCGGGCGCAGCGCTGGCGATCAATGTCGTGCGCTCAGCGCTGGCCTGTCACATCGGCATGGCGAGTTTTGCCGAGGCCGGCGTCTCCGATAAATAGTCAGCAAGGAAGCCCGGCCAGCTACGCGGAGGCGAGCGTCCTTGCCTGGCGTCAACTCTTTATGAAGGCCAGAAGATCGGCGTTGATCGTGTCGGCATGCGTCGTCGCCATGCCATGCGGGAAGCCGGGATAGGTCTTCAGGATCCCGTTCTTCAGCAGCTTCGCCGAGAGCGGCGCAGAATCGGCATAAGGCACAATCTGGTCGTCGTCGCCGTGCATGACGAGCGTCGGCACGGAAATCGCCTTGAGATCTTCCGTCTGGTCCGTTTCCGAGAACGCCTTGATGCCGTCGTAGTGGGCTTTCGCTCCGCCCATCATCCCCTGCCGCCACCAGTTGTAGATGACGCCCTGGTCGGCCTTCGCACCGGGACGGTTGTATCCGTAGAACGGCCCCGACGGCACGTCGAGGAAGAACTGAGCACGGTTCGCCGCCAGCGCGGCGCGAAAACCGTCGAACACCTCGATCGGCAGGCCACCGGGGTTCTTCTCGGTCTTCAGCATCAAAGGGGGCACTGCACTCATAAGCACTGCCTTGGCGACGCGCCCCTGCGGTTCGCCGAACTTGGCGACGTAGCGCGCCACCTGCCCGCCTCCGGTCGAATGGCCGATATGCACGGAGTTCCTGAGATCGAGGTGTTCGACCACCGCCGAGGCGTCCGCCGCGTAGTGATCCATGTCGTGACCGCTGTCACCCTGCGAGGATCTTCCATGACCGCGACGGTCGTGAGCGATCACGCGAAAACCCTTGTGCAGAAAGAAGAGCATCTGGTTGTCCCAATCATCGGCGGAAAGCGGCCAGCCGTGATGGAAATGGATCGGCTGGGCGTCCTTCGGTCCCCAGTCCTTGTAGAAGATTTCGACACCGTCGCTGGTTGTGACTGTTCCCATCGGTCAAATCCTTTCAGCCAGATGATTTCCAGAAGAATGCTTGGGAGTGCTTGATCGCGACAGTCATTGATCGAAACGGTCGCGCGCGTGCAACATGATCCAAGTCCATGACTGTCGCAAGACAGGTCTTCATACATCCGGGCAAGCAGACAGGTTGCCTGGCCCCCTAAATGTCCCGAAACAGAGGTCATTACGCGGATATTCGGGATTGCGGACTTCCGACAGGCAGCAGTGGGCCATCCTGTTTGCTGGCCGTCGTTTCGCAACGCTTTGAAGCGTTTTCGCGGATAGCTTGTTTAGGGGCTGGACAGGCAGGGAAGCTGTGGCTATATCCGCCGCGACCTCCGGTTCGCCGGACGCACGGGTGCGTAGCTCAGTTGGTAGAGCAGCTGACTCTTAATCAGCGGGTCACAGGTTCGATCCCTGTCGCACCCACCATTCCGCTAGCGAACAATCTCCTGAGACGAGACCTTCGGGCCCGAGGGCAGTCAAATCTCGTCCCAAACGACTAGAGAACGATGACGCGCGCGCCGTTTCGGACGGTTCCGAAAAGTTCGAAGACGTGCTCGTTGAACATGCGAATGCAACCTGCCGAGGCGGCATTGCCGATCGACCACGGCTCGTTGGTGCCGTGGATGCGATAGAGCGTGTCCCGGCCATTGCGATAGAGGTACAGCGCCCGGGCACCGAGGGGATTCTGCGGGCCTCCGGGAACTCGCGCAGGCAATTCCGGATTGCGGCTCCGCATATTGGCGGTGGGATGCCAGGCCGGCCATCTTGCCCTTCGCTGGATGATGGTCTCCCCGCTGAATTTCCGGCCCGCTCGACCGACCGCGATCCCAAAGCGGATCGCCCTACCCGGCGCTTCGATATAGTACAGGAAGCGCTCTTCCTTGTTGATGAGGACGGTTCCGACAGGCTCCCTGCCCGAATAGGGCACTGAATGCCGGTGGAACTGCGGGGGAACAAGCCCCATGTCGACGAGACGAATATCATACGGCTGATCCGGGATTCTCCCGATATACCAACGCTTCTGCGAAGCCTCAGCGCGTCCGAACAGCGCCAGAGATGAAGCGCCCCCCACAATCAGGGACCGCCTGTTTAGAAAGCCTGACAAGAGAATCTCCCCTCAACCTGCCCAGAGCGCGAGGTAGACCAGAGGCTTGGCAGGCTGACAAGCAGCAGCACATCGTCATGGGATGGAGTTCAGAATCGGAAGACCGCCCCCAGGACCGGTCCGGACTGAACGACGTCGTAGAGGAAGCCGTCGTTCTCGTAGTCGACGCCCAGGGCACGATATCCACCGACGATCGAGGTTCGCTCGGTCCATTGATAGCCGACCGCGCCCAGTACATCCCAGCTTACATCGGAGCCAGCGCCCAAACCGCCGACCATGCCCCAACCGGTCAGATACCATGCCGGGTTAAGATCAACGCGCCCTCTGATACCCACCATCGGGTCGACCCAGGTCGCGCCATCGCTGCCGCTGAATTCGGCAAGCGGTGGTCCACCTGCGGACAGGCTGAGCGATATGTCGTTGTTGACACTCCAGATGCGGGCGCCGGCCATCAGATCTACCGTCGCTGTCGGTTCTGCGACCACGCGGTACTGGCCCATCAGTGTGCCGGTGAAGCTGCTTGTTTGGACGTTGCCAGCAAGCGCGACAGGCCCGACATTCTGCACCGTTCGTTCCACTGTCTCGTCCAGCTCAATCTTGACGTAGACGATATCGGCAAGAATACCCCAAGTACCATTGTGCGCCTCGCCGACGACCATGCCGCCAAAGCGCAGATTATCAAATATATCCCCGAAGCTCATGTCGACATCGACGGGCTGTAGCCCAAACAAGCCGACATCACCTTGCAATCCCGCCCCCCAAAGATAGGGGGCGATGCTGAATGCCCATCGATCCTGTTCAGGAGCCGCTTCTACCGGCGCTTGCCCGTCTATGAGGTCTGCTGCATAGACGGCGGGCGAAGTGAGCGAAATCAGCCCTATGACAACTGCGGTCTTCGCAACAATGGACATGATCTTGTCTTTCTGAAGCTTTCATAACTTCGGGTCGCCCACGCCAGCACATCAGATCGATACGCCGACGCTACCCTCACCGACGCCTTGTGTTGCCGAAGCTATTCCGCAACCGCCTTGCCCGGCACTGCCTGATAGGGATCGGCGTGCACAACCTGCTGGCCCGTGGCCTTTGTGCCCGGCATGATCTCGAAGCGCGGATCAAAGTCGACAATGGTCGCAGCCAGCTTGGCCAGCACGGTAACGTCGCCTTCAAACTTTGCCGTTCCGTCGGCGAGTTGTGCCTCGAGCGTTTTCACGCCCATCATGGTCTGCTCCAGATCCGACCGGTTGATGGTCAGGGTCAGGTCAGGCTTCGCAGCCTGGAAACCTTTGATGTTGGTGAGTGTCGCATCTTCGAGTTCGACAATGAATTTTTCGCCGTTGTCGGGCGTGACGAGATTCATGGTGAAGCGGAGCCCTTCAGCCTTGCGGCTGTCCATCCTGATTCCGAGGAAGTTCAGGAAAAGCTCCGTGGTCATCGCGCGGATGATGTCAGGGCTCGATGAACTGGCGGCCTCGCCCTGCGGGATGCCGGTTCGCAGCTCATAGGCGCCGGCCAGGAAGCTGTTGCGAAGACCGGGATTTTCCTGCTGATAGCCGATCTGCTCGAAAACGTCGGCCAGCAATTGCTTGGCCTCAGTGTTGTCGGGTTCAGCCTGGACCAGCTTGTTCAGGATCTCGGTGGCCAGCAGGTAATCTCCCGTTTCGTGCAGTTCGCGGCCCCGGGCAAGGATTTTTTCGCTACCGCCCATCATCTCCACGTAGAGCGGGGCAGAGTCTGTCGGCGACAGCTGGATCAGCGTCGCCGGATTGCAGTCCCAGAAACCGAGATAACGCTGGACCACACCACGCGCATTATGCTCCGGCGAACCGTGGTAGCCACGGCAGTACCATTTTTGCTGGAGCCCCTTCGGCACCTCATACACGTTGTGTATCTGATTGATCGTCACGCCCTGGTTGGCAAGGTGCAGCACCTGGTTGTTCATGTTGGCATAGATGTCACGCTGGCCGCGCATGACCTCTTGCACCCGCTCGTTGCCCCATCGTGGCCAATGGTGCGAGGCGAACATGACCTCAGCCTCGATGCCGAACCGGTATAGTGCCTCGGCGATATATTTCGACCAGGCCAGCGGGTCGCGTACCTGGGCGCCGCGCAGCGTATAGATGTTATGCAGCGTCGCGTTGATGTTCTCTGCCATCCACAGCGCCTTCAGGTCCGGGAGATAAGTGTTCATCTCGCGCGGCGCTTCCGTGTTCGGCGTGTTCTGGAAGATCATGCGCACGCCGTCGACCTCGAATTCCTCAATCGGCTCCGAAACCAGGCGCGTTGGCGCGATCAGTCCGGTGCCGCCGGCCGACACACCCTGGCCCAACCCCTGACCGACGTAACCGTGCGGACCCGCCGGGAGAAGCAGGCCGTATTGATAGAACAGCCTGCGGTTCATGGCGTTGCCGGCATAGACGTTCTCGGAGACGGTGAAGTCCATGAAATCGACTGGAGCGATGACTTCGACCTTGCCGGAACGCACGTCGGCCTCGTCGATAAGCCCGCGTACGCCGCCCCAGTGATCGCCATGCGTATGGGAATAGATCACGGCTGATACCGGCAGCCCTTCGCCCTTGTGATCCTGGAACAGTTTCCATGCAGCCCGCACCGGCTCCGAGGAAACCAGCGGGTCGAACACGATCCAGCCGGTCTTGCCGCGGACGAAGGTGATGTTGGATAGGTCGAAACCCCGGACCTGATAAATTCCCGGAATCACCTCGTACAGCCCGTAGTTGTTGTTGAGCCGGGAGATGCGGTGCAGCGAGGGATGAATGCTGTCAAACTTCTCCTGCTGGTCGAGGAAAAGAAACCGTTCCATGTCCCAGGCGACATGCCCGGCGTCCGCCGGGATGGTCATTTCGGTCATCGACGCGATCAGGCCACGCTTCTGCTCGTCGAAATCGCGCGTATCCGCGAACGGCAGACCGGCGCGTGATTGCTTCAGGATCTCCTTCGTGAATTTCGACGGCGCCTTGCCCTGCGGATGAAAATGGCCGGCCAGAGGAGCTTCTTGAGCCCGTGCTGTCCCGCCCTCTCCGAGAAAATCGCCCGCCACCGCGAATGCGGCCCCTGCGATCGGAAGAGCTCCGAGGAACTCGCGTCGAGTGGTCATGAGAGACTCCTGTTTGTGATGCTAGGCCCACCGCAGTTCGTAAAAAAACGTGCGTCTTCGCACCCGGACAACGAAGTCGAGTGGAAGGCCGCACGCGTCCACGAGCGGATCTATTGTGGATTTGGAGAACCGTAGTGTATGGATACTACCAAGTCCAATAACCGATAGTCATAAGTTAATAGTGCGGGTCTATCGTGAACTCTGTTCGGCACCTTGAATTGATTGTCGCTCTTGGGACGCATCGGCACTTTGGAAAGGCTGCCGAGGCACTTGGCATTTCGCAGCCGGCGCTGACAAAGGGGCTTCGTCACATCGAGAAAACGCTCGGCGTGCCCCTGTTCGATCGAGGCGGAGTGGTCGCGCCCACCGTCTTCGGAGACATCGTTCTCGAACGCGGCGAAGCTATACTCGGCAGCTTCGCCGAACTCCTCCGCGAGATAGAGCTGACAAAAGGCATCGACAGCGGACGCCTGTCTCTCAGTGTCGGTGCCTATCCTGCGGAGATTTCAGGGCAAGACGCGTTGGGGATGCTATCGCGTGCACATCCATCCATCCTTTGCGACTTCAGCGTGAAGGATTGGCCAGCCGTATTGGACGACGTTCTCCATGCACGTTGCGATCTCGGGTTGGCAGACATAACCGAGGCGTTAAAGTATCCGGAACTGGAAACATCGCTGGTTCGAAAGTGCCCGCTACTCGTTGTATGCCGGTCCGGGCACCCCTTGACGCGACTGGAACGCGTGACCATGGGGGACCTCTTCGAGTTTCCCTGGGCGGGCGTGCATATACCCGATGCCGCGCTGGCCCTCCTTCCCAAGGAAGTCAAACCGTACGGTGTGGTGGATCCAGTTACCGGTTTTGGATCACCGCGATTGAGGGTGGAGACGGTTTCCGGCCTTAAACACATCATCGGTCAGAGCGATGCGCTTTCGGCACTTCCCCGGGTATTGCTTGACCGATACGAGGGAGAATTGAACCTGGAAGCGCTGCCGTTGGAGTTGCCTTGGCTTACGCTCAATTACGGCTTCATCTGGCGACGTTCGCGGAGCCTTTCTCCTGCCGCGATGAAGTTCAGGACACTCGTGCATCAGGTCGAAAAACAGGCAAACAAGAGGAAGATCGCTGCCTAGGCCGCTCGGCGCGATCGCAGCGCGTTGCCGCTTCTGACATCAGACTGTGCCAGCCACGACGAAGATCATTTTTTCGAAGCTTTAGCTGTTGACGCAGGCCGAGCGGTCGACGAAATAGCCGCGGCGATCATCCCTGAGCACGGGTTGGGATGAGGTTGAGGGGAAACCGATGTCCAAGTCCAACCGACTGATTCTGGGGCTGATTTTTGGCGTAGTATTCGGAGCGGCCACGGCCATGGCGCTGGCCATCGCAGCAACATACATGCTCGACTCTTCGCAAGTGGATACAGCCTTCGTGAAAGGTGCCGCGTTCTACTTCGCACCGATGGGCGCAATGGTCGGCGCGATCATCTGGGCAATATGGGCAAAGCGGCGATAACGAGGCGCGGCCCTGCGCCCGAGCCATCAGGCGTAGAGCAGACCTTCGGCGACCTTGACCGCGTGCCCGCCGATGCGCGCATGGGTCAGCCGGCCCGACGCCACGTCGACCTCCAGCCTGATCCGGGACGGCCGGCCCATCTCGACCCCCTGCTCGATCCAGTAACGATGCTGCCCGTCTGTCGGCTGGTCGAAATGGTGGACCGCGCCGGCAAACGCGGCGGCAGCCGAGCCCGTCGCAGGGTCTTCCGCGATACCGTCCCATGGCGCGAACATGCGCGCATGGAAAGCGCAATCATGCCCGACGGTCTCCCGGGAGTATATATAGGGCGCGGGGACGGAGCCACTCACTCGCGGCGCGATATCGAGCCACATCGCGGCATCGACCGCCGCCCTGCCCACTTCGTCGAGTCCGGCGACCGGTACAGTTACGTAAGGCACGCCGGCAGACCATATGCCGAGCTTGTGGTTTTCGAAACCAATCTCGTGCGGCACCAGCCCTAGCGCCGCAGCCACCGCCGCAGCATCGAGCGTGGCATCGATGCGTGTCGGAAGCTTCGGCAGGTCGAACTCGGCAAACGTCGGCCATTCGCCCCGCGTGACGACACAGCGCACGGGACCGACCTTTTCCTCCAGCACGAGAATGCCGGCAGCGCAATCATCGCTCACGCGTTCCGCCAGCGCGACCGCCGTGCCGACCGTTGGGTGGCCGGCGAAAGGTAGCTCTCCCCGCGGCATGAAAATGCGGATCGACGCCTTGTGGATCGGGTTCTTCGGCGGCAGGACAAACACTGTCTCGGACAGGTTGAACTCCCGTGCGATGGCCTGCATGCGGCCGGTGTCCAGTCCCTCCGCATCCATAACGACAGCGAGCGGATTGCCTGCAAGCGCAGTGTCCGCGAAGACATCGTAAACAAAATATTGACGCGATTTCATGGGCTTGCCACCTGCCAAAAATCAAACATGAGCGAAATTTAACTTGTAATCACCGCCCGAGGGCACAAGTTCAGCGTAGGAATACGTGTGTCGGCGCGTAGCAATATCGAAAAGACATGGGCGCGCAATGGACCAGATCGTCGACCGTAATGGCAGCCTGCAGAATAGAAGTGCGCCTGAACCGCAGGAACACAAGCCGCAGTCGGCTTCCCAATCGCTCGGCCTGACCAGCGCGAAGGGCCGGAAGCGCGGTCGCGGCTCGCTCTATGCGCTTGCGGCGGGTGCGCTTGCAATCCTCGCAGCCGTCGCCGGCTACTGGCAATTCGCCGGCGGATCATCCAGCCAGCCAACCTATGTCACCGCCCCGGTCGAGCCCGGCGATATCACGGTGCAGGTCTCCGCTACCGGCACGCTGCAGCCGCTGATCCAGGTCGATATTTCGAGCGAACTGTCGGGCGTCGTGCGTTCGGTGTCGGTTGACGAGAACCAGAGCGTGAAACAGGGCGAGGTGCTGGCCGAACTCGACACCACCCGCCTCGAAGCTCAGATTGACGGGGCCAGAGCCTCGGTCAAGTCGGCCGAAGCCAAGATTCTCGAATCCAAGACGACTCTTACCGAAAGTCAGCAGGCATTCACGCGCGCCGAACAGCTCCTGAAGCGAGGCATGGCCGCGCAGCAGGTGCTGGATACGGCTACAGCGACCCGCGACCGCGCCGAAGCAAACGTCGCCATGGCGGAAGCCAACCTGGCGATTGCCCAGGCCACACTGAAGCAGCAGGAAGCGGATCTCGTGAAGAGCAAGATCTATGCGCCGATCGACGGCATCGTGCTGACGCGTTCGGTCAATCCCGGCCAGACCGTCGCTTCCTCCATGCAGGCTCCCGTCCTCTTCGTGCTGGCGGCAAATCTGGAAAACATGGAACTTGAGGCCGCGATCGACGAGGCTGACATCGGCAGCGTGAAGGCCGGACAGAGCGCGCGCTTCACCGTTGATGCCTTTCCGGAACGGACTTTCGACGCCGACATCCGCGACATCTCGTTTGCTTCGGTGACGACCGAAGGCGTCGTGACATACAACGCGCGGCTGGACGTGGATAACAGCGAACTGCTGCTGCGGCCCGGGATGACGGCTACGGTTTCGGTGGTGACGCGCGAAGCAAAAGGTGTGCTGACCGCGCCGGGCGCAGCCTTCCGCTACAGCCCGCCCGCGACGACCGAAAGCCGAGGCTTCAGCCTGCGTGACATGTTCATGCCGCGCATGGGCCCGCGCGGGCAGCGCCAGCAACAGCGTAATGCGGACCCGAGCACCCGCACCGTCTATGTCCTGAAGGACGGCGCACCGCAAGCTGCTCAGGTGAAGACCGGTTCCAGCGACGGCGAAGTTGTCGAGATCGTATCGGGTCTTTCGAAAGGCGACCACGTCATCACCGGCAGCAGAAGCGCGAGCACGCAGGGGCGATGATGAACATCGCGATGCGGCGCCAGCCGCTGATCACCTTCGAGAATGTCTGGAAGACCTACGGCAAGGGCGAGGCGCAGGTGCACGCCTTGGCGGGCATCGACGTCTCCATTGGCCAGGGCGAGTTCGTCGCCATCATGGGACCTTCGGGCTCGGGCAAGTCGACGGCGATGAACATCGTCGGTTGCCTGGATACACCCACGTCCGGCCGATACGGCTTCCTCGATGTCGATGCCGGCAAGCTAGACAGGGGCAGCCGCGCGACGCTGAGGAATCGCTACATCGGCTTCGTCTTCCAGGGCTACAACCTCCTGCCGCGTACGACAGCTGTGGAGAATGTCGAGCTCCCGCTGATCTATCGCGGTGTCGCGTCGCGAGAACGGCGAGAGCTCGCTATGAACGCGCTTGCCGATGTCGGGCTGAAGGGAAGAGAAACGCACACGCCGGCTGAACTATCAGGCGGCCAGCAGCAGCGCGTGGCGATCGCCCGCGCCATCGTGACTCGCCCTACGTTGCTCGTCGCGGACGAGCCGACAGGCAATCTCGATACCGCCCGCAGCCACGAAATCATGGATTTGTTGACGCGGCTGAACGGAGAGCTCGGCCTTACCATCGTGATGGTGACGCACGAACAGGACATCGCCGACTACGCCCGGCGCACGCTGCGGTTCCTCGACGGGCGCGTCGCCTCCGACACGACCAGCCTGGAGACGGCGTGATGTTGTGGGAAACCATTCGCCTCGCGCTCCTTTCCGTATGGCGCAACGCCCTGCGCTCGTTCCTCACGCTGCTCGGCATCGTCATCGGCGTCGCGGCAGTGATCGCCATGATCACCATCGGCTCGGGAACGACCGAAAAGGTTCGTAGCGACATATCCAAGCTCGGTAGCAACCTGCTGGTCGTGCAGGCGGCAAGACCGGACCGTTCCGGCTCGACCTCATTCACGCCCAAGCAACTCGAGGCCAAGGACGTTGAGGCGCTGAAGAAGGGGCTGGCGACTGCAAAGGCAGTCGCTCCCTCGGCGCAGAAATCCGTTCGTGTGGTCTATGGCTCGCAGAACATCTCGGCGCAGGTTACGGGCACGGAGAACGACTATTTCACCGCGCGGGACTGGAACGTGGAGTCGGGTCGCGCCTTTACTGAATCCGAGATTCGCGGCGGCACGAATGTCTGCCTGATCGGCGCGACCGTGCGGAGCCAGTTCTTCGGATCCGGCGACCCCCTTGGCCAGTCCATCCGTGTGAACCGCTCGAGCTGCACGGTGATTGGCGTGCTCGAGTCCAAGGGTACGTCCGGCTTCGGCCAGGATCAGGACAATGTGGTCATGATGCCGCTCTCGGGTTTCCAGCGTCGCATCGCCGGAAACCGCGACATCGGCTCGATCTTCGTTGCGGCGGCCGATGGCGTCGCGACGTCCGACGTGCAGGCCGAGATCGAGACGATCCTGCGCGAGACACGCCGGATAGCGCCTGGCGCCGACGATAATTTCGAGATCCGCGACATGACACAGATCGCCGACGCCATGGCGAGCGCCACCACGACCATGACGGGCATGCTTGGCGCGGTGGCGGGTGTCAGCCTTCTGGTCGGGGGCATCGGCATCATGAACATCATGCTGGTGTCGGTGACCGAGCGCACCCGCGAGATTGGCATCAGGCTGGCCATCGGCGCGCATGAAAGGCACATCCTGATCCAGTTCCTCGTCGAGGCGACTGTCCTGTCGCTGCTTGGAGGATTGATTGGAATAGCACTCGGATTGTCTCTCGCTGGCGTTGCGACGGCGTTGCTCTCGATACCCTTCGCGCCGAGCATATCGATCATCCTCCTTGCCGTGGGCTTCTCCGCCCTGATCGGCATGGTGTTCGGCTTCTTCCCGGCGCTCCGGGGCGCCCGACTGGACCCAATCGAAGCCCTGCGGCATGAGTAGGGTGCTATTACGTCCCTGAAAAATGCCAGTCGATCATGGGCTTCATATGCTCCATCAGCCCTTCCGCCAGGTCGCGCGCGTTGCGGATGACCACCGGTCCCTCAATTTCCGGCTCGCTCTCCGCAGCGACGAAATCGCGGATGCGTGAGGTGATGCTCTCCGCGTCCTCTTCGACGAAATAACGTCGGAAGATGACGGTGCCGCGCTCGGTGGCGAGCGCATGGTATCGCTCCTCGCGACGCACATCCGAGATATCGATACCGGTCTCTTCCCTCACCTCGCGGACCATGTTGCCGTGCGCATCGACCTTGCCATCCGGAAAATCTTCCGGCTCGAAGGAACCCGCCGCGAAATAGACCTTGCCGGCATTGACGGTGTGTGCGGCCATGCGGATGGCGATCAGCGCATTGTCGCTCGACACCAGCATCGGATGCGCGAAGGCGTGGGCAACGGTGGCGACACGATCCTTTCGCCAGTAAAGGAAGGTCGAGTAGCTGACCGCATGGCAACGGCCGTACAGACGCCCGTCGGCATAGCCGAACTCGGAAAGCAGCACGACCGTTCCGTTGAAGACCGCCGGCTTCTCCCGTACCTCCAGCGCCCAGTTTTCGGCAATGGCCTTCTCCCGGCCCTGCACGAAAGGATGCGGGGACGTATCGAGCCTCACGTCGATGTGGTCGACCGGCAGTATGACATCGAGCGGCAGGGGATGGCTCAACGCGGCGATCCTCAGGCTATATCCAGCGTGACCACAACCGGACAATGATCGGACGCCTTGGGACGATCCCAGCCGGTGCGGGGATAGCGCTCGACGTCCTGGCCCGGCGGAAAAGGCGTGCGCCAGGGCTGGCCGCCGCGCACGATATCGGGGACGGCGGTGGCGTTGCGGGCGGCAAGTGACGGCGACAACAGGATGTAGTCGAGCTGGCACAGATGGCGCTCCTGCGGCCCGCGCGTGTGATACAACGTCCAGCGGTCCAGGGTTGGCCGGCGTTCGACGATGTTTTCGCAGAAACCGCCGGCAACCAGCGTATGGACGCTCGATGCCGTCTCCTCCGTTGGCTCGAAGGTGAAGTCGCCGAAGGTGTCTCCGCCGATGACTACCCTTTCGCGATAGTCGTTGAGGTCGCCGCAAATCATCCACCGCTCGCTTCCGGCGTGTTCCTTGCCGAAGCGTTCCTCGATGATATGACGTACTGCCAGCGCCTCCGCGTGGCGGATCGGCATGGTGGCCTGGCGTCCGTCCATTCCGTTGCGCGGGCTGCCCATTGATTTGAAGTGCACGGAATAGATGGTCAGCGGGCGGCCAGCGACGGTAACGTCGATCTCCAGGCAGTCCCGCCTGAAGATGCGCTCATGCGGCTCCTCGCCGAGCGCTGCGAGTTCGGGCGTATGCAGTCCGAGGTCGGCATAGGTGAGATGCGCATGGCTGGTCATGCGCACGAACTCTATCGGCTGGCCGTGCGCCGTTTCCGAACGCAGCATAACGGCGACATCGATGCCGCGCGAGTCGTTGCCTGACGTCGTGTACTTCTGGCGATAACCCTGCCCGACCATCTTGAATAGATAACCGTATTCGAATGCCTTCAAGGCCTCCATGTTGTCGACCTCCTGAAGGCACAGGATGTCGGCCCGCGTGGCCGCGATGGCGAGCGCGGTCAGCTGGCGCGTGTCGTCGGCGTGCGCGATCGTCCGCGCCTGCTCAAGCGCCCGGTACTCGGCCTCGTTGGCGATCTCGAAGAGTGCCAGCGTCCGGTCTTGCTGCAACTGGTTACGATAGCCGGAATAGTCGAACCTGTTCATCAGGTTCTCGACATTGAAGGTGGCGATGCGCAGCGACATGGGCTCGACCTTTGCCCACAACTGTCGGCGAACACAAGTATTGCGACCGCTTCTGGCTAGGGATCAAAAATCAGGCCGCAACAATCGCGCTATGGTTGAGCCTTCCTGCCCCAGCTGCACGAAAGCCGCGCATCCCACGGATTTTGCAGCGGAATTTGCAACCCACGACGCATTTTCCCGTTTACGGGTGCGGGAGACGGCGTGATACTCGGACCCGAATGAATCAAGAAGAAGCGGAGGACCGGTATGCCCGGACCGACCGACGCTCCCCCGCCGAGGGAACACCGGCGCCGCGTCCTGAAAAGGGCGGCGATCATTTCGGGCATAAACGACTCTGTCGTGCAATGCACGATCCGCAACATGCACGAACATGGAGCGGAACTTGTCGTGCATGCCGAGGCGCGAGTTCCCGGGGAATTTCTGCTGTTCGTGCCACTCGACAACATTGGCTATCGCGCCGAGCTACGCTGGCGCAAACGCGATCGCTGCGGTGTCAGCTTTCACGGCACCGAGCCCAAGCCATCCTGGTACTACGGCTGATGCCAACAAGAAGGCCGGCGGATTTCTCCGCCGACCATGCCTTGGGAGGCGATTCTTTTTCTGTCCTTGCGCCTGCTGGGCGAGGTCCGGGGACGCAAAGACAGAATGGTGTGAATCGTTTAGTTCTTCGCCTTGTCGACCAGCTTGTTCTTGGCAATCCACGGCATCATGCCGCGCAGCTTTTCGCCGACCTCTTCGATCTGGTGGCTGTCGTTCATGCGGCGGATGCCCTTGAAGCGGGAAGCGCCCGAGCGGTACTCCTGCATCCACTCCGAGGTGAACTTGCCGGTCTGGATGTCGTTGAGGACGCGCTTCATCTCGGCCTTGGTCTCGGCGGTGATGATGCGCGGGCCAGACACATACTCGCCCCACTCGGCGGTGTTGGAGATCGAGTAGTTCATGTTCGCGATGCCGCCCTCATAGATGAGGTCGACGATCAGCTTCACCTCGTGCAGGCACTCGAAATAGGCCATCTCCGGCGCATACCCGGCCTCAACCAGCGTCTCAAAACCGGCGCGGATGAGCTCGACCAGACCGCCGCAAAGCACCACCTGCTCGCCGAACAGGTCGGTTTCGCACTCTTCCTTGAAGTTCGTCTCGATGATGCCCGAACGGCCACCACCAACGCCGCAGGCGTAGGACAGGCCGAGGTCGAGCGCGTTTCCGGAGGCATCCTGATGGACGGCCACGAGGCATGGCACACCACCGCCCTTCTGGTATTCACCGCGCACGGTGTGGCCCGGGCCCTTCGGCGCGACCATCAGCACGTCGACGGTCTTCTTCGGCTCGATGAGGCCGAAATGCACGTTGAGGCCGTGTGCGAAAGCGATCGCGGCGCCGTCGCGGATGTTGTCGGCGATTTCGTTCTTGTAGATGTCGGCCTGCAATTCGTCGGGAGCAGCCATCATCATCAGGTCAGCCCACTTGGCGACTTCCGCCACCGTCATGACCTTCAGGCCGTCGGCCTCGACCTTCTTGGCGGTCGGCGAACCGGGCTTCAGACCGATTGCGATGTCCTTGACGCCGGATTCCTTGAGGTTCAGCGCATGGGCGCGTCCCTGGGAGCCGTAGCCGATGATGGCGACCTTCTTGCCCTTGATGAGATTGAGATCGGCGTCGCGATCGTAATAAACACGCATGGATACGTTTCCTTCCTTGTTGATTTCAGGTTTGACGAATTTTGACGCGCGACGGCGCGCCGAAAAGAACGAAGAACTGTTCGACAGCCCTCCTGGCGTCCTGCTCGATCGCCGCTGGTGAGAGCTTGAGGGGATCGCCGAGTAGCAGGCGGATCTGCACGTCGCGCCCCACCAGTCCGAAAAATGTGCGGAACGTGTCTTCCACATCCTCGAAAACGAGAAGTCCGGCCGCCCTGCCCGCCTCGAGCAGCGGCTTCAGGCGTTCGCCAATCGCGAACCGGCCGTTGGCCAGCACGATCGCACCGAGGTTGCTCTTGCCCGAGGCGGCATGGCTGACCGCCACCCTGTTGAGCGCGACGGACGTCCGGCTGGAAATGACCTTAAGCCAATTGGCAGCGAAGGCCTCGAGGCTGTCACGCAGGGCCTCGGCGTCGAGTTTCTGCCGGTCGTAGTTGCCCGCGCGGACCTTGGACGCCTGCCACCGGACGGTTGCCGCGAGCAATCCCTCGCGGTCGCCGAACCATTTGTAGAGCGTTTCCTTGGAACAGCTCGCACGCCGCGCCACCGCAGTCATGGTAAGCTGGTCACCGCCCTCGACCAGAAGGTCGAGCACGGCGTCAAGCACCGCCTTCTGGCGCTCCGTCGGGGTCTCTTTTTCGGCAGTCGAGGTCAATCTGATAACCGTACCGTACGTTACGGTTCGGCTGACTAGCCGGAATGTGCTCACCCGTCAATGCGGGAAGTCGCACCCGGTATGGCCCTTTCGCGTGCCAAAGATCGAAAATCGAGCCGTAGTAGTCAGATAATACCCGCTGGTGGCAGGGCTCTGTTAGCCTTCTTCAAGCGACAGACACAGAAGGAGGAATGTGATGACCGCCAGAATTCTCATGATCACGGGCGACTACACCGAAGACTACGAGACGATGGTTCCTTTCCAGACGCTGCTCGCCTGCGGCTATCAGGTCGACGCCGTCTGCCCGGGCAAGAAGGCCGGAGAGACAGTCGCAACCTCGATCCACGATTTCGAGGGCCAGCAGACCTATTCGGAAAAGCGCGGCCACAATTTCGCGCTCAACGCCACCTTCGCCTCGATCGACGTCGCCAGCTACGATGCGCTGGTGGTGCCCGGTGGACGCGCACCCGAATACCTGCGGCTCGACGACAAGGTGATCGCCATGATCCGCCACTTCTTCGAAGCCGGAAAGCCTGTCGCTGCCATTTGCCACGGCGCACAACTCCTGGCGGCTGCAAAGGTGCTCAAGGGCCGGACCTGCTCCGCATATCCAGCCTGCCGCCCCGAGGTGGAAATTGCCGGCGGCACCTACGCCGATATCCCCATTGACGGCGCGGTCACCGATGGCAATCTGGTCACCGCGCCTGCATGGCCCGCGCATCCTGCTTGGCTGAAGCAGTTCATGGCGGTATTGGCCGCAGGCGGGGCAGTCACCGACAAGGCCGCCTGACAGAAGCACGAACGTCCCGGGAGGAGACAATGTGCGAACTTTTCATCAAGGCCGACACGCGCCTGTGGGAATCCACCACGCGCTCGCTGCGAATCGACGGGATGGTGACGAGCGTCAGGCTGGAGAATTTCTTCTGGGCGAAACTGGAAGAGATAGCGCGTCGCGATTCCATGAACGTCGTGCAGCTCATTACGAAGCTGCACCATGAATCGATCGACGCCGGTCACGACCTCGGCAACTTCACCTCGTTCCTGCGCGTCTGCTGCGCCCGATATCTCGACCTGCAACTGACGGGCGACGTACCGACAGACGTCTCAAGGCCGATCGCCGGGCTGAACGCCCGGGCGATCCTGGGACGGGAGCGCGAGAAGTACCACCAGCCGAGACTATACCCAGTCGGCTTCGCGCAACCCCACCGCCCCGAACGGATCGACGGCCGTCCCGGCGACCATCGAGGCCAGGAACTGCGGCCCTGGCGGTATGCGGGCGGCGATGGCGATCAGTCGGTCGCGGAGGAACGGAAGCGTCGCCGAATCCGACTGGTAGAAGGGCGTGAACATCGACGACAGCGCCTGAAAAACCCGCACATGCCAACGGCGGGCGCGGGCATAGGCGTCGAGGGCGTCATCGATGTTCGAGGTCTGCGCAAGGACATGGGCCAGCGCCGCGGCGTCGAGCAGCGCCATGTTCGCCCCCTGCCCCAGTTGGGGACTGGTCGAATGGGCGGCGTCGCCGATAATGGCAAGGCGCGGACCAATCGGCAGCTTCAGCGTGTGATGGCCATAGCGCGCGAGCGTAAGTTGGTCGAAGCTGTCGATCTGATCGATATAGGCACGGCATTCGGGCCAGAGGCCGCAGACACGCGCCTTCCAGGCGTCGAGGCCCTCAGAGCTAACCCGGTCCGCCTCGTCCGGTTTCAGGCTCCAGAAAAACGCCGCCATCTTCTCCGCTGATGCCTCCGGCCTGCCGATCGGCAGCACGCCAATCATCACGCTGGCGCGCTGATAGCGCTGCACGAGCGCATTGTCTTCGAAACCTTCGCCGCGCCAATCGAGCGACGCCCAGAATGCGCCATAGGGCAGCGGCTTTGGCTCCTCGGGATGGAAGGCAAAGCGGCGCAATTTGGAGCGGGAGCCACTGGCGTCGACGACCAGATCAAACGTGCCGACTTTTCTTCCTCCGCCAGCAATAACGGCATTGCTGCCAACATCGACCCCATCCAGATCGATGCCGGTTTCGATCGCGATGTTTTCTCCGATAGCTGCGCGATGAAGCACACCGAAAAGTGCTGCCCTGTGTACCGCCACCCCGAACCGGCCGCCGCGCTGGGCATCATAACGGACATCAAGCACCGTCCGGCCGCTGCGCGCATCCGCGCCGTATAGGCGGTCGATCCGGCTGCCCAGCATCATGATCTCGTCGAGCAGGCCAAGGCCGCCAAGAACGGTCAGGCCGGTCGGCTGGAGAATGAGGCCCGACCCGACCGAAGCCGGCTTGTCGAAACGCTCGAAAATCGTAACGCGATGCCCTGCCCTGTGCAGGAACAGCGCCGCAGCGAGCCCGGCCGGCCCCGCGCCGGCGATGGCGATATCCAGTTTCTTCAATGCGTCCCCGCCTCGACTCCGAACCGTCATATACCCCCGGGAGGACAGAAAGACCTGACGCTTAAATCCGATCAAGAGCAGTCACAGAACTTGTTCAGCTCGCGCCATCGCCTGGAGCGTCAGCCTCCCGGCTCTTTCTCCAGCCCGAAAATCTCCATAGGCTCGCTCACGCCACGCAATGCGTACGAGCCCAGCGACTTGACGGCGCGATCCTGGTTCCGCGCAACGTCAGCGGTCATGAGGATCGAGTGGCCGAGTTGCTTGCTCATCGCCTCCACACGGCTCGCCGTGTTGACGGCCGCGCCGATGACGGTGAAATCGAGCCTTTCCGGCGCGCCGATATTGCCGAAGAAAACATCGCCGGCATGGAGAGCAACTCCGGAACGAAGCGGTCGCCAGCCTTCGGTGTCGGCCAGATGTGCTGGCGGCTGCCGATTGAGTTCATTGAGCGCCGCTTCCGCGGCGATGGCAGCCGCAGTGGCAGCGGAGGCCGCATTTCGTTCGGCATACACGTCATCGAAGGGAAAGATCGCGAGCAGGCCGTCGCCGATATATTTCAGCACCTCTCCGCCGTTGGCGATGACCGCGCCTGCGATCTCCTCGAAATAGGCGTTGAGCACGGACAGCATCTCGGCCGGCTTCAGGCGGTCGGACAGGTCGGTGAACCCACGCAGGTCCGATACCCAGATAATCGCCTCGACGCGGCTGCCTGCACCGCGCTTGATCGATCCGGTGAGGACGCGCTGGCCGGCGAGTCTGCCCAGATACGTCTCCAGGACGTTTTCCGCGATCCGCATCGCGATATGCCGCTCGACGTGCAGAGCCAGAAGGCGCAGCAATCGCTCGAGCGTCACGCGTTGGGTGTCGGAAAAGCCGCTTGCCTGCCTGGTCGCGACCGTTGCCACATTGTGGTAGCCCGCGCCGCCGAGTGGAAGCGCCAGATAATGCGTAATCCCTATCGCCTTCAGGTCCGCCGTCAGCGAAAAACGCTCGTCAGCGGCCGGATCGTCCGTGAGAAGATCGACCACCTCACCCTTTTCCAGAACGATTGCCAGCGGACTGCGCAGGTAGGCTTCTGTCCCAAGCGACTGTTCCGCGACCTTGATTTCGTCGCAAAATCCATCCGCGATATTCCAGTTCCAGGCGAACCCCAGGAGTTGCGGGTGCAGCGTTCCGACATGCAGGCTGGCCCGGTCGAGCGGGAGTCCGGTCGCCACCAGCCTCCAGACGAACGCCTCGAACAGCACGATGAGATCGGAGTATCCGACCGCCTCGCCCAGCAGCCATTCTTCGACCTGATCGACGGTTAGCGCCGCCGGCGCGGACAAGCGCCCTCCGGAAAGCCGGCGCATCAACGTGACTGTTTCGGGATAACGTCTTGGTGCCGGATCGACGGGAACGTGGCGCATGGATAACTATTCGTCCGGGCGTGATGCCATTGCAAGCATAACGCTTCAGGGAGTGACGCCTATGGTCAGCCTGCGTCGAAACTTGCGCGCGCTTCGCGCACCCGACCATGATTGTTCTCGGCCCAATGCAGTACATGCTGAAGCGAGTCGTACATCTGGTGACCCATTTCGGTCAGGCTGTATTCAACGCTCGGCGGCTTCGTTGGGAAGACCTCGCGATTCACGTAGCCGTCGCGTTGCAGGTCGCGCAGCGTCTGCGTCAGCATACGTTGCGAAATGTCCGGCACGAGGCGACGCAATTCGCCGAATCGATACGGCTTTTCCGCCAGCGCCATCAGCAGAAGCGAACTCCACTTGTCAAAGATGTTCTGCACCACGTTGCGGATCGGACAATTCGCCAGACCGCCCTGCGCGACATCGGCCCGGTAAATCTCGATTTTCTGGCGGGCGGATGAGATTCTTGCGTCCATGAAGGCGGTACCTTTTACGTAACTACCTGCCGGAAAACTGCCCTCTTTACGCCGGCTGGGCAATTACTAATCTAGAGATGGTCTCTTTTTGAGAGCTTATACCGATCCGTAACCGACAGGACAACTGCTATGACCGAAACCATTTTCGTCACCGGCGCCTCAGGCCATCTCGGCCGCGCCATCATCGACCATCTTTTGGCGGATCAGGGCGTCGCTCCCTCGCGCATCATCGCCGGGTCGCGCAGCCCGGACAAATTGTCCGACCTCGCCGCCAAGGGTGTTACGGTGCGCAAGGCAGATTTCGATGACGGTGCCGGCCTTGAAAAGGCGTTCTCGGGGGCCGGGACGGTCCTCATTGTCTCCACCGATGCCCTGGACGGAGCGGGAACACGCCTGCGCCAACACAAGGCTGCCGTCGCGGCCGCTGCCAAGGCGGGCGTCAAGCGACTGGCCTACACGTCGCTGCCCAAGGCCGAATCCTCAAAGGTGAGCTTCGCGCCGGACCACTTCGGTACCGAACAGGCCATAAAGGCGACCGGCCTGCCCCACCTGATCTTCCGCAACAGCTGGTACCAGGAGAATGCCTTCATGAGCCTGCCGTCGGCGCTGAAGAGCGGCCAGTGGTACACCTCGGCCGGCGACGGTCGCACGGCGTTCGTCGCGCGCGACGATATCGCGGCCGCGATCGCCGGCGCGCTTGCCAACCCGCCCGCAGCCAGCACGACCTACACGCTGACTGGCACTGAGGCGTTCACGAACGATGAGATTGCCAAGCTGGCGAGCGAAATCCTCGGCAAGCCCATCCAGGTCGTCAACCTGACCGATGACCAACTCGCGGGCGGCATGAAGGCCGCGGGCGTACCGGAAGCCTATATTCCGACCTTCGTCTCCTTCGACACTGCCACGCGCGCCGGCGACCTTTCCGAAGTAACCAAGGACGTCGAAACGCTTTCGGGCCGCAAGTCGCGCTCGCTCAAGGCGTTCTTCGAGGCCAGCAAGTCCGCGTTCCTCGGCTGATCGGGAAATGGATTGGCACGGACGAAGGTTCGCGCCAATCCGATCCGAAATCAGATGGCGACCTGCGTGCCGATCTCGACCACACGGCCCGTCGGAATCTGGAAATATTCCGTGGCGTCAGCCGCCGAGCGCGCCAGACCGATATAAAGCTTGTCCTGCCATAAAGGCATGCCCGAATTTGCCGCGGGCTTCAGCGAGCGTCGCGACAGGAAGAAGGAAGTCGTCATGATGTCGAACTTCCAGCCCTGCTTCCTGCACAGCGCCATCGCCTTCGGAACATTCGGCTGTTCCATGTAGCCGAATTTCAGCGTCACCCGCATGAACAGGTCGTTGATTTGCTCCAGCGTTGCGCGCTCGCTTTCGGGAACGGTCGGCTGCTGCGCCGTAATGACGGAAAGAATGACGTTCTGCTCATGGAGCACCTTGTAGTGCTTGAGGCTGTGCATCAGGGCAGTCGGAGCACTGAGCGGGTCGCTCGTGAGAAAGACGGCGGTACCGGGCACCAGGCTCGGTGGCTTCTTGGCGAGGTTGCCGGCGAGAAAATCGATCGGGATCTCGTTCTTGCGCGTTTTGTCGAACAGGTGGCGAGTGCCCCGAATCCAGGTCCACATGACAAGGGACATGCCTACGGCAACCAAGATAGAGACCCAACCACCTTCTACGACCTTGACAATGTTGGCGGCAAAAAAGCCCGTATCGATCACCGCAAAGAGCGCTATCAGACTAACCGCCACTGGCAGTTTCCATTTCCACTGGTGGATCATCACCACGAAAAGGAGAATTGTAGTCACCAGCATCTCGCCTGTGACTGAGATGCCGTAAGCGGAAGCAAGGTTGCTGGAAGCTCCGAACCCAACGACGAGAAGCATCACTCCAATTGCCAACATGAAATTTACCCGAGGCATGTAAATCTGCCCGGATTGCATCTCAGACGTATGCTGAACCACAAAGCGCGGCAGCAGGCCAAGTTGTACTGCCTGCCGTGTCAATGAAAACGCACCCGATATCACGGCTTGGCTGGCGATCACCGTTGCTGCTGTTGCAAGGCCGACCATGGGCAGCAGTCCCCATTCCGGCAGCATCTCGAAGAATGGATTCTCTGGTGTCCCGGCGTGCGCCAGGATGAAAGCGCCTTGGCCAAAATAGTTTAGCAACAGGCAGGGAAATACGATCCAGGCCCACGCGAGCACGATTGGGCGCCGGCCAAAATGACCGAGGTCCACGTAGAGCGCTTCAGCACCTGTGACCGCAAGAAAAACTGCACCTATGGTTACGAACGCGACTTCCGGCTGCCCAACGAGATACGCGATCGCGTAGTAAGGATTGATCGCAAGAAAGACGCTCAGATCATCCACTATGTGGGAGATCCCGGCCGCGCCGATAGAAACAAACCATAAGAGCGTTATTGGACCGAACACACTCGCCACGCTTCCGGTGCCGAACCGCTGTACGCCGAAAAGCGCCGCGAGTATCAGCAATGTGATCGGGACCACATAGGGATCAAACGCTGGGGTTACGACCTTCAGGCCCTCCACCGCCGAGAGCACCGAAATGGCCGGCGTGATGATCGCATCGCCAAAAAATAGGGCTGCACCGCAGATGCCGGTGACGAGAATAGCCCCGCTTGCGCGGGGGTAGGCTCGTCTCGCAAGTGCCATAAGGGACAACGTTCCGCCCTCACCTCCGTTATCGGCACGCAGGACAAATATCACGTATTTAACGGTGACGATCAGCGTCAACGCCCAGACTATCAATGAAAGGACGCCCAACACCTCCGAACGATTGACCGCTTCGCCGCTGGACGCGGCATGCAGCGCTTCGCGAAACGCATAGATCGGGCTCGTGCCAATATCACCGTAGACAACGCCAAGCGCACCGAGCATGAGCACGCCGGTCCTGCCCGTCCCGCGGGGATGGTCGGCATGGCCTCCTGCATCGACCTCGCCGCCGGCTGGTTGCTGCGTCATGAAACGCTACTCCGCAAAACGGGCGCGGCTCTACACGAGCGGCCTGTCTTTGGCAATTGTTGCATTGCAATAGACGCGTTTCACGCTTAGCGCAATTCACGCAGCGGAAACCGTCTCGTGACAAGGCTCGCCTAACTCGGATAAGCAGCTTTGCAGCACGGAGGAGCGGGCAAAGTGCTGGCGTTTTACATCAATCTCGACAGGAGAACCGACCGGCGCGCCTTCATGGAAGAGCAACTTGTCGCTCTCGGTCTCGATATACAGCGGCTGCCTGCGACAACCCCCGACACCCTCACCAGCAACGACATCGCGCCCCTGTCCCTTGCCGCAATCGGCGAAACGATGTCGCCTGTGGAAGTCGCCATATCGGTCAGCCACTTCCGGGCCTGGAAGCACATGTTTGACGAAGGTCGCGACCATGTGCTGGTAATCGAGGACGATCACAAGCTCTCGTCACGCCTCGCCGCTTTCCTGACGGATTTCGACTGGAAGAAGCCGGATGTCGGGTTGCTGAGGCTTGAGGCACAACTCTGCAGTGTGAGGCTGCGCAGATGGGCCGAACCGGGACCACTCGGAACATCCCTGTACATGCCCGTCGGTTACCAGACCGGCGCCGGAGCCTACATCATCTCAGCGGATTATGCGCGCCGGATCCTCTCATCCCCGAAGCGCTTTGCGATGCCGGTCGACGACATCCTTTACTCCCCACGAAGCCCGTTTCGAGATGTAAAGCGCATACGCTGCACGGTTCCGGGCATGGCGATATTCCGGTGGGAGTCTTCGCCGGAATTCGACGTTCCCGAAAGTATACTCATAAGCGACGCACAGCCGAGCCGTGGCAAGCGCCAGCAGGACGAAAAGAAACGAAGCAGGCCGCCCCTGCGCGAAAGGATCGGCCGCGAAATCCTCAGACTCCTGCGCCAGCTTGCGAATGGCCCCAAACCCGCATGGTACTGGCTATGGTCGAAGCGAATGGTCGTTCCCTTTGCCGACAGCGGGGTCAGCGCACAACAGTCAGCCGTTCGGCGGCCCGGGTAATCGCCGTGTAGAGCCAGCGCTGGCGTGTATCCTTGAAGGCAAAGCTTTCGTCGAAAAGCACAAGTTCGTTCCATTGCGAGCCCTGCGCCTTGTGGACTGTCAGCGCGTAGCCGTAGTCGAAATCGTCATATCGCTTCTTCTGCTGCCACGCGATTTCCCCGTCGGGGTCGTCAAACGCCGCCTTCAGCAACTTGATCTTGGCAACGCCGCGATCCGGATCGTCTTCCTCGGGCGACACCAGCAGGTTGATCCCCGGCTTCACAGTCTCCCGTGATGACGTCATGACCTTCCACAGGGAGCCGTTGAGCAGGCCCTTGGCGGGGTCATTACGAAGGCAGACGAGCTTGTCGCCGGCCTGGGGATAAGACGCCGAAAACCCCTTCAACTCGCGCAGCCGTGAATTGTAGCGCCGGCGAGTCCGGTTGGTGCCGACCAGCACCTGATCGGCCTTGAGGACCAGATCCTGTGTGACATCCTCGCGTCCTATTACCTGCGCCGTACCGTAGTCGCCGCGCATGAACTCCCGCCCCTCGCGAACATCGAGCGCCAGCCGGATGATCGGATTGTCGCGCGCCTGACGATGGATTTCGGTGAGCAGCACGTCGGGTTCATGCTCGGTAAAAAACCCGCCGCCCGATATCGGCGGTAGCTGCGCCGGATCTCCCAGGACGAGGATCGGCGTCCCGAACGACAGCAGATCGCGTCCAAGCTGTTCATCCACCATAGAGCATTCGTCGACGACGATGAGTTTCGCGCGCGCCACCGGGCTCTGCCGGTTGAGCGCAAAGGTCGGTGACATCGATGTCCTGCCTGTCGTCTCGTCCTCGACGGCCTCCTCTCCACGCGGCCGATAGATCAACGAGTGGATTGTGCGGGCGTTAGTGGCGCCCTTGGAACGCAGGACCTGTGCGGCCTTTCCTGTGAAGGCGGCGAACTGCACCTGACCATCGACATGCTCGGCAAAATAGCGGGCCAACGTGGTTTTGCCTGTCCCCGCATAGCCGAACAGCCGAAAAATCTGTGGCCGGCCTGCCTTCAGCCACCGCGCCACGGCCTTCAGGGCATCATCCTGCTGGGGAGAAAATTCCATGCGCCTGACTGGCAAGATTCGGGCCGACGGAGCAAGGACACAATCCTGCATGCATCGCTCATCGAAAGAACAAAAAGTGAACTTGTATTCAGGCCATGTCAAGCGCTTTACACCCCCGAAAGCCCGGATAGCATGCCCTGGACAGGCGGGAATCAGGTCATGCCAAAGCGGCGCGCCCTTTCGCTCACAGCCGGACTGGTCGCGCTTTGCGAACGCGACGTTGCAGATCCAGGCCCCGATCCGCGCTATATGCAGCTGACCGACGCCGAAGTCTCCGCCAAGGCCGCCGAACTCGACCAAGATGCCGGCGAACAGCTCTGGCTTTTTGCCTATGGCTCTCTGATCTGGAAGCCGGAATTCGAGGCCGTCGAGACGATCCGCGCCACCGCGCATGGATGGCATCGGTCCTTTTCCATGGAACTGCCGCGCTGGCGTGGCTCGCCCGACCAGCCCGGCCAGATGATGGTGATCGAGCGGGGAGGAACGTGCCACGGCGTCGCGTTGCGCATGCCCGACAAGGATCGGCGACAGCAGCTTTTCCGCATGCTCTATCGCGAAGCGGAATATCAGGGCGATCTCGACAACACGCGTTGGCTTCACGTCGAGACTGACAATGGCAGGCTCAGGGCGCTTGCCTTCTGGGCCGCCCCAACGCCCGGCTTTCCGTTCCTGAAATTGCAACCCGAAGAGGCCGCACGCCGGATCGCCCGCGCCTGCGGACATCTCGGCTCCAACGCCGCCTATCTCTACAACACCATCGTCAAGCTCGAGGAATTCGGCATCCACGACCGCAATCTGTGGCACCTGCAGGAGCTTGTGGCGGTGGAGATTGGACGGCTGAGAGGTGGCGGGACCAACGGTTAAGGGATGGCCTCAGCTACGGTGCAACGGATCGTTTTCCAGCAGGATCGGTTTTCCGTGCGGGGTCGCATGGGCAGCCCGCTCCCATGCGGCAGCGACGGCATCGACATCTGACCTGAGCGCGAGATGTTTTGAGGCAAGCAACCCCTCCAGAGCAGCAAGCCAGCGCTCGTAATAGTCGCTGCCATCGGTTGCCGCGTCAGGTTTTTTCACCTCGGCCGACAAAGCGTCCGCCCATTCGCTCCATGAAAACAGGCCGCGCTCATGCAGTGCGACAGTCAGGGCAAAGGCCTGCGCCTGCCACGGCTCCGCAAAAACCGGAGCGTCCAAAGCGTTGGGCATGTCTGACGGACCGTCGGAGTCAGGCCGGTTCAAGATAGCTTTCCCAGGCATCGATTGACACCGTCAGCGTCGGATCAGCATCGTCGCCCCAGATCTCGCAACCGTCGAACACCACCGTATATACCCATTGAGGGTTCTCGCCCGCGCCCCGGGCGTTCGTATCCGGAAAAACGAAGCCCTCACGCACGGCCTCCACCACCCCCCGCTTGTCGCGGGCGTATCGCGGGAGCCGCGTATGTCCGGTTGGACTGAAGTTGCGCGTGACGATCCTGTCGCCTGCCCTGAACCGGGGCGGCGTTGCAACCGGCCGGTCACATGGGCCACCCAGCGCCAGTACGGCGGGCACGTCGGCTGCCTGCAGAACGCGCTTGGGCTGCGAAGCGCCGTCGACCGCCCTGCCCTCCGCGAGGTCGCGCTCGCTGAGGAAACCGTGACGCGTAAGCAGCCGTTCCAGTCCCTTGATCCAGATTTCGTAGTAACTTGACGAAAGGTAGTCGACCGGATGGCGGTTCTCCCGGGCGTGGCGGCTCTCGTCGATGTTCCATGCTCCCATGGCACCAGCACAGAGCGTCAGGCCGAGCGCACGCTTCTCCCACGCGGCATGGAAGATCGGCTCGTCCTGTTCCGGGGCAACAGGTCCGAGTCCCATCTGGCCGCCGAGGTCGTGCGGGCCGTTCATGCCGCTATCGATCCTTCGTCGGGCTCCCGCGCGAGGCCCGTTCCAATCATGGAATCGCGGGTTACCAGATTGGCAAGCTTTTCCTCGCTCCAGCCTTCCGTCCCGGAAGGCCTTTGCGGAACGACGAGATAGCGCAGTTCTGCGGTCGAATCCCAAACGCGGATTTTCGTGTCGGCCGGAAGGCTCAAGCCGAACTCCGCCAAAACTCCACGTGGGTCGATGACGGCGCGGCTGCGATAAGGCGGCGCCTTGTACCACACAGGCGGCAGTCCGAGCACGCTCCACGGATAGCAGGAGCACAGCGTGCAGACGACGAGGTTGTGCGTCTCGTCGGTGTTGAATGTGGCCTGCATGTGCTCGCCCTGCCGACCGGTAAAGCCAAGCGAGGCGATAGCGGCTGTCGCGTCCCTCCTGAGCCATTCTGCAAATTCAGGATCCGCCCAGGCCCGTGCCACAACCCTCGCACCGTTCCTAGGCCCCACCTTCGTCTCGTAGGCATCGACAATGGCATCGACGGCGGCTGGATCGATCAGTCCTTTTTGCGTCAGGATGGTTTCCAGCGCCCGTACCCGCGCGGCCATCGGGTCCAGTTCATTGTCATGGTCGTGATCATGATCGTGAGACATCCCCGGAAATTACGAGTTTGCCTGTACAGCAGCAAGCTAAGACTATCGGGCCAGAGCCACTAAACTTGAATAAAAGAGTTGTGTTTTGCGGCTGGCTTGACCAAGAATCCCGGCCATCCGGGCAAGGACAAGGGAACCGCATGTCCATCGCGGCCAAAGCCGAAGAGAGCAGCCTCACACGCGAACTGATCGCAAGCGCTGTCCGAAGCATTGACGCGGCCGATCAGTTCTCGCTGCCGTTTCCCCACATCTTCTTCCGCGACTTCTTCCCGAATGACTTTTACACCGAACTGCTCGGTTCCATCCCGTCCAGGGGCTACGCGCCCATAACGGCAACGCGTAGCGGCCTGCGCCTCTACGGCGAGAATGTCGATAAGATCGATCCCGATATCCGTGCGATGTGGGCGGGCGTCTCGGAGATGCTGACATCCCGCGAAGTCGAAGACGCCATCCGCCGGCAACTGCATGAGGGGCTCGTGATCCGCGCCAAGGGCGACAAGGTGGGCGCCCCCGAAAAGTTGAAGCTCGTCGCCAAGCCGGTCCTCTACAACGACAAGGACGGCTACGAGATTAAGCCGCATCCCGACGCCCGCAAGAAGGTGCTCACGATGCAGCTCTACTGCCCGCCGGACGGGAGCCAGAAGGATCTCGGCACAACGCTCTACCAGGCGTCGCTAAAGGGCTTGCTGCATGTCGGCTCCTACGGGCTGGAGCCAGTCAAGACCCTGCCCTTCCTGCCGAATGTCGGCTACGCCTTCGTTGTCCTGAAGGCCTATCATTCACTGATGAAGATGAGTTGGCATGGCCGCTCGAAGATCACCACACCGATCGACCATCCGCGCGAGTCACTGCTGAACACCTTCTACGTGAACGAAGACGTCGGCTTCTGACGCCTACAGGAAATCGAGATCACATCCCCTGTGGGCCGCGGTTCATGGCGGCCACGCCGGTCCGGCAGATTTCCACAAGGCCAAGTGGCCTCATGATGGCGATGAACTGGTCGACCTTCGAGCCCTTGCCGGTGATCTCGAAGATGAAATGCTCGGTGTTGGCATCGATCACGCTGGCGCGGAAAGCGTCGGCAAGACGCAGCGCCTCGACCCGCTCGTCGCCCTTGCCGGCGACCTTGACCAGAGCAAGCTCGCGTTCCAGCGGCCGTTCCTGCCCAAGTTCCTTTGCCCGAACCGTCAGGTCGACGACGCCATGCACCGGCACGATGCGCTCGAGCTGATGCTTGATCTGCTCAAGCACATGCGGTGTGCCCCGCGTCACGATGGTTATCCTCGATAGTCGCTTTTCGTGCTCGGTTTCCGAGACGGTCAGGCTCTCGATATTGTAGCCGCGCCCGGAGAAAAGACCGATGACGCGGGCAAGGACGCCCGGTTCGTTGTCGACGAGCACAGATAGCGTGTGCGTCTCCGGCTTCTCGGTCTCCTTAGCGATGAAATAGGCGGAACCGGTAGGTTGTAGCTGGGCGTTCATTTTTGAATCTCTGTCTCGGAAACTGGCTCTAACGGGTTGCTGTGCAAGGGCTTTCGTCCCTACACCAGCTCCCTGCCCTTGGCGTCGATGGCGTTCGCAACGGCTTCGTCGGTGGCCTCGTCGGGCAGCAGCATCTCATTGTGTGCCTTGCCGGACGGGATCATCGGGAAACAGTTGGCAAGCGCCGCGACACGGCAGTCAAACAGCACCGGTTTCTTCACGTCGATCATCTCCTTGATCGCATCGTCGAGGTCGCCGGGCTTCTCGCAGCGAATGCCGTGTGCGCCATAGGCCTGCGCCAGCAGCACGAAATCGGGCATCGCTTCGGTGTAGGAATGCGACAGCCGGTTGCCGTGCAGCAATTGCTGCCATTGCCTTACCATGCCCATATACTGGTTGTTCAGGATGAAGATCTTGATCGGCGCTTCGTACTGAACGGCGCAGCTCATCTCCTGCATGGTCATCTGCACGGAGGCATCGCCGGCTATGTCGATAACCAGCGAGTCCGGATGCGCGATCTGGACACCAAGAGCCGCCGGCAGGCCGTAACCCATGGTGCCGAGGCCGCCCGACGTCATCCAGCGGTTGGGCTCGTCGAAATGGAAATGCTGGGCCGCCCACATCTGGTGCTGGCCGACCTCCGTCGTGATGTAGGTATCGTGGCCTCTGGTCAGTTCGAAAAGCCGTTGGATCGCGTATTGCGGCATGATCACGTCGTCGCTCATACGGTAGGCGAGCGAATCCCTGGCGCGCCAGCGCGCGATCTGCTCCCACCAGGGGTGCAGCGTCCTCTTGTCGGTCTTGGCGGAAGCTCGCCACAGCCGCACCATATCCTCGAGCACGCGGCCGACATCGCCCAGGATGCCGATATCGGCGCGCACGTTCTTGTTGATCGAGGACGGGTCGATATCGATGTGGATCTTCTTGGAATTCGGCGCGAACGCGTTCAGCCGGCCGGTGATCCGGTCGTCGAAGCGCGCGCCGATGCAGACCATCACGTCGCAATCGTGCATGGCCATGTTGGCCTCGTAGGTGCCGTGCATTCCGAGCATGCCGAGCCAGTTCTTGCCGCTCGCCGGATACGCCCCGAGCCCCATCAAGGTCGAGGTGATGGGGAAGCCGGTGAGGTCGACAAGTTCACGCAGCAACTGGCTTGCCTGCGGACCGGAATTGATGACGCCGCCGCCGGAATAGATGATCGGCTTCTTTGCGCCGGCCATCAGTTCGACAGCCGCCTTTATCTTCCCCAGGTCGCCTTGGAGCTTGGGGTGGTAAGAGGTGCGGGGCGCGGTCTGCGGCGGCGTGTAGGTGCCCTTGGCAAACTGCACATCCTTCGGAATGTCCACGACGACCGGGCCGGGACGACCTGTCGTGGCGACGTGAAACGCCTCGTGAATCGTCGCCGCGAGGTCGTTGACATCCTTCACCAGCCAGTTGTGCTTGGTGCAGGGGCGCGTGATGCCGACCGTGTCGCATTCCTGGAACGCGTCCGAACCGATGAGCGCGGTCGGCACCTGCCCGGTGAGGCAGACGAGGGGGATGGAATCCATGAGGGCGTCCTGCAACGCAGTGACGACGTTGGTCGCGCCAGGACCTGACGTGACGAGCACGACGCCCGGCTTGCCGGTCGAGCGGGCATAACCCTCGGCTGCATGGCCCGCACCCTGTTCGTGGCGGACAAGGATGTGCTGGATTGCATCTTGCTGGAACAATTCGTCATAAATCGGCAGGACCGCGCCGCCTGGATAGCCGAAAAGATGCAGGACGCCGTTGTCCTTGAGCGCCTGGACAACCATCTCGGCGCCGGTCATTTCGAGATTTGGCGCCTCGCGCTGTTCGCTCTGTCCGTTGGTCATCGTCCTGCTTCCGTTTTTCTGATCGGTATTCTGTTTTGTCTTGGTCCGAATAACAAAAAAGGCCCCCGAGGGAGCCTTCGTCTTTGCGCATGGGGTGCTGTCGCCCGGCGGTTATACCGCCCTGCCCATGCGCAATCCTACTACGAGAATGAGTGCCGTGTTCATGGGCGCGGACAATAAGTATGGAAACCGCCGCGAGTCAATCGGGTTTTTTAGGTGTTTTGAAATGAAAGCTCCGCGAGCGACACGCAGACAACATGCAATTTTACCGTGCGCGTAAACCTCTCCTCAACCATCCCGCCACACGTGGCTTTAACCGCCATTTGTTAGGTTCTGGAACATAGGCTTAGGGGACATCGCGGTATGTATGCACAGGACATCTCCCGTGGAGAGACCACGTCGCAGGAGCGCCGCGACGATCAGCAAAACGACAAGCGCATCCTCGGTCATGTCGTGCATTGCGATGGCGCGCGCGCCACGATCACCGCCTATGCGGATGAGGAAGACGGGACGGTAACGGAACAGTGGACTGTCGGCCGGATGATCTCCATCAATCTCGGCATCGCACGCACTGTGGGCCTTGTCTACGCGATCAACAAGGGCGACCTTTCGTGGCGTCCCGGCGAACGGAACGCCATCCAGGTCAGTGTCGAACTGGTCGGCGAGGTTCGCGACCGCGAGGCGCCGCAGCCGCCGATCTTCGACCGCGGCATCACAATCTACCCGCATATCGGCGCGGTCGCACATCGCATCCGCACCGGCGACCTGCAGGCCGTCTACGACCTCGCGGGACGCCGTTCCGTCATGATCGGCCAGTTGTCGCAGGATGAGTCAATCGAGGCGCGCATCGCCATCGACGACACGCTGGCGAGGCACTTCGCGATCGTCGGCACCACCGGCGTCGGCAAGTCCACCGCCGTTTCGCTTCTGATGCGCAAGGCCATCGAGGCCCGCCCTGACCTTCGTATTCTTATCCTCGACCCGCACAACGAGTTCGCGGCATCCCTGCCCGAACATTGCGTACGCGTCGATGCCAATTCGCTCGACCTTCCCTTCTGGATGTTCCGGCTGGAGGAACTGACCGAGGTGCTGTTCCGCGGCCGCGAGTCCGAGCCGGAGGAAGTGGACGTGCTGCGCGACCTGATACCGATCGCGAAAAATCTCTATCGCAACCCGGGGTCGGGCGCATTCGTTCGCCGCGGAAGCGACGCGTTGACGGCCGACACGCCGGTGCCCTACCGCATGGCAGATCTCATCAAGCAGATAGACGAGCGTATGGGCCTGCTTGAAAGCAAGAACGACCGCCCGACTTTGAAGTCGCTCAGGACGCGCATTGAATCCGCTGTCGCCGACCCGCGCTACAAGTTCATGTTCAATTCGCGGCTGATCGAGGACACGATCCACGAGACCATCGGCAACATCTTCCGTGTCCCGCATGACGGCCGGCGCGTGACCTGCTTCGAGATGGCCGGAATGCCCTCGGAAGTGGTGAATTCCGTCTGTTCGGTCCTGGCACGCCTGGCTTTCGATCTTGCCCTGTGGAGCGAGGGCAAGCTGAAGCTTCTGGTCATGTGCGAGGAAGCGCACCGCTACATGCCGGCCGATCCGCGTCTCGGCTTCGCGCCCACGAGGCATGCGCTTTCGCGTATCGCCAAAGAAGGCCGCAAGTACGGCTGCTATCTCGGCGTCATCACGCAGCGCCCTGGTGAACTCGATCCGACGATCCTGTCGCAGTGTTCGACCTTCTTCGCCATGCGTTTGGCCAACGAGCACGACCAGGCAATCATCCGCTCGGCAATCGCGGATTCCTCCGCGTCCAGCCTCGCCTTCCTTTCGTCCATGGGCCAGCGCGAGGCGATCGCCTTCGGCGAAGGCGTGGCAACGACGATGCGCCTGAAATTCGAGCGCCTCGCCGCAAACCTTATTCCCGGAACGGCAAAGCCGGAAGAAGGCGAGAAATCCGGCGGCAGCGACGACGTGGATCTCATTCACATCGTCGAGCGGCTGCGCAATGTGCCGAAGGCCCCGACCAACCTCGCCTTCGCCGAACCGGTCAGCGCTCAGCTTCAGCCCGGCGACCCCGGCTATCGCAAGCCGGAGCCAGTTGCTGCTCAGCGGCAGCCAGCCGGTCAGGACGACCTGGACTTCGGCTACGGCCTGAAGCCTGGTCGCTTCGGCTCACGAGGCTGACAAGCCGGACGTCAAAACTGTCGACGCAAATTGAGTTGACGGCTCAGGCGCAGACGCGGTTTCGTCCGGTCTTCTTCGCCTGATAGAGCTGCTGGTCGGCGCGCCTGTAGAGCGCTTCGGCCGGCTCCCTGCGGTCCCAGACCGCAAGTCCCACGCTCGCCGTAATCTTCAGCCGCACGTTGCCTGAGACGATGGCCATGCCGCTGATCGCCTTGCGGATACGCTCGGCGAACCGCACCATCATCTCCATGTCCATGTTGGGCGCAACGACTGCGAATTCCTCGCCTCCCAAACGCGCAACCACGTCGTGGTAACGCGTCATGTCCTTGAGGCAGTTGCCGACGGCCTTCAGCACTTCGTCGCCAACGTCGTGTCCATGCGTGTCGTTGATCTGCTTGAAATGGTCGAGGTCGACGATCATCAGGCCGACCGGCCTGTTTACCCGCCTGAATTCATCCAGATATTCCTTCAGCGCGTCATCGAAGTAGCGTCGGTTCTGCGTCCCGGTGAGCGAATCCGTCAGCGCCGCCCGTTCGAGGCTGCGCGAATGCGCAGACAGGGTTTCGGTCATGGCGCGAAGCTTGTTCTCCTCGCGTACCTGGCGCCGTATGAGCGGAAAGATGAAGAACAGACCGAAGAAAAGGCCTGTCGCGAGCAACAGGCCCGCACCGAAAAGAAGCTTTGACAGGTAGGCGATGTCGCCGAAGCGCTCGGACTGGCCGAGGCCCTGAGCGATGGAAAAAAGAAGGTCGTAGGCGTGAAAGATGATCACGCCCGCCGCAAGGATGACCGCAATGAAGACAAAAAAAGCGGCTTCTGACTTGTGGAAGCGCATGAACACTCCGCTGACGGCACCGACCCGCTTATGACACCCGGGACCTTACGGAGCGTTAATCGCAAGGTTACAAAGCGCTTGGACCCAGTTGCGCTGCGATATCCTCGCCGCCGGAAATGCGCCGCCAATGCGGCCCCAGTTGATTGCGGAACCAGGTCGACTGGCGCTTTGCGTATTGGCGCGTGGAGATCTTGGCGCGCTCTATGGCCTCCGCGATGGTCGTCTTCCCGGAGAGTGCCGCGCGGAGCTCGCGGAAGCCGATCGCCTTCACGGCGGGAAGCGCGGGATCCAGATCGAGCGCAGCCAGCGCCCTGACCTCGTCAAGCGCACCTGCCGCGATCATGTCATCGAGGCGCCTGTTGATGCGGGCGACGAGTTCTTCGCGCTCCGGCTCAAGAACAATAAAGCTGGAGCTGTCGCGATCGACCAGCGGCCGGCCGCGTTTGGCCTGCCAGTCCAGGATCGACCGCCCGGAGCTGTCGAAAACCTCCAGTGCACGCACGATGCGCTGGCTGTCACCGGGCTTGAGGGTTTCCGCGGATCGTGGATCCATTCGTGACAAGACGCCGTGCAAGGCATCCGCTCCTTTGTCCGCAAGTTCGCCCCGCCATTTCGTCCGGATCTGGTCGGGCACCTCGGGCATCCGCGACATGCCCTCCTCCAGCGCCCGGAAATACAGCCCCGTCCCTCCGATGAAGATCGGACGCCTCCCACCAAACATGTCCGGCCCAGCCTGCATGAGGACATCCCGTGTCCATGCTCCCGTGGAATAGGCGACACTGGGGTGGACATGTCCGTAAAGCACATGCGGTATCTGCGCCGTCTCTTCGCCGGGGCGGGCGGTCAGGATGTCGAGGACAGAATAGACCTGCATCGAATCGGCATTGACCACCGTGCCTCCCAGCCGCGTGGCAAGCTCAAGCGCCAGCCGCGACTTGCCGCTCGCGGTCGGCCCGGCTATCAGGATCGCGTTCCTGATAAGCTGATGTCCGCCGGATTGCCCGATGCCTCTCGTCGCCACGCTGATTTCCCATCCTGCCAAGCGCCATTTGACGCCAGCGCTCGCGACTATCGCCTCCGATGCGATCGGCGCAAGCGCGATCTCGTGGCTTGGCAGCGGGATCGCTTGTGACCTGACGCTTTCCGAGGGGCTCGACAAAGCGGACGCCGACGCGCGTCTGCGCGAAGCGCTGGCCAACCACCCCATCGACATCGTCGTCCACAACGCCGCTAACAGACGCAAGAAAATCCTTCTGGCCGACATGGATTCCACCATGATCGACCAGGAATGCATCGACGAACTCGCCGACGAGGTTGGACTTAAGGACCGCGTCGCCGAGATAACGGCGCGCTCGATGAATGGTGAAATCGCCTTCAAACCGGCCTTGCGGGAGCGCGTCGCATTGCTGAAGGACCTGGAACTCTCGGTGGTGGACCGGATCGTCAAAAACCGGCTGACACTGGCCTCAGGTGGCAAGACCTTGGTCCGGACCATGCGCGGGAACGGCGCCTGGACTGCGCTGGTTTCCGGCGGTTTCGACGTGTTCACCTCAAAGATCGGCGCAATGCTGGGCTTCGACGAAAACCGTGCAAACCGCCTGATCGAAGCCCATGGGCTGCTGACCGGCGAAGTGGCCGAACCCATCCTCGGCCGCGCGGCCAAGGCCGAGGCACTCAGCGAAATAGCCATCGCGCACGGCGCGGACGCCGACGACGTCATCGCAGTCGGCGACGGCGCCAACGATCTCGACATGATAAGGCTGGCCGGCATGGGCGTTGCTTTGCATGCCAAGCCTTCAGTTGCGGCCCAGTCGCAAATCCGCATAGACCATGGCGACTTGACCGCTCTTCTCTACCTGCAGGGCTATCGCGAGGAAGAGTTCGCCGCGTGAAACCCATCGAAACGTCCCGGCTCATCCTGCGAAACTGGGAAGAGCGCGACCGGACCGTCTTCCGCCGCATCAACTCCGACGACCGGGTGATGGAATTCTTCGATTTCCGTCGTGACGCGCCTGCAGCCGACAGCTTCATGGATCAACTGACGGGCGAAATCGCGCGCGACGGTTTTGGCTGGACGGCGGCCGAGATAGCTGCGGCTGGCGAATGCATCGGCTTCATAGGGCTCCATCCGGTTGAGATTCCCGGAATTGCCTCCGACGGAACCTTCGAGATCGGCTGGCGGCTTGTGCCCGAGCATTGGGGCAAGGGCTACGCAAGCGAGGGCGCGAACGCGCTTCTCGCCTTCGGCTTCACAGAGCTTGGCCTCGCAGAGATCATCTCGTTCGCGGTATGGAGCAACACGCGCTCAACCTCGGTCATGGAGCGCATCGGCATGCAACGCGATCCGTCCGGCGACTTCGATCATCCGAAAGTCATCGACCCGGCTCTGAAGCGGCATGTGCTCTACAGAATTCGGCGCGAGGAATGGCAGCGTCGTCACAGCCTGTAGGCGGGCAGCCGAAACTGCCCGCGGCCATCAATCCATCCGGATCGTGACGAAGCGCAGTTCGCCGGTCTTGGAAGCAAGCATGAGCAACGCGTTCTTGCGTCCCTGCTCCTTCAGCGCGGCGATACGGTCGAGCACATCCTTCGGCGTCGACACTGATTCCTGAGCGATCTCCGTGATGACATCGCCTGCGGTGACGCCACGCTCGGCAGCGAGGGAGTCCGGCGCAACCTCGGTGATCACTACGCCCGAAACATCCGGCTGGATACCGAACTTGCTGCGCGCCTCGTCATTGAGTTCGCCGACGGTCATTCCAAGCACAGAGGCAGTGGCCACTGGACCACCATCCTCTTCCGGCGGTGTGCCTTCGGCCTCGGCAAGCTTCTCGCCTTCCTCAAGTCGGCCGAGCGTGACCTTTACGGTCTTCTCTTCGCCTTTCCTGACGACGACGACATCGACTTCCTTACCGACCGGGCTCTCAGCCACGGCAAGCGGCAATTCGCGGCTCTGCTTGATGTCCTTCCCGTCGAACTTGAGAATGACGTCGCCGACTTCGATCGTCCCGTTGTCGACCGGCCCGCCCTTGATGATGCCGGAAACCAGCGCGCCTTGCGCAAGCTTGAGGCCGAGGCTTTCGGCGATCTCGTCAGTGACCGGCTGGATGCGAACGCCGAGCCAGCCGCGTCGGGTCTCGCCAAACTCGCGAAGCTGCGCAACAACGCCGATCGCCATCTCCGACGGTATTGAGAAGCCGATGCCGATCGAACCGCCGGACGGGGAGATGATGGCCGTGTTGATGCCGACGACCTCGCCATACATGTTGAACAGCGGCCCGCCCGAATTGCCCCGGTTGATAGCCGCGTCCGTTTGGATGAAGTCGTCATAGGGACCGGCGTCGATGTCGCGGTTGCGAGCCGAGATGATACCGACAGTAACGGATCCACCGAGGCCGAACGGGTTGCCGATCGCCATCACCCAGTCGCCGATACGCATCGTGTCGGAATCGCCGAAATTCACCTGCTTCAGCTTTTTCAGCGTCGGATCCACCTTGAGGACAGCGATATCCGTCTTGGTGTCCGTGCCGACCAATTCGGCCTTGAGTTTCGACCCGTCCGCGAAGTTGACCTCGATCTCGTCGGCGTCGGCGATGACGTGGTTGTTGGTGACGACGATGCCCTGCGCGGCATCGATAATGAAGCCCGAACCCAGCGACTGGACCTGACGCTGGCCGCCATCTCCTCCCTGCCGGTCCTTGAAGAACTCATCGAAGAAATCCTGGAAGGGGGAGCCTTCCGGCGCCTGCGGCATCGGCACGCTGCCCGGCCCTTCGGTCCCCTTGATGTTCTGCGAGGTCGATATGTTAACCACGGCGTCAAGCAGCCCCTCGGCGAGATCGGCGACCGAAGCAGGCCCGGCCTGCGTCCGGTTTGGCGTCACGGGATCAGGCTGTGTCTGGGAAAATGACGGCACCACGCCGCCCCCCAGCATCACGACCGCCGCAGCCGAAAACAACGTCCGGCGCAGCCATGGTGAGTTACGTTGGGACTTCATACGGCGGCTCCGGTCCATGTCTGGAGAACGCCCTTGGCAGGGCTCGCGGTCATGTTCGCAAGAAATAAGGCCTGTTTAGGACTTTGACCATCGGACGCAGAATAAATCCTGCGTTATCCTCGCACCAGCCAGACGATGCCGACCCCTGCCGCGATCGACACGAGGCCGGCGATACGAAGGAGGTTCTCTGGCGTACTGAGAACCTCGGCGGCAAGCCGTTTGGCAAGACCGGGAAAGCCGCCATACACAAGGCCCTCGACCACGAGGACGAGGCCGATTGCCGCCAGGAAATCGGACACGGCCAACCCTTACGGGCTGGCCGCTGTCGTGTCCGACGGAGCCGGGGCGGTTATCGCACCGGTCGTTGCGCCCGTAGGCGCAGGCGGTGCCGGGGTCGCGGCGGGTGCCGCTGGAGCCACGGCCCGGTTGCCCTGGGCGCTGCCGAAATACCGGAAGAAGTCAGAGTCCGGCGAAAGCACCATGGTTGTGCCGGTGCCAAGCAGCGCGTTCGAATAGGCGATCATCGAGCGATAGAACTCGAAGAAGCCAGGATCACGCTGGAAGGCCTCGGCGAAGATGCCGTTGCGCTGGGCTTCGCCCTCGCCTCGCAGGATTTCCGATTCCTTGCGTGCCTCGGCGACGATCTCGACCACCTCGCGGTCGGCGCGGGCGCGAATACGCTGCGCCGCCTCGCGACCACGAGCGCGCAGGCGCTCGGCTTCGGCAAGGCGTTCGGCCTTCATGCGGTCATAGGTCTGCTGCGAGACTTCTGCCGTCAGGTCCGTACGACGGATGCGGACATCCTCGATCTCGAGGCCGAGCGAGGCAGCGTCCGGCCGGAGCTGGTCACGAACCTCGCGCATCATCGACGCGCGCTCTTCCGACAGCGCCGACTCGAAGCCGCGTACGCCGTAGACCCGGCGCAAGGCCGCGTCGAGACGGGTGCGAAGCCGTGCTTCCGCCTGCGCGACGCTGCCCGAAACCGCCTGTCGGAACGTCCGCGCATTCGAGATGCGATACGCCACGAAGGCATCGACCTCGTAGAACTTTCCGCCGGAAACCTGCACGCGGATGTCGTCGAGGTCGAAGCGCAGGATACGATTCTCGATGATCTGCACGTTGTCCGCCTCAAAGAACGGGAACGGCGCCTTGAAGTAGATGCCGGGCTCCGTCTTGACGTCGACGATTTCGCCGAAGCGCAACACGATGGCCTGCTGGCCCGCATTCACGACGAAGATCGCGGAATAGACGAGGAAAAGGACGACGGCGCCGATGATGGCGATGAAGGGAAGACGGTTGGCCATCAGTTCGCCCCCTGCGCCGGAGTCTGGTTACGCCTCTGCAGTTCAGGCAGCGGCAGGTATGGCACGACTCCCGATCCGTCCTGATTGATGATCACCTTGTTTGAATCCTTGAGCACCTTCTCCATCGTTTCCAGGAAAAGGCGTTCACGGGTGATGTCGGGCGCCTTGGCGTATTCGTCGTAGACCGAGATGAAGCGCTGCGCCTCACCCTCGGCTTCCTGGACAATCCGATTCTTGTAGGCGGCCGCCTCTTCACGGATCTGCGCAGCCTCGCCTCGAGCCTGGCCGAGCTGCTGGTTTGAATACTGGTTGGACTCTTCCACGAAGCGATCCTCGTCCTGCTCGGCGCGCTGCACCTCGTCGAACGCGTCGGCGACTTCACGCGGCGGCGCCGCATCCTCGATGGAAATGGCGTTGATGGCGATACCTGCGCCATACTCATCGACAGTGGTCTGGATGATCCCGCGCACAGCGTCGGCGATGCCCTGACGATCGTCACGGAAAATATCCTGGGCCGGGCGGCGTCCGACTGCCTCGCGCATGGCGCTTTCCGCCACTTGGCGCACCATGTCGTCGGGATCTGCAACCCTGAACAGGTACTCTTCGGGATTGGCAACCTGATAGGCGACCGAGAAGCGAACATCGACAATGTTCTGATCGCCGGACAGCATCAGGCCCGACGACTGAGCGCCTCGGGTGTCGCCTACCTGAATGAGCTTTTCAGCCGTGCTCGCGTATTTGACCGTTTCAATCGGCCACCAATGGAAGTGCAGGCCGGGCTCAGAAATTTCTTCCTTCGGCTTGCCGAAGCGCAATTCGACTGCGAGTTCGTCCGGCTGTACGGTGTAGATTGACTGCCACAGCCAGAAGGCGACAAGCGCCAGGCCTATCAGGCCGAACAACGCCGGGCTCGGGCCTCCGCCGCCGGGAAGCGCCTGCTTCAACCGGTCCTGTCCGCGGCGGATGATGTCCTCGAGATCGGGCGGACCACCCTGCGGGCCGCTCGGACCACGCGGTCCCTGGCCCCATGGGCCACCACTGCCCCCATTGTTGTTGCCGCCGCCGCCCCACGGGCCGCCGCCGCCGCTCTTGTCGTTCCAGGGCATAAATGTCCTTTCGCGTTTTTACCCGGACGCGCGGCCGAATGGCCCGCGTGCCTCCCTTGTGACCCCTCTATAGGGATCAGCGGCCTCGCTTTCAACGCGCCGCTTTTCTTTGGATTTCAATGCACTGAAGCGCGCCGTTCGTAAACCGCGTAGCGCGTCGAATGCGAATCCCTCTCGCCGGCAGGATAGTCCTCGGCGCTCACGAGCCGCCAGACCGCAGGGTCTACAGGCGGAAAAACCGTGTCGCCATCGACACTTGCGAGCACATGCGTGATGTAGAGTCGATCCGCTAAGGGCAGAGCCTGATCATAAATCTGGCCCCCGCCGATCACGCAGATTTCATCGACATTGGCCATGCAGCGAGCGCGGATAGTGGCGAGCGCGATGGCATCCTCGAGAGACTGCGCGGTTTCGCCGCCCTCGGCGCGGTAGGTTTTATCGCGTGTGACGACAATATTGAGGCGACCGGGCAATGGACGTTTGGGAAAGCTCTCCCAAGTCTTGCGGCCCATGACAATGGGCTTGCCCATCGTGCCTTCCTTGAAGCGCTTCAGATCGGTCGATAGCTTCCAGGGAAGCCCGCCGTCACGGCCGATGACGCCGTTTTCCGCGATGGCGACGTAGATCGCGACATGCATCAGACGGCGATCGGCGCTTTGATGTTGGCGTCCGCCACGTAGTTTTCCAGCCGGAAGTCTTCATACTCGAAGGCGAACAGGTCCCTCACTTTCGGATTGATCCACATCGTCGGCAGCGGCTTGGGCTCCCGCTTCAGTTGTTCGCGCGCCTGCTCGAAATGGTTTGAATAGAGATGCGCGTCGCCCAGCGTGTGGACGAAATCGCCGAGCGCCAGCCCCCTGACCTGTGCGATCATCATCGTCAGCAACGCATAGGAAGCGATGTTGAACGGCACGCCGAGGAAGATGTCGGCCGAGCGCTGGTAGAGCTGGCAGGACAGCTTGCCGTCGGCGACGTAGAACTGGAACAGGCAATGGCAGGGCGGCAGCGCCATCGCTTCCACCTCGGCCGGGTTCCAGGCTGAAACAATCAGCCGGCGCGAATACGGGTTCTTTTCGAGCTGGACGAGCAGGTTCTTGATCTGGTCGATCGACTTGCCGTCCTCGCCGGTCGGCCACGAACGCCACTGCTTGCCATAGACCGGGCCCAGGTCACCGTTCTCATCAGCCCATTCGTCCCAGATGGTGACTCCATTGTCGCGCAGATATTTGACGTTGGTATCGCCTTTCAGGAACCAGAGCAGTTCGTAGATGATCGAGCGCAGGTGCAGCTTCTTGGTGGTGAGAACCGGAAAGCCCTCGGCGAGGTCGAAACGCATCTGGTAGCCGAAAACGCCGCGCGTGCCCGTTCCTGTACGGTCGGAGCGATCGACGCCATGGTCGAGGACGTGCTGGAGAAGATCAAGATATTGACGCATGGCGCCCTTCGATTCGTGATGAACGCAATATAGGGCATTCTCCGCCGGCATGCACCGACCGCCATGCGTGTATTGCGGGGATAGTGCGGAAGTGTGCGGCTCAGATCGGCGCCATCGTGCTCTTTTCGGCCGCGGTGATGGTGTTGGAGAGCAGCATCGTCACCGTCATCGGCCCGACGCCACCCGGCACCGGCGTGATGTAGGATGCCTTCTTCACCACGCCCTCGAAATCGACGTCACCCACGATGCGGCCATCGGCAAGCCGGTTGATGCCGACATCGACAACCACACATCCGGTCTTGACCATCTGTGGCAGGATCAGACCGGGCACGCCGGCGGCCACCACGAGGATGTCCGCAAGGATTGTAAACTGTGCGAGGTCGCGCGTCTTGGCGTGGCAGACCGCCACCGTTGCGCCCGCCTGCATCATCATCAACGCCATGGGCTTGCCCACGATGTTGCTCGCGCCGACGATCACGACATTCTGCCCCTCGATCGGGATGTTCTCATGCTCAAGGATCTTCATGACGCCGAACGGCGTGCATGGCGGAAAGATCGTGTCGCCGACCACGAGGCCACCGACATTGTAGAGATGGAAGCCATCGACGTCCTTGTCGCGCGAAATCCGGTGCAGCACCTCAAAGATGCTGAACTGCGGCGGCAGCGGAAGCTGCACGAGAATCCCATGAACGCGTGGATCGGCGTTGAGTTCGTCGATCTTTGCCAGCACCGCTTCGGGCGCTACGTTGCTTGGAAATTCGAACAGATGCGCGACGATGCCGACTTCCTGCGCGGCGTGGAGTTTCTTGCGGACGTAGACGCGCGAGGGAGCGCTGTCGCCGACCAGCACCACGGCAAGACCCGGCACGACGCCGGCGCGCCTGCCGAGCGCCGAGATGCGCTCCTTGCAATCGTTTCGGATGCTTTTGGCAACGGCGTTGCCGCTGATGATTTTCGCCGGCACGTTTCACCTCATTAAAATTTCTTTCCTACATGCAGGGACGTAGGCTGAAACACAAGAAGCCACGTCGACGCAGCCGGTCCCGCACGCAGACAGCGGTTTTGCGCTTTCAATTGGTTCGGCGGCTCCCTATATTGGGGCCGTCAGCTTGCTGACTATGGTGATAAACAGGCGATGTAATAAGCCGTTCGGACCCGGGGGCGGTACCCGGCGCCTCCACCACAAGCCGCCGATAAAGGGCGGCTTCTGCTGGGGGCGAAATAGGATCGACGAAGGTGTAAAGATCGTTCTTTTGCCCGGCATTGTACCGCCGTTATCGGGCTAAACTTATAGTTGCCAACGACAACTATGCTGAGGCACGTCTCGCTGCTTAATGCGGCGCGATAGTCTCGAATTAAGCCCTGTCGGTTAGCACCGGCAGGCGGGGTTCGGAGGTACCTGGCAACAGAAACCTCCACCTTCCCTTTCTTCCCCAACCGAATCCGCTTCCGCGTTCAGCAACCACGCGCTTGCAGGCCATTTCATGCAGACAGATCACGATCGCTTTTTCGTCCTCACCGGCGGTCCGGGCTCCGGAAAGACAACGCTCATCGAAGCCATGCAGCGCCGTGGCTACGCGACCACCGACGAGGCCGGACGAGGCGTCATCCGGGAGGAGCTTGAACATGGCGGCGACGCACTGCCGTGGATCGACCCAGAGCGTTTCGCGGAGCGCATGTTCGAATGGGAGCTTCGCTCCTACCGCTCGGCGGAACGGACATCGGGCCCGGTGTTCTTCGATCGTGGCCTGCCCGACACCATCGGCTATCTCAGGCTTGAGGGCCTGCCCGTCCCGTCTGCCATGGAAGAAGATGCCTGGCGGCTCCGCTACAACCCGCAGGCAATCATCGCACCGCCGTGGAAAGACATCTACGGCAAGGACGAGGAACGACGGCAAAGCTGGGAGGTCGCCGTGCGAACCTACGAGATCATGGCCGAAACCTATGACGAACTGGGTTATCGGCTTTTCGAACTGCCGCGCGGCAGCGTCAACGACCGCGCGGAATTTCTGATATCCCTGACCGTCTGATATCCCGAACCTTATTCGGCCGGGACAGGCGCTTCCGCCTCGCCTCCCCTTTTGAGGGTCAACAGCGTCAACATGAGAGCAAGCGCGGCACAGATGGCGATGGCAGTCACCATCGGCAGCGGATCGCCATTGGCGAAGAAGCTCGAGAGAGTCATGGCGATGACGCCGGTCAGCATATGCAGCGTCCCCATCAGCGCCGCGGCCGTCCCGGCGATCTCGCCATGATCCTCCATCGCAAGAACTGAAGTCGTCGGGATGACGAGACCTAGCAACCCGTAGCCGACAAACAGCGTGGCCGCGAGCACCGGCAGCGAGTCGAAACCAACTACCATTGCGATCCAGCCGACGAGGATGACCCCGGCGAACCCGAACACCGCAAGCCTGACAACGCGGGTGAGCCCGTATTTCGACGTCAGCCAGCCGCTCGTCTGCGAAACGCCGAAGAACGAGATCGCGTTGAGCGCGAAAAATATGCTGTAGCCTGACGGGGAGAGGCCATAGTGGTCGATGATGACGAAGGAAGAATTCGCCAGATAGACGAAGAAGCTGGAGAGAGCGAAGCCGCCGATCATCGACAGGCCCAGGAAATTGCGATCGCGCGCCAGGAAGCGATATCCCGCCCAGGCCGCTCCGAAGGAGCTTCCGACGCGCCGGTCGGCCGGTCGCGTTTCCTCCAGCCCGAACATCAGCAGGAAGAAGGCGAGGACGGCCGCGACCGTCACCGCCCAGAAGACGGCGCGCCAGCCAAAGGCCTCGATGATGAAGCTGCCGGTGAGCGGAGCCAGGATCGGCGAGACGCTGAACACCAGCATCAGCAGCGACATCAGCTTCGTCGCCTCCGGGCCGGTGTGCAGGTCACGCACGACCGCGCGCGGCACCACCATGCCGGTGGACGACCCGAGGCCCTGAAGCAGACGGAAGAAAATCAGCCATTCGACATTGGGCGCCAGCGCGGCGCCGATGCTCGCCAGCGCGAACACGATAAGTCCGCCGTAAAGCACCGGCTTGCGTCCATGCATGTCGGCCAGCGGTCCGACCACCATCGGGCCGACGGCGAAGGACAGGAACACGACGACGAGGCTCATCTGCACGGCCATGGGGCTCGCGCCGAGATCCGCGCCGATGGTCGGCAGCGCCGGCAGATACATGTCGATGGCGAAGGGTCCGATGGCCGACACGAGGCCGAGCACGATCGCGATGCGGAGGAATCCGGATGTCATGGAAGTCAAACCTTGCAATTCCGCGGGCACTGTCTCTATCAGGCCGCCCGCCGCCCCAAGGACGTTTGATCAGGCACCAAGCCGACTCCTCCGACCACTCGGTACCATCGTCCATTTTTTTAGACAGTATTGTCCAAATCGTCAATCCGCGCTATGGACATTCATGACGCTTACCGAGCTTTCTCCTGACACGCTCCCGCCCCGCAGCCATGCGGCGAAACGGATGTCCGTGCTCGAAGCTGCCACTTACGTCTTCTGCCGCGAGGGTTATGCAGGCGCGAACATCGACATGATCGCGGCCGAGGCAGGCGTATCGCGGCAGACCGTGTACAACCATCACGGCGACAAGGAAAAGCTTTTCATCGCTGTCGTGCGTGCGCTGACCGAGCGTACCAACGCTGGAATTTTCGCCACGCTGGCAACCTTCCCCGACCAGCCCGCCGACCTTAATTCTGAACTCGTGGACTTCGCCATCCGCCTCAATGGCAACTGCATCTGCAGCGGCGACGGCAAATTCCTGCGCAAGCTCATCGAGATGGAAGGCCAGCGTTACCCCGAACTGTTCACCGGCTGGCGCGAGGACGGCCCGAGCAAGACGTGGGCAGCACTTGCCGCGCGTTTCGCGCGCCTTGCCCATGCCGGCCACCTCGACATCGACGACCCCGACGTCGCCGCCCGCCAGTTCCTAGCACTCATCAATGCCGACCTGCATGTGTCGATGGCGCTGGGGGACAAACTCGGAGAAGACCGCATCCGGGAGTCGGCGACCAACGCCATCAGGACTTTCATGCGCGCCTACGGCAAGCGCTGAGCCCCCTCAGATTTCGTACCCCTTTCTTGGTTTGCGGCCGCTGCGTAGGCTAAGCGGATAAAGCGAAAGACCGGAGCGCCTCATGACCGCGCACCAGACGATCCCGGATGACACCTGGCACGCACGTCTCAGGACGTTGGCGATCTGTCTGCTTCTCCTGCTGCTCGCGACGGATGTCGTCCTGATCAGCCTTCACATCCTCTGGTTCGAGGACGACTGGGTCTGGGACATCGAAGCGGACAATGGGTATGGCGAAACCTTTCAGTATCTGAAATGGAGCGCGGCTGTACTGCTTCTGCTCATTCTCGCCTGGAGGAGACGGGCGGCGATTTACGCCGTCTGGGCAGCCGTGTTCCTCTACCTGTTGATCGACGATTCACAGTCGCTGCACGAGGCCATGGGTGAACGTCTCGTCCCGCTGCTTCGCCTGCGGGATGTCGAGGAAATCTACCACCGGAATTTCGAATACTTCTTCCTGCGCGGCGAGGACTTCGGCGAGTTGATCGTCGCGTTGGCTGTCGCAACGGCAATTGCCCTGGCGCTCTATCTGTTCTGGCCGGATCAGGCAGCGCAGCGCGAGAGACATGTCACAAAATGGCTGATCGGCTGGGTCCTGCTTTTTGCCTTCTTCGCGGTTGGCGTGGACATGCTCCACATCATGGCATGGGAAATCTATCCGCCCGCGCTCGACGTGCTGACCGTGATCGAGGAAGGCGGCGAGATGGTCTGCGCGAGCCTGCTGGTCGGCTGGCTGGCGCTGGAAGCTGCGTGCACTTGAACCACCACCATAATTTGTTTACGCCGGGCCAAAGCTTCATTACAGCTATTGCACGATTCAACAGGCGCCACGCCGCATGGCCGAAGACCATATCCGCTACGACATCCTGGCCCAGGAGGCCTTGCGCGGCGTCATGCGCAAGGTGCTGGCCGAGGTCGCGCGGACAGGCTTGCCCGGCAACCACCACTTCTTCATCACCTTCCTGACAGGTGCTCCCGGCGTGCGCATTTCGCCGCGTCTGCGCGAAAAATATCCTGAGCAAATGACGATCGTGATCCAGTTTCAGTACTGGGATCTGAAGGTCACCGACACCGGCTTCGAGGTCGGCCTCTCCTTCTCCGATGTGCCGGAGCGATTGGAAATTCCGTTCGCGGCGGTGCGCGGGTTCTACGATCCGTCGGTCAATTTCGAGCTGGAATTCGACGTCAAGACGGAACCAGCAACCGAAGCGGAAATCGAAACCATCAAGCCTCCAGCGGAGGTCGCCAAGACGCCGGCGGCGGCCAAGAAGTCCGATGCCAGGAAGAAGCCGGCACAGCCGGCGGCGGAAGAGTCCACTGACTCCGAGACGCCTGCGGCCAAGAGCGCCGACGTCGTATCTCTCGACGCTTTCCGCAAGAAGTAGCTCGTCCTCGATGTCGAATGTCGTCAACCTCCGCCTCGCCCGCAAACGCAAGGAGCGAGCGGAAAAGGAGGCGGTTGCTGCCGAGAATCGTACGCTTCACGGAAGGTCGAAAGCGGAACGACAACTCGACCTTGCCAGGAAGAACAAGGCTGAAGCATTCATCGAAGCGCATCGGCTCGACCAGACTGACCTCAACAAGCCGTGAGCGTTGTCCGAAAGCACTCAGTCTCCATTCGCGGTCACCGCACCAGCTTTTCGATCGAACAGCCCTTCCTGGATGAATTGCGCAAGATCGCAGAGACTCGCGGTATGCCCCTCGCCGCGCTGATCGCGGCCATCGACGAGGAACGCCCGCGCGATGCGAACCTGTCATCCGCCCTACGGGTGTTCGTCCTTAGAGAGGCTCAGCGAACAGCGATTGTTTCGTCCGGAAGCGACAGCGCTCCGCCGACCGACTGACTTTATCAGGGACTACCGAACAGCATCTCGAAAAAACCGTCCTGCTTTGGCGGCGTCTCGCGTTGCGCAGGCTTGCCCACGTCGCCGCGCGGACGCGGCGGCGCTTCCTCGGTAGCCGACGTGTCGTTCTGCGCCCTTTCAGCTTCAGCGGCACGCCGCTCTTCGGCCGCTCTGCGCGCAGCATCCTGCTGTTCGCTCTCTATCCGAGCCCGCTCGTCCGCCTCAATGCGTGCACGGGTCTCGGCCTCAGTCCGCGCAGCGCGCTCTGCTTCGCGGCGTGCGGTTTCGGCATCCAGCCGCGCCTTCTCCTCGGCCTCGCGCTGTACTCGAGCCGCTTCTTCAAGGCGCGCCTTCTCTTCAGCCTCGGCCTTCGCGGCCGCTTCCGCCTCGAGCCGCGCCGCTTCGGCCGCCTGTTTCGCCGCCTCTTCTGCCGCTAGGCGCGCGCGTTCTTCCGCCTCCTTGCGCGCCTGCTCCTCGGCCTGCAGACGCGCCTTCTCGATCTCTGCCTGGCGTGCCTGTTCCTCGGCCTCCGCCTTCAGGCGCGCCTCTTCCTCCGCGCGGCGCAGCTCCTCTTGTTGCTTTCGCCATTCCTCGACGACCTTGTCGTGCTCGTCCTGCAGGGCAGCGTAGTAGCGAACCTCGCGCCGCAGCCTCTGCTTCTCCAGCAGCGCGGACTGCATGCCCTCGACCCTCGCCTGCTCGATCTCCAGCGCGCGCTGCGTCAGGAATTGCGCCAGCGGTTCGCTGTCGAAACTGCTCGTCGTCGTCGCGAGCGGACCCGTCAGCGTGAACCGCACGGCAGGCTCCGACCCGATCAGCGCCTCTACGCCGGGATCATAGACGATGTCGCCGCTGGCATTCACTTCACCGGTATTGAAATCCGACTGAAGGTTGACGCCGATCTCCGCGGCAGCATTCTTCAATTCGAGCGGAGGAGCGCGCAACACGCCCGCTGCGACTGTAAACGCCACTTCACCGGGATCGGCAGTGAATTTGCCCGAGGATACGAGCTCCGGCGCGAAGCTTGCCGTGCGGGCGACATCGATATCCTTGCCAAACTGGTCCGCCCTCGCGATCAATTCCGGAAACGCAGCGGCATTGACGCCATTCACAACGAGGTCGCGAAAGGCAGCCGTGCCCGAACCGGACAGCGTTGACGCCAAGCCGCCGATCGACTTGCCGCTTGCCGATAGCGCGGTCGAGGCGTCCGCGTTTCCAACGAGACCTGCGTTGTCGCCCAGGATCGCCGGGATGTCCCCACCGGCAAGGCGCATCTGGACGGAAAGCAGTCCGGTGCCGCTATTGTTCTTTATTTCGAAGAGACCCGAGACGTCGCCACCGAAAAGCTTCGCCGACAGGTCCGTGAGCCGCAGCGCCTCGTCGTCCAGCTTGAGCCTCACGTTCGCGTCGTAGGCCGTCAGTCCCGGGCCGGCCGTAAGCGTTCCAGCTGCGACGCCGAGATCGAGCTCGAAGGGCGCCGACACCCGGGGTGCGAAAGGTACGGCGGACCAGGCTTCGCCGGCGCTTTCCAGTGCGTCCTCGCCGAGCACCATCGCCGCCAGTGGTTCGAGGTTCAGTTCGTCAAGCGTGAGCTGCCCAGAGAACACGGGCCTGCCATTCTTTGCGGAAACATTCAGGGCGCCCGCGACCGAACCCTGGTTTACGGTCCCGGTCAGGTCATCGAGAACCAGCACGCCGTTCCCAAAATCGACATTTGCTTCCAGTTCGACGGGCGTTCCAGCGCCCATGGCCGGCAGCGTCGCGCCCGAGGTCATCAGCCAAGGCTCGATGTCGGCCGCGTTAATCCGGGCTTGTCCCTTCAGCGCCGCTCCGGCGTCGGCAAGCCGCGAGGTTCCGGCAAAACCGGCCGAGAAATCGTCCGCGCGAATGTCGATCGAGGTCGCGATGTCGCCCGACAATCTGCCTTTCAGAGAAAAATCGGTTTCGCCTGCGCCGACAACGCCAAGCGGCAGCACAGGCAGGCCATAAAGCGCCAGCAGCTCGGTCGCATCGTCGTTGCGGCCCGAAACGGCGATGGAAATGTCGGCATCTCCGATCCGGTCCGACTGACCTTTGGCCGACAGCGTGGCCGAAAGAGCGGTACCACCCATATTTCCCTGCGCGCTGATCGCCGCGCCGGTACTTCCGTCTCCATTCGCAGCCGCCGTGGCCACAAGGTCCAGTCTGGCATCTTCGAACAAGCCCCGATATGCCAAAGCCCGCGCCTGCAGCGCCTGGACCGCAACACTGTTCGGGAACCGCTCGGAGGCCTCGGCGATCAGTGGCGACAGGTCGACGGCGACAAGCGAGGCGTCAATGTTGCCCGAGGGATTGGCGGGGAAATCGCGTATCGTGCCTGTGGCGCTGACGGTTGCGCCCGCAAGATCGACGATCGACAGCCTATCGATCTCAAGAAGCCCGTCACGCAACCTGACGGCCGCGTCCACCGATTGTGCCGTGAGCCCTGTTGCATCGACCGGCCCAGCCTTGACCTGCAGGTCGAGATCGCCCTCGGAAAAGCGGCTGACGCCGACATCGCTGACGAAAAGCGAGGCGAAAGCGGCAAGGCCATCGAAATCCAGCGCACCGCCTTCAAGCTTCAACACCGTTGAGGGACGGGCGTCCGCCGGCTGGCTGCGCGCCGCCTGTCCCCGAAAGACCACGCTGCCCAGCGCAAGTTCGAGATCGGTGAACGATTGCCGCTGCTGCGTGAGATCGACATTGGCCTGAAAACCTGCGGACGGCAGCCGACGGATCGGCTCGTCGACATCGCGCGCGACCCAGGACGCAAAGCCGGACGGCTGGCCGATTGCCAGAAGCAGTGAGCCCTTGAAGCCGAACTCCCCCTCTGTCCTCAGCAGCCCGTTCGCCTCGAGCGTCGTGCGCCCGGGCAGCGTCGCGTTGAGTGCCTTCAGCGTCCAGCCTTCACCGGCAGGCTCCGCCGAGAGCCGGACATCGCGGATGGTCGTGTCGCCGGCCACCACCGCCGGCAGGTTGACCTCCAGCGTACCCGGTATCGATGGTTTCGGCAGATCGAGCAACGTCTCGTGAAGTGCCGCGAGCCGCTGTGACAACGACAGGCCACCGGCAGCGGCATTGTCTCCGAGCGCCTCGTCGAAACGCACCTGCGCGCCGTCGAGGGTGACCGCAAAACGCGGTTGCGCCCCGAATTCGATCGCACCCCTGCCGTCCGCCGAATAGGGATTGTCGATCGGTCCGGTCTCGAACCGGAACGACTCGAAGGCCAGCTTTTCGCTATCAAGGTCAAACTTGCCCTTGATCCGAAAGCCCGGCCCCTGCGCCGACGCCGCCGTCGCGGAGGCCTTGTCAGCCTCCGCCGCCTGGCGCGAGGCCAGCCTGAAGTCGCCGGCATATCGCGCCGAAGCGCCTTCCTCGAACCGCACGTCACCGTCGAACTCCAGAGACACCTGATGAACCTCAGGCTCGACCTGCACACGCAGCCGCATCGCGCCGTTGTTGACCCGGCCGGCATTCACGACGACGTTCGAGCGCAACCCGTCGGCCCGCATCGTTCCCGCCATCCGCCAGGGGCCTGCCAGCGATTTCGCGGACAATTCCGTGTTGATCTCCGTCAACCGGTGAATCCTGCCGCTTGTCGCATGGTGAATGCTGACCTGCCCTTCGGTGATGGTCAGCTTTTCGATCGAAATCTGGCTTGCGTCGAAAGGCGTGGACGGCCTGACCGCCCAATCGATAGCCCCATCGGAAGCCACCTCGATGACAGCCTTCGGCCGCACAAGCCGCATGTCGAAAATCCGGAACTCGCCGCTGAGCAACGGCGCAAGTTCGGCATCCATTGAAAACGTCTCGGCAGTCATCGCCGGCTCACCACCGCGTCCGCCGCCGACTTCAACGTCGGAGAAGGTAACGGATGGAAACGGAAGGATTGTTGCCTCGGCTTCGCCGTGTACGATCACTTTGCGGCCAAGGATCGCGCTCGCCTCGCGCTCGAAATCGGCACGATAGCTTGACCAATCGACAAAATAAGGCCCCACCAGCGCCGCGGTGAGCGCCAGCACAAAAAGCCCCCCGAAGATCACGAACAGTCGTGCCAGCATTAGGTCCGAAGGATGTGCCTGAAACCAGCGCCAGTTTAACCGTTACAGCGTGTCGATAAAGTGGCGATTTCAAAAGAGTTTCAGGAGCGGCGCTGCGGCCAGATCTTGCCTGGATTGAAAATGTTGTCCGGATCCAGCGCAGTCTTGATCGATCGCATCAGATCGACACCTTTGGATCCCAACTCGCCTTCGATGAAACCGATCTTGCCCTGCCCTATCCCATGCTCGCCCGTGCAGGTACCGTCCATGCGTTGGGCGCGCGCGTTCAGGCGCGCACAGAATTCCTCGGCCAGTTCGATCTCCTTCGGATCATTCGTATCCATAAGGATCATGGTGTGGAAATTGCCGTCTCCGGCATGCCCGACAATCGGCGCGATCAGACCAAGCTCTGCGATATCGCCTTCGGTTTCGGCGATGCACTCGGCAAGCCGCGAGATGGGCACGCAGACGTCGGTCGAGAGACCACGCGCGCCCGGACGCAGCGTCAACGTCGCCCAGTAGGCGTCGTGGCGCGCCTTCCACAGCTTGGCGCGCTCCTCGGCAACGCTGGTCCAGATGAATGGTCCGCCGCCGAATTCGGCCGCGATCTCGCCGAACGACTCTGCCTGCTCGGCAACGCTTGCGTCGCTGCCGTGAAATTCCACGAACAGACAAGGGCTCTCGGGATAGTCGAGCTTGGAGTAGTTCTTGAACGCGCGCATTTGAAGTGCGTTCACCAGTTCGATGCGCGCCACCGGTATGCCCATCTGGATGGTCGCGATGACAGCCTCGCTGGCCTGCTCGAGGGTCGGGAACGGGCACACACCGCCGGAAATAGCCTGTGGAATGCCGGCGAGTTTCAGGGTTAGCGAGGTAATGATTCCGAGCGTTCCCTCGGCGCCCACGAAAAGCCGTGTCAGGTCGTAGCCTGCCGAACTCTTGCGCGCCCGCTTGCCGGTATGGACGATGCTGCCGTTCGCAACCACGGCTTCCAGCGACAGGACATTCTCGCGCATGGTCCCGTAGCGCACCGCATTGGTGCCGGACGCCCGCGTCGAGGCCATGCCGCCGAGCGTCGCATTGGCGCCGGGATCGATCGGGAAGAACAGGCCGGTATCGCGCAGATAGTCGTTGAGCTGATGCCGGGTCACGCCCGGCTCCACGATACAGTCCAGATCCTGCGGGTTGACCTCGATGATGCGGTTCATCCGCGACGTGTCGACCGAAATGCCGCCGCCCGGCGCGTTGACTGCTCCTTCGAGCGAAGTGCCGGCGCCGAAGGCGATGACGGGCACGCGATACGCCGCGCAGGCGCGCACGACCTCCTGCACCTCAGCGGCGCTGTCGGGAAACACCACGCCGTCGGGAGCTTGGTTCGGGATATAGGTGGTTGTGTGTGCATGCTGCTCGCGGATTGCCTGCCCGGTCTGGAACCGTTCGCCGAAACGCTGTTTCAGGATGCCCAGCACGGCGGCGATGCCCGGCTCATTGCGTTCGACGATGTTCAGGTCGCTCAGAGCCACTGATTCCTCCGCTTTTCGGACAGCGCGGCGCTTGTCGTGAGGTTACGGACGGGTAGTGTCACGCGCGCATCTTGTCCAGCGGCTCAGGAACTAGAAATGATCGAAATAGCCTCGCCCTTCGTATCCCGCGTCATCGAAGTCGAAAAGGACTGGATCGACTATAACGGCCACCTGAACATGGCCTACTACAACGTCATCTTCGATCGCGGCGGCGACGACGCGGCCGAACTGGTGGGTCTTGGCGCAGCCTACGCGCGGGAGCGACGCCTCACGACCTACACCGCCGAGGTTCACGTCTGCTACGTCAGGGAATTGCACCTGGGCGACAGGGTCACGGTGACCTTCCAGTTGCTGGACCATGACGAGAAGCGCTTTCACGCCTATCAGGAAATCCGCCACGAGGAAGGCTGGCTTGCCGCCACCTCGGAAAGCCTGACCCTGCATGTCGACATGGCCGGGCCGAAGGTCACGCCTTTTCCGCCCGACATCCTCGCTAACATGGAGGCTATGCGCGCCGCCCACGCTGCCTTGCCACGGCCGGAAAGAGCTGGCCGCTCCATCGGCATCAAGCGGAAAGCCTGACTGCCGCCTGCCCGCCCTATAGCGGACCGGCAACAGTCGCCAGAAAAATTAACCTTAATGAACGGTTAATGCGCGGATGACACTTCTCCGCGATTGCTAACGAAGCTCGACTCGTCAGAAATCACCCCCGCAGTGTGCGCCCGGTAACAGACCGGGCCGAAGCGGGGCTTGATGAAACAGGATATCGGCGCGGTTGCGCATCGATTGGCCGACGATCAGCGCATCAGCGACTATGATTTCTGGCGCGCGCTGAAAAACCTGAACAACGAGATCTACAGGATCGCGGACGACCGTCAGCCGATCCCCATGGAAATGATCCGCTGGCGGGCCATCATCAAGCAGGCCCGCTCCCGTCGCGGTGTCCCCTGCTGACGAACGTCGGTCACACGACTTTGAGGTCTGGGCCAAGTTGCCGGAAAAACATCATTATTGTATGCTTAACCACGACCTACTAATAGAGCTTGTATAGACCTATCGTGGAGGGGTCACATGGAATTCAACCGCCGTGAAGTAATCTTCGGCGCGACGGCAGTCGTCGCCGGGGCAGCCGGCATACTTCCCGCATCAGCCCAGAAGGCTACGACGGGAAAGAAGACGTCCTGGTTCGCCGGAACCGCAGTCGACAACGGGGTCACGTTCAAGACGACGAACTTCGCCGTTATCGACAAGCAGTGGCACAAGCAGATGGTGAAGTATAAGTCGTCGGAGCCGGCAGGCACCGTCGTCGTCGATACGCGCCATCATTTCCTTTACCTGATCATGGAGAACGGTACCGCCATCCGTTACGGCGTCGGTGTCGGGCGCGACGGCTTCCAATGGTTTGGTCGCGCCAATATCGACCGCAAGGCGTTGTGGCCGAAATGGACGCCTCCGCCGGAAATGCGCAAGCGTCAGCCCAATCTTCCCGAATTCGTGGACGGCGGCGCACCGACCAATCCTCTCAGCGCCCGGGCACTTTACCTGTTCGATGGCGGCGACACGGGCTACCGCCTGCATGGAACGCTTGAGCCGGGCAGCATCGGCAAGGACGTCTCCTCGGGCTGCATCCGCATGTTCCCGGAACACGTCATTGATCTCTACCAGCGCTGCCCGCTCGGCACCGCCGTGCAGGTTCTCCCGCACATTGCGGATCGTGCTCCTCCTGCCGACGACGTTCAGAACGGATGAGCAAGAATCTGATGACATTGTTTCCGAAAATCATACAGGCCGGCGTATTCGCCGGCCTTTTAGCGTTCGCCAGCGCATGTTCGACAACGGACAGCGGCGGCCTCACGCCATCCAACCCGTCTGATACGTTGCCGAACCAGGCTGGTGGCTATACGGACGACGTGGCCGCCGGATTCGAGAATGTACAGCCTGGCTCGGAGCAGGATTTTATCCTGACGGCCGGCCGGCGCATCTACTTCGCGCAGAGTTCAGCGGCGCTGGACGATACGGCCAAGGCGACGATCAACAACCAGATCGCTTTCCTGCAGAAATATCCCAAATGGTTCGCCAAGCTGCAGGGCTTCGCCGACGATCCCGGCAACAACCAGCAGCTTTCGCAGCAACGCGCTGACGCCGTCATGAACTACATGATCGCCGGCGGCATAGCTCCCGGACGTCTCTGGGCCAAGGGTTACGGCAAGGACCGCGAGGTGCGATCCTGCTCGGAGCGCGCCTGCAAGGTGCAGAATCGCCGCGTCGTCACCAATTTGCGCCTGCAGCGCGAAGACTGATTTTTCCGGCTTAAGCCGACACAAAAAACGCGCCGTCAGGCGCGTTTTTCTTTTTCGGACGGCGGACGGTATCCCGGCTTGAGCCTGAACACTTCTGGTCTTTCGGTCCCGAATCACTACATTCGGAACAAATGGTGGACTTTCCCGACGATATGCCCTTCTTCGACGAGGAGCCGTTTCATCGCCGCGAGGCCGTGCATGTCCCGCCCGCGCGCCAGCCTTCGGGAATTGCCGCGCGCGCTATGGCCGCGAGGCATGGCCGGCCAGAACCTCTGGATTACCTAAAAGGCCTGAATCCCGAACAGCGACTGGCCGTCGAGACGACAGAAGGCCCGGTGCTTGTGCTTGCGGGCGCCGGCACCGGCAAGACGCGCGTGCTGACCACCCGCATCGCCCATATCCTCGCTACCGGTAGGGCCTATCCGTCGCAGATTCTCGCCGTCACCTTCACCAACAAGGCGGCGCGCGAGATGAAGCACCGCATCGGCATGCTGATCGGCGAGGAGAACGTCGAGGGCATGCCCTGGCTAGGCACCTTCCACTCCATCGGCGTCAAGTTGTTGCGCCGTCATGCCGAAATGGCGGGGCTGAAAGGCGACTTCACCATACTCGACACAGACGACGTGATCCGACTGCTGAAGCAACTCATCCAAGCCGAAAACCTCGACGACAAGCGCTGGCCGCCGCGTCAGTTCGCGATGATGATCGACGGCTGGAAGAACAAGGGCCTCGGCCCGGACCAGATTCCGGAAGGCGATGCGCGCAGCTTCGCCAACGGCAAGGGCCGCGAACTCTTCCGCGCCTATCAGGAACGGCTGAAGACCCTGAACGCATGCGACTTCGGCGACCTTTTATGCCATCCGATCAGGATCTTCCGGGAAAACCCGGATGTGCTGAAGGAATACCACCGCAAATTCCGCTACATCCTCGTCGACGAGTATCAGGATACCAACACGGCCCAATATCTATGGCTGCGCCTGCTGGCGCAGCGCCCCACTGGCGAACCCGTCAACATCTGCTGCGTGGGCGACGACGATCAGTCGATCTACGGCTGGCGCGGAGCGGAGGTCGACAACATCCTGCGCTTCGACAAGGATTTTCCGGGCGCGACCATCATCCGGCTGGAGCGCAACTACCGTTCGACCGCGCATATCCTCGGCGCAGCCTCCCATCTCATTGCCCACAATGAGGGTCGTTTCGGCAAGACGCTCTTCACCGACCGCAACGAGCCCGAAGACGGCAAGGTCATGGTGCACGCCGCCTGGGACTCGGACGAAGAAGCGCGAGCCGTTGGCGAGGAGATCGAGCAGGCGCAGCGACGCGGCCACAACCTGAACGACATGGCGATCCTTGTGCGCGCCTCGTTCCAGACGCGCTCCTTCGAAGACCGTTTCATCGAGATCGGTTTGAACTACCGCGTCATCGGCGGCCCGCGCTTCTACGAGCGGCAGGAAATTCGCGACGCAATGGCCTTTTTCCGGGTCGTGGCTCAGGGCGCGGACGACCTCGCTTTCGAGCGCATTGTCAACGTTCCCAAGCGTGGTCTTGGCGAAGCGACGATCCGCCAGATTCACGACACGGCGCGCGGCCTCGGCGTACCCATGCTGGCCGCCGCCGGAATCCTTGCCGAAAGCGACGAGCTGAAACCAAAGCCCCGCGCGGCTTTGCGCGAGGTCGCCGCCAATTTCGCCCGCTGGCAGGCCGCGCTCGAAAGCACCCCACACACCGAACTCGCGGAGACGATCCTCGAGGAGTCCGGCTATACCGACATGTGGAAGAACGACCGTTCGGCCGAAGCGCCGGGCCGGCTCGAAAACCTCAAGGAACTCATCCGCTCTATAGAGGAATACGAGTCGATGCGCTCGTTCCTCGAACACGTCGCGCTGGTCATGGACGCCGAGCAGAACGCCGAGCTCGACGCCGTCAACATCATGACACTGCACTCGGCCAAGGGGCTCGAATTCGACACCGTCTTCCTCCCCGGCTGGGAAGAAGGCCTTTTTCCGCACCAGCGCGCACTCGATGAAGGCGGCCGTTCCGGTCTGGAGGAGGAGCGCCGCCTCGCCTATGTCGGCCTGACGCGCGCCAAGAAGCACCTTCACATATGGTTCGTCTCGAACCGGCGCATCCACGGCCTCTGGCAATCCACCATCCCTTCGCGCTTCCTCGATGAACTGCCCGAAGCGCATGTCGAAGTGGCCGAGGCCGGCAACTCCTACGGCGGCTATGGCAACCCCTATGGCGGCGGAGGTTTCGCGGCCGGGCGCGGAGGCGGCCGGCAGAACCCCTACGGCGCGTCGCGTTTCGACAATGTCGGCAGCGGCGGCGGCGCCTTCTCGAACACCTACGCCACGCCCGGCTGGGCCCGCGCGCAGGCCAACCGCAATGAATCGACGGACCGCAACTGGGGCACGCGCTCCGGCCATCAGGTCGAGCGCATCGGCTATGGGGAAACCGACAGCGGTTACGGCGCTGGCCGTACCTCGGTGAAATCGCGCACGATCGACGGCGAACTCGTCGCCAAGTCCGTGTCGGACACGCCCTCCCCCTTCAAGATCGGCGACCGCGTCTTTCACCAGAAGTTCGGCAACGGCAATGTCGCCGCGGTCGAAGGCAACAAGCTAACCGTAAATTTCGACAAGGCCGGCCAGAAGAAAGTGCTGGACGGGTTCGTCCAGGCGGCGTGACTTCCGTCTCCACCGCCAGCACGCCACGATTGCGTCGCAAAAAATCCTTGATTCGTTGACACCAATCCCTTGGGGTTAGGGGTCGCGATCCGCTCGCGAACAACATCAGACGGGCTTAGCCCGCACTATCGGGGACGAGACAAAGGGTTGGTTAACCATCTTTGTCCACAATTCACGCTGTCGGCAGTGAGCCGGCGTCGGCCATCCAGGCTGCGCCTTCCCATGTCGATGGTGTGGTCTGTCAGGCCGCGCCCGGTATGCGTTGAGAGAGACGGGTTGCATGGCGTATCTGCGTGACGGGATGGGGGACAACCATCCGCAAGTCGGTTCCGGCCGCTTCCCGGCCATTCTGCTGAATACGTTGCGTTGGGTTGCCGTTCCCTGCATCGGCATCGCGGTGATCGGCTGGTCGGCTGCGACCGTCGCCAGCCTGCACGCCGCAGGCACCATCTCGCGCGCCGGCGGTTTCGAGCAGGCCAGCCTGTTCCTCCAGCCCAAGCTGCGGATCGAAAAGCAGTCCGCGACAGGCAAGACCACCCTGCTCGCTGCCGTCGGTCAGGCACAACCGAAGGAGCATTTTACCCGTTCGATTCCCGAAGCGCAGGAACCTTCGCCGCCGAAGGCTGCGGAAGATCCCTTCGCGAGGGTCGTCCTCGAAGCGAAGCTGTCCCGCGAAAAGCTGCTGACGGCGTTTGCGGGAGCCGGCATGGAGATCGCGTCTCTCGAACAAGAGGCGGTGGCAGACGTGGACATGCTCGCGATGCCGAGCGCCGAGCGTTTTCTCGGGCTGGCGCAGGCCTCTGAATTCAAGCAGGACGCTGAAGAAGCCGCCGATCCTTTCTCCACGATTGCACTCGGCCAGACCGGCCTGAATGTCGAACTCGCATACGCTTCCACGGAGGCAGGTCCGATTGAACCGATGCAGCTTGCGCTGGCGTCCCTCGACCTCGACCCTGTCGATACCGACGCCTATATCGGCATGTCGGCCGAAGATATGCCTGACAGCGTAGAAGCGCCGCCGGCGAGGCCATCCATAAAGCCCGCGAAGGACACGGCCAGGGATACGGCAAAGCCGAAGCGAGAGCCTGCGGAAGTCGTCGAGGAGCCCGCCGCGCCGAAGCGCAAGCTTCGCAATTCCGATCGGGAAGACTCCCAGCAGATGATGGCATTCGCCCGGCCCGACAAGCCGGCGGTCGGCGCGTTCAAGAACCTGTTCAACACGCCGAAGGCAGGCAAGGGCGTGGCGATCTACGACATCTCCGCGGCCGTGGTTCACATGCCCGACGGCACCAAGCTCGAAGCTCATTCGGGCATTGGCAAGATGGCGGACAATCCGAAATTCGTTCACGTCAAGATGAACGGTCCGACGCCGCCGAACACCTACAAGCTGTCGATGCGCGAGAAGCGCTTCCATGGCGTTGAGGCGGTCCGCATGACGCCGATCGGCAAGGAAACGATGCATGGCCGAGACGGCATACTCGCACATTCCTACCTTCTACGCGGCGGACGCGCGGAGTCCCACGGCTGCGTCGCCTTCAAGGACTACAACCGTTTCCTGAAGGCCTTCAAGCAGGGCAAGGTCACCCACATCATCGTGGTGCCCAGCCTTTCGAAGATGCCGAAGGTCCAGCTCGTCTCGAACGGTCGCGACACCTAATCTTCCAAGCGCTTTGGCAGATCGAGGTTTGTCGCGACGCTGCTACTGTCGCAATTCCTTGAGCTTTTCGGCTGCGGTCGCCGCGAGATCGGCGTAGCGGGCCTCCAGCGCTGTCGCCTTGTCGACAACGGGAAAATCATGGCCCATCGCCTCGAGTGCAGCCCTCAGCTTTTCGATGAACTGCGCCTGCCTCTCGAGCTCGGAAAACAGCGCCTTGACCTGATCCAGGCTGATGTCGGGATCGTTCAGCACCTTGGGCACGGCCTTGAGCATCTTGTCGCCAGACTGGATTTCGTCATCCAGTATTTTCAGCCAGTCTGTCACAGGTCTGTCGCCGCTTTGCCGAACTCGGCAGCTCGAAAGCGGAATCGGCCATCCGAAAGTCGCCGCATCATGCGACGACCGCGCGCATTGCATCTTCACTGTCGTGGTAGACGGGACGTGCGATCGTGCTGGGCAGCATGTCGATCAGGAGATGGACGCGCATGACATCGCTTTTGTTTTCGACTGAATGCACGACCACATTGTTCAGGTCATAGAGGTGACCCGGCTCGAGAAAGAACCTGCCGCCCTGTATGATAAAGGTGACATCCTTGTGAGTTACGAGAGGCACATGCAAGCGATGGATCATTGTCAAAATTCCTACATCGCGATGTGGCGTTATGATCTGCCCCGGTGGGAGTTCCGCCAGTTGCACCCGGATCGGATGGCAGTCCGGAAACGCCGGCTTTACAAATATTTGAATTACCGCCTCAATCTCTTTGAACAGGGGACGATTCACATGTCGCAAGACATTGAGGGTTCCTGTCTGGATTTCATCGACCGGTCGTCTTTTGGAAAACGCTGGTTTGTCATTGTAGAAAAAGACCGCATTTCCGGGCCTAGCACCTGCGAGTGCAACACGGCTCTCACGATCAATCAGCCAGAAGGAATCAGGCTGCGCCTTCATCACTTCAAGCAGCTGCGTGATGTCGGCCGAGCCGTATTCCTTGAGTGGAACGCCCAAATCCATTATTGCCCTCCTAGGCAGTGCCGTCGCATCGTCATCAATCCCATTCGATGCGCCCCGATCAATCTAATTCAGAAATTTCTGGCGAGAAAGGCGCAGATACTAAGCGCTGCCGGCCTCCAAACGCTGAAATGATAGGTATGTTGCCTGACCGGAAAACAATGTGTACCGGGAAGCCATCGCTACGCCCTAGAAGGCTAAAGTGAAGCCGTCAGCACGCGCCGCTGGACTGCCCCAAAGCGCCGACCGGAGATAACAATGACCAAGGCCATCGCCGACATACCAGCCCTTTCAGCCGGCCGCGCCGCGGTGATCACAGGCGGTGCAAGCGGAATAGGTCTAGCCGCAGCCACCCGACTTGCACAGGCCGGTATGAAAGTCGCACTCGCCGATCTTGGCGGCACAGCACTAGACGCAGCGACAGCTCAGGTCATACAGGCATCAGGCCGTGCGGAGAATGTGCTTTCCGTCGCCTGCAATGTCGCGAATCCTGCCGATCTCGCCGCGCTGGCCGACAAGGCTTTCGCAAAATTCGGTGAGGTGTCGTTCCTGATGAACAATGCCGGCGTCGGCAACAATCCGGGCAAGCCGTGGGAAAATCTCGATGCCTGGAAGCAACTGATCGATATCAACTTCTGGGGCGTGGTGCACGGCGTTCAGGCGTTCGGCGAAAGAATGCTGGCGCAGGGCAAGCCGGCCATCATCGTCAACACCGGCTCGAAGCAAGGTATCACCACGCCGCCCGGCAACCTCGCCTACAACGTCTCCAAGTCGGCGCTGAAGACCTACACCGAAGGGCTGTCGCACGCGCTGCGCAACGAGCCCGGCGGCATGATATCGGCCCATCTGCTGATCCCGGGCTTCACCTTCACCGGCATGAGTGGCGGCGTCGGAACCAAGGCACCCGGCGCATGGACCGGCGAGCAGGTCGTCGACTTCATGCTCGACGCCCTCAAGCGTGGCGACTTCTACATCCTCTGCCCGGACAACGAGACGGAGCGGCGCACCGACGAGAAGCGCATGGCATGGGCAGTGGGCGACATCATCGAAAACCGCCCTGCCCTGTCGCGCTGGCATCCGGATTACGGCGGAGCCTTCGCTGACTATATGAAAAGCTGAGCTTGTCAGCGTTCGGACCAGCGCTCCAGGAATTCTTCGATCGAAAGGCTCTGCATGTCGGGGATTGCGTCGGCCAGCTTCGCGACCGGCCAATCCCACCATGCGGTAGCTTCTATGCGATCGGAGATTTCCACGGAAAAACGCCGACGCAACCTGCGCGCCGGCGTGCCCGCCACGATCTCAAAGGCGTCGATATCTTTCGTGACGACGGCGTTTGCCCCGACAACCGCGCCATTGCCGATCGATACTCCCGGCATGATGACCGCGCCGTGGCCTATCCACACGTCGTGGCCGATGCGGACCTTCCGCCCCTGACGCCGCGCCCTGAAATCCGCATCGACGCCCAACCAGCGGAAATATTCGTTCGGCCGGTAGCTCACCTTATGCTGCGTGATGCGCTCGATCGGATGCTCCAGCGCATTGATGCGCGTGTTTGCCGCGATCGAGCAGAACTTGCCGATCTCGGTGTAGATGGCCTCTGCGTTGCGCTCGAAATAGGAGAAATCGCCGACGGAGACTTCGCGCAACACCACGCGCTCGCCAATCGCCGCATAGCGCCCGAGCCGGCAGGATTTCAGCTCCGCCGTCGGATGGATGCGCGGCTCCGGATCCTTGAATCGAAGGTCGTCAGGTCTGTCCATGCCCCGGCTCTACGCCGGCCGCGACGAAGCGGCAAGCGCACCTTACTGCGGCTTGCCCTTCGTCCAGACCACATTCTGGTTGAACAGCGGCACGGTGGTCATCGACATCTTTGCCGAGCCGTCCTGCACCTGCCGGGAGTGAGCGAGGTAGATCAGCGTGTCGTTCGCCTTGTCGTAGATGCGGTTCACCACCTGCTCCTTCCAGATCAGGCTGATGCCCTGCTTGAAGATCTCTTCGCCTCCCTCGCCGAGCGCGATGTCGCCGATCTTGATCGGTCCGGTCTGCTGGCAGGAAATCGCCGTGTCGGAAGGATTCTCGAACCAGTTGCCCTTCTGCAGACGATCGATCACGCCCCGGTCGAAATAGGAGACATGACACGTGACGCCCTCGACCTCCGGGTCCTTGATCGCTTCGACGACGATGTCGTTGCCCAGCCAGTCGACTCCGACCTCGCCCACCTGCTGTGCCGCCGCCGGAGCGGCTGCCGTCAACGCGCCAATCGCAACAAAAAGAAGTATGCGCATCGAAGTCTCCCGAATTGCCTGGCGATGAATTGGGTTCTGGATAGGCATCGTGCAAGCCGTGCGCGGCATCATGGCTCTTTTTTGTGCCGATGCGCCACGTTATATCTAACGAATGAAGCAGTTCTCGCACCTGCCGGCCGCAAACATCGCGAAGATCGCCCTCGGCGTAGCTCTGCTTGCCGGTGCGACAGGGTTGGCGTTTGCCTCGTGGATCGACAAGGGCGCTGCCATTTTCATGACGAGTGTCGAGGCCGGCCTGGCCTGGTGCTTCTGACAAAGCCTATAGCGACCGGGACCCCCTCATGATGCGTTTCGTGATTTCCGGCATTCTGGTGCTCATGGCCGCCGTGATGGGCGTGATCGCCTTCCAGTGGTACCAGATGCGTTTTGCCACGACCGCTTATGGCGCGTCTTTCACGCTGGTCGACCAGAAGGGCCAGCCGATCACGGAAGCCGCTTTCCGGGGCCAGCCCAGCGCGGTGTTCTTCGGCTTCACGCATTGCCCCGAAGTGTGCCCGACCACGCTTTTCGAAATGGACGGGTGGCTGAAGCAGCTCGGCGACGAAGGCAAGGGCATCCGTGCCTATTTCGTGACCGTTGATCCCGAGCGCGACACCGCAGAGATCATGGATCGCTATGTCGGAAACGTCTCCAACCGCATCACCGGCATCACGGGCGAACCCGACAAGGTTCACGAGATGGCGAAGTCGTTTGGCATATTCTGGCGGAAAGTCGATCTGGAGGGCGGCGACTATACGATGGATCACACGGCTTCGGTCTTGTTGCTGGACGGCTCAGGCGACTTCTTCGGTACGATCGCATACGAAGAAAATTCCGACACCGCGCTCGCCAAGCTGAAGCGCCTCGCGGCCAAAGGCTGATGCCACAGACGCGCCTCCACGTCGCGACGGACGCAGCCGCTGCCGACCGGCTGTTTCCCATTCTGGAAGCAGCCTTCGAGGAAGACGGCCTGCCGCTTTCGCTGTTCGACCTCGACGAGGCGAACGGCATAAAGGAAATCTCGCTTTATGCCGATGGTGAAGTGGATGCGGCCGAGCAACGGTTGCGCGCCATCCTCGACGACATCGGTATCGCAACTCCGATTGAGCGGGAAACTCTTCCCGATATTGACTGGGTAGCAAAGTCGCTTGAAGGCTTGCAGCCCGTGCGCGCCGGCCGTTTCCTTGTCCACGGTTCGCACGACCGGGCCAAACGCAGGCCCGGCGATCTGGCGATCGAGATCGAAGCCGGTCTGGCTTTCGGCACCGGCCATCACGGAACGACTTCGGGCTGTCTCGAAATGATCGAGATGGTCGCCCGGCGAGAGAAGCCACAAAACGCTCTCGACCTCGGAACCGGCAGTGCGGTCCTAGCGATCGCGCTCGCCAAGCTTTCGCATATTCCGGTCCTCGCGACCGACATCGATCCAGTGGCGACGACAGTCGCACACGAAAACGCGAAGCTGAACCATGTTTCGCGATATATCGAGACCAGTACCGCGGCCGGTTTCCACGACCCGATCTTTGCCCGGCGCGCTCCATTCGACCTTATCGTGGCCAATATCCTTGCGCGGCCGCTGATGCGCATGGCGCCAGACATGGCGCGTTCCGTCAGGCCCGGAGGATCTTTGATCCTATCGGGAATTCTGGAGCGCCAGCGAAACGCCGTTCTCGCGGCCTATGTGGGCCAACAGTTCAGGCAGGTGCGCACGCTCTGGCGCGAAGGCTGGGTGACCATCCACCTGAAACGCTGAACGCCCACTACCGGTGGCACAAGCGGCACGCGTTGCAACCCATCGTCCGCGGCATTAGATTCGCGCCCCTGTTCCCACGCCAAAGCGGGTCTCCATGTTCCAGGATTTCGACGAGGTAAGCGACCCATCCAAAGGCAGGGAGCGTGTGTCGCGCCTGCGCGAATGGCTCGCTGAAAAGGGGTTGGACGGCTTCATCGTACCCCGCGCCGACGAATATCAGGGCGAGTACGTCCCCGCCCATTCCGAACGCCTCAAGTGGCTGACGGGGTTCTCTGGTTCCGCCGGTGTCGCGATCGTGCTTGCGAACCGGGCCGTCATCTTCGTCGACGGACGCTATACGCTGCAGGTGCGCGATCAGGCCGACCCGGAAATCTTCGCCATCGAAAGCCTGATCGACAATCCGCCGGCCAAATGGCTGAAGGAAAATCTGCGCGCCGGAACCCGGCTTGCCTACGATCCCTGGCTGCACACGATCGGCGAGGTCAAGGCGCTATCGGAAGCAGCCGAAAAAGTCGGCGTCGAGCTTGTTCCCGTCTCAATCAATCCGGTCGACGCAATCTGGCCAGATCAGCCCAAGCCGCCGCCGCAGCCCGTCGAAATCCACCCCATCGAGTTCGCGGGCGAACTCGCCAAGGACAAGCTCGCCCGCCTTGCCGCAGCAATCGCCAGGGAGGGCGCAACCCACGCGGTGTTGACGGACCCATCCTCCGTCGCATGGGCTTTCAACATACGCGGCTCAGACGTACCGCACACGCCGCTCGCTCTAGGCTTTGCCGTGCTGGCTGCGGAAGGCCCGCACCTGTTGTTCATGGACAAGCGCAAGCTGCCGATCCGGACGGAAGCCTATCTGACGCAACTCGCCAACCTCCGGACGCCATCGACGCTGGAGGCCGAGATCACGACGCTGGCGAAGGGCGGCGCGAAGATCGCGCTCGACCCGGTTCTTGCGGCTGAGCGGCTGCGCATGCTGATCGCCGAGGGCGGCGGGAGCGTCGTCAAGGCCGCCGACCCGGCGCGCATCCCTCGCGCGACCAAGAACAGCGCCGAGATCGCAGGCGCTCGGGCCGCGCACCGCCGCGACGGCGCCGCCGTGGCCAAGCTACTCTGCTGGCTCGACCGGCAGCAGCCGGACACGCTGGATGAGATCGCCGTGGTGACGAAGCTGGAGGAAATGCGCCGCGTTACCGGCGACGAAACCCAGATGCCCCTGCGCGAGGTATCATTCGCGACAATCGCGGGTGCCGGACCAAACGGCGCGATCATGCATTACCGGGTGTCAACCGCGAGCAACCGTCCCTTGAAGGCCGGCGAACTGTTCCTGCTCGATTCCGGCGGCCAATATCAGGACGGTACGACAGATATCACCCGTACCGTCCCGATCGGGGAGCCTACGCTGGAAATGCGGACGCGCTACACGCTAGTACTCAAGGGACTGATCAACATCTCTCTCCTGCGCTTTCCCGCGGGGACCAGAGGCGCCGACATCGATGCTGTTGCGAGGCTCGCTCTGTGGAAGGACGGCCTAGACTACGCGCATGGAACGGGTCATGGCGTCGGCTCCTATTTGTCGGTCCATGAGGGGCCGCAGAGGATTGCCAGGACGGGCATGGAGAAGCTGCTGGACGGCATGATCCTGTCCAACGAGCCGGGCTACTACAAGCCTGGCAGCTACGGCATCCGTCTGGAAAACCTGATCCTCGTGACCCCCGCCGAAAACCTGCCGGACGGCGACATCGCCATGCACGGCTTCGAGACGCTGACGCTGGCGCCCTTCGACAAGCAGATGCTGCGAACGAGCCTGCTCACGCGCGACGAACTGCACTGGCTCGACGAATACCACGCCCGCGTGCTTTCCGAGATCGGGCCGATGGTCAATGGCGAGGTGCTTGCCTGGCTCGAAAACGCCACCGCTCCACTGCCCCGCGATGAGAAGGACTGAGGCTCAGCCGAAGATCTGGCGTCCGACGATGAGTACGGCGGCGGACACCAGGAAAAGTTGCAGCATGCCGAAGCGCAGCGACATCAGTCCGGCGACAGCCAGCGCAACCAGTTCGACTGGACCCGCCGTCAGCGCCGCCGGCGCAACGAGAGTTGTCAGAACCGCAGCCGGCACGGCGTTCAGTGCGGCTTCCACGCGCGGGTGAACCCTCTCGAAGCGCGACAGCACCAGATGCCCGCCGATGCGGGTGAGATAGGTCGCCACCGCGCCCCACAGGATGATCCAGGCAGTCGCGCTCATGGTCGAGACGCCTGTCCGTTGCGGATCGGGAGCATCGTCGCCAGCGCGATACCAGCCGCCGCGCCGATCGACACATGCCAAGGAGAACCGACCGTCTTGTAGGCGATGATCGAGGCAATTCCGCTGACGATCACGACCGGCAGCCAGTTGGCGCGGCTGCGAAAACTCATCACCAGCCCGAAGAAATAGATCGGCAGCAGGAAATCCATGCCGATCGCGTGCGGGTCCGGGATGAGATTGCCAAAATAGGCCCCCAATCCGCTTTCGATTACCCAGGGCACGTAGATCGTGACACCCATACCGGCATACCACGCGAACGTCACCGGCAGGCCTTTTTCGGCCTTGCGTTCGACTTCCGCGAACTGAGGATCGGTCAGGAAGAAATAGCCGATCGCCTGATGAAGAACCGGCCAGTGCGACAGCGTGCGCCCGATGGACGCGGAATAGAGCACGTGCCGGAAGTTGACGGCGAAGATCGACAAGACCACGAGCCATGGTGCGATCTTCTGGCCGAAGAGATCGATGCCGACCATCTGGCTGGCGCCGCCGAAGATGGTGGCGCTCATCAGCGTTGCCTCGGCAACGGTGAAGCCGTTCTTCGCGGCCAGCGCGCCGAACAGGAAGGCGAATGGCGCGGACGCCACCACCACGGGAAACCCGAGCTTGGCTCCGGCAAGGAACTCGCTCGCGGTCGTTGGCTGCGTCGCGCCTTCAGGCGTCGCTTCGACGGACATTTCGGCCGGCCTCCCGTTGCGCGACGACATATAGGTCAGTGATCCTGACCTGTCAGCCGAATTCGCTTGAGCCAGCGTTCAATGCTTGTGATGGGATGGCGCGCCGTGCATGTAGCGGCATCGCCTCGGGAGTTCCTATGAAAGGCATCGACCATCTCGTCCTCGCCGGACACGATCTTGACGCCATGCGCGACCTCTATGCGTGGCTTGGCTTCACCATGACGCCGCGCGCGCAGCATCCGTTCGGGACGGGCAACACAGCGATCCAGCTGCATGGCAGCTATCTCGAACTGCTGTCCGTGACCAAGCCGGAAGACGTGATCGAGCCCGGCCCCGGCGAGTTCTCTTTCTCCGCGTTCAACCGCGACTATCTCGCCCGCCATGAAGGTTTCTCCATGCTGGTGCTCGGCACCAGCGATGCGTCGGCAGCGATCGAAACGTGGCGTGAGGCAGGCTTTCAGACCTACGCGCCGTTCGATTTTTCGCGGCTGGCGACTTTTCCGGGCGGCGAGGAAAAGCGCATCGGCTTTTCGCTGGCCTACACGTCCACGCCCGGCGCGCCGTGGTTCGGCCATTTCGCCTGCCAGCACCATGCGCCCGAGTATTTCGCCCAGCCACAGTTCCTGACGCATGCGAATACGGCGCATGCCATCCGCGACGTCTGGATCACCGGAGAGGGCGCACTCGGACTTGTCGACCACATGCGCGTTTTCGTCGGTGCGGAAGGAATTGCGGAAGCGCCGGGGCGCTATGTCTTTGATACGCAGAGAGGCAGGATCGTGCTGTCGACTGCGGAGAACTTTCGGCAGGCGTTTGGCGGCGAGCCTCCCAACCCCAGCGATGGCCCGCATCTCGGCGGCTTCACCATCGATTGCGCTTCCCTCAACAGTTTCACGGACAAAGGCCTCGCAATCGTCGGGGAAAGGCTGGTGCTGCCGTCGGACCGAGCTTTCGGGACGGCGGTCGGCTTCACGAAGCAGCGCTGAAAGATACATCGGCCGGCCTCATGCCTCGCGGCCGACGCGCTCGAACCACTGGTCCTCCGAGATTACCTCAATACCGAGTTCGGTGGCCTGCTTGAGCTTGGATCCTGCGCCCGGACCGGCGACGACCAGATCGGTCTTCTTCGACACAGAGCCGGCGACCTTCGCGCCGAGCCGTTCGGCCATGGCCTTGGCCTCATCGCGCGACATTTTTTCCAGAGAACCGGTGAAGACGACAGTTTTGCCGGCGACCGGCGACGAGACGGCGGCGATCGGCTCTTCGTCCGTGGGCGTAACCTCCTTCAGCAGGGCATCGACGGCTTCGCGGTTGTGTTCCTCGGCGAAGAAGTCGACCAGCGCCTCGGCAACGATCCCGCCAATGCCGTTGACGCCGACAATCTCCTGCCATTCCGCGTTGCCGGGATCACCCTTCCCTTCCGGGATTTTCGCAGCCTCGGCAGCCTTTTTGAGAGCGTCGAAACTGAGGAAGTGACGCGCGAGGCGCTTTGCGTTGGTCTCGCCGATATGGCGGATGCCAAGCGCGAAAAGGAAGCGCGAGAACGCGACCTGCCGCCGGGCGTCGATGGCATCGAACAGCTTCTTGACCGAGACGGCTCCAAAACCTTCGATCTTCTCGAGCTTTTCCAACGAGCCTTCCAGCGTCGCGGGAAGCCCCTCCTGGCGCCTTCGCAGGGTGAAAATATCGGCCGGCGTGGAAATCCTGAGCGCCGGCTTGTCGTTGTTGAAGAAGAATTCGATCTGCTTTTCGCCGAGACCCTCAATGTCGAAGGCATTGCGCGAGACGAAATGCCTGACACGTTCGACGGCCTGCGCAGGGCAGATGAGGCCGCCGGTGCAGCGGCGCACCGCCTCTCCTTCCTCCCGCACGGCGTGGCTGCCGCAGGCCGGGCATTCGGCCGGAAAGACGTAGGGCACAGAGCCTGCCGGGCGCTTTTCGGGCAGGATGTCGAGGATCTGCGGAATGACATCGCCGGCGCGCTGGATGATGACGGTGTCGCCGACCCGGATGTCGTGTCCTTCCGGCCGTGTGGTGCCGATGCCCCTGATATAATCCTCGTTGTGCAGCGTCGCGTTGACGACGACGACGCCGCCGACGGTGACCGGCTCCAGCCGCGCCACCGGCGTCAGAGCGCCGGTGCGGCCGACCTGGATGTCGATCGCCGTGAGCACGGTCGTCGCCTTTTCCGCCGGGAACTTGTGGGCGGTCGCCCAGCGCGGGCTGCGCGAGCGGAAGCCGAGGCGTTCCTGTAGCGCGAGACTATCAACCTTGTAGACCACGCCGTCGATATCATAGGGCAGTTCGGCGCGGTCGGCCTCGATGGCGCGATACTGCGTCAGCATCTCCTCCAGCGAGACGCAGCGCACCATGCGGTCGTTGACGGGGAAGCCCCAGTCACGGAAGCGCTGCACCACTTCGTACTGCGTCGCGCCGAGTGGTTCGGACGCTTCGCCCCAGGCATAGGCGAAGAATTTCAGCGGCCGCGACTTGGTCACCTCGGTGTTCTTCTGGCGCAGGCTGCCGGCGGCGGAGTTGCGCGGGTTGGCAAACGTCTGGCCCGATTCTGCCATGCGTTTCTGCAGGTCGAGAAAGTCGTCCCGGCGCATATAGACCTCGCCGCGCACCTCCACGATGTCGGGCGCGTCGGGCGGAAGCTGCTGCGGGATTTCGCCGATGGTTCGGATGTTGGCGGTGACATTCTCCCCCGTCGCGCCGTCGCCGCGCGTCGCCGCCGTGACCAGCTTTCGTCGCTCATAGCGTAGCGACATGGAAAGCCCGTCGATCTTGGGCTCGGCGGTGAAGACGAGGCCGGCATCAGGAGCGAGGCTCAGGAAACGGCGTACACTGCCAACGAAATCGGCCACGTCCTCGTCGGAAAAGACGTTGTCGAGCGACAGCATCGGCACGGAATGCTGGACCTGCGCGAAGGCGGTGGACGGTGCGGAGCCGACGCGGCGCGAGGGCGAATCCTCGCGGATCAGCTCGGGAAAAAGCGCCTCGATCTGCGCGTTGCGCAGCTTCAGCGCGTCGTATTCGGCGTCAGAAACTGTCGGCGCATCCTCGCCGTGGTAGCGGCGGTCGTGGGCCGCGAGCTCATCCGCGAGACGCTTCAGTTCGGCCGCAGCGTCTTCCTGTGTCAGCGTTTCGACAGGCGTTTCGAGCTTTGGCATGCAAGGATTTCCGTATTCTGGGCGGACTATGAAGCGCAGTCTGCCCAAAGGTTCAAGGCCGGGACGCCGACTGCTGCCATTTGGTGACGAAGTGCGCCAGGGGTGTGGTCGTCTTGCGCGAGGGCGGCCGGGCTCCCTTCTTTGCCCTGGATGTCGACGCACCTTCTCATTGCCACGCCCTGATTTTGCAGTCTGGCCATTCAAAGAACGCTCCCTGCCACGGAGGGAGTAGTCGGGAAGCGGGGCACGGGGCCGAGCCTCTCAATTATTAGTACGTGGCGCGGTTCCCGCGCCCCGCCGGTGCTGTCACCTCCGGTGACGATGGGGTCGACTTGGCATTCGCGGCTCCACCGCTGACCCTCACCGGGGCCCGGGTCTTGGGGATCGTCTCCCTAAACCGCGCTACCGATGGAGCATGGTCGCCAGGAGCGGTTTCCCGCCTTCGCGATCAGCCCCGGCACGGCCGGCCCGTACACCGCCGCCCTCCCTGATACCCGGTGCGCACCAGGTTCCCGTGAGGACGATGCAGGGGAGTATGTGGGAGGTTGAGAGCGCGTGGATAAGTCGGGTGAATTATTCTACGCCACAAAATGAAATCAATGAGTTAAGCTGAAAGAGTTTCCACACCTGCACCTCTCCATTGGTCATCCTCGGGCTTGACCCGAGGATCCATTCCGTGAGGTTGATAATAATAGGTACGGGCGGCAGAGGTCGGGCGCCGGTTCTGGACCGTCAATGCGCTGCCGCGCTGTCACGGCATGGATCCCAGGGTCGCGCGCCGCTTCGCGGCGCTTGCCCTAGGATGACGAAGAGAAGGCAGCACTCTTTTACGGATCAATCCTCTCCCTCAAGCGGAGAAGGGAGGCTACCTAAGCCCCCGCGCTTTCGCCCAGCAGGCGGGCGGCGGCGGCGCGGGCTTCGTCGGTGATGGTGGCACCCGCGAGCATGCGGGCGAGTTCTTCCTGACGGCCGGCCGCATCGATCTCGGCGATGCTGGTCGATACGCTTTTCTTGCCGGATTTGGAGATGAGGAAATGCGTCGTGGCGCGGGCGGCGACCTGCGGGGCATGCGTGACGGACAACACCTGGACGCGTGACGAGAGCCTTGCGAGGCGCTGGCCGATCGCATCGGCGACCGCGCCGCCAACCCCTGTGTCGATCTCATCGAAGACAAGCGTCGGCGCCGAGCCGCGGTCGGCAAGCGCAACCTTCAGAGCCAGCAGGAAGCGGGAGAGCTCGCCCCCGGACGCGACCTTCATCATGGGACCGGCACGCGTGCCGGGATTTGTGCGCACCCAGAACTCGACCTGATCAACGCCGGCCTCGGTGCGGTTGTCGGGCTCGGTGGATATCTCGACAAGGAACTCGGCGCGGTCGAGTTTCAGCGCCGGCAGCTCCGCCATCACCGCTTTGCAGAGCGCCGAAGCAGCGGTGGTGCGCAGTTCGGTGAGGCGCTTGGCGGCGCGATCGTAGGAATCGCGAGCGGCGCCCGCCTGTTTCTCGAGCGCGGCGAGCTTCTCCTCACCGGCGTCGAGGTCGGCCAGATCGGCGACCATTGTATCGCGGGTCTTGGCGAGGTCGTCCACGGTGACCGAGAACTTGCGCGCTGCGGCGCGCAGCGCAAAAAGCCGTTCCTCGGCGCGCTCCAGCTTCTGGGCATCGAATTCGGTCGCCCGCAGTGCGGCGTCCGTCGCCGACTGGGCGGCGTCGAGGTGGATCAGCGCCTCGTCGAGCGACTTCACGACCTCGTCGAGCAGGCCGGGCGCTTCGCTCGACTTGCGCTGAAGGCGGCGCAACAGGCTGGCAAGCTGGGGCAGCGGCGAATTCTGGCCGGAGAACACGTCCTGCGCGTCCTGAACCTCCGATGCGACCTTCTCGGCCCGCATCATGGCGGTGCGGATTTCGGCGAGCTCCGTTTCCTCGCCGGGCTGCGGGTCGAGCCGCGACAGCTCGGCCACCGAGGCGCGCAGATAGTCCGCCTCGCGCGCAGCCGCATCGACACGCGCGCGGTGGAGGCCAAGCTGCTGTTCGCAATCGCGCCAGAAGCGCCAGGCTCCCGCGCAATTGTCCGCCTCGCCGACATGACCGCCAAAAGCATCAAGCAGGTCGCGATGCGCGGCCGGATCGACCAAGGCGCGCTCGTCGTGCTGGCCGTGCAATTCGACCAGCGCACGGCCGATGTCGCGCATCAGCGTGACGCTGGAGGGCTGGTCGTTAACGAAGACGCGGGTGCGGCCGTCGGACGTCTGTATGCGGCGCAAGATGATGTCGCCGTCGTCCTCGATGGCGTTTTCGGTGAGGATGGCACGGGCCGGATGGTTGCGCGGTACGTCGAAGACGGCGGTGACCTGCCCCTGCCCCGCGCCATGACGCACAAGCGAGGCGTCGCCGCGTGCGCCGAGTGCCAGCGAAAGCGCATCAAGCAGGATGGATTTGCCGGCGCCTGTCTCGCCAGTCAGCACGGAAAGGCCGGCCGCGAAGTCGATATCCAGCCGTTCGATCAGGACGATATCGCGGATCGACAGGCGCGCGAGCATTCAGGCGTTTTCCCGGGCTTCCCGAAACCAGTTACATCCGGGAGACATGCATCAGGCTGGCCGTCGGTGCAAGGTCGCGCCGGCCGCGTCAGGCCCCGCTGCCGCCGAAAAGACTGCCGGCCTTGGATATCCACGAGCCGGAATTCTCGCGCGGCTGCAGCCCGCCCGACTGAAGGAGCTTGTAGGAATCCTTGTACCACTGGCTGTCAGGATAGTTCTGGCCAAGCACGGCAGCCGCAGTCTGCGCCTCGGAGGTAAGGCCCATGGCGTAGTAGACTTCCGTCAGGCGCGCGAGGGCTTCCTCGACGTGGCGGGTGTTGGAATAGTTCTCGACCACGAAGCGGAACCGCTTGGCGGCGGCGATGTATTCGCGCCGCTCCAGATAGTAGCGCCCGACCTGCATCTCCTTGCCGGCAAGCTGGTCACGGGCGAATCGGATCTTGCTCTTGGCGTCCTCGACATATTCCGAATCGGGCCAGCGCTGAACGACCTCTTCCATAGCCTCGATGGCCTGGCGCGATTCCTTCTGGTCCTGCGTGACCGAGCGGATCTGGCGGAAATAGGAGAGGCCGACGATATACTGCGCGTAGGCGGCGTCCTCCGAAGAAGGATAGAGCTGGACGTAGCGCTGCCCGGCGTTGATCGCCTCCTGGTAAGCGCCCTGGCGGTAGTTGGTGAAGGCGCTCATAACGAGCGACTTGCGCGCGTATTCCGAATAGGGGTGCTGTCGATCAAGCGAATCGAACTTGCGGCTTGCTTCCTTGAGGTTGCCGGAATTCAGGTTGGCCAGCGCCTGATTGTAAAGCTGGTCGGCGGGGTCGGTCTGCTCGACATAGGTAGCGAGGTTGATGTCGTCGTTCTTGGACATGCAGCCCGCAGCGAACACCGGCATCGCAGCGATAACGGCGGCGGAAATCACCTTCCGTCCAATACATTTAGCCTGGCCAGCCGCGTGAGCCTTCTTCACAAAATACATAACCGAACAGAGCCCTTCCCGGCGCGTCGCCACTTCCACCACCGGAACCCTCTCCCACAAAGGGCACAGACCGGCTCGGACAAGCGCGCACGTATGATCATAAACGCTTTTCAGCGACAACGCCATTGCCCGGCAATGGCGCAATTTTATGGCACGGATTTCGCTAACAAATCACTGGCGCGGCAGGAATTCGCAAACCGTGTTTTTTCTGCCCGAACGCGGCAGAAAAGTCACAGCGGCGAGCCGTGCAAAAGGGGATCAGAGAACCCAGGGAGCGTAGACAGCCGCGCTGACCGCGACCATTTCGGCCGAACGCCCGCGCTCGCGGCGGGTCGTCTCGACCACCTCGAAAGCCGAGCGGTCGGACAGGAGATGGCGCAGCGCGGCTGCGTTGAGCCTGTGGCCGCCGCGATAGGAGCGGTAGCAGCCGATGAAGCGCGCACCGGCAAGCGCCAGGTCGCCCATCGCGTCGAGCATCTTGTGGCGCACGAACTCGTTCTTGTAGCGCAGGCCCTCGACATTGATGACGCGGCTGTCGTCGCCGATGACAACGGAATTCTCCAGCGACGAGCCCAGCGCGTGGCCCGCGGCCCAGAGGCGTTCCACATCCTTCATGAAGCCAAAGGTGCGAGCGCGCGAAATCTCGCGGCGGAAGGTTTCGGCATCGACATCGGCAGCGAAGGACTGGCGGCCGATGGCCGGGCTCTCGAAATCGATATCGACCTCGAAGCGGGTCCCCTCATGCGGGAGGAACTCGGCGAAGGAGGCGCCGCTGTCGATGCGCACGGGCTTGAGGACGCGAATATAGCGACGCTTGACGTCGAGCGTCTCAACGCCGGCCAGGTCGATCGCGTCGACGAAACCCGCCGCGCTGCCGTCGAGGATAGGCATCTCGTCGCCATCGACCTCGATGATCAGATTGTCGATGCCGAGGCCGAAGAGCGCGGCCATGACATGCTCGACCGTGCCGACATGATGGCCGGCCGGGTCTCCGAGCGCGGTGCAAAGGTCAGTGCGCCCGACTTCCGACACGACAGCGCGAATCTCGCGCACGTCACCAGCCGCGTTCATGTGGTGGAAAACAATACCGGTATCGGGATCGGCGGGGAGGAAGCTTATGGAAACCGGCTTGCCGCTGTGGACGCCGAAGCCATGGAGAACCGCGCGCGATTTGATTGTGGTCTGGTAGTCGTGCAACTTGATCCCCGTGCCCATCGATCCGGACGTTCGGCCGGCAACTGAACGGACAGTTGCGGACTTGCGCCCCCTGGCTGACGCGGCTGGCTGGATCTCATCCCCGAATCCGGCCGCGCGTCGACCTTTTTGATGGTCGCAAGATAGTCCGCGGGCGGGTCGACAACAAATCACGCTTTCTTACTCTATGTTACTGCAAACACATATTCCACGAATCACAAGCGACTGAATCTGAACGGTTTTTCAAGTCGACGGGCGGAACTATTTCCGTCCGCCGACCATATCGGGGAGCCTTTTAGAGGGCTCAGTTCGCTTGCCGGCGAAGGAACGCCGGAATCTCCAGGTGATCGTCTTCCTGCACGCTGCGCGGCTGGGGCGACAGGCGGCCGTGTTCATCGAGCTGGCCACGGCGCGGTGCGTAGAGCTGCGGGTCCTGCGACGCGATGCGGCGTGCCTCCGGCGCCGGCTGGCGCAGCTTGGGCTCGCGCGGGGCGGCCGGCTGCAGACGCGCAGGCTCTTCCTCGCGGCGGGCCGTCAGGCCGGTCGTCAGCCGCTTCAGCAGTCCCATCGGGCCGTTGTTCTCATGATCCGCGGGATTGTTGCGGGCCGCAACCTCGGCCTTCACGACCGGCGGAAAGTCCTCGACCTTCGGCATGCGGGGAGCCGCCTGCATCGGCTGCGGAGCGGCCTGCCTCATTTCCGGGGCGGGCGCGGCCGCGACGGGACGCGCCTGCTGGACAGGCGCCGGCTGCGGCTGCTGGAAGATCCTGCTGGTCGGCTGGAAGTCGTCGGCATGATGCTGGACCGGCTGCTGAGCCTGACGGGCAGCCATCACCGCGGCGTTGATCTCGGCCTGACGGATGGCGTCGGCAACCGGGTCGGCGGCAGCCGGGGCTTCCATCTGAACGGCCTGTGCCGTGGTGCGCATCTCGGTGACCGGCGCTGCGACCGGACGCGGCTGCGGCTGTGGGGCAGCCGGCTTGGCCGGGGCCTGGCGGATCTGGATCGGCGCGGCGGCGATCTGCTCGGCCGACTTGTCGATGCCGGTGGCGACGACCGACACGCGGATGACGCCTTCCAGTTCTTCGTCGAAGGTCGCGCCGAGGATGATGTTGGCGTCCTGGTCGACTTCCTCGCGGATGCGGGTAGCAGCCTCGTCCACCTCGAACAGGGTGAGGTCACGGCCGCCGGTGATGGAGATGAGCAGGCCCTTGGCGCCCTTCATCGAGGTCTCGTCGAGCAGCGGATTGGCGATCGCGGCCTCGGCAGCGGCCATCGCCCTGCCCTCGCCCGAAGCCTCGCCGGTGCCCATCATAGCCTTGCCCATCTCGCGCATCACCGAGCGGACGTCGGCGAAGTCGAGGTTGATGAGGCCTTCCTTGACCATCAGGTCGGTGATGCAGGCAACGCCCGAGTAGAGCACCTGGTCGGCCATCGCGAAGGCGTCGGCGAAGGTGGTCTTGTCATTGGCCAGACGGAAGAGGTTCTGGTTCGGGATGACGATCAGCGTATCGACACACTTCTGCAGTTCCTCGATACCCAGGTCGGCGGTGCGCATGCGGCGCTGGCCCTCGAAGTGGAACGGCTTGGTGACGACGCCGACCGTGAGGATGCCCTTCTCGCGGGCTGCGCGAGCCACGACCGGTGCGGCGCCCGTGCCGGTGCCGCCGCCCATGCCAGCGGTGACGAAGCACATATGCGTGTTGGAAAGGTGGTCGATGATCTCGTCGATGCATTCTTCAGCGGCGGCGCGGCCGACTTCCGGCTGCGAACCAGCGCCGAGGCCTTCGGTGACATGCGCGCCAAGCTGGATGAGCCGCTCGGCCTTCGACATGGTCAGGGCCTGCGCGTCGGTGTTGGCGACCACGAACTCGACGCCGCGAAGCCCGGCCGTGATCATGTTGTTGACGGCATTGCCACCGCCGCCGCCGACGCCGAACACGGTGATGCGGGGCTTCAATTCAGTGATGTCGGGCTTCTGAAGATTGATGGTCATGTGCTGGTCCTCGTCCTTTGCCTTTCCCGCCGTGTCGCCGTCACGGCCCTTATGGGGTTTGCCCCCTGATTAGAAACTGTCTCTGATCCACTGACTCATGCGGTTGAACCGCCCACCGGTGCCGGTCATACGCAGCCTCGACGCGACTTTCCCCTCGCGACTCTCGAAGCCCGCCACCTGCGGATAGATCATCAGGCCAACCGCCGCAGCGAAGGCCGGCCCCTTGGCCGCCTCGGGCAGACCGGCAACGCCAAGCGGCCTGCCGATACGCACGTTGCGACCAAGAATTCTGCGCGCCGCCTCCGGCAGCCCCTGAAGCTGAGAAGCGCCGCCCGTGAGCACGACACGCTTGCCGACGGCGCTGCCGTAACCGGATTTGCCAAGCCGGTCGCGGATGATTTCCAGCGTCTCCTCGACGCGGGCGCGGATGATGCGTGTCATGACGGAGCGCGGCACCTGCAGCGGCACCTCGCCATCATCATTGCCCATCGGCTGAATGGTGATCGTCTCGCGATCGTCGGCGCTGCCGGGCAGCGCCGAGCCATGCATGACCTTCAGGCGCTCGGCGTGTTCGAGGCGGGCCGAAAGCCCCTTGGCCATATCCATCGTAACGTGATTGCCGCCGACAGGCAGGGCATCGCCGAAGACGAACTTGCCGTCGGAGAAAACCGAAATCGTCGTCGTGCCGCCACCCATGTCGATACAGGCCGCACCCATTTCCAGTTCGTCATCGACCAGAGCCGAGAGGCCGCTCGCATAAGGCGTCGCCACCATGCGCTCGACCGAGAGGTGCGCGCGGTTGATGGCGAGTTCGAGATTGCGCAGCGGAGCCGCGTCGCCGGTGAGGACATGCATGTCGACACCGAGCGCGTCGCCCACCATGCCGCGCGGATCGCGCACGCCGCGCTCGCCGTCGAGCGAGAAGCCGACGGGCAGCGAATGAACGACCTCGCGCTCGGCCTTCAGCGCCTGCTTGGCGCCGGCCGCGAGCACGCGACGGATGTCGGCAGGCTCGACCTCATGGCCGCCGAGATTGATGGTGGCGGAATAGGTTGTGCTCTTGAGGCGGCCCGCCGTCAGATTGACGATAAGCGAGTCCACGGTGAGGCCAGCCATGCGCTCGGCAGCGTCCACCGCCAGCCGGATGGCATGTTCGGCGCGATTGAGATCGACCACGACGCCCGACTTCACGCCATGCGACTTCTGATGGCCGATGCCGATGACCTTGATCTCGTGGGTGCGGCCGCGCAGCACCGGGCTTGCCTCGCGCGGGCTGAGCTTGGCGATGATGCAGCACACCTTGCTCGACCCCACGTCGAGTACGGTGAGGATGCCGGAACGCTGCGAGGAATTCTTCTGTCCGCCGAGCCAGCTCATATGCTTTTCCCCGGCTTCTTCTTGGCAGCCTTGGCCTGATCGGCCAGTGCAGCCGTGCGGCGCTCCATGGCCTCGGGCGTGAGCCGGACCACCAGACGATCCTCGAGGCGGAGGTCGGCCACCGCGATGTCGCGCGATAGCAACCCATCCTCGCGATCCAGTCGAACCACTTCGGCGATCGCCGCGTCTTCGCCGTTCTCCGGCAGGCGAATGGTGATGCCGTTCTCGAGGCGAAGATCCCAACGGCGACCAGCGACGCGGATGAACCCCTTCACGCGCGAAGCGAGCTCGGGGTAGCGCCTGACCTTCTCGACGAAATCAGCACCCTTGTCGGCGCCGTAGCCAATGACCAGCGGCAACACCGAATGGCGATTGACATCGAACTGCGTGACCACGCGGCCGTCGCGCTCGATGATCGCCAGTTGGCTGCCATGCTGCCAGATCGCGAACGGCTCGCGCTCCTCGATCCTGACTTCCAGCTCGTCCGGATAAACCTTGCGAACCGAGGCGACCTTGACCCAGGGAAGCGAAGCGATGCGTTCGCGCGCAACCTCGGCGTCGAAGCCGACCAGAGAGGTCCAGCCGCTCAGGTCGAGTTGTTCGAGGATGTCGATTTCGGAGGTCTGGCGGTTGCCGGAGACACGAACCTGATCGACCGCAAAACCAAGCCGCGCGGTGACCGCCTGGGCCGCCGCTGGAATTTGGCCGCCCAACCATGCGCCATAGATCGAGCTTGCGGACAGGAAGACCGCGCAGGCGGCGACGCCGAAATAGCGCGGCGGCTGATAGTCGCCCTCACAGAACCGGCCAATGAAACGCACTGGCTTGCGCAGTACGCGCGGCAGCACGAAGCGCCCAACCGGAAGGGACAGGCCGAAGATCGCGGGCCGCGCCGCGCCGGCTTCCCCGCTATGTTCGGACATCAACGCAGACACGAAGCGTCCTCCACCATCCAACTCAACAATTCGCCAAACGAATGCCCCGCTTGCGCGGCAATTTCGGGCACGAGCGACGTCGGAGTCATGCCGGGCTGGGTGTTAACTTCGAGCCAGATAAGCTCGCCATTTTCCGAATGACGGTCGTCGTAACGAAAGTCAGATCGGGAAACACCCCGGCAGCCGATTGCTTGATGCGCCTTAAGCGCCAGTGTCTGAATCTTTTGGTAAATATTTAGTGAAATTTTAGCCGGTATCTCGTGTTTTGAGCCGCCGGGCACGTATTTGGAGTCATAATCGTAGAAGGCGTGACCGGTCGGAACGATCTCACAGACACCCAGCGCCACATCACCCATGACGGCGCAGGTCAATTCGCGACCATGCACGTAGCGCTCGACCATGACTTCGTCGCCGTAACGCCATTCGGCAGCCGAGATGATCTGCGGCGGATGCGACCGATCCTCCTTGACGATGACGACGCCGAAACTCGACCCTTCCGCCACGGGCTTGACCACGTAGGGCGCAGGCATCGGATGCTTGTCGGTCACCTTGAAACGGTTGACGATCTTCGATTCCGCAACGGGAACACCCGCGGCCTTGGCGATCTTCTTGGCCTGGATCTTGTTCATGGCCAGAGCCGAGGCAAGGACGCCGGAATGCGTGTAGGGAATGCCGAGATATTCGAGGATGCCCTGGATGGTTCCATCCTCGCCGAAGGGGCCATGCAAAGCATTGAAGGCCGCATCGGGCTTCAGCTCGGCAAGGACCGAGCCGACATTGCGATCCACGTCGATGCGGGTGACGCGGTAGCCTTCCGCCTCAAGGGCGTCGGCGCAGGATTTTCCCGACGACAACGACACCGGCCGCTCCGACGAAAATCCCCCCATCAACACCGCAACGTGTTTCGACTTCATTCGCCCTGCAAATCCCCTCGCAGCGCGCTCCCAAATTTCAGGCAGAGTCCGAGTCCTCCGGCGAAACTGCCCGGGCGAAACGACGCGGCCGACTCAAATCAGGAAACGCTGTTAACCGAAAGAATCAGAGAGTTGACTCAGGCGCAAGCGGGGAATTGCCAGAGGCGCAATTTCTTGATTCGGCTATGGCTTTTTTGACTCACCTCACGGGCCGGCCGACGGGGCGACATAGATTTGGACAGGCCCTTAGGGCCTGTCCAAATCATGAAGGGCAAAGAGCCCGGAGCAACAAAAATCACGGCAGGGAACGAGCAGAATCGGGAAATTCGATTCAGGATCAGGAGGTTGGAAGAGCGCGATGAATCAGTTCGCGAAGGCGTTGATTCAGAAGGTCAGAGAAGGAGCCCCAGAAACTCCTGCACCTCGCGCCCCTGCTTGAAAAGGCCGATGCGCTTGATCTCCCACTGGAGGCGGATTCCGGAGGTCTCGAGCACGCGGGCGCGGACTGTCTCGCCGAGATATTCGAGATCATAGCCGGTGGCGTTTCCGGTGTTGATCATGAAGTTGCAGTGCATGGGCGACATCTGCGCGCCGCCGATCATGAGACCGCGGCAGCCTGCCTTGTCGATCTCCTTCCAGGCGGACGTTCCCTCGGGATTCTTGAAGGTCGAGCCACCGGTCTTCTCGCGAATAGGCTGCACCGTCTCGCGATGATGCTGCACCGCGTCCATGTCCGTCTTGATCTTGTCCTTCTGCTCAGGATAGCCCTCGAAGACGGCCGACACGAAGATGAGGCCGGAGGACGCCGAGGAGTGGCGGTAGGCGTAGCCCATCTCGGCGTTTGAGAGGGTGTGGACGTCGCCCTTGCGGTCGAGCGCGCGCACTTCGACGACACGCTCGCGCGTCTCGACACCGTTGGCGCCGGCGTTCATGCGCAACGCGCCACCGATGCCGCCGGGGATGCCGTGGTAGAAATGGAAGCCACCGATGCCGGCATCGAGTGCAAGCGCTGCGACGCGCTTGTCGGGAATGGCGGCGCCCGCGCTGATGCGCACGGGCGAAATCACCTTCGCCTCGCCGAAGCCTTTCGCGGACAGCCGGATGACGATGCCTGGAATGCCGCCTTCGCGCACCAGCAGATTGGAGCCGATGCCGACAACAGTAAGCGGAATGTCCTCGGGCACGGCCTTGAGAAAAGCGGCCAGATCCTGCTCGTCGGCAGGCTGGTAGAGCGCCTCGGCCGGACCGCCGGCCTGGAACCAGGTAATCTTGTCCATCTCGGCGTTGGGCGTGATGCGGCCGCGAATGTCTTTCAGCCGGTCACCGAGGCGGGCGAGAAGCGCTTCGCCCCGGATCATGCAGCCGCCCCGCCAGAATCCTCGTCGCCGGCCGCGAGTTCCTTCGGCAAGGCATAGGCCCATTGCGTGATGTTGCCCGCGCCGAGGAAGACGACAAAGTCGCCCGGCTTGGCGATCTCGCGGATCATCGGCTCGATGGCCTGGGGATCGGCGAGATAGCGTGCATCGCGATGGCCGCCGGAGCGGATGCGGTGGACGAGCTTTTCGGAATTGACGCCGTCGATCGGGTCCTCGCCGGCTGCATAGACCGGAGCGATGGCGACGACGTTGGCATCGTTGAAGCAGGCGGAAAATTCGTCGAACAGATCGCGCAGGCGCGTGTAGCGATGCGGCTGGGCAATCGCGATGACGCGGCCCGAGGATGCGTCCCGCGCGGCCTTGAGCACAGCCTTGATCTCGACGGGGTGGTGGCCGTAGTCATCGAAGATATCGACGCCCTTCCACGAGCCCGTATGGGTGAAGCGGCGCTTGACGCCCCCAAAGGAGGACAGGCCACGCTTGATGGCGTCGGGCGAGATGCCGAGCTCATGGGCTACTGCAATCGCGGCGGTCGCGTTCGAGACGTTGTGCCGACCCGGCATCGGCAGCGAGAGATCAGCGATCAACGTATCTTCGCCCGTCTTGCGGTTGCGGATGAAGACGTCGAAGCGTGACGTCGCGCCTTCCATGCGATGGTTGGTGAAGCGGACATCGGCCTGCGCATTGGCGCCATAGGTGATGACGCGGCGGTCATCGATGTGAGCGACGAGGGCCTGCACCTCAGGGTGGTCGGTGCACATGACGCCGAAGCCGTAGAACGGGACGTTCTCGACGAACTGGCGGAACGCCTCGCGCACCTTGTCGAAAGTGCCGTAGTGATCGAGGTGCTCGGGATCGATGTTGGTGACGACAGCGATGTCGGCGGGCAGTTTGAGGAACGTGCCGTCGCTCTCGTCGGCCTCGACCACCATCCACTCGCCCGCGCCCATGCGCGCGTTGGTGCCGTAGGCATTGATGATCCCGCCATTGACGACGGTCGGATCGAGCCCGCCGGCCTCGAGCAGCGTCGCGATCATCGAGGTGGTCGTGGTCTTGCCGTGCGTACCGCCGATGGCGATCGCATTGCGGAAACGCATCAGTTCGGCCAGCATCTCGGCACGGCGCACGATGGGCAGCACCTTTTCCCGCGCCGCCTTCAACTCGGGATTGGACTTCTTGATGGCGGTCGACACAACTACGACTTCGGCCGCCCCGAGGTTTTCGGCCGCGTGGCCGACGAAGCACTCGATGCCCTTTTCGCGCAGGCGCTGGATGTTGGCGCTCTCGGACTGATCGGAGCCTTGCACGCGATAGCCGAGATTGTGCAGCACCTCTGCGATGCCGCTCATGCCAATGCCGCCGATGCCGATGAAATGCACCAGCCCGATGCTCTGAGGCATCTTCATGATCTGAATTCCTCCACGGACTTGCCTGAGGCAATAGCCTCTGCAACGTCAGCGAGCAACCGCGCAGCGTCCGGTTTCCCCGCCGATTTGGCGGCAGCAGCCATGGATTCAAGCCTTTCCGGCTGTGAAATGGCGTCCCCGATGAGGGAAGCGAGCCGCTCGGTCGAAAGGGTGGACTGTGGATGAACCTCCGCCCCGCCCGCCGCTGCGAGCGCTGCGGCGTTGGCCGCTTGGTCATGGTCAAGCGCATAGGGGTACGGCACGAGGAAAGCCGGACGACCGATGACCGCAATTTCCGAGACTGTCGATGCGCCGGAGCGCGAGACAACGAGACTGGCGGCGGCGATGCGCGCGGCCATGTCGTTGAAGAAGGGCAGCACCTCCGGCACCATGCCGAGTTCGGCATAGGCAGCCTTGACGCGGCCGACATCGTCGGCGCGAGCCTGCTGGGTGACGAGGAGATGGGTGCGCAACTCCTGCGGAAGCGCTGCGATGGCCGCAGGGATGGCGTCGGAGAAGAACTGCGCGCCCTGGCTGCCGCCGAAGACCAGAAGCCGGAACGGCTCGCCCTGGCGAGCGGCCTTGTATGGCGTGGCCGCGGCCTGCAGCACGGCCGGACGCACGGGATTTCCGGTGATGACGGTCTTGGCAGCGTATTGCCCCTTGCTATCAGGCAGGAAGCCGCCCGCGATGGCCGTAACCCTTGCGGCAAGCGCCTTGTTGGCGCGGCCCATCACGGCATTCTGCTCGTGCACCATGGTGGGCACGCCGCGACGGGTCGCGGCATAGAGCGGCGGCAGCGTCGGGTAACCGCCGAAGCCGATGACGACCGATGGCTTGATGCGGTGGATCAGTTGCGAAGACTGGCGCACACCGCGCCAGATCGTCAGGAAGGACTTCGTCAGCGCGATCGGGTTCTTCGAACCGAAGGTGGCCGACGCGATGGGTTGAACTTCGCTCGCCGGAAAATGGCCTGCAAAACGCTCGGCACGGTCGTCGGTGGCGAGATGCACTTTCCAGCCGCGCGCAATCAGTTCATGCGCCAGCGCCTCGGCCGGGAAAAGATGACCGCCGGTTCCGCCCGCAGCGAGAAGAATCGTCCCCTTGGGCATCCTACTCCGCCGGGATCATATGGCCGGGCGCGCGCTCGAAATCTACCGACTTGCGCTTCTCAGGCTTGCGACGCGTCAGCGCCAGCACCATGCCCATCGAGATGGCGATCGCGATCAGCGAGGAACCGCCATAGGAGATAAAGGGCAGCGTCATGCCCTTGGCCGGCATGAGTTGCAGGTTCACGCCCATGTTGATGACCGACTGGAAGCCGAACACGACGACGAGCCCGGCAACCGCAAAGCGGGTGAAATCATCCTCTTCCTTCAAAGCGGTCATAAGACCGCGCAGAACGATGAAGGCAAAGATCGACATGATGAGCAGGCAAAGCACGATGCCGAATTCCTCGCCCGCAACGGAGAACACGAAGTCGGCATGGCTGTCGGGAATTATGCGCTTGATCGTGCCCTCACCCGGGCCAACGCCGAACCAGCCGCCGTTAACGACAGCCTCGCGACCCATGTCGACCTGGAAAGTGTCGCCCTCGCCGGTCAGGAAGCGGTCGATACGCCCGGCGACATGCGGAAACACGGTGTAGGCGCCAAGCGCGCCCGCCACGCCAAAACCACCGATGACGACGATCCAGAGCCACGGCATTCCTGCCATGAAGAACATGACGCCCCAAGTGCCGAGGACGAGGATCGTCTGGCCGAGGTCGGGCTGCGCGACAAGAAGCGCAAGGACGACGCCGAGCAGCAGCATGGCGAAGAAATTGCCGGGAATATCGGGCTGGCGCCGATGCTCGGCGAACAGCCAGGCGCAGATGACGACAAAGGCTGGCTTGAGGAATTCGGACGGCTGGACGGAAACGCCGGCAAACGACAGCCAGCGATGCGCGCCCTTGACCTCGACGCCGATGAACAGAACCGCCACCATCATCGTCAGCATCACGCCCAGCATGGCGAGCGAGAAGCGGCGAATCTGGCGCGCGCTCAAGAAGGACACCGCCAGCATCGCGATCAGGGCCGGGATCATGTACACGATCTGGCGCGTGGCGAAGTGAAAGCTGTCGAGGCCGATGCGTTCGGCGACCGCCGGGCTGGCGGCGAACGACAGGACTATGCCAAGCCCCATCAACGACAGGAACGCGGCAAGAAACCAGCGATCGACGGTCCACCACCAGGTAGCGACGGGGCTTGTGTCCAGACGGCTCTTCATCGGAGCATCATCCTAGCTTGGCGTTGCATCTTTCCCGGAAAATCGAATCATTCCGGTTTACCTCCGATTGACCTTACGCCCTCAATCTTACCGACAGCTTGCTTAAAGGCCTCGCCGCGCACTTCGAAGTTCTTGAACTGGTCGAAGCTGGCACAGGCTGGAGACAGCAGGACGACGACATCGCTTGTCGGATCGGCAGCCGCATCGGCCGCAGCGTGTTCGACGGCGGCCGCGAGAGTACCGGAAATCTCATAGGGCACCGCCTCGCCCAGCGTCACCGAGAAGGCCGGCGCGGCCTCGCCGATCAGATAGGCCTTGGCAATACGGGGGAAATAGCCGCGCAGGGATTCGATACCGCCTTCCTTGGGAAGGCCGCCGGCGATCCAGTAGATGCGCGGGAAGGACGACAGCGCAGGCGCTGCGGCGTCGGCGTTGGTCGCCTTGGAATCGTTGACGAAGAGGACATTGTCTTTCCTGCCAACCTGCTCCATGCGATGGGCAAGACCCGGAAAGGCCTCCAGCCCGGACTGGATCTCGCCGAGGTCCAGCCCGACCTTTAGGCATGCGGCGACGGCGGCGAGCGCATTCTGCGCATTGTGCTGGCCCCGCAGCGAACCGATGCCTTCGAGGAAGCCGACCCGGCTGTAGCGGCCGTGCTCGGCCTCCATCAGATCGGTCCCGTCGGCGAAATAGCCGTCGGTGATCTGTAGGCGCTTCGAAATGCGGATGACGTGGTGGCCGGCACGCTCGAGCCGGTCGGCGATCTGCACGCAATAGCTGTCGTCCACGCCGACGATGGCCGTCTCGCTGCCTGCAACCAGCCGCTCCTTGATGGAGGCATAGCGCTGCATGGTGCCGTGGCGGTCGAGATGATCGGGCGTCAGGTTGAGCAGGATGCCGGCGGTCGGATTGATCGAGGGCGCGAGGTCGATCTGATAGGAGGAGCACTCGACCACATAGAAGCGATCCGGCGTTATCGGATCGAGCGTCATCACCGCGCGGCCGATATTGCCACCCATCTGAGCGTCGCGGCCGGCAGCTTTCAGGATGTGAGCGGTGAGCGCCGTGGTGGTCGACTTCCCGTTGGTGCCGGTGATGGCGATGAAGGGCGCATTGGGCGCCTGAAGCGCGCGCTCGCGGCAGAAGAGCTCGACATCGCCGATGATCTCGACGCCCGCGCCACGAGCGAGTTCGACAGACCAGTGCGGCTTGGGGTGGGTGAGCGGCACGCCTGGAGACAGAACGAAGGACGCAAAGCCCGACCAGTCCGCCGTTCTGAGGTCGCCAGTCGCGATGCCTTCGGCGGCGGCCTTCGCAACGCTGTCGGGATTGTCGTCCCAGGCAAGCACGTCCGCTCCGCCCTCCCTGAGGGAGAGCGCAGTCGCCATACCCGAACCTCCAAGACCGAAAAGAGCGACACGCTTGCCTGCGAAGGACCGGGCCGGGATCATGGAAGGTTACCTCAGCTTCAGGCTCGACAGGCCGATGAGCGCCAGAATGACCGCGATGATCCAGAAGCGGATCACGACCTGGCTCTCGGTCCAGCCGAGCTTCTCGAAATGGTGGTGGATAGGGGCCATCAGGAAGACGCGCTTTCCGGTCATCTTGAAGAAGCCGACCTGAATGATGACCGACAGCGCCTCCATGACGAAGAGGCCGCCGATGATGGCGAGCACGATCTCGTGCTTGGTGGCGACGGCGATCGCGCCGATAAGGCCGCCGAGCGCCAGCGACCCGGTGTCGCCCATGAAGATGGCGGCGGGCGGCGCGTTGAACCATAGGAAGCCGAGGCCCGCGCCGATGACCGCGCCGAGGATGACGGCAAGCTCGCCGGTGCCGGGCACGAAATGGATCTGCAGATACTCGGCGAAGACGGCGTTGCCCGAGAGATAGGCGATGACGCCAAAGGAGGCGGCAGCGATCATGATCGGGACGATGGCCAGACCGTCGAGGCCGTCGGTCAGGTTCACCGCATTACCCGCGCCGACGATGACGAAGCAGGAGAACGGGATGAAGAACCAGCCGAGGTGGATGATGAAATCCTTGATGAACGGGAAGGTGAGCGACGACGAGAACGGCGCCTGCCCGGCATTCATGATGACATAGGCGGCAATGGCGGCGATCAGGAACTCGACCGCGAGACGCGCCTTGCCTGAGAAGCCAAGATGCGACTGCTTGGTGACCTTGAGGTAGTCGTCATAGAAGCCGATCGCCCCGAATCCGATCGCCACAAGCAGCACCACCCAGACATAGACGCTCTGAATGTTGGCCCAAAGCAGGCTGGAGCCGAGGATGCCGGTCAGGATCATCAGGCCGCCCATGGTCGGCGTCCCCGCCTTCTTGAAATGCGTCTGCGGGCCGTCGGCGCGGATCGGCTGGCCCTTGCCCTGCCTGATGCGCAGGGACGCGATGATGGCCGGCCCGAAGATGAAGACGATCAGCGCAGAGGTGATGAGCGCACCGCCGGTCCGGAAGGTGATGTAGCGGAAGACGTTGAACGCCGAGACATCATCGGCGAATGCAACGAGAAGGGTGAGCATGCGTGGTCCCCCGGACGATCAGGACGGCTTGGCGTTTCCGGCGTCGCCCGGAAACTGGCGGATGAGCGCATCGACGAGCTTTGAGAAGCCGATCCCCTTCGACGACTTGATCATGACCACGTCGCCCGGCCGGATTGTATCGATCAGAACGGGCTTCAGGTCATCGGCGCCGCTGCGATACTCGAAAGGCAGGCCTTCGGGAAGGGCCTCGGCAAGCGATTTCATCTCGGGCCCGGCCAGCAGGATGAGATCGGTGCGGGTGCCAGCGATGAGGTCGGCGAGGCCAGAATGCAGCGCCTGCGAATGCGCGCCAAGCTCCAGCATGTCGCCGAGAACGGCGATGCGACGCCCCTCGCCTGTGACAGGTGTGGCGTCGAGCAGCGACATGGCAGCCTTCATGGAGGCGGGATTGGCGTTGTAGCTTTCGTCGATCAGAGTGACCGGCCCATCCGGGTGCCTGAGCACATGGCGCTTGCCGCGTCCCTCCTCGGCCGAGAGCGTGACGAGCGCCTCGGCGACCTTCTCTACGTCGGCGCCGACGAGGTCTGCCGCGCCGAACACGGCGAGTGCGTTCTGCACGACATGGCGGCCCGGTGCGCCGATGCGGGCGATGACCTCCCTGCCCGCGACTGACGCGGAAATCAGCGAATGGTCGGGGTGGAGCGAGAGGTTGGTGAGCCGATAGTCCGCCACCTCGCTCTCGCCGAAGCCGACGATCCTGTCGACCGCGAGGTCTCGCGCGATGCGCGACAGCAACTCAAAGCGCTCGTCGTCGCGGTTTAGAAGCGCCGCCCCGCCGGGCTCGATCCCCTCGAAAATCTCGGCCTTGGCGCGGGCGATGTCGTCCAGCGACTGGAAGTGTCCGAGATGGGCGGCGGCGATGATCGTAACGATAGCGACGTGCGGCCGGACCATCTTGACCAGCGGGCGGATCTCGTTCTCGTGGTTCATGCCAATCTCGAAGACGGCATAGTCGCAATCGGCATGCATGCGGGCGAGCGTCAGCGGCACGCCCCAGTGATTGTTGAAGGATGCAGCCGAAGCATGCACCTTACCGACGGCGGACAATGCGTGACGCAGCGCCTCCTTGGTGCTGGTCTTGCCGGCCGAACCGGTGACGGCGATGATCTTCGCCCGCGATCGCGCGCGCGCCGCCTGCCCTGCCTTTTCGAGCGCAACCAGCACGTCCGGCACGACGATCATCGGCGCGGTGAGGCGACCGAGCGCGGGAAGTTTTCCTTCCGCGACAACGAGCAGGCTGGCGCCGGCCTTGACGGCGGCGGTCGCGAAATCATGGCCGTCCATCGCCTCGCCCTTGATGGCGAAGAACGCGTCGCCGGGAACGAGGCTGCGCGTATCGATGGAAATGCCCAGGACCGACTGCGGCATGGTCCCGAGCGGACGGCCGCCCGTCGCCTGGATCAGTTCGTCAGCCAGCCAGAGCGCGCTCATGTCGCGTAGTCCTTCAGCGCCTTGCGCACTTCCTCATGGTCAGAGAACGGCAGCGTGACATCGCCGACGGTCTGGCCTTCCTCATGCCCCTTGCCGGCGACAATCAGCGTATCACCGGCCTTGAGCGCGGCGACGCCATGCTGAATCGCCTGCCGGCGGTCGCCGATCTCGATGGCGCCGGGCGCGGCGGCGAGGATGGACTTGCGAATGTCGGCCGGGACTTCCGAGCGCGGATTGTCGTCGGTGACGATCACAATGTCGGCGAGCCGGGTGGCGATCTCGCCCATGATCGGGCGCTTTCCCCGATCGCGGTCGCCTCCGCAACCGAAAACGACAACCACACGGCCGGTGGTGAAGGGGCGCACCGACGCCAGAACATTCTCCAAGGCGTCAGGCTTGTGGGCGTAGTCGACATAGGCCGGAGCGCCTGACGGGGTGGTGCCGACCAGATCGAGACGGCCGGGCGCGCCCTTGAGATGCTCGAGCGCCATCAGCGCCTTGGCGACCGGCGTGCCGGTGGAGGCGGCGAGGCCGGCGGCGACCAGCGCGTTGAATATCTGGAAGTCGCCAGCCAGCGGCAGGTCGATCTCGTAGAGCGTGCCGCCGGCGACGATTTCGGCGCGCTGGCGGTAGCGCTCATGCTCGACGCGCTTCAGCGTGAGGAAGTCGCCATGCCGGCCGACAGTCAGCACATGATTGCCGGCGGCTTTTGCGGCATCGATCGTCGGTTGCGACCAGCGATCGTCGGCGAAGATGACGGCCGGCGCGCCTTTCGGCAGAAGCCTGTCGAAGAGCCGGAGCTTGGCCCGGTGATACTCCTCGACGGTCGGATGATAATCCATGTGGTCGCGGCCGAGATTGGTGAAGCCGCCGGCCGAGAGCCTGACGCCGTCCAGCCGGCGCTGGTCGAGTCCATGGCTGGAAGCTTCCATCGCCGCATGCGTGACGCCCGCGTCAGCAAGCTCGTTGAGCAGGATATGCAGGGCGACGGGGTCGGGCGTCGTGAGCGAGCCGTATTCGTCGCGGCCGGGGGCGACGACGCCGGTGGTGCCGATGCTGGCTGCGGCCTGCCCTGTCTGCTCCCAGATCTGGCGCGTGAAGGACGCGACCGAGGTCTTGCCGCTCGTGCCGGTGACCGCGACCATGGTTTCCGGCTGGCGCGGGAATATCTTCGCGGCGAGTTTCGCCAGCGCGAGACGCGGATCGTCGACGAGGAACACGGGCGTCGGGCCAGCCGCAATCTGCGCGCCTTTTGCGGCGACGATTGCCGCAGCGCCACGCGCGGCGGCATCGGCAGCGTATGAAGCGCCATCTGCCTTCGCACCGGGCACGGCGACGAAAACAACGCCCGGTGCGACCTTGCGGGAATCCGAAGTCACCCCGGTAACCTCGGCAGCGGTTGTGCCACCTTCGGCGCTGATCAGGCCGGCGAGGTCGTTAAGCTTCATCTAAAGCAATGTCCGATCAAAAACAGCCAAAACAGGCCACCCTCTCCAAGGCCGCCCTAGAATCAATCGCGATAGGATACGACCGTCGCGGCGCTTTCATGACCGAATTCCGGCGTTACGCCAAGCAGGACGCCGGCCCGACGGATGATGTTTGCCACGACCGGGGCCGCATTCAGGCCCGAAGTGGCCGCCATCCCGGGCTTTTCGGGCTTTGGCTCATCGATGATGGAAAGCACGATGTATTGCGGATCATCCATGGGAAAGGCTGCCAGAAAGGCGTTGAACCGCTTGTCGCTGGAATACCGCCCGTTGACCACCTTTTCGGCCGTACCCGTCTTGCCGCCAACGCGGAAGCCGGGAACTTCAGCCCGCTTGCCGGAACCCTTTTCGGCGTTCAGCCGGTAGAGATAGCGCATCTGCTCCACCGTGCTGTCCTTGACGACCTGATGGCCGACCTCGGCCGCCTCCGCTTCCGTGCGCGGCAGGAAGGTAGGCGGCAAGAGCCTGCCATTCATCAGCGCCGCCGCGCCAACGGCCGTCTGCAGCGGCGTCGTGGACATGCCGTGGCCGAAGGAAATCGTGATGGAGTTAACCTTCTTCCATTCCTTCGGTTCGGTCGGGGTCGCGACTTCCGGCAGTTCTGTGCGCAGGCGGTCGAGCAGGCCGAGCCGCTTCAGGAATTCGCGGTGTCCCTCGATGCCGACCATGTCGGCTTCCTTCGCCGAACCGATGTTGGACGAATAGATGAAGACTTCCGGCAGCGTCAGAACGCGGCCCTTGCCGTGGAAATCCTTGATCGTGAAGCGGCCGATGCGCAACGGACGCGAGGCATCGAATCGGCTTTCCAGATTGGCAAGGCCAGAATCCAGCGCCATGGCGGTCGTGAAGCTCTTGATGGTCGAGCCCATCTCGTAGGTGCCGGCCGAAATGCGGTTCAGCCGGTCCTTCTCATGAGCGTTGTAGGGATTGTTCGGATCGTAGTCCGGCACCGACGCCATGGCGACGATCTCGCCTGTCTTGGCGTTCAGCACCACGGCGCCTGCCGCGATCGAATGGTAGCGCTCCAGCGCCTGGGTGATCTCGTCATGAACGATGTGCTGGACGCGCAGGTCGATCGAAAGCTTGACGGGCTGGAGGTCCTTCGCAACGGCAAGCCCGGATGCCTGAAGGTCAGCCAGTCCCTGGTCGTCGATGTATTTTTCGAGGCCGGAGATGCCCTGATTGTCGATGTTGGTCAGACCGATGAGATGCGAGACGGTGGAGCCGGCCGGATAGAAGCGGCGCTTCTCGGTTCGGAAGCCGATGCCTGGCAGGCCGAGCTGGAAGATTTCCGCCTGCTGGCGCGGCGTGAGCTGGCGCTTCAGCCAGACGAAGCCCGCTCCGCTCCTGAGCTTGTGATAGGTCTGCTCGACGTCGATGTCGGGAAGCACGGTCGAAAGTTTTTCGATCACCTCGTCTGCGTCGACGATGCGGCGCGGTTCGGCGAACAGGGAAGCCGTCTTGATATCGGTCGCTAGCACCTCGCCGTTGCGGTCGACGATATCCGGGCGCGCGGCGGTCACGCGGCTGGCGGGCGGGCCGCTGCTCTCGGGATCCTGAATGCCAAGATAGACCAGACGCCCTGCGATCGCGCCGTAGATACCGAAGAAGACCGCCATCGTCATGACGACGCGGTTCTTTTGCTTGCCGCCGGTCGCCTTTCGCGAGCCTTCGACAACGATCGAGGCTTCGCCAGCGGGTTTCCTGCGCCCACGCAACAGCGAAATCATTGCACGACGCCTCCGGTGACGATGTTATCCTGTCCAGGCGAAGCGGCTGCGCCGCCGTCCGCCATGCCGCCGAGATTCTGGCTCGACAGGTCCTCGATGTTGAGGGGCTTGGCCGGCAGTTCGGCGAGCCCGACGATCTGGCGCGCTTCCAGCGGCGCCAGCCCAAGCTCGGCCTGATAGGTCTCCGACAGTTTCTGCAGGCGCGACGGCTGGGTGAGAAGGCTCCAGTCGGCCTTGAGCAAGTCGAGCGTGTCTTCCTCGAAGCGTATCTGTTGCTCGGTCTTGCGCAGGAGGGTTTGGCGGTCCTCCGCCTCGTGCTTGGTCTTGTAGGTGAACGCCGCCGCCGCGACCATTGCGGCAATCAGGACGATGTCGCTGGTACGAAACACTGGAACTACCTCTCAGCCGACACACGGATTTCAGGAAGCTTCGGAAGCCCGAAGAGCGACAGATCCGACGCACGCGCAGGCGCGTCGGTGCGAACCGCAACGCGCAGCCTCGCCGAGCGGGCGCGCGGATTGCGTTCGATCTCTTCCTCGCCGGGGTCGATCACACCGCCAGCCTTGTCGAAAGTCGCCGGCCGGAACTGGGTCTGCGGTAGGTGGCGCGAGCCTGCGGGATTTGCGGAGCGATCGGCGATGAAGCGCTTGACGATGCGATCCTCCAGCGAGTGGAAGGTGACGACCGCGAGACGGCCGCCGGGACAGAGCACGCGCTCGGCCGCGAAAAGGGCGTTCGCCAGTTCGCCAAGCTCGTCGTTGACGAAGATGCGCAGCGCCTGGAAGACGCGGGTCGCGGGATGGATCCGGTCGCCCGGCTTGCGTCCGACATGCGTCTCGATGGCGTCGGCAAGGTCGAGAGTGCGTTCGAACGGACGGCTGTCGCGGCGCTTTTCGATCATGCGCGCGATGCGGCCGGCATGACGCTCCTCGCCGAGGAGGCCGAAGATACGGGCCAGATCGTTCGCCTTGAAACGGTTGACGATGTCGGCAGCACTCGGACCCGACTGCGCCATGCGCATGTCGAGCGGGCCGTCGAAGCGGAACGAGAAGCCGCGCTCGGCCTCGTCCAACTGCATCGAGGATACGCCGATGTCGAGCACGACGCCGTCGACCTGGTCGACCGCGGCGTCAAGTTCTGAGAACGGGCCATGGACAAGCCGGACCCTGCCGCCCATCTCCTTTTCGAGCGCGCGGCCGGCCTCGATGGCATCGGGGTCGCGGTCGATCGCGACGACCGACGCGCCTGCGTCGAGCAGGGCCCTGGTATAGCCACCGGCACCGAACGTGCCGTCGATGATGGTCTTGCCCTGCGCGGGCTGCAGCGCCTTGACAACCTCGGCGAGGAGAACCGGAATGTGGCGGGCCGGTCCGCCAACCGCAGGGTCTCCCCCGCTGTTGCCCGCCATCATTCCGGTTGCTCCCCGGTCTCCCCTCCGGCCTTCATCCCCTGCCGAAGCCTTGAAAGCCGCGCCCTCGCCTGCGCGCCATAGGCGGCAAGCTTCGAAGGCTCCCATATCTGGAAAAAATTGCCGCGCCCCACAAAGGCCACGTCTGCCGTGATCCCCGTATGCTCGCGGATGAAATCGGTCACCGTGATGCGTCCATCCTGGTCCAGCTTCAGGAAGGCGCCGTCCCCATGCACGAAGAAGGACATGTCGTCCGCAGTCTGCAGGAACGGATCTTCCTGATTCATCCGTGCCTCGTAACGGTCGAGCAGGTCGAGCCCGCCGACGTCGAGCGCCGGTATGTCCAACTGGCGAATGGCATAGAGTTCCGAGTAGCCCCTCTGCTGCACGACCGAACGGAAATGCGCTGGCACGGACACCCGTCCCTTGGCGTCGATCCTGTTCACCGCACTGGACAGAAACCGGCTCATCACGCGCTACAGCCGTCTCCGTCGAAAACCATCCGGTCATCTCGCCCGCGCCTCCGAGGCGCGGCCCCTGCCGCAAAGCCTGTGCCGCTCGAGACCATGCGAAAGCACGTCGCGCGACCCGACAGCCGCACGCTTGGCGCTCGATTGACCTTCGACCGGAACAGGAACTTGATTGTGTGTATGGGATAACATGGGGCAATATGGGCGTCAACGGGAACAACAGGTACACACGCCCGGAAACTGCCTGCAAAGGCAATCCCGGGCATCCACCGCTTTATGCTCCATTAAGCCTAACGAACGGTTAGTGGCCTGTTTGAGCGCTCTGCTCCACCTTGCGGATCGTGCAGTCGCGGCGCATAGCGGTGGCAAGTGCCAAGCTGGAATAACGACCATGACCGACAACCCGAACGCCCGTGCCGCCCAGCTAACCCATCTGCGCCGGCGGAAACTGAAGAAGGGAGATCCGGTCGCGCTGCCATTGACCATGGCGTCGATGTTCAACCTGCCGGGCACCCCGGCCGGGTTCGCGCAGTATGGCCGCTTCGACAACCCGACATGGGATGCGGTCGAAGAGATGCTGTCGCATCTGGAGGACGCGCAGGCGGTGGCGTTTCCCTCGGGCATGGCGGCGATCTCGGCGGTGTTCTTCAGCCAGTTGAAGACCGGCGACCGCGTGCTGCTGCCCTCCGATGGCTACTACACGACGCGCGTGCTGGCCGCGCGCTTCCTGAAGCCGTTGGGCGTGACGTTCGACCTGCGGCCGACGGGCGCGTTCCTCGACGGTGGCTTCGACGGCTACCGGCTGGTGTTCATCGAGACGCCGGCCAACCCCGGCCTCGACTTCTGCGACATCGCGGCGGCCTGCAAGGCCGCGCACACGGCAGGCGCAACTGTGGTCGCCGACAACACGACGATGACGCCCTACGGTCAGCGGCCGCTCGACCTCGGCGCGGACATCGTCGTGGCGGCCGACACCAAGGCCCCCAACGGCCACTCAGACGCTCTCTTTGGCCACGTCGCCAGCCGTGACGAGAAGATCGTCGCGGCCGTGAAGGACTGGCGAAAGCTGTCAGGCGCTATCCCCGGCCCGTTCGAGGCGTGGCTGGTGCATCGCGGGCTGGAAACGCTGGAACTGCGCTTCGACCGCATGTGCTCGTCGGCGGAAACGATCGCCGCGCGGCTGCTAGCGCATCCCAAGGTCAAGGCGTTGCGGTTCCCCGGCCTTGCCAATGACCCGTCGCACAATCTTGCCAGGGTCCAGATGCAGCGGTTCGGCTTCCTGATCGGCCTGACGCTGGAAACGGAAGAAGCCGCGGAGGCCTTCATAAACGGCTGTGATCTGATCCAGCCGGCGACATCATTCGGCGGGGTCCACACGTCGGCCGAGCGGCGCGCCCGCTGGGGCGACGCCGTTGCGCCGGGCTTCGTCCGGCTGTCTGTCGGCTGCGAGCCGGTGGAGGAACTGTGGCGGGCGCTGGAAGAAGCGCTCGAGCGGAGCTAAGCCTTACCCCCAACAGCCGGGGCAGAGTTGAATCAAAAGATTGGCGGATCGCGGCAACATGTTGCTGCGACTCCGCTTTTGCCGATCTCGAAAAAATGCCAGCCGGCCTGTAAGCCGGGTTTTGTATGGCCCTCCAGCCCTTGCGGACCAGAGAACGTGGCGGCCATTCATCTTGGACCGTCGTTGCCGACGGCCTCACGCAACCTACCCGGGCGGTGGGCCGGAAACAGCCCTGAGGGTCGCCCCTCGACCGCCCCTATTCGGTTTTGCTCCCGGTGGGGTTTGCCTTGCCGCTTCCGTTGCCGGTCGCGCGGTGGGCTCTTACCCCACCCTTTCACCCTTACCCCGAGGAATCGAGGCGGTTTGCTTTCTGTGGCACTTTCCCTGGGGTCGCCCCCGCCGGCCGTTAGCCGGCACCGTGTCTCCATGGAGCCCGGACTTTCCTCACCCGCAACCTTTCGGTTCTCGCGGGTGCGGCCGCCCGGCCGGCTGGCAGGCGTATAAAGGCGTTCGCCGGCCGAAAGGCAATATGGTCGCGACGTTAAAGTTAAGCGCTCCGATCGAGTTCGCGCTCCGAAACGAAATGGGTCGAAGCGTCGGCCGTGGTCAGGTGGCGTTTCACCTTCGCGCAATAGTCGCGGGAAGTGGCATTCATACGCTTGGCGGCATGGCCGGCATTATACTTCAGGATCGTTCCACAGGTCGTGCCGCCGCCGAGTTTGCGGGCCTTGCCAAGATACTTCATGCCGAACTTGATGTTGGTCTCCGGATCGAAGAGGCCGGTGGTCGACCCCTCATAGCCCATCATCTTCGCCGTCGTCGGCTTGATCTGCATGAGGCCGACCTCGCCGGCCTTGCCGAGCGAATAGACCTTGTAGTTACTCTCAACGGTGATCACCGCATGCGCCAGTTCGAGGGGTACGTCGTTCTCCAGCGCGTATTTCTCGATAAAAGGCTTGTAGCGATCCTCAGGCGTGGCGGCGGCGAGTTTCTTCTCCTCCTCGACCGCCTCGATGGCGTGGAAAACCTCTTCTGCGGTCAATCCACGCGTGGTCGCGGCAACGTTCGTTTCCACCTTGCCAGCGTCGCTTGTCCAGACGCCAACACCCGGCACATTCGCGACGGACACCCCCTCCTCCTGGGCATAGGCGGCAAAAGTCGTCAGCCCGGCAGCCAGCGCTGCCGCTAAAACGGTCAGATTTTTCATGAGTCCCTTTGTTATCCGGCCGCGCAAAGGGGGAAGCGCGCGACGCTTTGGAATTTACACCGGGACCGCGGATACCAGTCGCCGGCAAGCTCAATGGGCGAAGTGGCGATCAACCTTGGGGCAAAAAAGGCCGGAAAAGTAACAAAACGTTACATCCTGCAATAAATACGTGAACGAACTTCGGGCTTCAGGTTTGCGTAGCCGGCAACGCTTCCAGAAGCCGCGAAAGCGTGTCGACGGTCGAGCGGTCCGCCAGGCCGTCGACACGTCGCGGGCGGAAATGTCTTTGAAAAGCAGAGACTAATGTAGCGGTCTGCTGATCGAACGACCCGGTTATCTCGATGCCATAACCGTAGAGAGAGAGCATCGATTGCAGCTTCTCGACCGAGCTTCCGCTGTCGCCCTCGGCCAACACGGGTTTACCGCCAGCGCGGGCCGGCGCGACAAAATGACCAACGCCGGCATCGGCAAGCTGACGCCAGGGAAACCGCTCGCCGGGGTCGACCTTGCGGCCCGGAGCCACGTCGGAATGCGCGAGCACTCGTCGAGGCGGGATCGGATAGCGGCCGATGATGCCGCGGCAAAGGTCTATCACGGACGCGATCTGCCTCGCAGGAAAGGACCGATAACCAAACTCGTGGCCGGGATTGACGATCTCGATGCCGATGGAGTGCGAGTTGATGTCGGTGGCGCCGGCCCAGAAGCTTTTTCCGGCATGCCATGCCCGGTCGCTTTCGCGCACCATCTGCACGATGCGGCCGTCCTCGTGCACGAGATAATGAGACGAGACCTGCGACTCCGGAGCGCACAGCCAAGCCTCTGCACCCTCGCCCGTTTTCATGCCGGTATAGTGGACGATGATCATGTCCGGTCGCGCGACACCGACGCGCGGCCCGAAGTTGGGAGATACCCGCACCTCGGCCTTGGAATGGTCTGGCGAAAAACCGCTCATATCACCTTGAGGCCGCGCTCGATCATCTCATAGGCCGCGTTGATTGCGGCGATCCGCGTCGTGGCGATCTTGATGAACTCCTCAGGAACGCCGCGGGCGATGAGCTTGTCGGGATGGTTGGCGGCGACAAGCGAGCGATAGCGCTTGCGCACTTCCGCGAAGGGGCTGCCGCGTTCCACCCCAAGCACCAGCCACGGATCCACCTCGCCGAGAATGGCATGGCGCGCCAGGATGCTCTGATAATGGTTTTCGTCGATGCGGAAGATTTCGGCGACGCGATGCAGATAGGCGTTCTCGCGATCGTGCAGCACGCCGTCTGCCTTCGCGATATGGAAGAGGCCGTCGAGAATGTCCTCGAGCATGGCGCAATTCGTATGGCCTGAACCGCATAGCCCAGCCATCTTCTCGGCATAGCTTTCGAAACCGGCGACATCCTGCTTGGCGAGATCGTAGAGCCGCGCGACGTTATGACGTTCGGCGGCTGGTATCTCGAATATCTGCTGGAAGGCGCGGATCTCGTCTTGGGTGACGATGCCGTCGGCCTTCGCCATCTTGGCAGACAGCGCGATCATGGCGACCGAGAAGGCGACGCGCCTGCGCAGTTCGGGATCGGCGCCGAAGAGCGTGCGAACCGCATCGACCACGCTGCCGATCCCGGACGAGGTGGAGGCCGTGACTCGCTTGACGAACTGCCAGATGGACATGTCGTTTCCTTAAGGGGAAACGCATGATTTGGCGAGGGAGCGATTGCCGCACGGCGCGGCTCGTGCGTTCTGGCCCAAGCGAATTGGCGCGACGCGATAGCCTCCACGGCGCTAACCATCGCGCCGATGTCTAATGACGGAAAGATAGAGAACAAGCCGAGCGTCCGACGGGAGACGGCAGGACTCGCGCTGGGCTTTCTCGGCGTGCTTGTCTTTGGCGGCACGCTGCCGGCGACACGCATTGCGCTAGGTGTGTTCAATCCGGGGTTCGTTACCTTTGGGCGCGCAACAGTGGCGGCGGCAGCGGCAGTTCTCCTGCTGCTCGTGCTCAAGCGTCGCTTTCCACGCCAGGACGCCGGCGCGCTCGCCCTGATCGAACTGTTGCTTGTGTTCGGTTTTCCCATCCTGTCATCGATTGCAATGCAAACCGTTCCGGCGGCGCATGGCGGAGTCGTGCTCGGCATCCTGCCGCTGACGACCAGCCTGTTCGCGGCTTTGATCAGCGGGGAACGCCCCTCGCCGCTTTTTTGGGCATGCGGCGTTGTAGGCGCCGTGCTGGTCGTGCTGTTCGCGCTGCGCGACGAAGGAATGCAGCTGTCGCAGGGCGACATCTGGCTCCTGCTTTCCTGTCTCGCCGCCAGTCTCGGTTATGTCGTCTCGGGCAAACTGTCGAAGAAGATGCCGGGATGGGAAGTGATATGCTGGGCGCTGGTGATCTCGGCTCCATTTTCGATCGTCGGAACCTGGCTTTCTTGGCGGCCTGAATTCGTCACCGCCACCCATGCGGAGATCGCAGCATTTTTCTACCTAGGGCTGGGTTCGATGCTGCTGGGTTTCTTTGCCTGGAACATCGGGCTCGCCATGGGCGGGATCGCGCATGTCAGCCAAGTGCAACTGCTGCAGACATTTGTGACGATCGCCATCTCGGCAGTGCTGCTCGGAGAGGTGGTCACCGGCGAGACGCTTTTGTTCGCCTTCGCGGTCGTGGCAGTGGTCTCGGTTGGACGTTGGGCTCGCCCAACTCACGGCGATCGTTTACGCGCAAACGACAAGCCACCGGCCTGAAGCCGGCGGCTTTCTGATGTGACGGTCGAGAGCTTATTCAGCCGGTGCCGGCTGAACCGGAGTGGGTTCCATCGGAGCAGGCTCGACATCAGGCATTTCGCCGGCATCCGGGGCAGGCGTGATGCTCTGCGTGGTCGAGTCATCGACTTCCGGGGGCGTTGCGGGGGTCGGATCAGCAGGGACCGGAGCCGGCTGCACCGTGGTATCCGGAACGCTCTGCGTGGTGGTGCTGTCGGTGGCGTCGCTGCACGCGGCCACGCCAAACAGAGCCAAGGCCGATACGGATGCGAGAACAAGCTTTTTCATGACATATCTCCTTCATGGGACGCCCCCAGTCAGGCGGGCGTTCGAAGCTAGAAATGATGAAGCCGGGCGTACGTTGCGTCACATCGGGTTGCCGAAATTAACAATTCGTTAATCCCGGAAAGGAACCTTCAAAGACTTGCGGCAGCCCGCGCAGCCTGATCGTACTGACCGGACAAAGTGCGCATGAGAGCGGCGACATGGCTCATGTCTTCCTCGTCGAAGGACAGGCCCTTGACGCTGGGAGCCAGCAGTCCTTCGCGAACCTCGCGATACCGACGGCATGCTTCCGCGCCCGCCTTGGTCACCTTCACGGTCTTCTCCTTGCCGCGACGGCCGGTGGAAATCAGCTTCATCCCCTCAAGCTTCTTCATTGCGTAGGCGACGACATGCGTGTCTTCGATGTTGAACATCATGCAGATGTCGGCCAGCGTCTTTTCGCGGTCACGATGGTTGGAGGCGTGCAGGACGAGGATGTCGACGGGCGCAAGTCCCGGCACGCCGGCAGCAGCCATGCACCGCACCGTCCAGCGTTGGAACGCGTTGTGCAGCACGGTCAGCGCGAACTCGATCTCAGACAAGGCAGGCATCTGGCCGTCGGCCAGATGAGCGGCCGACACGACGGGACCGAGAGGGGAAGCTGATCTGGCCATGGCAACAATCACGTTTTATCGACAAATTGTTGACGAAATGTCGTCGTTCTGCTTTGTACGCCACTTCTCGAGAAAATCAACGGGACATTCGGAGAGCGCTGATGTCGACCAGTAACCGGGATTCAGGCAGCTGGGATTTCTGGATCGATCGCGGTGGCACGTTCACGGATATTGTGGGACGTGACCCAGAGGGCGGGCTTCATGCGCGCAAGCTGCTTTCCGAGAACCCGGAGGCCTATCGCGACGCAGCCATCCAGGGCATCCGTGACCTGCTCGGCCTGAAATCCGGCGAGGCATTTCCCGCCGGTGCGGTCGGCGAGATCAAGATGGGCACGACGGTGGCTACCAACGCACTGCTGGAGCGCAAGGGCGACCGCGTGCTGCTGCTGATCACCAAGGGTTTCCGCGACGCGCTGCGCATCGCCTATCAGGCGCGGCCCGACATCTTCGCCAAGGAGATCATCCTGCCCGAACAGCTCTATGAGCGGGTGATCGAGGTCGAGGAGCGCGTACGCGCCGACGGCACCGTGGAAAAGCTGCTCGACATTGAGGCGGTCAAACCGGCGATCGAACAGGCCAAGAAAGACGGCATCGACGCGGTAGCGATCGTCTTCATGCATGCCTGGAAATTCCCCGACCACGAGAAGGCGGTCGCGAAGGTCTGCCGCAAGGCGGGCTTCTCGCAGATTTCGGTCAGCAACGAGGTGTCGCCGTTGGTGAAGCTCGTCGGTCGCGGCGACACGACGGTTGTGGACGCCTACCTGTCGCCCATCCTGCGCCGCTATGTAAGCCAGGTGGCGGGAGAGTTGGGTGTCTCCAACTCAGCCGATACCCCCCGCCTGATGTTCATGATGTCGTCGGGCGGGCTGACGGCGGCGGACATGTTCCAGGGCAAGGATGCGCTGCTGTCGGGGCCGGCGGGCGGCGTGGTCGGCATGGTTGAGACGGCGAAGCTTGCCGGCTTCGAGCAGGTGATCGGCTTCGACATGGGCGGCACGTCCACCGATGTCGCCCATTATGACGGGGAGTACGAGCGTGCCTTCGACACCGAGGTGGCCGGCGTGCGCGTGCGCGCGCCGATGATGCGGATCCATACGGTCGCAGCCGGCGGCGGCTCGATCCTGCATTTCGATGCGGGACGTTTTCGTGTCGGTCCGGATTCAGCCGGAGCCAACCCCGGCCCTGCCTGCTACCGGCGCGGCGGGCCGCTGGCAGTCACGGACGCGAACGTGATGCTCGGCAAGCTGCAACCAGACTTCTTCCCGGCGATCTTTGGTCCCGGACAGGACCAGCCGCTGGACACCGAAACGGTGCGCGGGAAATTCGCCGCACTTGCGGGCGAGATCGGCGACGGGCGGACGCCGGAGGCGGTGGCGGAAGGTTTCGTGACCATCGCCGTCGAGAACATGGCCAACGCCATCAAGAAAATCTCCGTGCAGCGCGGCTATGACGTGACCGGCTACCTGCTGAACTGCTTCGGCGGGGCCGGCGGCCAGCATGCGTGCCTCGTGGCCGATGCGCTCGGCATGCAGTCGGTGCTGATCCATCCGTTCTCAGGCCTGCTGTCGGCCTACGGCATCGGCATGTCCGGCGTCTTCGCGTCACGCCAGCAGGGCTTCATCCGGCCGCTGGCCGCCGAAACCGCTGTCGAGATCGACGACGCGATCGACGCGCTGCGTGAGCCAGTGTTTGCGGAACTCGGAGCGCAGGGCGTCCCGGAAGACATGGTCTCGTGGCGGCCGATTCTGCATGTTCGCTACGACGGCACCGATACGGCCTTGCCGATCAACTATGCCGGCCTTTCTGTAGCCGGCGCCCGCAGGGCGTTCGAGAGCTCGCACAAGGCACAGTTCGGCTTCACCTACCCGGACCGGAAGCTGGTGATCGAAACCGTGGAAATCCAGGGCCAGGACGGCCGCGTCTCGGGTCGCGACGAAACCGACCGGGAGATTTCCAGCGAGACCGCCAAGGCGGCCGAGACGCGCAAGATGTTCTGCGCCGGCGAATGGCACGATACTGCCGTGTTCCGCCGCGAGGCGCTGAAGCCGGGCCAGAAGATTGCCGGGCCGGCGCTAGTCATCGAGAGCCACCAGACCATCGTCGTCGAGCCCGGTTGGGGCGCGGAAATCACCGCCAAGGACCATGTGCTGCTGTCACGCACGGAAAGGAAACAACGGCAGGCCGCGCTCGGCACGGAAGCCGATCCGGTCATGCTGGAAGTGTTCAACAACTTGTTCATGTCGATCGCCGAGCAGATGGGCGTGACGCTGCAGAACACGGCATCGTCGGTGAACATCAAGGAGCGGCTCGACTTCTCCTGCGCCGTGTTCGACCGGACCGGCGCGCTGGTCGCGAACGCCCCGCACATGCCGGTGCACCTGGGATCGATGGACCGATCGGTCGAGACGATCATCCGCCTGAACAAGGGCGATATCCATCCGGGCGACGTGTTCGCGCTAAACGCGCCCTACAATGGCGGCACCCACCTGCCCGACATCACGGTCGTGACGCCTGTGTTCGACGACGCCGGCAAGGAAATCCTCTTCTATTCGGCCTCGCGCGGTCACCATGCCGATGTCGGCGGCAGCGCGCCGGGTTCGATGACGCCGCTGGCGACCACGGTGGACGAGGAAGGCGTTCTAATCGACAATTTCCGCATCGTCGATCGCGGTACCTTCATGGAGCAGGAACTGCACGGCATCCTGACCGACCACCCCTACCCCTGCCGCAACCCTGCGCAGAACATCGCCGACCTGAAGGCGCAGATCGCCGCCAACGAGAAGGGCGTGGCAGAACTGAGGAAGATGGTCGCGCATTTCGGGCTGGACGTGGTCGAAGCCTATATGGGCCACGTCCAGGACAACGCCGCCGAGAGCGTGCGCCGCGTGCTGGAACGCCTGCCGGACAGCTCCGAATACGAATATCCGACCGACACCGGCCAGGCGATCCGGGTGAAGATCACTGTCGACCGCAGCAAGCGCGAGGCGACGGTGGATTTCACCGGCACGTCGCCGGTGATGAAGAACAACTTCAACGCGCCGGAGCCGGTCGCGCGCGCGGCCGTGCTCTATGCATTCCGCGTCATGGTCGAGAACAACATCCCGATGAACGCGGGGTGCCTGCGGCCGATCAACATCATCATCCCCGAAGGCTGCATGCTGCGGCCGTCCTATCCGGCCGCCGTCGTCGCCGGCAATGTCGAGACATCGCAGCACGTTACCAACGCCATGTTCGGCGCGATGGGCGCGCTGGCGAATGCGCAGGGCACGATGAACAACCTCACCTACGGCAACGCGACTTACCAGTACTACGAGACGATCTGCTCGGGCTCGCCGGCCGGCCAGATGAACGACGGCCGTGGTTTTGGCGGCACGTCGGGCGTACACACGCACATGACCAACTCGCGCCTGACCGACCCGGAGGTGCTGGAACTGCGCTTCCCGGTGCTGCTGGAAGACTTCCACATCCGTGAGGGCTCCGGCGGCAAGGGCAAGTGGAGCGCCGGCGACGGCACCAAGCGCACGATCCGCTTCCTCGAGAAGATGGAATGCGCGATCCTCTCGTCGCACCGCAACCGCCCGCCGGAAGGGATCGCAGGCGGCGGCAACGGCATGCCCGGCAAGACCGAGGTACGCAGAGCTGACGGTCGCATAGAGACTCTGAAGGCCTGCGACCAGACTGTACTGCAACGCGGCGAGGCGGTGATCGTCACGACCCCAACGGCGGGCGGGTTCGGCAAAGCCTAGACGGCAGCGGACAGCAACGCTGTCATTTGCGTGGGTTGCAGTTGCAAGGGGATTTGACGGAGGATGCGTGGATGAACCAGCAAATCCCCCTTCCCCGGCCTATCGATCAGGTCGAGATCGTCCGCCTGAAAATTCCGGCGGGCGATCGGGTACCCAACAACTCTGACCATCCGGCCGTCATCGCACGAAACGTGCTCGCAGGCGCGCACGACGAGCGGGCCGTGCGCGGACTGATGGAACACAACGGCTGGGGCCACACGTGGAGCTGGATCGTCTTCGACTATCATCATTTCCATCCCGATGCCTTCGAAGCGCTGGCGGTCGCGCGAGGGTCGGCGACGCTGATGCTCGGCGGGCCGCAGGGTGAGACCGTCGAAGTCAAAGCCGGCGATGTGATGATCCTGCCGCCCGGCTTCGGCCACCGGCGCCTTGCAATGCGCGATGGTTTCCTGATCTGCGGAGCGTATCCCCCGGGCCAGGGGAACTACACCGTCGTGCGGGATTCTTCTGGCTATGACGATGCCATGCTCAGGCAGATCAAAGCCATCGCCAAGCCGTTGACCGATCCGGTCTGGGGTGACGACGGGCCATTGCTGAGGGCGTTGCTCGGCTGCGACGAAGCACTGCCCTAGCCTGTCACGCGGCTGTCATCGGCCCGCGATACCCGCTTGCGGAACGTGCAACGGGGATTCGGGCCTCCATGACCGACGTTTCGAGCGAGCTTCGCTTCCGCAGGAACCGCCATCTCGGAAAGGCCGTCTACCAGAACAGGGCGCTGTCGCGCGCAGGCCTCTCGGAGCGGCTTTTCGCGCTGCTCTTCACCGGTCTCGTCTACCCGCAAATCTGGGAAGACCCGGATATCGACATGGAGGCGATGGAACTGGCCGAAGGCCATCGCATCGTCACGATCGCATCCGGCGGCTGCAACATCCTCGCCTATCTCACGCGCTCGCCGGCGCAAATCGACGCGGTTGACCTCAACACCGCGCATATCGCGCTCAACAAGCTGAAGCTCGCGGCTGTGACGCACCTGCCGGCACAGGCGGACCTCTTCCGCTTCTTCGGCGAAGCCGGCACCAGCACCAATTCCGTCGCTTACGATCGCTTCCTCGCGCCAAAGCTCGACGCCGCCACAAGGCGCTATTGGGAAAAGCGCAACCTGCGCGGACGCCGGCGCATCGAGACCTTTAATCGCAATTTCTACCAGACCGGCCTGCTTGGCCTGTTCATCGCGGCCGGCCATCGCGCCGCGAAGCTGTACGGCGTCGATCCTTCGGAAATTCTCAAGGCAAACGACATTGAGACCCAGCGCCGCTTCTTCGAGGAGGAACTGGCGCCGGTCTTCGAGAAGCGACTGATGAAGATGATCCTGTCGCGCAAATCCTCGCTGTTCGGTCTCGGCATTCCGCCGGCGCAGTATGACTCGCTGATCACCTCGGGCGACGGGACGATGGCGAGCGTGCTGAAGGCGCGGCTGGAAAAGCTCGCCTGCGACTTTCCCTTGAAGGACAACTATTTCGCCTGGCAGGCTTTCGCGCGCCGCTACCCTGCGCAAGGCCAAGGCACCCTGCCCGCGTATCTCGACAAGCAGAACTACGACAAGATCAGAACCAACGCGGGTCGCGTCGTCGTCCATCACATCAATTTCACCGAATTGCTGGCGAAGAAGCCCGCCGCGTCAGTCGACCGCTACGTCCTGCTTGATGCGCAGGACTGGATGACGGACGACCAGCTCAACGCGCTGTGGACGGAGATCAGCCGCACGGCGGCACCCGGCGCGCGCGTAATCTTCCGCACAGCCGCCGAAGACAGCGTCCTGCCCGGCCGCATCTCGGAGTCGCTGCTGGCGCAGTGGCGCTACGCCGAGGAGGATTCGCGCAGCTTCCATGCGCGGGACCGCTCGGCGATTTATGGCGGTTTCCACCTCTACGAAAAGGCCGCGTGATGAGCGCCATCGAACATTCCCACGCCGAACTGATGGACGGCGTCTATCGCCACCAGCGCCATTTCTACGACCTGACCCGCAAATACTACCTGCTCGGCCGCGATCGACTGATCGATCGGCTGGACGCCCCTCCAGGTGGATCGGTTCTCGAACTCGGCTGTGGCACGGGACGCAACCTGATCCAGGCAGCGCAGGCTTATCCGGACGCCCGTTTTCACGGCCTCGATATCTCGGCAGAGATGCTGGAGACGGCTGCTGTGTCGATCGGCAAGCGTGACCTGTCCTCGCGCGTAGGCCTCGCCCGCGGCGATGCAACGGCCTTCGATCCCGAAAAGCTTTTTGGTCTCGCCGGCTTCGATCGGATTTTCATCTCCTACTCGCTGTCCATGATCCCCGAATGGCGGCGCACCATCGCGGCCGCGCTCGAGGCGCTGAACGAAGGCGGCTCGCTGCATGTCGTCGACTTCGGACGGCAGGAGCGCCTGCCCGGCTGGTTCAAGGGCGCGCTGCGGGCTTGGCTGGCGAAATTCCACGTTTCGCCCCGCGATTCATTGCGTGAAGTGCTTGAAGCGGAATCGCGCCGCGCCGGCAAAAGCCTCAGATTTGATTCGCTTTATCGCGGCTACGCGGTGCATTCGGTGCTGACGAAAGCATAATCCGCCGCCATTCTTCCGCCATCGATTTGTCGACATTGCCTCTGGCAATTTGCGGCCTTCCGGCATGCCATCAACGGAAAATCAACCATGATGGCCGATCACGGAAGGCACCGGAACGTTTCGTTCCGCAGGCGGGTCGGGGGCGGATGTCGCAAGGGCATTTCGACGGTATGGCTGATATCGTACGCGACGTGCGATGGCGCGCCCTCGCTGTCGCCGCGCTTTTTGCCCTCGCCGGCTGTTCGGCGATGGATTCGCCGACGCCCTCAGCAGCACCCACGTCGGTCCCGTCAGGACAGGTCGCCGTCAGCAATCCGCGCTTCGGCGACACCGACCCGCATGAGTGGGAAGGCGGAGCGCCCTGGAACTATGCCGTGCACGGAACGGACGTTTCGAAATACCAGACCTCGGTCGACTGGCAGCAGGCAAAGGCGAGCGGTATTTCGTTCGCCTTCATCAAGGCGACCGAAGGCGGCGACCGCGTCGACGACTATTTCGATGAACACTGGCGCGCCACCCGAGCCGCCGGCATCCCGCGCTCCGCCTACCACTTCTACTATTTCTGCCGGCCGGCCGCCGAGCAGGCGCGCTGGTTCATCCAGCATGTGCCTAGGGAACGCGGCTCGCTGCCGCCCGTGCTCGACATGGAATGGAACCACACGTCGCCGAGTTGCAAGCTGAGGCCCGACGCGGAGACGGTGCGCAAGGAGATGAAGATCTTCCTCGACATCGTCGAGAAGCATTACGGCAAGAAGCCGATCATCTACACATCGATCGATTTCTTCGACGACAACGAACTGTCCAAGTTTCGCGGCTATCCCTACTGGCTGCGCTCGGTGGCGGGCCACCCGACGGAAAAATACGGCGACCACCCCTTCACCTTCTGGCAGTACACCGGCACCGGCGTCATTCCGGGCATACGCGGCAACGCCGACATCAACGTCTTCAACGGCGACATGGCCGCCTGGAGGAAATGGCTGAAAGCGCATTCGACGTGACGGAGACTGCCGCAAAACAGCATGGTTTTGCGGGTCGGGCCGACACAACTTCCAGCCAAGCGCGCAGTCCACATCTGAAAATCCTGATCCTCGGAGGCTACGGCGTCTTCGGCGGGCGGCTTGCGGAACTCCTGGCCGACATCCCCGGCATCAATCTCATCATTTGCGGGCGCGACCTCGCGCGGGCAGACGCGTTCTGCGCACAGTACAAGGGCGCGGCCAAAGTTCATCCACTTGCGTTGGACCGTGCCGACATTGTGAAGGCGCTGCGTACCCAAAAACCTGATCTCGTCGTTGATGCGTCCGGACCATTCCAGGATTATGGGGCCGATCGCTATCGGGTGATAACGGCCTGCATCGAAGCAGGCATCGATTATCTCGACTTTGCCGATGCCTCCGATTTCGTGGCTGGCGTGTCGCAATTCGACGGTGCGGCGAAGGACGCAGGCACCTTCGTGCTGTCGGGGGTCAGCAGCTTTCCGGTGCTGACGGCGGCAGTCCTGCGCGAAATTGCGAAGACCATGGATATCGTATCGGTCGAAGGTGGCGTCGCACCCTCGCCTCGCGCTGGCATCGGGCTCAACGTGATGCGTGCAGTGACGAGCTACGCCGGCGCTCCAGTCAAGCTGCGCCGGAACGGAAGGCCATCGTACGGCATCGGCCTGGCCGAGAGCATGCGGTTCACGATCGCCGTTCCGGGCCGACTGCCGCTGCGCAACACCCGTTTCTCGCTGGTCGACGTGCCAGACCTGCAGGTCATACCGCCCGAACATCCTGCCATGACGGACATCTGGATGGGGGCAGGTACGATGCCCGAAACCCTGCTCCGCGCCCTGAACATGATTGCGAAAGCGCGATACAGGCTCCGGCTTCCTTCATTGGAGCCTTTGTCGGGGCTGTTCCATTGGGTGCTGAACCGGATGCGCTTCGGCGAACATCGCGGCGGCATGTTCGCGCGGGCGCGCGGCATCGCGGATGGCCGAGAGGTCGAGCGAAGCTGGCATATGCTGGCCGAGGGCGATGCGGGGCCGCACATTCCTTCCATGGCTGCCGAAGGGGTCATCCGCAAAATGTTGTCTGGCGAACGGCCGGCGCCGGGCGCGCGGTCGGCGGTTCGCGCGCTTGAACTCGCCGACTACGACGCGCTGTTTCGGCGACGGACCATCTTCACCGGCTTTCGCGAGCGCATTGCAGATGCACCGCTCTATCGCAAGGTCCTCGGCACGGCCTTCTCAGCACTTCCTCCGCGTCTGCAGCAATTGCACGACAGCACAGAGCCCCGCCAATGGAGGGGCTTTGCCGAGGTGCGGCGAGGTCGCGGCCCTCTGGCCGCGCTCGCTGCGGCATTCGTCGGATTTCCGAAAGCGGCGGCGCGCGTGCCTGTGACGGTTGCCTTTACACCGGAGAACGATGCCGAACGCTGGACCCGCACCTTCGACGGCAAGTCCTTCTCATCGCTGCAATGGGCAGGGACCGGCAGGAACGAACACCTGCTGATGGAGCGCTTTGGGATCGCGACCTTCGCACTCGCCCTTGTGGTGCAGGAGGGTCGCCTCTTTCTTGTTCCGCGACGATGGTCGGTGCTCGGGATCCCGATGCCGCGCTTCCTGCTGCCCGGCGGGTCGACCTTCGAAGCGGAGGAAGACGGGCAGTTCTGCTTCAACGTCGAGATATCAATGCCGCTGATCGGCCTGATCGTCGCCTACAAAGGCAGGCTCGAGCCCGCTACAGACTGAGCGGCGTCAGTCGGCCATCGTCTCCAGGCTGGCAAAGCCCTGCGGGGCGTCGCCTTCGTCGAACGGCGTCGTCACCTCGACAAACGTGTCGGGATAGAAGCCGTTGAAGCGAGTCCGTAGCGATAGCGAATAGGCGCCGATATGGCCGATCTCGATCCAGTCGCCGGTATCGACGGTTTCCGGCAGCCAGAATGGCCGCGACAGGATGTCGACCGAATCGCAGGTCGCGCCACAGACCTTGAACGGCACGATGTTCTTCTCGCTGCCGTTACGCGAGCGGATTGCCGGGTCGGGGATGAAGCGGGCGGGCAGCGTGATCTTGCCCGTCCATGAATCTGACAGCGACGCCCAGATGCCATCATTGATGTAGAGCCGCCTGCCCTTGCGCAGCAGGACGCGCACGATGAGCGACAGGCAGCGCGCGACGATCACCCGGCCCGGCTCGGCGACCAGCGGCATCTGGTCGAAGCCGTATTCCCTGAGATCGCCTGACAGCCGCGACATGATCTGCCCGAGCGAGGGCATCTCGACCTGCTTGCGGTTCGGGTCGTTGCCATATTCGGCGGGAAAGCCGCCGCCGACATCAAGACCTGCAAGTGGAAAGGTCAGCCGGTTGCGGATCCAATCGGCAGTGGCGAGCGCGCGCTCGTAGGTGTCGGGGTCCTCGATCTGGCTGCCGACATGGAAGCAGAGGCCGACCCTGTAACCGCTACGATTGAGCCGCTCCGCGAGTTCCACGGCGTTTGCCGGTCCAGCGCCGAACTTCTTCGACAGTTCGTAGGCCGCCGACCCCTTGGTCTGGATACGGACGAAAACGTCGAGCGATCCCGGGTCGATGTCGAGGGCGCGCACGACCCGCGTCAGCTTCGCGATCTCGTCCTCATGATCGATCGCGATGACGCGGATGGCGTATTTTTCCAGTGCAAGCCGGATGTCGGACTGCGCCTTGACCGGGTGCATGTACAGCATCTCGGCATCAGCTGATACGGCGCGAACGGCGGCGAACTCGCCAGGCGAGGCAACGTCGAAAGCCGTAACGCCGGCCTCGACCAGCGCCTTCAGGACGATCTGCTCGCCATTGGTCTTGACGGCATAGGCGGTTTTGCCGGGGAACATGTCCATGAACTGCCGTGCATCGGCCTTCAGGACGTCCGGCCGGAAGCAGTAGACGGGCTCATCCGGACGAAGCTTCAGGGCCGCCTCGCGGGCATTCTCGAATCGCTGCAATGACTTCTCCCGAGGATCGCCGGATTTCCGCACCGGCGGCGGAATCTAGGGCAATGCGCCCAAGATGGAAAGAAACGGCTTGGACGACGCCTTGATGACATTTGCCGATGCGGAAGGCCACCGACTGAAAACTATTGCGGCAGGCACCTGAAACGGGTGGCAAGCCAGGCATGGTCGCTGTTAGCTGGGTTAGCAGCCCGTGAGAACGCCGTGACGCCAGTCAATCCAGCATCGCCTGTGCAAAGGGGCATGTCCGCGTTGGACTGGGCCAAGCTGCTTCTTCTCGGCGGCGTCTGGGGCGGTTCGTTCTTCTTCGCACGCATCGCGGTCGCCGAGATGCACCCGCTGACGCTGGTTCTGTTCCGCGTGGCAATCGCCGCCGCGGCGCTTCATGTCTACCTGGCGGTCAGGGGACCATCCTTTCGGCTGGCGCTGCCGCTGGCGGGGAGTTTCCTGCTGATGGGCCTGATCAACAACGTGATTCCCTTCTCGCTGATCTTTGCCGGCCAGACCGCAATGGGCGCTGGACTCGCCTCTGTTCTCAACGCGACGACACCGTTCTGGACGATCATGCTGGCCAACGCGTTGACCGCCGACGAGAAGCTCTCCTGGAACAAGGTTGTCGGCGTCCTGCTTGGCATCGCAGGCGTGGCCGTCATGGTTGGACCAGGGCTTGTCGCGAGCCTTGGCGGTCCCGTGTGGGCGAAATTCGCAATGGTCGGCGCATCGCTTTCCTACGCCTTCGCGCTGATCTTCGCTCGGCGGTTCAAGGCGATTCCGCCCATCATCGTTGCGGCAGGTCAGTTGACGGCCTCGGCCGCGATCATGCTGCCGGTCGTGCTGATCTGGAACGGTCCATCGGGATTGCTTGCAGCAAGCCCACATGTCTGGGCCGCAGTGCTGGCACTGGCGCTCATTTCAACCGCCTTCGCCTACATCCTCTATTTCGGCCTGATTCGATCGGCGGGCGCGACCAACGCGTCACTCGTGACGCTCGTCGTCCCGGTCAGCGCCATCCTGCTGGGCTTCATCTTCCTGGGAGAGCGGCTGGAGACGTTCGAGGTCGCCGGCATGGTGCTGATCGGGCTCGGCCTCGTGACGATCGACAGAAGGATTCTCCGTCGAAACTAGAAATTATTGCTCCTCCCCCAACGGCATTCCGTGACTCATGGGCAGCGCTGCCTCAGTCCCGCCAAATTTTTTCCACAACCGCCATAAACGCGATTGTCTATAAATTCCCTAGACTTATGCGCCCGAGGTGGGAGGTTTTTCCATAATCACGCCGCAATGCAGCAAAATTTGCGCTTGCCTGTTGCTCATTGTCCCCTAGACTCGCGACATAGTTCTCTAATGAGGAGGCTAGAGCATGGGACTGACACGGCCGATCAATGCACTGATGATTTGCGCTGCGTTTGCTTTTATTGGCGCCCTCATAATGGGAGTAATTCCGTAAGCTGCAGCTTCGGAATAGCTGGGAAATCAGAAAGGCCGGGCTCGCGCCCGGCCTTTTCGTATTGGGATACGGTGCTCAGGCCGCAGCGATCGCGCCATCGGAATGCGCGGCGCGGATGCCGATCATGTGGCAGACGGCAAAAACCAGGTCCGCGCGGTTCATCGTGTAGAAATGGAAATCGGAAACGCCGCGCTCGATCAGGTCCATAACCTGTTCAGCCGCGACGGCGGAGGCCACCAATGCATGGGTTTGGGGATCGCCCTGCAAACCATCGAAGCGCTCGGCAAGCCAAGCCGGCACATGCGCGCCGCAGCGGGCGGAGAAGTTCGCGACCTGCCCGAAATTGTGGATCGGAAGGATGCCTGGCACGATCGGGATATAGATGCCCGCCCGCCGGACACGTTCGACGTAACGCTCGTAAAGATCATTGTCGAAGAAGAACTGGGTGATCGCCCGCGTCGCGCCGTTGTCGACCTTGCGTTTCAGCATCTCGATGTCGGTGGCGAAGTCCGGGCTTTCGGGATGCTTTTCCGGGTAGGCCGAGACCGAGATGTCGAACTCGCCGGCCTTTTTAAGCGCCGCGACCAATGCGGCTGCGTTGGCGTAGCCGCCCTGATGGGGATGGTAGCGCTCGCCGACGCCGGCAGCCGGGTCGCCGCGCAACGCAACGAAGCGCCTGACCCCCATGTCGGCGAACTCGCCGATCACCTTGTCGACTTCGGCGCTGGTCGCATCGACACAGGTGAGATGGGCGGCGGGGATGAGGCTCGATTCGGTCAGGATGCGCCGGACGGTGCGCTCCGTGCGCTCGCGCGTCGAACCGCCCGCGCCATAGGTGACAGAGACGAATTCGGGCGACAGCGGCTCCAGGCGCTGGACGGTGTCCCAGAGCCGCGCCTCCATCTCGTCGGTCTTCGGCGGGAAGAACTCGAAGGAGACATGCAGCTTTGCGCCGATGTCGGAGCGCCGGGACAGGCGAGGCGCGTTCATCAGACCGTTTCCCTCTCTGCTCGTGCGGGTTCGGCGATGAGCAGCCGGCGGTCGCGGGCGAGCCACAACTTCACCGTCAGGCGGTCTTCGCCGCCGCCGCGCGGTTCGAACTCCTCGCTGGCTTCCAGATCGAGGCCGCTCTCAGCGAGCCAGTCGGCGATCTGGCGATCGGAGAAGCCGAGGCGCATGTGGGCGTGCTCTTCGCGCAGAAATTCCAGTGCGTGGCTTGCGAAATCGACGATGACCAGGCGTCCCGAAGGCCGCAACAGGCGTGAAGCCTCGCGGATCGCCAGCGCGGGATCGTCGAGATAGTGCAGCACCTGGTGGATGGTGATGAGGTCGAAACTGTCGCGCTCGAAGGGCGGCGCATAAATGTCGCCCTGCCGCACCTGCGCATGGGCGACGCCCGCCCTGTCGAGATTTGCGCGGGCCACAGCCAGCATCTCACGCGACATGTCCATGCCGACGCCGCGCCTGTAGAGCGGCGCGAAGATTTCGAGCAGGCGACCGGTACCCGTACCGAGGTCGAGCATGGACTGGAACGGCCGCTTGCCGACGAGCTTCAGCAGCGCGGCCTCGACGGCGCGATCAGAAGCATGCAGCGAGCGTATCTCGTCCCAGCTTGCGGCGTTCGCGGAGAAATACTCGGCGGCCCTCGCCTGCCGGCGATTCTTGACGGCGGCAAGCCGTTCGAAATCCCGCTCTACCTGCGGGTCGCCTCCGTCGATGCGTGTCACGACGCCATGCACGAAGTCGCGCGCCGCCTCGTCGTCGGCGATGCGGAAGAAAGCCCATGAGCCTTCCTGATAGCGGCCGATCAACCCGGCCTCCAGCAGCAGCTTGAGATGGCGGGAAACGCGCGGCTGCGACTGGTTGAGGATTTCGGTCAGGTCGGACACGGTGAGATCGCCGCGCGAAAGGAGGACAAGGATGCGCAGACGGCTTGTCTCCGCCGCAGCCTTGAGCGTATCGACCAGCCCGTCGAGGGTTGAAGTCATACCGTTGCGATCCGTTCAATTGACATATAAACATATCTTTATGTCGATAACATCAAAATGGCAATCCCAAATGTCGTTTGCTGACAAGAAAATGGCGCGAATGCTCCGGAGGACGACGGCGCATGGCTGAACAGCGCGAGGGCGAGGTCGCCCTGAAAGAAGACCCGGCGGGAATGTCATCCGATGCCGGACTGATCTTCATCGGCCGCATCCGCTCGCCCTGGCAGACGCGCGGCGAATGCCCGAAGAACATGGTCGCGGCCCGCGCGACCGGCCGGCAAGCGACGCTGGCGATCGACCCGCCCTACAGACCGGGACTGCGCGGACTGGCCGGTGTCAGCCATATCGTGGTGCTGTCCTGGCTGGGCGAAGGAGCGCGGAATCTGATCATCCAGAAACCGCGCCACGCGGCTGAAGCAAAAGGCGTTTTCGCGTTGCGCTCGCCGGTACGGCCAAACCCGATCGGCCTGCACGTCGTGGGGCTTGTCTACCTCGACGAAGCCGCCGGGCTGCTGACGCTCGATGCAATCGACGCGCTCGACGGCACGCCCGTTGTTGACATCAAGCCTTACTTCGCATCGACCGAAAGCTTCCCCGAAGCCATGCCCCCGCGCCACAGGGATGCGCCGTGATCGCGACGACGAAACGCCGCAAGGCAATCGCGGAAGCGCTGACGCTGCTGTTGCCCGGTGCGCCCTATGCCGACATCGAGGCGATCCGCGCCGAAGCCAGCACGAAGCACAAGCGCGACCTGCCGCCCTCGATCGCGGTGTGGCTTTCGACGGTCGCCCATGTGCGCCATCAGCACACGGACTACGAGCAGTTGCTGGCAGAAGGCTATGATCGCGACTCGGCGCGCTTCTTTGTGGTGGAGCGCACCAACGAGGTTCTGACCTCGTGGCGGGCCACCCGCCTGCTCGATCCGGACGACGAGGGCGCTTAAGTCCAGCCGTCCTCCCCGCACATCTAGGCGTGGTAAATCCATTGCTCGGGTATGCGGACGGAAATCTCTTCGCCTGTCGCAACCGTTCCAGGCTTTTCGACCCAGCCGACAAGACCGCGCAGGCGCTTTGCCGCCTTCGGAAAGAGCAGCGACCCCGCCTCCCGGTCGGCCATGCCGGCATTGTCGGCCACGGAACGGCCCGCCAGCCGACACGGATGGTTCTGCCCATCAATCTTGAGCGTAACGCCGCCTTTGAAAAACAGCATGGTGCCCGCGGGCAGCATGGAAAGATGTGGAATGCCGTCGATGACGAGGTTGGCGCCAATCCATTCCGGCTTCAGTTCGGCCAGATCCATGCGCGAGGCGATGACGGAAAGCTCTTCGGCTGAGACGATCGAAAACTGTCGCTCGTTGCGGATTTCCGTGCCACGCGCGTACCAGGGTTCGCGCCCGCCCGAGCGCCGGGTTTCTCCGGCATGGTAGTCGCCGGCGATCCCGTCGAAGCCGAGCACGAGTTCGGCGACCGGCTCGGTCTGAAAGCTACCCTTGAAAGCCGCATAAAGACCGGCCAAGCGAGCCGCAAGCTTGCGGGCCGGCGCGATCCGGATCGTATCGCCGGATGGAAAAAGAGTAGCGGGCATGTTGGGTCTCGAGTTTCATTCCCCAAAAATGGAAGACTGCAACGGTTAGGTCCAGCCAAATGGATTGATCGATCCGTTGGCGGCGATTGCACCTCGATGGTTCAAAGGCTAACTTGCGACCGCCCACAACCAGCAGGCTGTCCCCCCAAGGCATGCTCACACTGCACCATCAACCCGACAGACGGGAGCGCTATGCGGCGCTGAGGCCTTTTCGGTTTGACGAGAGCCTTGGCTTGATCTGCGTATACGACAAGGACTTGATCGCCGCCATCTTCCGGTCAGAAGATTTCCGGATCAATGCCTTTGCTGACCACTATCGGACGATTGCGGATCGTACCGGCCTCGACTTGCAAGCCTCCATCGATGCGCTCGACCACATTCCTTTCTCCAAGGAAGGCGATGAGCACCGAAGGCTGAGAACAGAGATGATGGCGGTCGTGTCCGCCGACTCACGCAAAAACGTCGACGGTATGGAAAAGTTCGCAGGCGATTTGACCGAGACGCTTTTTGTTGCCGGCGCGGACATCGAGATGGTGCGACACCTCGCAAGGCCGATTTTCTACGAACTTTTTTCCCGCTGGCTCAAGGTCGACGAACGAGAGTTCCTGAAGGAGACGAATATTTCCCAGGTTTTCGACGGCGCCATGAGCCTGAACAGACGCAAGAAGGTCAATCATGACCTGCGGCACCTTACTTGCGCCTTTGCCGAACGACGCGATCTCATACCGACAACACCGGAATTCGCCGTCGCGATGAATGTCCTCGGCAACGACGCGCTGATGGGTACGCTTGTGCTCTCCCTCTGGCATGTTTTCGAGCAAAATCCCGGCGTGCGCCTATGCGACATCGCGTTCCCTGCCAACCTGCCAGCCACCAGTGTCCCTTTCATCGAGCGTGTCGCAAACCGTGACGTCGAGATGGGTGAACTCAAGGTCGCGAAAGACCAGAAGGTGCGCCTGATGATTGACGCGACCTCCCGGCAGGTAACGGGGGACGAAGCCGATCTGTTCTTTGGCAAAGGGAGGCACCTCTGCATCGGCAAGCCTATGACGCTTATCATCTGGCGCAGCGTCACCAAGGCGCTGTCATCGCTTCCCTTGCAGTTCACGCTCGGCGAAATGACATTGAGGCGTGGAGACTACGCCTTCACCTATCCTGAACATGCGAAGCTCAGCATTCATGAATGACACCGCAGTTACCAGCGTCGGAATCTTTCGAAAGATCACCGGGCTGGACGTTTCAAAACGCGGCGCCGCTATGTCGGACGAAGATATTCTCTCGGCGGCGATAGAGTCCTTCGGCATCGACAGCCTCGATACCATGGAGTTCATCATGGCGGTCGAAGAGACGTTCGAGGTGGAGTTGAACGAAGAAGCCGTGAACGGCTGCAAAAACCTTCGTGATTTGGTGGCGCTGATCGACGCTGCCAAGCGTGATTAATTTCAAGCGACAGCCCCAGTCCTTCGACGTCGGGCTGATGACGCCGCAGGAGCTTTACCGGGACAGGAAAGTCTGGAGCCATTCGTTCGGCCACAGACCGCTCGTCATGCCTTGGCAGGTCAAGCCATACCGCCGGGAGACCTTGTCCGCCAACGTGAACTTCTACACCGCCGATCGCGAAGCAAAGACATTGATCATCGGATTTTGCGGACGCGGTAACAGGTTGTTTCTTCCGGTGGGCGCGATTCTGCAGACCCTGGACTACAAGCGCCTAGACCTGCTGACGGTGTGGGATCCGCGCAACGTCCAGTACGACCAGGGCGTACAGGGCTACGCTCTCTCCCTTCCACAGCTTGCCGATCGTCTGTCTACATTCGCCGAGGCAAAACAATATTCTCGGGTCGTAACCTACGGCATCAGCAATGGAGGACTGGTCGGCCTGCGGATGGGGCAGTTGATGAAGGCCGACCGCGCCATAAGCGCCGGCGGGCGCTTTAGCTGGAATATTGGCAGGATGTTGCAAGGGAGGCCCTACGCCCAGTCGTTCGACCTCCTGTGCCATTGCAGGCAAGACTCGACGGTGGAGAGCTACGCGCTGTTCAGCGAGAGCGATGCCGACGACGCCGAAGACGCGCGACGCCTGGAAGCTGTTTTTCCCGCCTGCACCATAGTGCCGATCCAATCGGACGAGCACAACTTCCCTCAGGAGATGCACAAGGCGCGGCGGCTGGACGAATACCACCGCCAGTTGTTCGACCTCGACCGCAAGCCTGATGCGGAGGTCCTGAAAGGGCTGGTCAGGAAGAGGTCACGGTTCGATCCACGCCGAACGTTCTACTTCGATATCTGACGTGCGTCGGTCGCGAAGGCCAAAAAAAGAAAAGGCCGGGAATTCCCGGCCTCTTCGAACCTCAGCGCGTCAGACGCTTGTGCGTCATGCGGTGGGGGACCATTGCCTCCGGGCCGAGCCGGCGGGCCTTGTCCTTTTCGTAGTCCTCAAAATTGCCCTCGAACCACTCGACATGCGCATCGCCCTCAAAGGCGAGCATGTGGGTCGCCATGCGGTCGAGGAACATACGGTCGTGGCTGATGATGACGGCGCAGCCGGCATAGGCTTCCAGCGCGTCTTCGAGCGCGCCGAGCGTTTCGGTGTCGAGGTCGTTGGTCGGCTCGTCGAGCAGCAGCACGTTGCCGCCGTTCTTCAGCATCTTGGCGAGGTGCACGCGGTTGCGCTGACCGCCCGAGAGGTTACCGACCTTCTGCTGCTGGTCGCCGCCGCGGAAGTTGAAGGACGAGCAGTAGGCGCGGCTGTTCACCTCGTGCTTGCCGAGCTTGATAACCTCCGCGCCGCCGGAGATTTCTTCCCAGACGGTCTTGTTGGGATCTAGCGCGTCGCGGCTCTGGTCGACATAGCCGAGCTTCACCGTCTCGCCGACGGTGATCTTTCCCGCGTCCGGGTTTTCCTGCCCGGTGATCATCTTGAACAGCGTGGTCTTGCCGGCGCCGTTGGGGCCGATGACGCCGACAATGCCGCCCGGCGGTAGGCGGAACGACAGGTTCTCGATCAGTTGCTCCTCGCCAAAGCCCTTGTTGACGCCTTCGAGTTCGATCACGCGGTTGCCGAGTCGCTCGGACGACGGGATGACGATCTGCGTATCGGTCGGCTTGCGGTTCTGCGCCTGCTCCAGCAGGTCCTCATAGGCGCTGATACGCGCCTTCGACTTGGTCTGGCGCGCCTTGGGCGACGACGCGATCCACTCGCGCTCTCGCCAGATCGCCTTCTGGCGGGCGTCGTCCTCGCGGCCTTCCTGGATGAGGCGCTTGGCCTTGGCGTCGAGATATTTGGTGTAGTTGCCCTCGTAGGGGATGCCGCGGCCGCGATCAAGCTCGAGAATCCAGCCGGTGACATTGTCGAGGAAGTAGCGGTCGTGGGTAATGATCAGCACCGAGCCGGGATAGTCGCGCAGGTGCTTTTCCAGCCACTGCGTCGTCTCGGCGTCGAGATGGTTGGTCGGCTCGTCGAGCAACAGCAGGTCTGGCTGTTCGAGCAGCAGACGGCAGAGCGCGACGCGGCGGCGCTCGCCGCCCGAGAGGTTGGTAACCTCGGAGTCGCCCGGCGGGCACTGCAGCGCCTCCATGGCCATCTCGACCTGCTGCTCGAGATCCCAGAGGTTGAGCCGGTCCATCTCGTCCTGGAGCTTAGCGCCCTCTTCCGCCGTCTCGTCGGAATAGTTCATCATCAATTCGTTGTAGCGCTCGACGATGGCCGTCTTCTTGGCGACGCCGTCCATGACGTTCTCGAAAACCGTCTTGGTCGGATCGAGTTGCGGCTCCTGCGCCAGGTAGCCGACGGTCGCGCCTTCGGCCAGCCATGCCTCGCCCTGAAAATCCTTGTCCAGACCTGCCATGATGCGCAGGATCGTGGATTTACCCGAGCCGTTCGGGCCGAGAATGCCGATCTTGGCGTCCGGATAGAAGGACAGGTGAACGTTGTCGAGGACCTTCTTGGTGCCATAGGCCTTGTTCAGCCCGGCCATGTGATAGATGAACTGGCGTGCCACGCGCGCGATATCCCTGATCTGGATGGAGAGTTGCGCGCTATTTAGGCGATGGCGGGCAGAACGGCAATGGTTGACGGCACCATCGCATCAGCCTATCTGAGCGCCGGGCCAGAGGCGCCTGCCGCTCGCCGGACTTGCTCCGAGGGTGAAGCCTCCCGGCAAACGCCGGCCAATCTTCGCGAGACCCGATCATCGCGGTCATGCGGCAAGGCGAGCACCCGCGACATCGACCGCATGGATGACGGAAGCTTGCCATGCATACTCCAACCCTGCCCGCGACGCGGGAACAAGCCAAACTGCGCGCCCAGGCCATACGTGCCGAGCACGCGGCCAGAAACGTAGCCATCAGCCACTCCGCGGCGCTCGAAAAGGTCGCCGCGGAACTCGGCTATCGAGACTGGAACACCGCTTCGGCGCGGCTTTCCAACCTGCCCGAAGTCCCGTTGCAGGTCGGAGACCGGGTTGCCGGCAGCTATTTGAAAAAGCCCTTCGCGGGTCGCGTCCTTGGCGTACGAGAAGTCTATGGCGGCGGTTCCTACGAGATCACGCTGCAGTTCGACGAACCGGTTGACGTCGTGACCTTCGACAGCTTCTCGGCGTTTCGTCATCGCGTCACCGCAACCATCGGCTCAGACGGAGTTTCGGCGGCAAAGACCAGCGACGGCCATCCGCACATGCGTGTGGCGCGGGCCTGAATGAGATGGCAGGAACCGGCGGCGCTCTATCTGCCGGCCCGCGGAGGAAGCGTCAAACATGCCGGCCGCACGGTGGAGAGGTATCCTGGAGCGATCCAGAATGCCAATCTTGTCGATTCGGCCGGAAAACTTGGGAAGTTTTCTCCGCTCATGATCGGCGGCGGGCACGATCCCCTTTTCGGGGATGAGCAACAGCGAGCACTGGCGCAGGCCTTCCCGAACGCGTCCGTCGTTCGCCTCGAAGACCGCGGCCACAATGTCCATTGGGAACAGCCGGCGCTTGTAGCCGAGGCGATCAGATCCAGCTTCGCGCCGCTCTAGCTCTTGATCCGCCAACCGGTCTTGAAAATCCACCAGACGAAGGCAATGCAGGCGGCCAGGAAGCCGAATGTCATGCCGAGGCTGATCCCTATGCTGACGTCGGATTCACCGAAGAAGCTCCAGCGGAAGCCCGAGACCAAATAGAGCACCGGGTTGAAAAGGCTGATCGTGCGCCAGGCCGGCGGCAGCATGTCGATGGAATAAAAGCTGCCGCCAAGAAATGTGAGCGGCGTCACGACGAGCAGCGGGATGAGCTGCAGCCGCTCGAAATTGTCAGCCCAGATGCCGATGATGAAGCCAAACAAGCTGAAGGTGACGGCAGTCAACACGAGAAACAGCAACATGAAGCCGGGATGCTCAATGCGCATCGGCACGAAGACGAAAGCGGTTGCGAGGATAATCAGGCCGATCATGATCGACTTGGTGGCCGCCGCGCCGACATAGGCCATGACCACTTCGATGAACGACACCGGGGCCGACAAAAGCTCGTAGATCGTGCCGGTGAATTTCGGGAAATAGATGCCGAAGGACGCGTTGGAAATGCTCTGCGTCAAAAGCGACAGCATGATGAGGCCCGGCACGATGAATGCGCCATAGCTTACGCCACCAACCTCGTTGATGTGCGAGCCGATGGCCGAGCCGAACACCACAAAATAGAGCGAGGTCGAAACAACCGGCGAGACGACGCTCTGCAGCAGCGTGCGCCGCGTGCGCGACATCTCGAACTTGTAGATCGCCTTGACCGCGTGAAAATTCATTGCTTGCGGCTCACCAGGTTAACGAAGATTTCTTCCAGCGAACTCTGTTTCGTCGCGAGGTCGCGGAAGCGGATGCCCTCCGCCTCAAGGGCCTTGAACAGCCGCGTGATGCCTGTGCGCTCGCCTTGGGTATCGTAGCTGTATGTCAGTTCGCTTCCGTCGCCCGAGAGTTCGAGCGCGAAATCGGCAACGCTTTGCGGAATCTCCGACAGCGGCTCCTGCAGTTGCAGCGTCAGCTCCTTGCGGCCGAGCTTGCGCATCAGCACCGACTTTTCCTCGACCAGCACGAGTTGGCCCTTGTTGATGACGCCAACGCGGTCGGCCATTTCCTCGGCTTCCTCGATATAGTGCGTGGTGAGGATGATGGTAACGCCGGAATCGCGCAGGCGGCGCACCACTTCCCACATGTCCCGGCGCAGCTCGACATCAACACCGGCCGAGGGCTCGTCGAGAAACAGGATTTTCGGCTCGTGGCTGAGCGCCTTGGCGATCATGACGCGCCGCTTCATGCCGCCCGACAGCGTCATGATCTTGTTGTCGCGCTTGTCCCAGAGAGACAGGTCGCGCAGGATCTTCTCGATATAGTCCGGGTTCTTCGGCTTGCCGAAAAGGCCGCGGCTGAAGCTGACGGTCCCCCAGACGCTCTCGAAGGCGTCGGTAGTCAGTTCCTGCGGAACAAGGCCGATCAGCGAGCGAGCGGCGCGGAAATCCGTGACAATGTCGTGGCCGTCGGCCAGAACCTTGCCCGAGCCGGGGTTCACAATGCCGCAGACGATGCTGATCAGCGTGGTTTTGCCCGCGCCGTTCGGCCCGAGCAGCGCGAAAATCTCGCCATGGCGGATGTCCAGGTTGACACCCTTCAGCGCCTCGAAGCCGGTCGCATAGGTTTTCGACAGATTGGCGATGGAGATTGCAGGCTGCATTAAGGCCGGATCAGGTTCAAGCGCCTTGAGGCGGCGCGGGAGAGAAGTGTGCCCGTATATAGGTCCGCACACCCCTGCCGCAAGGCGAAGCTGGCGTGCTGTTGACAGCAACTGCCGCTTCCCGGGATGGTCTATGCCGCAAGGTAGACGTGGGCGGCGGTCGCCCGTTGCCGGGGGATGGCGAGGTTTTTCATGGGATTCGATGCGCAAAGGCATGTGGTCTCGCCGACCGGCGCGTCGCTCAACCTCTACACGCGCTCAGCCGAAGGGAACCCGCGCGGCATCGTCCAGATCAACCACGGCCTCGCTGAACACGCGGCCCGATACGGCCGGTTCGCCGATTTTCTGGCCGGGCATGGCTTTCACAGCTACGCGCACGACCATCGAGGGCATGGATTGACGACGGCGCCCGATGCGCAGCATGGCAGGTTCGCGACGTCCAACGGCAGCGGCCGAGTGGTGGAGGATGTCGCCGCGATCCACACGCTGATACGAACCGAGCGACCGGGGCTGCCGATCATCCTGTTCGGGCATTCGATGGGCGGGCTTATCGCCACGAACTACCTAGTCCGGTACCCCGAGGGCATCGACGCGGCCGCGATCTGGAACGCCAATTTTTCCGCCGGATTGCTCGGACGCGTGGCGCAGCTGATTCTCGCGTGGGAGAAGTTTCGCCTGGGCTCGGACGTTCCATCCCGACTGCTCCCACGCCTCACCTTCCAGGCATGGGGCAACCGGGTGCCGGGGCATTCGACGCCATTCGACTGGCTGTCGCGCGATCGGGACGAGGTTCGCCAATACATAGACGATCCACTCTGCGGCTGGGACGCGTCGGTCTCGCTCTGGCAGGATCTGTTCGACATGGTCTTCCGGGGCGCGGACGACCGGAACTTCACGCATATCCCGCGCGACCTGCCGATCAATCTGGTCGGAGGCGCCTGTGACCCGGCGACGGATGGCGGCACCGCCGTGGCGGACCTGGCAAACCGGCTGAGACGGATGGGGTTTTCGAATCTGGTTTCAACGGTTTACGCCGAAACCCGGCACGAAAGCCTCAACGAGATCAACCGGGATATCGTGATGACCGACTTCGTGGAATGGCTGGCCAAGAAGTTTTAGGGCCAGCCGAAGGCGATCGACCCGCTGGCTCACCGCATGGCGGTTACATGACGCCCGCAGACCTGATAAACGGCTGCCGACAGAAGGACCGCACCATGTCTCAGCCTCCCCTGCGGGGCATCCGCGTGATCGAACTAGCCCGCATCCTTGCGGGACCGTGGGCCGGCCAGCTTCTGGCCGATCTCGGCGCCGATGTGATCAAGGTCGAGAACCCCGACGGCGGCGACGACACGCGCAAATGGGGCCCGCCCTTCGTCACTGGCCATGACGGCGAGAACCTTTCGGCCGCCTATTATCACTCCTGCAATCGCGGCAAGCGTTCCATCGCGGTCGATTTCGCCACGCCTGAAGGCGCGGAAACGATCAGAAAGCTCGTCGCGACGGCCGACGTGCTGATCGAGAACTTCAAGGTCGGCGGGCTGAAGAAATACGGTCTCGACTATGAGAGCCTGAAGGCCATCAATCCGAAGCTGGTCTATTGTTCGATCACCGGTTTCGGGCAGGACGGCCCCTATGCGCCGCGCGCCGGCTACGACTTCATCATCCAGGGGATCGGCGGGCTGATGTCGATCACCGGCGAGGCCGGCCGCGAGCCGCAGAAGGTGGGCGTCGCCGTCTCGGACATCTTCACCGGCCTTTATTCGGTGATCGCGATACAGGCGGCGCTGCGCCATGCCGAGGCCACGGGCGAAGGGCAGCAGATCGACATGGCGCTGCTCGACACGCAGGTTTCCGTGCTGGGCAACCAGAACCTGAACTATCTCGTCTCCGGCAAGCCGCCCGTCCAGATGGGCAACGCCCACATGAACATAGCGCCCTACGAGGTGCTACCGGTGAAGGACGGCTTCTTCATCCTCGCTGTCGGCAATGACGGGCAGTTCCACCGTTTCTGCAAGGTCGTCGGACTCGGCGGCCTGACGACCGACCCCGACTTCGCGACCAACCCCGCGCGCGTGACGAACCGAGCGCGGCTGCGGGCGACGCTGATCGAGACGCTTGCGAAATGGGAACGTGACACGCTGCTGCCGCTGCTCGATGCCGCCGCCGTGCCAGCGAGCCCGATCAACAACATCGCGCAGATGTTCGAGGACCCGCAGGTCATCGCGCGCGGAATGCGCATGGACCTAGATGATGGCCATGGAAACACGCTGCCGTCGGTTCGCGCACCGATGAGGATGGGCGGCACACCGCTGGCCTATGAGAGGCCATCGCCGCGCCTTGGCGAGCACACCGAAGAAGTCCTTGCAGAACTGGAGAACAAGCGCCCATGAGAACCGGCGGACAATTGATCGTCGACGCGCTCGAGGCCAATGGCGTCCAGCGCATCTTCAGCGTGCCGGGCGAAAGCTATCTGGCCGTGCTGGACGCGCTGCACGATTCGAAAATTGAGAACATCGTCTGCCGCCAGGAAGGCGGCGCCGCCATGATGGCCGACTGCGAGGGCCGGCTGACCGGGAAACCCGGCATCTGCTTCGTCACGCGCGGCCCTGGTGCAACCAACGCATCGGCCGGCGTCCACATCGCGCGGCAGGATTCCAACCCGATGATCCTGTTCATCGGGCAGATCGGGCGCGGCATCAAGGAGCGCGAGGCCTTCCAGGAGGTCGATTACAAGCGCTTCTACGGCGATATCGCAAAATGGGTAGTGGAGATCGAAGACGCGGCGCGCATTCCCGAACTGGTTACCCGCGCTTTTGCAGTTGCCACCTCCGGGCGGCCGGGACCGGTGGTGATCTCGCTGCCCGAAGACATGTTGAGGGACGAGGTGGATGCACCGGCGCCGCTACCCTACACGCCGGTCGAGACCCGGCCCGGGGCGGCCGAGATCGAAGCCTTGCAGGCCCTTCTGGAAAAGGCCGAGCGGCCTTTCGTCATCCTAGGCGGCACGCGCTGGACCGAGGGCGCGGTCAAGCAGATGTGCGGAGCGCTGGAGCGCTGGTCGCTGCCGGTGGGCTGCAGTTTCCGCAGGCAGGCGCTCTGCGACCAGATGCATTCGAGCTATGCCGGCGACGTCGGCATCGGCATCAACCCCAAGCTCGGCAGCTATATAAAGGAAGCCGACCTCGTGATCCTCGTCGGCTGCCGCTTCGGCGAGATGCCGTCTTCGGACTATACACTCCTGAAAAGCCCGTACCCCGATCAGAAGCTTGTGCATGTCTACCCCGACCCGCACGAACTCGGGCGTGTCTACCGGCCGACCGTGGCGATCAATGCGACGCCAACAGCCTTTGCCGAAGCGTTTTCGGCAACCGCGCCGACAAAGACGCCAGTCTGGGCAAACCGCACCGAAGAGTTGCATCAAGGCTATCTGGAATGGTCGACGCCTCCAGTGACAGGCCCCGGCAAGGTGCATATGGGGCCGATCATGGCCTGGCTTGAGGAAAAGCTGCCCGGGGACGCGATCATCTGCAACGGCGCGGGCAATTTCGCCACCTGGATCCACCGCTACCATCGCCACCGCCGCTTCAACACGCAAAGCGCGCCGACATCCGGCTCGATGGGTTATGGCCTGCCGGCGAGTGTGGCGGCGAAGGCGACGTTCCCCGACCGCGAGGTGATCGCCTGGGCCGGCGACGGCGATTTCCTCATGCACGGGCAGGAGTTCGCGACCGCCGTCCAGTACGGCCTGCCGATCATCGTAGTCATCCTGAACAACGGCATCTACGGCACGATCCGCATGCATCAGGAGCGGGACTATCCCGGGCGGGTCTCTGGAACGACGCTGAAGAACCCAGACTTCGCAGCCTACGCACGCGCCTTTGGAGGACATGGCGAGACAGTTGTGGAGACGGCCGAGTTCGCGCCTGCCTTCGAGCGTGCGCGAGCGAGCGGCAAGCCGGCGATCATCGAGATAAAGCTCGACCCCGAAGCCATCACGCCTACGAAAACGCTGACGCAGATTCGAGAGGGGCGATAGACCCCTGAGATAAGGGCAAGAAGGGAAACCTCTTGCTGTGGAGGGCCTATCGCATGACGAACCTGACGGTCCCAGGGCTGCTGACGTTCACGATCTCCATCGTCGTGTTCTTTCTCGGCGCGGGCATCAACAACATGATCCCGCAACTGAAGCGCTGGAACATTCCGCAGGCGGTGACCGGAGGACTTCTGGCGTCGGTCGCGACCCTGCTGGCCTACAGGCTGTTCGACGTTTCGATCAGCTTCGAACTGGGGGCACGCGACATGCTGCTACTCTATTTTTTCACCGGCCTCGGCCTCAATGCCCGCCTCTCCGATCTGCTAGCCGGCGGCAGGACGCTTGCGATCCTGCTCGGCGTCACGCTGGTCTATCTGGTGATCCAGAACATCATCGCGATCGGCAGCGTGCGTCTTCTCAACCTGCCTGAAGGGCTGGCGGTGTTCCTGGGCTCGGCATCGCTGATGGGCGGCCATGGCACCACGATCGCCTGGGCGCCTGTCGTTGCCGAGCGCTTCAACCTTAACAACGCGCTTGAGGTCGGCATGGCCGTCGCAACTCTTGGGCTCGTCCTGGCCAGTCTCGTCGGCGGCCCAGTCGCAGGTCGCCTTATCGCACGCTACAAACTATCCGGGCCCGTCGAGGACGCTCCGGTAATCGGCCTGCCGGACCAATCCGGGCAGCAGGGCGACGACCTCAACCATGTCAGCCTGCTACGGACTATCCTTGTCCTGAACGCCGCCATCCTGATTGGCCTTGGCGTCTGGGAACTGGTGGACGAACTTGGAATAAGAATGCCGTCTTTCGTGGTCTGTCTGCTCGTCGCCATCGTGCTGACGAACACCGTCCCTCGCCTGCTACCGAGGCTGCAGTGGCCGACGCGGACCCGCTCGCTCTCGCTGCTGTCGGACCTGTCGCTCAACATCTTCCTGTCGATGTCGCTGATGAGCATGCAACTGTGGACGCTCGGCGGTCTTGGACCGGCGCTCGTCCTTGTGCTGGTGTTCCAGACACTTGCCACCGTCATCTACATCGTGTTCGTGGTGTTCCCGGCCATGGGACGGACATACAACGCGGCCGTTATCTCGGCGGGCTTCACCGGCGTCGCGCTCGGTGCAACGCCTACTGCGATCGCCAACATGACGGCAGTTACAAAAACTCACGGCGCCGCGCCGATCGCATTCATCATTCTACCTCTGGTCTCGGCCTTCTTCCTCGACCTAGCGAACGTGGTTGCGATCAGCTTCATGATCCGCTGATCGGCAGGCTCTCGACCGGACCGACCGGTCAGCCATCCATTTGGTAAGCGTCGAGCGCGCTCGATATGGCTGAAATTGCATCGTGCGGCACTTGCCCAAGGATGAAGCCTCGCGATTCGACCTTCTCGAACAGAGAGATCTCTGGCTTGTTGCCATACGCATTGATTTCGGCGTGCACGGAAACCCTGGGGGTGACTTCGAGCGTGGACCTAAACTCGTACCTCCCGTAATTTCGTCGCCGGATTAACCGATCGACCAGCCTGCCCAGCGAGCCGCGGCTGTCGGGCAGCGGCGGCGACGGCGGAAAACACGCCAGGACCGCGAGGTCCTCGAGCACGACAGCCAAGTCGCGCGGACCTCTGCGGCTGTAGGGCCATTTCACAACGCTCGTCTTGCGGTAGCTCCAACCCCGACTGTGGACCACCTCCATGCGTACATACCAAGCGCCCTGCCAGCTTTCGATCGAAAGTCTTGTCTCGCAATCGGTGTAGCCGATCTTCCCGAGGTGAACCGACCCGAAATCGTGGCAGGGAGCGATACCGACACTGGCGCTGACGGCTCTGGCGACCTCGTCGAGCATGGGCTGCCTCCGGATGGGATCGAAGAAGGAGTCCACGGAAACATTAAGAAATAAGAAAGGGGCGGTCGCCCGCCCCTTTCGCTTTACAGAAACCGTTCAGATCACGGGATCGCCTTGTCGGTGATTGCGGTGGTGTATCCGCCCTCGGCCGGCTTGGAGATGATCTTCTGGTCGAGGAGTGCCTTCGCGGTGCGGTCGTATGCAGCCGGGATGAGCTTGCCATCGGCATTGTCGATCAGCTTGGCGACTTCGCCCATCATGCGCTTCTGGTGATTTTCGTCCTGACCGCCGTTCTCGACGACGATATCAGCAGCCTCGTCCGGGTTTTCGGTGGCGTACTTCCAGCCCTTCATCGAGGCGCGGACGAATTTCACCATCTTCTCCTCGAAGGCCGGATCGGAAAGCTTGTCTTCCATGACATAGAGGCCGTCTTCGAGCAGGTCGTTGCCCATGGCCGTGTAGTTGAACACGATCAGGTCTTCAGGCTTGTACCCGGCGTCGATGAGCTGCCAATACTCATTGTAGGTCATGACCGAGATGCAGTCAGCCTGCTTCTGGATCAGCGGCTGTACGTCGAAGCTCTGCTTCAGAACCGTGACGCCGTCCGCTCCGCCTTCAGTCGGCAGACCGAGCTTGTTCATCCAGGCGTAGAACGGATATTCGTTGCCGAAGAACCAGACGCCGAGCGTCTTGCCCTTGAAGTCGGCTTCCGTCTTGACCGGGCCGTCCGCCGGGCAGACCATTTCCATGCCCGCCTTCTTGAACGGCTGCGCGATGTTGATGAGCGGAACACCCTTGTCGCGGGCAGCCAGCGCGCCGCCCATCCAGTCGACGATGACATCAGCGCCGCCACCGGCGATCACCTGCTCGGGCGCGATGTCGGGGCCGCCCGGCTTGATCTCCACGTCAAGGCCTTCTTCCTCGTAGAAACCCTTGTCCTTGGCAACGTAGTAGCCGGCAAACTGCGACTGCGTCACCCATTTCAGCTGCAGCGTCACCTTGTCGGCAGCCATTGCCTGGAATGCGGCGAGCGACAGCGCGCTCGCGAGCATGGGAACCATCAGTTTCTTCATTGTACTACCCTCTGAAGTGCGCCTATCCACCACGGACAGACGGATGCCAAAATGTCGCCGCCCTTTCTGCGAGGGCGATTAACCCATAGAAGACCGAACCGACCAGCGCCGCAACTGCGATTTCGGCCCACACCATGTCGATGTCCATGCGGCCGACGGCCGTGGAGATGCGGAAACCCATGCCCACGGTCGGCGTCCCGAAGAACTCCGCAACGATCGCCCCGATCAGCGCCAGTGTCGAGTTTATCTTCAGCGCATTGAAGATAAAGGGAGCAGCCGCAGGCAGCCTGAGCTTGATCAGCGTCTGCGTATAGTTCGAAGCATAGGTGCGCATCAGATCGCGCTCCATGTGCCCGGCCTCGGCAAGCCCCGCCACAGTGTTCACCAGCATGGGGAAGAAGGTCATGATGGCCACAACGGCAGCCTTCGAGTGCCAGTCGAAGCCGAACCACATGACCATGATCGGCGCAACGCCAATGATCGGCAGCGCCGAGACCATGTTCCCGATCGGAAGCAGTCCGCGCCGCAGGAAGGACACCCTGTCCGCGAGGATAGCGGTCACGAAACCAGAGCCGCATCCGACGATGTAGCCAGCAACGACGGACTTGAAGATCGTCTGGTTGACGTCGGCGGCGAGCGTCGGGATCGAATTGACGATCGTCGTGCCGATAACGGACGGCGGCGGCAGCAGAATGAAGGGGATGCCCGCGCCGCGAACGATCGCTTCCCAGATGATCAGGATCCAGATGCCGAAGATAAGCGGAATGACGAGGCGCAACGCGACGCGCAGGGCCTGAGTCGCGGGCTTGAAGGCGGAAAGCACCGTGACGCAGCGCCATGCGAGCAGCCACGCGGCAGCGAGTATCATGTAATACGGTGTTAGCGCCGAACCTTCAAAGCCGGCAATGCCGGTGAGCAGCAATTCGGCGACGAGATGCGCGACGACGAAAAGCAGCGTGGCCTCGAACAGGCGCGGCAGGCTGAACATCGCGAGAAGCGACCCGACGACCAGCAGCCAGATCATTAGGCTGCCTGTACCGAGATAGGGATAGTTTATCGTCGCAGTCGGGTTGGCGAGCGCTTCGGCTTCAGGTTTCGTCAGCGGGCCGAGCAGAAGCACGAAGATGACCAGCACCAGCGCCGCCAAGGCCTGCCATGAGGGACGGAAGCGGCTCATGCTGGCCTTGCCCCCATCGAATGCTCGACCATGCGACCGACGATGCCGACGATGGTCACCAGCAGCGCCGCGACGATCGAACCGGCGACTAGCGCCGACCACATGTCGATCGTCTGGCTGTAGTAGGAGGCGGACAACAGCTTCGCGCCGATGCCCGCGACCGCGCCCGTGGGCAGTTCGGCGACAATGGCGCCGACGAGGCTCGCCGCAACCGCAACCTTCATTGACGCAAAGAGATACGGCACGGAAGCCGGCACACGTAGCTTCCAGAACACCTGCGAGGAACTGGCATTGTAGGTGTGCATCAGGTCGAGATGCATGATTTCAGGCGAACGCAACCCCTTCACCATGCCCACCGCGACGGGGAAGAAGGATAGGTAGGTCGAGATCAGCGACTTTGGGATCAGCCCTGTTACGCCGACAGCCGCAAACACGACAATCACCATGGGCGCGATGGCGAGGATCGGGATTGTCTGCGAGGCGATGATCCAGGGCATCAGGCTACGGTCGAGGGCCGTGAGATGCACGACGCCAACTGCAATCAGGATACCCAGCGCCGTGCCGAAAGCGAAGCCGAGCAGCGTCGAGGACAGCGTGATCCATGCATTGTAGACGAGGCTGCGATTGCTGGTGATTTTCCTGAGAAACGTGTTCTCGAAGAAATTCTGCGCGACCTGGTGTGGTGCGGGCATGGTCGGCTTAGGTTGCGACAGTGTCTTGTCGATGAACTCGATCGTGCCCGGAGTCTCGCCGGCGCGCCGATCGAGATCGCGCTGGAACGGAGCGTTGAGCAGCACGGCCGCAACGTACCAGGCAACGACCATCCCTGCGAGGATGGTCAGCACGGGCACGACATTTTCCAGCGTGCGGTTCATCGGGCGTCAATCCTCATAGGAATGGCCAGCATGAAGACCGTCGCGGACGCGGTGCGCGATGGCGAGGAATTCCGGCGACTCCCTGATATCGAGCGGCCGCTCCTTCGGCAGCGTCGATTCGATCACGTCGGTCACGCGGCCAGGGCGCGGCGACATGACGACGATGCGGGTCGAAAGATAGACAGCCTCGGGAATGGAGTGCGTAACGAAGCAGATCGTCTTGTTGGTACGCGCCCAAAGCTCCAGAAGCTGTTTGTTCAAGTGGTCGCGCACGATCTCGTCCAGCGCGCCGAACGGCTCGTCCATCAGCAGCAGGTCGGCATCGAAGGCGAGCGCGCGGGCAATGGAGGCGCGCTGCTGCATGCCGCCCGAAAGCTGCCAGGGATACTTGTTCTCGAAGCCGGTCAGGTTGACGAGATCCATCACCCGCTTGATGCGCTCTTTCCGCTCCACGTCGGAAATGCCCATGATTTCCAGCGGCAACGCGATGTTCTTGGCAATGGTGCGCCATGGAAACAGCGCGGCGGCCTGGAATACATAGCCGTAAGCCCGCTTTTCGCGCGCCTGCTCAGGGCTCAACCCGTTGACGGAGATCGTACCCTCCGTCGGCTTCTCAAGATCGGCGATGACGCGCAGGAAGGTAGTCTTGCCGCAGCCGGAAGGCCCGATGAAGGACACGAACTCGCCCTTGCCGATGGTAAGATTGACGTCGGTCAGAGCCTGCACGGGCCCGTCATTGGTCCGGAACGTCAGCCCGAGACCCTTTGCCTGAACGACCGATGCCGCGGCCGTGGCTTCCGTAACCGTCATGAGCACCGCCCAACCTTACCCCACAGGGTGCCAGCTTCGTCGAATACGAGATACGCGTCCATACCGTCCTGGCTCTTTTGCACACGCATGAGGCCGAGCGTCGTTTCTCCCTCGCCTTCGTGACCGCAAGTGACGATCATGACTTGGCTGTTTGCCTCGGCTGGGAAAATCTGGACGAAGCTGCACATGGTCACGTAGGTGCTGACGTTCTTGCGTGTCAGGAGCACCATGTCGTCTTCGCTGTAGTCGTTCGTTTTGGCATGACGGCACCCCGCCTCGTTGCCGTAGTCGCCGGCAATGTCGAGTTCCACCGCCAAGGCGGGAAACGAAAGAAGCATAAGCCCCGCGGCAACACCGGGAATCCTGTATCGCCGCCTACCCATTTGTCCCCCGTAGCCTTTTCAAACGCCGCAAGCGCCGCCACCTTCGCCAATCCTCCAAAAACACATCGAGCGTGCCGTAGACAGGCACCAGAACGGCGAATGCGGCGGGCTTGAGCTCGCGCGACGGCGCGCAGGCATCCGCAATGCGTCTCTGGTATTCCTCAGCCGCCCATATGCGCGCAAAGCCCGTGAACTGATAAATCACGTCCTCGCGAAGGCTCGATATGCGGGAGTGGTTGCTCCTGAAGATGGCGAAAGAGGTGTATAGCGCGGTCAGGATCGACAGGGTCAGGATGATCAGGAGTATGTTCTTGTCGCCGGTGTAGGTGCCTGCCAGCATGGCATAGATCCAGACGCCCAGCGAAAAGATGATGAAAGTCTTGGAGATTCGAAACGCCGTTTCCTCGCCGGTCAGCTCGCCACTGAAGCGGGCGTCAACCTCCAGCTCTATCTCCTTCAGCTTCTTCTTGAACTCATAAAGTCGCTGGTTCTCTTCGTCGGTATGCTCCTCGCCGCGGGCCTCGCGCAGAATGTCGAAGGCGCTGAGCGTCACGTCGTCAATCGCCGTACCGCCTGCCAGCGGCACGATGGCCGGCGGGATGTAGCTGCCGACCCGCTCGAACACGATGTAGATGAGATGGATCGTGGTCAGAAAGACGAACAGGATGAGCAGAAGGGCGAAATCAGAGACGCCGAGCACGTCGAAGATGTTCTGGTAGTTCTCCACGACGTTGTTGATCAGGTCCATGTCGGGAAGGAACCCTTCCGAGGAACTGCCTATGTCGGTGAAGCCGGAGGCGACGTAGAAGACGACGCCGGCGACGATCAGCCGCGACGTCATGAAGTTCGAAAATCGGATGACGCTGTGGAGAAGACCTTCTACGTCCATCCGCCCCCCGCCGTCAGTCGACGATGACCGCTGTCTCGGCGACAGCGTGGAAGAGGACGTCGCAACCGGCTGCAGCCCATTCGGGCGATATCTCCTCGGCCTCGTTGTGCGAGAGGCCGTCGACACAGGGGCACATGATCATGGTGGCCGGCGCCACCTTGGCCGCCCAGCAGGCGTCGTGGCCGGCGCCCGAAATGATGTTCCTGTGCGAATAGCCGAGCTTCTCGGCTGCCGCACGAACCCGACTGACAAGCGTCGGATCGAAGGTCACCGGGTCGAAATGGCCAACCGCCTCGACCGAACTGCCCACGCCAAGCCCCGCCGCGATCTTTGCCGCCTCGGCTTCGATGGTCGCGCGCATCCGGTCGAGCTTGGCTTGGTCGGGTGAGCGGATGTCGACCGTGAAGACGACCTTGCCCGGCAGCACATTGCGCGAATTAGGCCAGAAACGGACCTGACCGACGCCGCCGACCGCTCCGGGCTGGTTTCCCATTGCCACATTCTGGACCATCTCAAAGATGCGCGCCATGGCGAGCCCGGCGTTCACCCGCAAATCCATCGGCGTCGAGCCGGTGTGGGCTTCCTTGCCGGTCAGCGTGAACTCCAGCCACCATAGGCCCTGACAATGCGTGACCACGCCGATAGTCTTGTTCTCGGCCTCGAGGATCGGCCCCTGCTCGATATGGTATTCGAAATAGGCGTGCATCTTGCGCTGGCCGACCGGCTCGTCGCCCAGCCAGCCAATGCGCTTCAGTTCCTCGCCGAAAACCTTGCCATCGCCGTCGGTGCGCGAATAGGCATAGTCGAGCGTGTGGACGCCGGCGAATACCCCCGACGCCAGCATGGCGGGAGCGAAGCGCGCGCCCTCCTCGTTCGTCCAGTTGGTGACGACGATCGGATGCTTCGTCTTGATGTCCAGGTCGTTGAGCGTGCGGATCACCTCGAGCCCAGCCAGCACGCCGAGCACACCGTCATACTTGCCGCCGGTCGGTTGGGTGTCGAGGTGGCTACCGACATAGACCGGCAGTGCATCGGGATCGGTGCCCTCGCGACGAGCGAACATGGTGCCGAGTTGATCGACGCCCGTGGTTAGGCCGGCTGCGTCACACCATTTCTGGAAGAGGTGCCGTCCCTCCCCGTCCTCGTCGGTCAAGGTCTGGCGATTGTTGCCGCCGGCAACGCCGGGGCCGATCTTCGCCATGTCCATCAGCGAATTCCACAAACGGTCTGAATTGATTCGCAGATTCTCACCGGGAGCGGCCATGCATTTCCCTCTCATTCCAGTTCATCGTCGGGGCGGCGGTTCCCGTCGCCACCCCGGCGGTCGTTCGTGTCAATCGATCGTCCTTAGCACATCGCGGACATGGTCGATCAGTTCGTTGATCTGGCCCTTGGTGATGATCAGCGGCGGCGACAGCGCGATGATGTCGCCCGTGGTGCGGATCAAGGCGCCCTTTTCGAAGGCGTCCACGAAGGCAGAGAAGGCCCGCTTGGTCGGGCTACCGGCAATGGGCTCAAGTTCGATCGCGCCGATAAGGCCGATGTTCCTGATGTCGATTACGTGGGGTTCGCCCTTCAGCGAGTGAAGCGCATCCTCCCAGTAAGGAGCGAGCTCCTCGCCGCGCGTCAGCAGTCCCTCTTCCTTGTAGGTGTCGAGCGTGCCGAGCGCTGCGGCGCAGGCAATCGGATTGCCGGAATAGGTGTAGCCGTGGAAGAACTCGATCATGTGCTCGGGTCCTGTCATGAAGGCATCGTGGATTTCCTTCGTGACGAACACCGCGCCCATCGGAACGACGCCGTTGGTGACGCCCTTGGCTGTGGTGATCATGTCCGGCGTGACACCGAAATAGTCGGTCGCGAACGGAGCGCCGAGACGACCGAAACCAGTGATGACCTCGTCGAAAATCAGCAGGATGCCGTGCTTGGTGCAGATGTCGCGAAGACGCTTGAGATAGCCCTTCGGCGGTATCAAGACACCGGTCGAGCCGGCGACGGGTTCCACGATGACGGCGGCGATTGTCGAGGCGTCATGCAGAGTGACGATCCGCTCCAGCTCATCAGCAAGGTCGCCGCCATGCTCTGGCTCGCCCTTGGTGAAGGCGTTCTTGGCAAGGTTGTGCGTGTGCGGCATGTGGTCGACGCCGGTCAGCAGCGTGCCGAACATCTTGCGGTTGGCGACGATGCCGCCGACGGAGATGCCGCCGAAATTGACGCCGTGATAACCGCGCTCGCGGCCGATCAGACGGGTTCTGGAGCCATTGCCCTTCACGCGGTGATAGGCGAGCGCGACCTTGAGGGCCGTCTCGACCGATTCCGATCCGGAATTGGTGTAGAACACATGCTCCATGCCTGCCGGCGCGATATCGATAAGCCGGTTGGAAAGCTCGAATACGATCGGGTGACCCATCTGGAAGGCCGGCGCGTAGTCGAGCTCAGCGGCCTGCTTCTGGATCGCCTCGGTGATCAGCGGACGGCAGTGGCCAGCGTTCACGCACCAGAGGCCGGCAGTGCCGTCGAGAATCTTGCGTCCGTCGGTAGTAGTGTAGTGCATGTCCTTGGCGGCGGCCAGCATGCGTGGCGCCTGCTTGAATTGCCGGTTCGATGTGAACGGCATCCAGAATGCGTTGAGATCGTTCGGCGTAACCCTCAGCCGGTTCGACATGACCAAGCTTTCCTTTCAATAACCCGTTGCGGAGATGCCAACGCTTGGTCCGGCCGGCGCTTTTATGCTACGCAAATTTTGACCGAATGGACAAAGGTTAGCACCGCCAAAGAGGCGGTCAAGGGGACTGATACCGAAATGCTGCCGGATGGGCGCGTTCCACAGGTTAACAAAAACTGGTCCAGAGGATTGGTCCAGATCGAGGCCCATATACAGAGAAGTTGCACCTCATGACGTCCCCCGCCGGTCTCAAGCGCACCCGAATCCAGCAGGAAAAGCGCGAAGTGATTCTGGACGCGGCGCTTGAGGTCTTTTCGGCCCATGGCTTTCGGGGCTCTACCATCGACCAGATCGCCGACGCGGCGGGAATGTCGAAGCCCAACCTGCTCTACTATTTCCGGCGCAAGGAAGACATCCACGAAGCCTTGCTGAAACGCCTGCTCGACACATGGCTAGCGCCGTTGCGCGAACTGGACAATGTCGGCGATCCCTTGACCGAACTGCGCGGCTACATCCGCCGCAAGCTGGAGATGGCGCGGGACTTTCCTCGGGAAAGCCGGCTCTTCGCGAACGAAATCCTGCAGGGCGCACCGCGCATCACCCCCATGCTGGAAGGTGAGTTGAAGACGCTGGTCGATGAAAAGGCGGAGGTCATCAGGGGCTGGATGCGGGACGGCAAGATCGTGCGCACCGACCCCTGGCATCTGATCTTCTCGATTTGGGCGACGACTCAGCATTATGCTGATTTCGACGTGCAGGTGCGCGCGGTGCTCGGTCCGAACCGCGGAGGCGAAGGCCGCTTCGAGGACGCCGCGCGCTATCTGGAACAGCTTTTTCTGGATGGGCTGAAGCCGAGAACCACGTAGTCTCCCTGATCGGGCACGCCGTCAGCGATCGGCCGTGGAAGCTCCGCTGTCCAATTGCTCGTCTGAATGATGATCAACCACAGTCGCGGCGGCGCGGTTCATGGCGAGACGCTCCTCCGCCATCGCCTGCACCGCCTCGCGCACGGCAGGATGGCGCGAGGTGAACTGCCTGAAGTCACGCTGCGAGAGAACGAGGAAGTTACAGTAGTCCACGGCCGTCACGTCGGCGGTCCGGGGCGCTCCGGTCAAAAGCGACATCTCGCCAAAGAACGACCCTGCCTTGAGTTCGACACCCGTTCCGTTGACATTGACCGTCACGGTCCCGGAGACGACGAAATACATCGCATCCCCTTTTTCGCCCACGCGCACGACGCGCTCGCCGGGAGAGGCCGTCCTCGGCACGAAAAGCAGGAGCAGTTCCTCCTGATCCTCAGCGTTGACGGCCTTGAACAGCGGGAACGTTTCGACGAATTCCGTGATCTTGCGGGCCTGTTCGTGCTCGCGTTTCTCGGTCTCGGAGCGAATGCGACGCAGTTCGGCCGCCAGAGCGCGCTCCTTCGTCTTTCCGAAATTTTCCGCCCAGTCGGGAAAGCGCCGTCCGGCCCATTTGCCGACGGCGTCCGCTGCCATGAAGGCCAGAGGGTTGACGGTGATCGACAGGATAGCCGCGGCCAGGATCAGGCTCTGGCCTTCATTTGTCATCAAGCCATAGGTCGCCCCGAGACCGGCAAGGATGAACGAGAACTCGCCGATCTGCGCCAGGCTGGCGGAAACACCGAGACCGAGCCTGACAGGGAAACGCAGCAAAAGAACAATCAAAAATGCCGCGATCGGCTTGCCAACGACAATGAGAAAGACGATGGCAAGGACCTCGAGCGGCTTGTCGACGATGACCGTCGGATCGAAGAGCATGCCGATGGACACAAAGAACAGAACCGAGAACGCATCCTGAAGCGGCAGCGAATTGGCTGCCGCGCGATGGCTGAGCTGCGACTCGCCCATGATGACGCCGGCGAAGAACGCGCCAAGCGCAAAGGACACACCGAACGCCGCCGCCGAGCCGAAGGCAATGCCGAGCGCAAGCGCGAGCACCGAGAGCGTGAAGAGCTCGCGCGACCCTGTTTTCGCCACCCGGATCAGGATGCCTGGCACGACACGAGGTCCGACAAGCGCCGCGATCAGGACGAAGCCGGCCACTTTGGCGAGCGTCAGGAGGAGGACAAGCCATACGGGCCCTTGGTCAGGAGCCGCATGCGCGGCATCCGCATGACCGCCCAAGGCCGTCGCAAAGGCGGGCAGCAGCACGAGCGCCAGCACCATCGCCAAATCCTCGACGATCAGCCAGCCCACGGCCACGCGGCCCATGGTCGTCTGGACGAGGTTTCGTTCCTCGAGCGCTTTCAGCAGCACTACCGTTGAGGCAACCGATATGCACAGGCCGAAGACGACGCCGTGGCCGAAGTCCCACCCCCAGAAATGGGTTAGCGCCATGCCCATCAACGTCGCCAGAAGGATCTGGCCGACGGCGCCGGCGATGGCGATACCGCGCACGGCGAGAAGGTCGGATGCCGAGAAGTGGAGGCCCACCCCGAACATAAGCAGAATAACGCCGATTTCAGCTAGTTGGCCCGCCATGGCCGGATCGGCAATGTGTCCGGGAGTAAAGGGGCCAGCGAACACGCCGGCGACGAGATAGCCCACAAGGGCCGGCAATCGCAGGCGATCGGCCAGATATCCGAAAATCGACGCCAGCACGAAACCAACGGCAATCGTCGCGATCAGGTTTACGTCATGTGGCAATGTTCGACCTCGGGAGTCTTGATTTCCCTTCTGTCGGCGCGGGCCGCACTAGTCAAACAATTTTCGCCACTTGTGAGGCATTCTGACTGCCCTGCCTAAAAAATTTGCGTGAATGACTCGAGGTTCTGCCCGGATCAGGTGGCATTGGCGATGACGAGGAGGAGCCCTGCTGCCAATGTGATGTTGACGAGCGTCAGGTAGAGATGCGGATCGCGCTCCTTGCCCCTAAACAGAAAGAGGTTGTGGTAGAGGGGCGTGGCCAGCGCCAGGAAGATGATGAGCGCGGTCGCCGCCGGTATGACCCACATGCCGAAGACGAGGGCCAGGCCACCAACCAACTGCACCAGAAATCCGACCGCCAGAAGAGGCGCCGGCAGCTTCCAGCCATAGTTCGTCACCAACTCGCGGCGTTCCCCGAAGTGCAGGAAATTTCTTATCGCGGCGATCAGGAAGAAAGCGCCGAAAACGACACGCCCGATTACCATCAGAATTGCTGTTGTTGCCACTCGTCGCCCCCCGGGTTCGCCCAACCAATAAATGGTAGGGTGCCGGGCCGAAAGCGGCAAAAGTCTCAGTCAACCGGTTTTACGGGGTCTGGTTCAGTGCGCGGGCCAGCCTTGCACCACAGTTCAGAGCCCTTTGTAAAACTCTGCCAGCGTACCGACATCATAACGTATTGGCACCGGCGAGGCCGGCGTCCACGCTTCCACTTCCTGTCTATTCAACAAGTGTATCGCGCGATTAGTATCCACCACCGCGCCACCGAAAAGCCGGTTGGCGAGGTTGAGGACGCCAGTCTGGTGCATCGCGACGGAGCCGCTTCCGCAGGCATCCTTGACCAGAAGCACGCGCAAATCGCGCTTGAGCGCGTCTTTCACGGTCGCATCGACGCAGGCTTCCGTCCAGACGCCTGCAACGATCAGCCATTCGACGTCGCTGGACTGGAGATCGTCGCCGAACCCCGTTGCGAAGGCACTGGCCCCGGTCTTGACGATCAACTGCTCTCCAGCGTCGGGCGCGACTTCCGGACAAATGGCCGACAGAGGATCGTCCTTGTCGGAAAAGGCAGAGCTGCCATCTGCCATACGGGGGTGAAAACGCCGAGTGGTCGCCGCATCGACGTCCACGACGTAGGAGAAGTGCAAGACAGAAATCCCGGCACGCCGCGCGGCCTCCTGCAGACTGCGCGTGTTCCTGAGCACAACGTCAAAACCATCGACAAGGTAGCGCTCGTCCTTTCGATGCTCTTCCTGCAGGTCGATACAAAGAAGCGCGGTTTTCCCGACATCGATCGACAAAGGTCTTCGCATGGCAGCAAGGACATCGTTCATCCGCGCAGCCTTTCGAAATTTGCGTCAAACAGGGGAGCGGACTGAATGCGGGCCGGATAGCGTTTGCCAAGCAGTTCGATCTCGAAACCATCAGACGCGTCCGCGATCTCCTTCGGCCCATAACCGAGCGCGACCGAGAAAGCCGAACCGTGCGCATAGCCGCCGGATGTCACCCAGCCCACCACGTTATCGCCGTGCCAGATGGCTTCGTCGCCGATGACGTCGGCGTCCTCGGTATCCACAATGAATGTCCGCAACCTGAACCTGCCGCCGCTGTCGCGCTCGGCGAGCGCAGCAGCCTTGCCTATGAAATCGGCCTCCTTGCCGTATGCCACGAAGCGATCGAGGCCGGATTCAAGGGGTCCGTAGATCGGGCGGTATTCACGAGCCCACGAGCCATAGCCTTTTTCCAGCCTGAGGGAGTTCAGCGCCCGGCCGCCGAAGAGCGCAATGCCGAATTCCTCGCCAGCCTCCATCAGCGCGTGGAACACGCTGCGCTGGTACTCCGGCGCCATCCAGATCTCGTAGCCGAGATCGCCTGTGTAGCTGACGCGCCCGACGAGGCAGGGCGACATGCCGATGTCGATCGACTGGATCGCCATGAAGGGGAAGGCAGCGTTGGAGACATCGGCGCGGGTTACCTTGGCGAGGACGTCGCGCGCCTTTGGCCCCGCAATGGACAGACCGACGCGACGCAGGCCGAGCGCCTCGATGGCGACCGAGCCGTCATCCGGCAGGTGCTGCTCGAACCAGCGCATGTGGAACTGCTCCGCGATGCCGGAACCGGCCAGGAACCATTCCGAGGCCCTGCCGTCGCGGGATACGTTGGCGAGCGTGAAGTCGCCGATCAGCTTGCCGTCTTCCTTCAGCATCGGGGCCAGCGTCATGCGGCCGGGCTTCGGCAGCCTGCAGGCGAACATTTCGTCAAGCCAAGCCTCGGCACCCTGCCCCACAACGCGGTATTTCGCGAAGGAGGAGATTTCCGACAGGCCGACGCTGTCGCGCACTGCCCGGACCTCGCGGCCGACATGCTCGAAGTCGCTCGACCGCCGCCACGAGAATTCGTCCTTCACGCCTTCCGGCGCGTACCACAGCGGCACCTCCAGCCCGTAGGCGACGCCAAACTGCGCGCCTCGCGCTGCCAGCAGGTCGTAGATCGGCGTCGTCTTCAGCGGCCGGCCGGCAGGTAGTTCCTCGTTGGGGAAGCGGATGGAGAAGCGCCGCGAATAGTTCTCGCGCACCTTGGCGTTGGTATAGGCCATCGTCGCCCAGTCGCCGTAGCGCGCCACGTCCATAGCCCAGATGTCGAAGCCCGGATCGCCGTGGATCATCCAGTTGGAGAGCGCCAGCCCGACGCCGCCGCCCTGCGAAAAGCCGGCCATGACGCCGCACGCAACCCAGAATCCCGGCAGGCCGCGCACCGGCCCCACCAGCGGGTTGCCGTCCGGCGCAAAGGTGAAGGGGCCGTTGATGATCTGCTTGATGCCCGCCTTCTGGAAAGCGGGGAAATGCCGGAAGCCGACTTCGAGCGAAGGCGCGATGCGGTCGATGTCGGGCTCCAGAAGCTCGTGGCCGAAATTCCACGGCGTCGTGAATTCGGACCACGGCTTGTTGGCCTTCTCGTAAGTGCCCATCAACATGCCCCCACGCTCCTGGCGCAGGTAAAGCTCGCCGTCGAAATCGACCGCGTGGATGACCTCCTTGCCGGTCGATGCATTGACCTCGGCCACCTCAGGCATGTCCTCCGTGATGAGGTACATGTGCTCCATCGCGAGAACAGGCAGTTCGAGCCCGACCATGCGCCCGACCTCGCGCGCCCATAGGCCGCCGGCGTTGACGACATGCTCTGCGATCACCTCGCCCTTGTTGGTGACGACGCGCCACTTGCCGTCCGGCTGGCGCACGATGTCCTCGACTTTGGTGAAGCGCTCGACATCGGCGCCAAGCTTGCGAGCCGCTTTAGCGTAGGCGTGCGTTACGCCGGCCGGATCGAGATGGCCATCCTCGGAGTTGCGCACCGCACCGACGAACTGCTTGGGGTCGATGAGTGGCATCAGGCGGTGCGCCTCTTCCGCCGATATCTCCTCGAGGTCGAGACCGAGATAGCGCCCCTTCGCGACGACGCCGCGCAGCCAGTCCATGCGCGCCTCGGTGGCGGCGAGCAGCACACCGCCTGTTATATGCACGCCGGTCGCCTGCCCCGAAAGCTCCTCGATCTCCTTGTAGAGCTCGATCGTGTATTTCTGCAGCTTGGCGACGTTGGGGTCGCCGTTGATCGTGTGCATGCCGCCGGCGGCATGCCAGGTCGAGCCAGAGGTCAACTCGTCGCGTTCCAGCAGCACGACGTCCTTCCAGCCGGAACGGGCGAGATGGTAGAGCACCGAGCAGCCCACGACGCCTCCACCGATGACCACGACCTGCGCATGCGACTTCATGTTTTCGTCTTCCGGTTCAGTGAGTTGGAGAGATTTGGCGAATCGAATTGAGAAGCAGTTGAATCGAAAAGCGAGGCGCTTTTGTCACGGCTCGCCGCTTCCGATCTTCTTCCGGCGTTTCACGACATAGGCTTCGAGCTCTTCGCGGATGGTAGGATCCATCGGCGGCTGGACATATTCCTCCAGCGCCTTCTTCCAGAGCCGGGTCGCTCGCTGCGCGGCGTCGAGCCCACCGGCTTCCTGCCACGCCTCGTAGTTTTGCCAGTTGGAAAGCATCGGCTGGTAGAAGGCGGTCGAATAGCGCTCCAGCGTGTGGGGCTCGCCGAAGAAATGCCCGCCGGTCGGCACACGGCCGAGCGCGTCGAGCGCGAGTTCGCCCTCGTTAACCTCGATCGGCTGCAGGAACTCCATCATGTGCTGGATCATCTCGACGTCGATGATGAGTTTTTCAAAACTCGCCGTCAGCCCGCCCTCCTGCCAGCCTGCGGCGTGGTAGACAAGATTGCCATGGCCGAGGATCGCGCCCCACAGCGCCATCATCGTCTCGTAGGCGCCTTGCGCGTCAGCGGCGTTGGACGCAGACCCCGGCGTGGTCCGGTACGGCAGGTTGTAGCGCCGCGCGAGCTGGCCGGATGCGACATTGGCCTTGGTGTTCTCCGGCGTGCCGAAGGCAGGCGCACCGGAGCGCATGTCGACGTTGGAGGTAAAGGCCCCGTACATGACCGGCGCGCCCGGTCGCACGAGTTGCGTTAGCACGACGCCGAACAGCGCTTCGGCATTCTGCTGTGCCAACGCGCCGGCCAATGTCACCGGGCTCATTGCGCCCATGAGCGTGAAGGGCGTGACCGCGACCGACTGGCCATGTTCGGCCATAGTCATCAGCCCATCCAGCATCGCCTCGTCGAAGCGACGCGGCGAGTTGACGGAGATGATGGTGGTCACGCCCGGATCGTCGCGCATCTGGTCTCGCGTCATGCCGCGGGCGATGGCCATCATCTCGATGCCATCGAGCGCCCTGCCCCGACCGATCGCCGATACGTGGAACGATTTGTCCGTCAGCGTCAGGTTGGCGAAGTAAGTGTCGAGATGACGCGAATTGGCCGGCAACTCGACCGGCGCGCAGACCTGGTTGCCCAGCATATGGATGCAGTTGAAATGCTGTGCCAGGCGGATCAGGTCGCAATAGTCAGGCAGGTTGCCTGCGCGGCGGCCGCGCTCCATGTCGTGCACGTTGGGCGGGCCCGCGACGAGGGTGAAGTTGATCGCGTCGCCGCCGAGAGGGATCGCGCGTTGCGTGTTTCGCGGCGTCAGCGTGAACGCAGCAGGAGCGGTTTTCAACGCCTCGGCGACAAGACCTCGGTCGAGCCTCACGGTCATCGACGCGCCATCTATCGAGGCTCCCGCCTTCTCGAATACGGCGAGCGCACTTGCGCTCATCACTTCGATTCCGAAGTTTTCCAGGATGTGAAGCGAGGCCTCGTGAATGGCCTCGATCTGGTCAGCCGACAGCAATTGCATCGGCGGGTAGGGATTGCGCGCGCGGCGCAGTGAAAGCTGCGGAATCGCAGTTACCGCCTTTAGGGATGCCCGTTCGTTGCCCCGACGCCGTCTTATTCCATTCATGCGGGCAATTAAGCGACAGCCGCGTTTTCCGACTATTGAAAAAACGGCATTTGCGGGCGAGTTTGTCGCAGAGGCGTCAACCTCAGCAGGACCTTGTAGAAATTACGGCTTTCATAGTCGTTAAATCAACAATCCCGTTAACCAAGGCGGGTGGAAAGGCTTCACATTCCGGCCTCAAAATCCTATTAGGGCCGCGCGGCACGGTTAATAGATGGTGCAAGGAACCTTTCAGGTTTTAGGCCTATCTAGGGTTAATGGGTCGGTCGCGTTTGAGTATCATTTTATCGATGTTCACGCTGGTTTTCGCGCTGCTTTCCGCATGCGCGTCGCCACCGCGTCATATCAACGACGTCTGCCGCGTCTTCGACCAGAAGAACGGCTGGTTCGAGAACTGGCGCTCGGAAGCCAACAAGACCGAGCGCAAATATGGCGTGCCAGTACCGGTTCTGATGGCAACGCTGCGCAAGGAATCCGGTTTCCAGCACAACGCCAAGCCGCCGCGCACCATGGTGCTTGGTTTCATCCCCTGGAAACGCGTGTCGTCTGCCTACGGCTATTCTCAGGCGCTGGACGGGACATGGTCCCAGTACCAGAAGGAAACCGGCAACCGCCTTGCCAAGCGCCAGAACTTCGCCGACGCGATCGACTTTGTCGGCTGGTACCATGCCAAGACGTCGGACCGTTTCGGCGTCGCCAAGCAGGACGCCTATAACCTCTATCTCGCCTATTATTTCGGCTGGAGCGGATATAGCCGCGGCGACTGGCAGCAGAAGCCGGGCCTGCAGCAATATGCACGCGAGACCGAGAAGATGGCGAGTGACTACGCCGCGCAATTGCAGGAATGCAATTAGGCACTCGCGCAGACCGCCGCCGGATAAACGCGCGGCGTCTGCCCTAGCCTCAATGTTTCCGCTCGTCCGGCAAATCGCGGTCGAAGGCCGAGGGAACATCCTCGTCTTCACTTTGGCGTCCTTCTCCGACCGTACGCGGGGAGAACGGGGCGACATGCGAGTGATTGTCGCTGGCATGCGGCTCGGAACCTTCGTCGCGCCGCTCATGCCGGCGGGCGCGCATCGTTGCCTCGTCTTCCTCGGCATCCTCGCCTAACTCGCCAGCTGCCACGCTTGCGCTCTTGCCGTGCGGGCGTTGCGGCGCTTCTCCGACAAAGCCGGGGCCTGAACCGTGCGGTGCATCGTCGGGAATTCCTTCATGAGCCGCATGCTCGATATCGAAGCGGATAACCGGCTCCATCGTCGCCAGCACATCGTCGGACAGCCAGCACAGGCTCATGTGGCCACCGCCCAGATCCTTCACCGGCGGAACCTGCTTTTCGCAAAGTCCGTCGGCCACGAGATTCTTGTAGCGGCAGCGCGTCTGGAAGGGGCAGCCGGTCGGCGGGTTCATCGCCGACGGAATGTCGCCCTCCAGCACGATGTGCTTCTTGACCACCGATGTGTCGGCAATCGGGATCGCCGACAGCAACGCCTCGGTATAGGGGTGATAGGGCGGCGAGAAAATCTGGTCCGTCGTGCCCTGCTCCACGATACAGCCGAGATACATCACGACCACGCGGTCGGCGATGTAGCGCACAACGGACAGATCGTGGCTTATGAACAGCATCGTTGTCTTGTTGGTGCGTTGAATGTCCATCAGCAGTTCGGTGACCGCCGCCTGCACGGAAACGTCCAGCGCCGAAACGGGCTCGTCTGCAACGACCACCTTGGCAGTACCGGCAAAGGCGCGCGCGACGCCGATGCGCTGTTTCTGGCCGCCCGAAAGCTGCCGCGGCATGCGCGTTGCGAAGGCGCGCGGCAGCTTCACCAGGTCGAGCAGTTCGAGCATGCGCTGGTGTCGTTCGCCTGCAGTCTTGCCGTAGCCGAATTTTTCCAGCGTACGGATGATCTGCGAGCCGACGGAATGGCTCGGGTTCAGCGTGTCGAAGGGATTCTGGAAAACCATCTGGATCGAGGAGATGGTTCCGACGTCGCGGTCCTCGATGGCGGTTGACTGGATATCCTTGTTCCCAAGCGTAACGGTGCCCGAGGAAGCGGTTTCCAGACCGAGAAGCACTTTGGCAAGCGTGGACTTCCCGCAGCCGGATTCGCCGACGATTGCCACCGTCTCGCTCTCGCGCGCCACGAAGCTGATCGTCTCGTTGGCCTTGACTGTACGCGCCTCACCGCCGCCGAAAATCTCGTTCGCCGCGACCTTGTAGTACTTCTTCAGGTCGTCGATCTTGAGAACAGGCGCGCCGGGCTTCACCGGCTCCTTCTTCTCCGTTGCCCCCTCCGGAAGCGCGGCCCAGTCGATCTCGTTGAACCGCACGCAACGCGAGAAATGGTTGTCGTGCCCTTCGACCGGGATCATCGGAATCTCGTCGGCGTTGCAGACGCCCTCGACGAAATGGTGACAGCGCGGGCCGAAATTGCAGCCTTTGGGTCGCTCGTGCGGCAGCGGCAACTGGCCGGGAATGGCCACCAGTGGACGGGAGTTCTTGTCCGCGCCGGGCAGCGGGATCGAGCGGAACAGACCCTGCGTGTAGGGGTGCCGCATGCGATCGAACACGTCCCTGATGCTGCCGGTCTCGACAGCCTCGCCGGAATACATCACCGTGATCTTGTCGCAGGTTTCGAGGATCAGGCCGAGATTGTGCGAGACGAATATCATCGACGTGCCGAACTTTTCGCCAAGTCCCTTCACCAGTTCGACGATGCCGGCCTCGACCGTCACGTCGAGCGCCGTCGTCGGCTCGTCGAGCAGGAGAAGCGCCGGCTTCGACAGCAACGCCATGGCGATGACGATGCGCTGCTGCTGGCCGCCCGAAAGCTGGTGCGGATAGGAACGCATCATGCGCTCGGGATCTGGGAGACGCACTGAGCGCACCATCTCCAGCGCTCGATTGTAGGCCTCTTCCTTCGACACCTTGTCGTGCAGCAGCGGCACTTCCATCAACTGCTGACCGATCTTCATCGCCGGATTGAGAGAGGCCATCGGCTCCTGGTAGATCATGGCGATCTCGTTGCCGCGGATGGAGCGGAGCTCCTCGTCGGACATCTCGCCCATGTCCTTGCCCTTGAAGCGGATGCGGCCGCCGACGATCTTTCCGACATTCGAGAGGTCGCGCATGATGCCGAGCGACACCGTCGACTTGCCGCAACCGGATTCACCAACGATGCCCATCGCCTCGCCCGGCAGGACCTTGCAGGAGAAATCCATGACGGCGGGAATCTCGCCGCGCTTGGTGAAGAACGAGATCGACAGGTTTTCGATGTCGATGATCGGCTTGGCGTTGTCGATGTTCGTGGCTTTGACGGCTTCGTTCATCGTTCGATCCTCTTATCGCATCATCTTTCCCGGAAACCGGAGACCACTTTCCGGGACCATGCGGCTCAATCCTTCAGCGACTGTTCGCGCAACGCGTCGGCCAGGAGGTTGAGGCCGAGCACGAAGCTCATCAATGCAAAGACGGGCGGCAGGGCCGGGTGGATAAAGGACCGCAGCAGGCGGCTGGAATCCTTGATCGCAGTGCCCCAGTCAGGGCTTTCCGGCGCGAGGCCCAACCCGAAATAACCGAGCGTGCCGAGCAGGATCGTCGTATAGCCGATACGCAGGCAGGCATCGACGATCAGCGGCCCGCGCGCATTGGGCAGCACCTCCCACAGCATGATGTACCAAGGGGTCTCGCCGCGCGTCTGCGCGGCCGCCACGTAGTCGCGCGTCTTGATGTCCATGACGAGGCCGCGCACGATGCGGAACACGCCCGGCGACGAAGCGAACACCACGGCCACGAAGATGTTCAGTTCGTTCGGATCGATCCGGATGATACCAAGCGGATCCGCGTTGAACACGAGTCCGAGATAGACCCAACCACCGATCAGGATTGTCAGCCCGAGCAGCAGATAGAGACGCTCGGGTCGCTTCTTGAAGCGCGTGTAGAATAGGGTGATGAAAAAGATGACAGGGAAGATGAAGAAGACAGCGGCGAGCGCTCGCGGAATTGCAACGCCGATGCCGGTCAACTGGCTGAACCAGTTATCAAAAGACAGTTCGCGGATTTCAGGCGTGACCAGAAGATAGAATAGCAGAATCACCGGAAACGCGAGAACGAGATTGGCAAGGAACGACAGGAAGCTGTCGATCCGTCCGCCATAATAGCCGGCCGGCAGCCCGAGCGTGATGCCGACCATCAGCGCAAAGAGCGTGGCGAAGGGCGCGATGATCATCACGATGCGGCTGCCGTAGACCATGCGGCTGAACACGTCGCGCGCCAGCTTGTCTCCTCCGAAAAGATAGATACCGCCATTGTCCGGCACGACCGCACCCGGAAGAGCATCCTTCATCACCGCCACCTGGGTGAGCGGATCGAAAGGCGCGATGATGTGGGAAAAGATCGCGGTAAACAGCCAGAACAGGCAGATAAAGACGCCGGCGATTCCGACGCCCGTGGAGAACAGGTCTCCATAGAGTCCCAGTCGCTTGCGGAAGTGCAGGCTCACTCCCAGCACGAGCGCGAGCGCGAGCCAGACCGGCCAGAAACGGCCGAGAACCTGAAGCACGATCTGGAAGGCGCCGATGTATTCGAGTTGCATGCGCGGCGACTCCTATTGGACGCGGATGCGCGGGTTGAGATAGGCGTAGCCGATGTCGGAGATCAGCTGCGTGAACAGCACCACGAATACCGATACAAGCGAGCAGGCGAGCAGCAGGTCGATGTCGTTGTTGCCTGCCGCTTCGACCAGCGTGAAACCGAAGCCCTGATAGCGGAACATCGTCTCGACGATCACGACGCCAGTCAGCAGCCACGGAAACTGCAGCATGATGACCGTGAAGGGCGCGATCAGCGCGTTTCTGAGCGCGTGCTTCATGACTACCGACGGGAAGCTCAGTCCCTTCAACCGGGCGGTGCGGATGTATTGCTGCGTCATCACCTCGACCATCGAGGCGCGGGTCATGCGGGCGATGTAACCAATGGCGTAGATCGCCATGGTCATGACCGGCAGCGTGAAGTTGTAGAAGTTGACGCCCTGGCTCGTCGCCGAAGCCGCCGAGCCGTTCAGCCAGCCGAGCCACGATGCGAAGACGACCGTGAAGATCACGCCCGACACATATTCTGGTGTCGCCGTCGTTGTGATTGAGGCAACCGACAGGGTACGGTCGGTACGCGATCCCTCCCGCATGCCGGCCAGAACCCCGATCAGCAGCGAGATCGGCACCATGGTCACCATGACCCAGAACATGAGGATGCCGGTGGCTCCGAGCGCGGGCCATAGCTTGTTTTCGACGGGCACCTTGAACTTGGTCGAACAGCCGAACTCGCCCTGCAGAATGCCACCGAAATAGGGCTCGTTGGGCTGCGGACACGCCTTGAAGCGCATCTCCGCCTGCCCCGTTTCCGGATTGATCGCGGGCACCCGCTTGACGACGCCAAGCCACTGACCGTAGCGGACGAAGAAGTTCTCGCGGAAGCCGTTCTTGACCAGCCACTGTTCGATGTGCTCGTCGGACGAGCGCATGTCGAGCTGGCTGATCGACAGCTTCCGGAGGTTCGGCTCCAGGTTGACCATGTAGAATACCACAATGGTCAGGCACAACATGGTCAGGACCATGGTGCCCAGTCGCCGCAAAATGAATGCAAGCATGCTCGCCCCCTGCCTGGACGGGTTGGGGTTAGAAGCGCCCAGATTTCATTTTAAGAAAGGAGAGGGGCAAGCCCCCCTCCGATGACATAGCGATCAACTTTCGCCGAGCCACACCTTGCCGAAGTCGTGCTCGAAGGTGGGATGCATGCCATGGTTCTTCACCACGGGCATGGAGTGGTTGTAGAGCTTGCGCCAGTAAGGCTGGATGATGATGCCGGAGCTCTGAAGGATCTCCTCGACATCCTTCATCACCACCTTGCGCTTTTCGGCGTCAGCGATCGACAGTGCTTCGCCGATCTTGGCGTCGAGATCCGGATTAGAATATCCGGCCTCGTTCCACGCTTCGCCTGTGCGATAGGCAATGGCAACCACCTGGATGCCAAGCGGGCGCATGTTCCAGTTGGTCATCGAATACGGGTACTTCGTCCAGTCATTCCAGAACGTCGAGCCCGGAAGCACGGTGCGCTTCACCTTGATGCCGGCGTCGCGCAGCTGTGCGGCGATCGCATCGCCTGTGTTCTTGTGCCAGTCTTCGTCCACGGTGATGAGTTCGTGCTCGAAGTCGGCCTGGCCGGCCTCGGCCATGAGAGCCTTGGCCTTCGCCGGATCGCGCGCGATCTTCGGCAGAGCAACATATTCCGGATGGATCGGTGCGACGTGGTGGTTTTCTGCGGGCTCGCCGGCGTTGCCGTAACCGAGTTGCAGCACGACTGCGTTGTCGACGCCAAGCTGAAGCGCGTTGCGCACCTTCTGGTCTTCGTACGGCTTGTTGTTGACGTTGGTGCGCGCAACGATGGTCGAAGCCGTAACCGCCTCAGACGTTACCGCGCCGACGCCTTCCAGGATCGTCACGTAGTCCGCAGACGTCTCGTGGTTCGTGTGAACCTCGCCAGACTCGAAGGCAGACACCATCGCGGACGGATCGGTGCCGTAGTCGATGAACTCGACGCCGTCGAGATAAACCTCGCCGTTCCACCACTTGCCGTCTTCGCGACGCTTGTAGACGACTTTCTGGCCGACATCGTAGGAGACGAGTTCGAACGGCCCAGTGCCGATCGGATGCTGCACGAAGTTGGCGCCGGTCTCGTCGAAGCTACGATGGACGATCAGCGCAGGATAGTCGCAAAGGCTCGGAATAAGGGCGATATCGGGCTTGGTCAGCACGATTTTGACAGTGTTGTCGTCGACCTTGGTCACGGCGCCATCACGGATCTTGCCGCTCGCCTCGTCGACGATGGTGCCCAGACGACCAGGCATCGAGTTGCCCTCGGCGCTCTTGTCGGCCCAACGGGTGAAATTGAAGACCACGTCATCGGCGTTGAACGTGTCACCATTGTTCCAGACGACGTTCGGACGAATCTTGAGGGTGTATTCAGTGGCGTCGTCATTCACTTCCCAGCCTTCGAGCAGATAAGGTTCGAAGGTGTAGTCGCGGGTGTACTTGACCAACGGTTCGAGCGCTTGACGTTCGGCGTTGGCGATCTCCGACCAGTCTGCCGTGCGCGGATCCTTGGGATCCTTCACCCACATGGCGACCTTCAGCACACCGCCGACCTTGGGCGTTTCTTCCTGCGCGAACGCCGGGGTCGGCGCCGCAAGACCGATCATGCCATAAGCCATTGCGGTCGAAGCGCCGAAGACGCTTGCCATCGCGAGAAACTCACGGCGGTCCACCTCACCTGATTTGGCGCTCTCGGCCATCTTCCGGATATGGTCTGGAACACGATCCCCATTACTCTTGTAGACAGTCATGACGAACTCCCATTGTTGGCTTTCTGCCGATTACAATTCCGCATCCTGGCTGCGTTGTCAAAACGGCAGTGGAAAGGAACCCGGCAACAAATGTGCAACTTTGGGAGAGAGGCGGTATGCGCGAATGCGACAAACTTGACGCAAAAATGTTAGTGTCCGAGATTTCTCGCGGATGCGAACCCTTCGAACCTTAAGGCCTCAGGCACAGGGCGACAGCACCACAGCAATGACTGATATGGGCCACCTGAGACCGTGGTCAAGGCGTCCGCCGACCCTGCTTGGGATGGAAGCTAGTATTCGCGCTCGAAAAAGATGCCGCCTTTCGCCTGCCCCCCATCACCGGCTTCGCCGCGAAGCGTTATGCCCCGGCCAATATCGAGATCTATCTTGGCCTTGCCGGAGCCGGCCTTTCCGCCCTGCTCCAGCGAAAAATAGGTGCGGTCGTTGAGATATTTTCCCGCCGATACAGAGGTGCTTCCGTCATCGTTGGTCTGGATGTCGAGATCGTCCACACCGAGTTGGCTGCGAAGCGACTGCAGGAGCGACGTGCTGCCCCCTCCGGCCAGCGAAGCCGCAGCGTCGGCAAGCTGGGCGATCTGCAGCGGCGACAGGTTGGACAACGAGCGGCCAAATATGAGGCGGGCAAGAACCTCGTCCTGCGGCAGCGCAGGCACGGAGGAAAAGTCGAAACGCGGATTGTCCGCCGGACCGCTGACGGTGATCGTCACCCGCGTGCTGCCGACATCGGTGTCCGCCGCGAGGTCGAGGTTCGGAACCATCGTACCGGAAAAATTGATCGTCCCGCGCGTAAAGGTAAGCCGCCGGCCGATGATCGACAGCCGTCCGCGCCGGAGCGTGAACTCGCCCAAGGCTTGTGGCGAGGCGGTCGAGCCCGTCAGACGCAGGCTGCCGCCGAGTTCTGCATCAAGCCCGCGCCCAGTGACGAAGATCTGGTTGTTTGAATTGATCGTCACGTCCAGCAGAAGTGCGCCGGAACCAGTGCCGCCTGCCGACGGAGGATTGAGCGCGAGGTCCTGCGCTATGACTGCAGGCGGGGCGTTCCTGTGCTGGACATTCAGCTCAGCCAGCGATGTCGGCAGTTGATTGGGAACGGTGATGACCGTGCGCTCGAGATCGACCGTGCCCGACAGCACTGGCTGCGAGACCAGCGGTCCCCTGATCGCCAGATCGCCGTTCATGGTAGTCGTGACGATACGGCCGTCCGTGTAGCGGCCGTTGCTGATCCTCAATCTTACGTCGGCCGGAAAGCCACTTCCGGCGTTGATGCCAACCGTGCCAGATCCCGAGATCGTACCGCCGCTTGAGATGTTGCCGGTCAGAGTGCGGATCGTCGCCACACCGTTCGCCATCGCAATGTCGGCGCGGATGTCATTGATGGCCATGCCAGAGGATGCCGCGACGAAACGGGCGCCCGAGGTGGTGAGAGAGCCGCTTATTACCGGCGAGGCGGTCGTCCCCCTGACCTGTAGATTGACGTTCGAAGAACCGGTCAGCGACAGGCCCGATGGAGCCAGGCGGGGCTGCAGGATCGTCAACGGGACCGCGCCGGTAAAATCGAGCGACAGCGCACGCGACCGCGTATCGACCGTGCCGCCACCCCGCAGGGCGAGCCCCGCAGCTTCGGAAGCATTCGCCTGAAAACTCAGGCGGCCGCCTGCAAAATCGCCGGTGGACGCGACCGTGAATCCGCCAAGACCGGCGGCGCGGGTCTGCGCCGTCTGGGCGCCCCGCCAGTCCAGCGAATAGCGGACTGAAGGGTTGGCCGCAGCGCCGGTTATCCGGACGGTACCGGAAATGGTGCCGGCGGCGGCGAGGCCCGGCGCGAAATTGTTGGCGACCGAAGCTGGCACGGCGGTCAACGTCGCGTTCAGGTCAAGCGTCGATCCGACCGTACCGGACACGTCTACCCGGCCGCCACCGCCCAGGTCGAGTGTTATGCGGTCGAGTGTCGTCCTGCCATCAGCGACGACAATCCTCGTGGGCGCCGCCAGTTCTGCCGGCATGCCGCTCACGGTGGCATTGCCGGAAGCCAGTTCGACCGTGGTCCGCCCATTGGCGACCTGCACGCGACCGACCGCGCGCACCGGGATATCGGAGACCGTCGCGCCACCGTCAAAACCGGTCCAGCCCTGTTGCGGCGTCAGCGTAACATCGACCGCGCGCACCGCCGTATTGCCTGATGTGACCGTGGCAGCCTGCACACGTCCCGACACGGACGGCGCGGCAATATAGTCGCTGACGGTCGCGTTGATCGTGACACCGGTCGCCGTCACGCCGCCCCTCGCAAGGGATTTAGTGGTCGCGTTCACTGCCAGTTGCGGCTTGCCGCCCTGATCGGTGAAACTGATGGTCCCGTTCAGGTCGCCCCGCACGGTCTCAAGCGCAAGCGCCGCGACAGCGCCGACATCGGGAAGCTGGAAATTGACTGTGCCGAGCGGCAGGAATTTCTCGTCGAGCACCAGATCGCCGGCGATGCGGTTCTGGCCGAGCGAAAGGTTGAGCCCCCTCACCTCGCGCCGACCGCCGGATGTTGACAGCGTTGCCCGACCCTCCAGCGCCTCTCCTCCGACAGCGCCGGTCAACTGGACATCGGCGGCCGGGTTGTCGATGTCGGCCTGCCCCGTCGCGACCAGCTTGAGGGCGGTGATCTCTCGACCAGCGGCCTCGATGCGATCACTTGTAACGGTCAGCGAAACGTCCGGCTTCAGCAACTCTCCCTTGGCCGTCAGGGCCAGATCGACGGCGCCTGTTGCGCCCGACGCGAGAAGACCGACATTGCCCAGCCGACCAGTCAGGTCGGCATCGATCTCCTGGTTTGCGGTACGGATGCGGCCGGACGCAGACAATTCGCCCGACGACATGGAAAACGGATCCGCCGAAACCAACCCCTCGTGGTCGCGGGAAATGGCGGCATCCAGTTGCACGCGCTCCGCCAGCACCGGGCGCACGGACGGCGGCAAGGCCGACGAGGCGACATCGGCGTTGATCTGCACCGTGACGGAGCCATCGGCGAGCGATACGTCGCCTATGAATTTGCCGGTCAAGGCATCGCTCGCCAGATTGCCGTCGGTGACGGTCAGGGATTCCGTGCTGAGCGTGCCGGCAAGCCCGGCGCTGATCTTGCCGGCGACAAGTGGCGCGATTGTCGGGTTGTCGATGATGAGTGCCGCTGCCGTGGCCGTGCCGGTCACAGGACCGGTGCGAGCCTGGACGTTAAAGGCATCCGAGTGAAGCGCGATGGCGAGGTCGCGCAACTCCACGTCGTTCGTCTTGACCGTCGGCAGCGCGGCCACGATGTCCAGGTTGGGCTCCCGCCCGTCCCCGAGCGCACGGATCGATGCCTGCTGGACAATGATGTCGATGGGGCTGTCCTCGGTACCGAAGGAGAGCGGAATGCCGTTTTCCCTGGCCTCCACCTGCAGCAGGAAGTCGCTGGCGGCCGCGGGATCCAGCGTACCGGACGCCGTGGCCGTCGCAGCGTCGCTCTCGATCTGGCCTCGGGTGATTTCCACCCCGCCAGTCCCGGTGAGGGTACCGGCGATGTCGAAGCTGGCGCGTCCGGCGAGCAGCGGCCGCAGCCTTTCGGGCATGAAGCGCTCGAACTCTCCCTCGCCCGTCACCTCGACGGCGCTGCCCCGATACGTGAACTGATGATGTGCATCGACGCGGGTGATCACGGTCCCGTCGACGGCGAAAGTGCCGCTGCCCTGCCAGTTTGCGGCAGGCCCGCTGCCCGTGACGGCGATCTCGACCGGCGGTTCTCCGGGCAACTGGAGCAGGTTGGCAATGATGCCGCCTTGGGGCTCCGACCCACGTATGTCGATGTTGATCACATTGTCGGCCGGAGAAAAGTCGATCGAGCCATCGATGGAGCCCGGTCGGCCGTCGCTGCGGGCCACATTGAGCTTGGACACGATCCGCAGCGGAGATCTGTCGACCAACGCGGAGCCGTTCGCGGCCACGGATGCTACGCCGCCTGCCAGCGCGGGACCGAGAGCAATGTCGAGCAGATCAATCCGCTTCACGTCGAGCGAGACTGGCAGCGAGAACGAACCCTGCTGGTCCTTCGGCCGACTTGCCGGCTTCGGCGTGCGCGCAACTTCGATACGCTCGGCGGAAACGAGGTCGGCCTGGAACGTCTTCCTGATTAGCGCAAAGGGCGACCAGTCGACCGCTACGTTGCGCGCCACCAGCCACGGCCCGTCGGCGTCCTCCAGAACGAGGCTTTGCACCCTGAGCTTGCCCGACCAGATGCCATCCAGTCCGGAAATCCTGACTACCTGACCGGGAGACGACGCGAAGTCCGAGATCAGGCCGGCAAGCGTTTCGCGGCCCCTCTCGGTGAGGGTAAGCACGGCGATTGCGCCTATCGCCAACGCAAGCCCGCCGTAGATGCCGTAGCGGATGATGCGCAGTATGACTTTGAGCCAGCGCATCTAGAAGGCCTGCCCGACGCCGGCATAGATGGCAAAGCTCGGATCTCCGGGACCGCGGTTGAGCGGAACGGCGGCGTCGATGCGCAACGGCCCGAACGGCGTCAGATAGCGCAGCCCAACGCCGGCGCCCATCTGGAAGCGCGCCGATTCCAGGAATTCGCCCTCCGAGACCGTGCCTGCGTCAAGGAACGGCACGATGCCGATCGTTTCGGTAACCTGTATGCGCAATTCGCCCGAAAGCTCCATGTAGGAAAGGCCGCCGATGGGATTGCCCTCGGGGTCCTTGGGGCCGATGCCCTGATAGTTGTAGCCGCGCACAGACCCGCCGCCGCCTGCGTAGAAACGCTTGTCCGCCGGCACTTCCTGAATTTCCGCCCCCATGATGGAGCCCGTGGCCACGCGCCCGGCGAGCACGAAACGCTGGGCGTCATCGATCGCACGATAGGCAGAAAGCTCACCACGGACCTTCACGAAGGTCGCTCCTGTAAGAAAATCATGGGCCGGCTCCGCAAAGGCGAGCACCCGGAACCCGCGCTTCGGGTCGAGCTTGTTGTCGCGATTGTCGAAGACATATTGCGTCGGCAAGCTGACCAGAAGATGGCGCTCGCCGTCGGGATTGAAGTAATCCTCGACATCCTCGTATTCGACAGCCAATTCGACTGAGGCGCTCTGCGTACGGGTAAACTGGTAGGCCAGTCCGGCCGCTGCCTCGACCGCAAAGCGATCATAGGCGTCGGGATGCTCGTAGACCGTGCTGAAGCGCGAATAGAATTTCGAATCGGGCCCGACGACCCCGGGCTTCTCGAACAGGATCGACGCGTTGTAGTTCAACTGATCGAAATCCTGGATGTCCTCCTCGCCGATCTGGCCGATCGAACCCTGGATGCGCAGCGTCTCGGCGTTGCCGAAAAGGTTGCGATGGCCCCAATAGCCCTCGATGCCCAGACCCTCGGTGTTAGACAGCGTCGCGCCGAACCCGTAGTAGCGCAGCTTGCGTTCGGTGACCTGGACTTCGATGGGGATCTGGCCGTTGGCGTCCAGCGCATCGCCTTCGCGGACGGTGACGCTGGAAAAGACGCCGAGCGCGAGCAGCCGGTTGCGCGCGTCCTCGACCTCCCGGGGGGAATAGGTCTGCCCCTGCCGCAGCCCGGTCACGTAGGCGACAAAGTCGGGATTCATGGATTCTGTGCCGGTAACCGTCGTCGGACCGTAGCCCGCTACCGGCCCTGCGGCCACATCGAGATCGACATCAAGCGTCACCGTGTCGTGATCCGCCACGACCTCGCGGCCAGTGACCTTGGCCAGTGGCCGTCCCTGCTCCTTCAGACGCGTGACGATATTTGCCTCGGCTCTCAGGACCGCGCGCGAAGCGGCGTTTCCACCGGGCAAAAGGCCGAATTCGGCCGAGGTGAGGTTTGATGCATCGCCTCGTAGCTCGATATCGCCCAGCGTATAGACCTGACCGGGATCGATGGTGATCGTCACCGGCACCGGGCCAGCGCCGAACTCGGCGTCCGGCTCGATGGAATCGAGCGGCTGCCCGTTGATCACCACATTCACAACGCCGTCGTAGCGCGCTTCGGCGAAAAGCACCGCAACGAGCTGCTCGCGATCGGATCGGGCCTTGGCAAGCAGGCCGAGCGAGCCGGAGACCGGCCGTTTGACGTCCTGCACGAGCGCTGATGTCCTTTCGAGCGTGCGCTCGAGCCTCTCGTCGCCGCCTTCGACCGTCAATGTCACCGTGTAGTTGAGCGGGTCTACGATATCGGCGTCCTCGTCATTCGCAGACCCGAAAAGCCTGAACCCGAAGAGCTCGAACGCGCTGGCGGTATGCGCGTGCGTCATCACGGCAGTGCCTGCCAATAGCGAGAGGAGCAGCGCGCGCCCACGGCGGCCTGCCGATCTCTCCCAAACATGCTTGGCAAACCGGACCGTCATTTCCTCCAAACTAGTCCGCAAAACTAAAATTGGAATGAAGTTTTGAAACACTCGTAAAGGGGCCACAATCGATGTGTCAGAAATTGCAGCGGCCACTTGCCACTGTTAAGTCTCTGTTTCGACGGCGTGACCTGGCGACATAGCATGCCGGGCGGCATGCGCAAACCGCGGCAGGCGGTTACCTGCCCGTGGCGCGTTTGGCGACTGCCAGGCGGCGTTGTTTTTGGGGGAGATGCGGTATGAACGCACGCGTTCTTTCGGTCCTTGCTCTTGTTTTTCTCGCTTTCGCCACCGCGGCGGGAGCCCAGCAAGCCCGGCAAGTGGTGACATCGGACAATTCCGACTATTTCGGTTTCGACCTGCGCTCGGAGCAGAATGTCACGCTCGACCAGTGCAAGACGTCCTGCCTCGGCGACAGCCAGTGCCGCGCCTTCACCTACAACACCAAGGCGAAATGGTGCTTCATGAAGTCGGATTTCGCGACGGTGAAGCCCTTCAACGGCGCAGTGGCCGGCAAGATCGTGCCGATCAGCGGCGAACCCGATATCGGCGCCCCGCCGGCGCTCTCCTTCTTCCCCGCATGGATGGTCTCAGAAGCGTCGTCGATGCGCACCCGCCTGACCAATGGCAGCGTCCCCGTCGGCGAGCAGGGCCTGTCATCGCTGACGGAATCCGGCGACACGTCGCTCAGGATGGGCGATCCGCGCGCTGCGGTGCAATCTTTCACCACCGCCGTCGCCATCGCGCCTGACGACAGCGCGCTCTGGACGAGGCTCGCCCGCGCCGTGCTGGCCGTCAAAGGCATCACCTATCAGGAAACGGCGCAGTTGAAGACCGACGCGAGTTCGGCCGCCTACAACGCCTATCTGGTTTCCCGTGCGGCCTCCACACGTGCCGAAGCGCTTGCCGTCCTTGCTGTGACGCTGGATAATCGCGATATGTTCCGGCCTGCCCTGCAGGCCTATGAAGCCAGCCTGGCGCTGGTGAATTCGGCGGAAATCCGGGCCGAATACGAAGACCTCAAGGCGCGCAAGGGTTTCCGCGTCATCCAGCACACGGTCGAGGCGGATACGGCCTCGCCGCGCGTCTGCGCGCAGTTCTCCGAGGATCTGGTCAAGGCCGGCGTTGACTACGCTCCCTTCGTGACGGTGGACGAGGCCGCGCCGAAGGGTATCGAGGCTCAGGGACGCCAGATTTGCGTCGAGGGTCTGGAGCACGGCCACCAGTATCGTATCGCGTTCCGTCCCGGCCTGCCGGCTGCGATCCGCGAAGTGCTGGAGAGCCCTGTCCTGCTCTCGGTTTATGTTCAGGACCGCTCCCCCACCGCCCGCTTCACCGGCGACGCCTTCGTGCTCCCCTCGACCGCCCGCCGCGGCATCCCGGTCGTGACGGTCAATGCGGACGTGGCCAAGATCAATCTTTACCGCGTCGGCGACCGTTCGCTGGCGCAACTCCTTTCCGGCTACCAGTTCCTGCGTCAGCTCGACAGCTACGATCTCGACACCGTCGCCTCGCAACTTGGAGCGCCGGTCTGGGAAGGCGAACTGGTCATCGCCAATGAGCTGAACAAGGAGATCACCACAAGCTTCCCGGTCGATGAGGCGCTGCCCGACCGCAAGCCCGGGGTCTATGTGCTGACCGCACAGCCCAAGGATGTCCGCGTCGATTCATGGCTTCCCATTGCCACGCAGTGGTTCGTTGTCTCCGATATCGGACTGACGACCTATACCGGGCAGGACGGCCTCAACGTCTTTGCCCGCTCACTCGGCACAGCCAAGCCCATCGCCAACACCGAGCTGACGCTTCTGGCCCGCAATAACGAAGTCCTCGGCACCGCGACGACCGACGCCGAGGGCCGCGCCACGCTGAACCCCGGCCTGACGCGCGGTGAAGGCGGCATGGCGCCTGCCGTTCTGATGGCCTCGAACGGCGATCAGGACTTTGTCTTCCTTGACATGACGAAGGCCGGTTTCGACCTTTCCGACCGTGGCGTGACGGGCAGGACAGCGCCGGGCGCGCTCGACATCTACGCCTGGACCGAGCGCGGCATCTACCGCTCCGGCGAAACGGTGCATGTGGCTGCGCTTGCGCGCAACGATAACGCCGTCGCGGTAGAGAACCTGCCGCTGACCTTCATCTTCAGCCGCCCGGACGGCGTCGAGGATCGCCGCCTGGTCTCCGATGGCGCAGCTGCGGGCGGACATTCCGTCGACCTTGGCCTGTCGACCGCCGCGATGCGCGGAACGTGGACCGTTTCGATCTACACCGACCCCAAGGAAGCCGCGATTGCGAGCCAGAGTTTCCTGGTCGAGGATTTCGTGCCGGATCGCATCGAATTCGACATGACCTCCGACAAGCAGGAGATCGCGCAAGGCGAGCAGGCCAACATCACGGTCGATGGGCGTTTTCTCTACGGTGCGCCGGCGGCGGGGCTTGCGCTGGAGGGCGAACTGACGCTCAGCACAAAGCGCCAGTGGGATGCCTTCAAGGGATTCTGGTTCGGGCTCGCCGACGAACAGAATGTCGAGGCCAACCGCACACCGCTGGTCGGCCTCCCCTTCATCGGCGATGACGGAAAAGCCAATTTCCCGGTCAGCGTCGACCAGCTCCCATCGACCACACGTCTGGTCAACGCCGCCGTTACGCTGCGCATGCGCGAGGCCGGCGGCCGTGCAGTCGAACGGTCGCTCGACATCGCCGTGCGCCCCGGCGCCGACATGATCGGCATCCGGCCAGATTTTGCCGGCGACGAGGTACCACAGGGTGGCACGGCGAAATTCTCGCTGATCGCGGCAGATGCCACAGGCCAGCGCAAGGCCGTACCCGGCGCAATGTGGAAACTGTCGAAGATCGAGCGGGACTATCAGTGGTACCGCTCGGGCAATTACTGGAACTACGAGCCGGTGACCTACACGAAGGCTGTCGCAAACGGCACGATCGACATCGCCGCCGATAGCGAGGTTTCGATCTCGCAGGCGGTCGACTGGGGCCGCTACCGCCTCGAAATCGAGACCCCCGACCCCGACGGCCCGGTCACGAGCTACGAATTCGACGCCGGCTGGTTCGTGACGGCAACCTCGACCGAAACGCCCGACGGGCTGGAAGTCGCGCTCGACAAGGAAAGCTACGCCCCCGGCGAAGTTGCGAAGCTCAAGGTTTCGCCCCGTTTTGCCGGTGAGCTTCTGGTCGCAATCGGCTCGGAAAAGCTGATCAGGACCGTATCGGCCACCGTTCCGGCTGAAGGCGCGACTGTCGACATCCCGGTTGGCACGGACTGGGGCGCCGGCGCCTATGTCACGGCAACACTCTTCAGGCCCGGCGAAGCGCAGGAATCGCGCATGCCGGCACGCGCCATCGGCGTGAAATGGCTTAAGGTCGATCCGGGCCAGCGCAAGCTGTCGGTGACGACGGAAGCACCGGAGAAGTCAACGCCGCGCTCGACACTCGCGATTCCCGTTTCGGTGACGGGCGCAACGCCGGGCAGCGATGCCTATGTCATGGTGGCCGCAGTCGACGTCGGCATCCTCAACCTGACACGCTATGAGGCTCCCGATCCGGAAAGCTGGTACTTCGGCCAGCGCCAGCTCGGCCTCGAACTGCGCGATCTCTATGGCCGCCTGATTGACGGCTCGCTCGGCGTGACCGGCCGCATCCGCACTGGCGGTGACGGTGCAGGCCTCGTCGCGCAAGGCAGCCCGCCCACCGAAAAGCTCGTCGCCTTCTTCTCCGGCCCGGTGCGGCTGGACGCAGACGGCAAGGCGATCGTTGCCTTCGACATTCCACAGTTCAACGGCACTGTGCGCATCATGACCGTCGCCTGGACGAAGGAGGCGGTCGGCCATGCCGTGCAGGACGTGATCGTGCGCGATCCGGTTGTCGTCACGGCCGCCCTGCCCCGCTTCCTGGCGCCTGGCGACCAAGCGGTCATGAGGTTGGACGTGGCCAACACGGACGGCCCCGACGGCGACTACTCCTTCGCCATAGACACGACCGGGCCAGTCGCGGTCGGCACGATGCCTGACAAGCTGACGCTCACCGGCGGCAAGCGCGTCACCATGACCGTTCCGCTGACGGCGGAAACGGTTGGAAGCGGCGGCCTGACTGTCCGGCTCGCGCACGCAGACGGGCTGGAGGTCGAACAGGTGCTTTCGATCCCGGTCCGGCCGGCTGCAACGCCGGTAACGACACGCATGGTGGTCGATCTCGGGCCGAACGGTTCGAGCCTGCGCGTCGATCGCGAGCTTCTGGCGGCGAGCCTGCTGGAAGGCGCGACCGTCAGCGTCGGCGTCTCGCAATCGGCGGCCTTCGACGTGCCGTCACTGCTGATGACGCTCGACAGATACCCCTACGGCTGCGCCGAGCAGACCACGAGCCGCGCGCTTCCGCTACTGTATGTCAGCGAACTCGCCGCAGGCGCGGGCTTGAAGGACGAGCCGGAACTGAAGGAACGTATCCAGGACGCCATCTGGCGCGTGCTGAACTACCAGTCCTCATCGGGCAGCTTCGGCCTGTGGGGACCAGGTGACGGCGACCTCTGGCTCGACGCCTACGTGTCGGACTTCCTGACCCGGGCGCGCGAAAAGGGATACGATGTCCCGGCGCAGAGCATGAGCCAGGCGCTGGCAAACCTCCAGAACTCGCTGTCATACGATGTCGACTTGGAGGATCGCGGCTCGGAGATCGCCTATGCGCTCTACGTGCTCGCCCGCAACAAGCGCGCCTCCGTCGGCGACCTTCGCTACTATGCCGACACCAAGCTGGAGGCTTTCTCAAGTCCAATGGCGGTGGCGCAGCTGGCCGCGAGCCTTGCGCTTTATGGCGACGCGCAGCGTTCCGAAGCCGCCTTCCAGGCGGCGCTTCAACTGGCCAACGACACGCCGGAGCATAACTGGGACCGTTCTGACTACGGCTCCAGACTGCGCGACGGCGCGGCCATGCTCGCGCTTGCAGCCGAAAGCAAGCCGATCCCGTCGGTCGTTCCGGCCCTGATCAAGCTTGTGACCGCGGAACGAGACGCGACACGCTGGACCAGCACGCAGGACGAAGCCTGGATGCTGCTTGCAGCGCGCGCGCTGCAGGCCGGCAACGCGGCGCTGCAACTCACCGTCAACGGCGCGCCTTACACCGGCGCGTACGCCCGGACGGTGACAGGCGAGGAATTGCTGGCCGATCCGATCGTCATCGGCAATGCTGGCAAGTCCCCGATCCAGGCGGTCGTCACGACGGTCGCGGCTCCGGCGCAGCCCCTGCCCGCGGGCGGCGACGGCTTCACGATCTCGCGCACCTACTACCGAATGGACGGCAGCGAGGCCAACGTCACCGAGGTCACGCAGAACGAACGCTTCGTGGTTGTGCTGCGCGTCACGGAGGCGAACAGCTGGGCCTCGCGGGTGCTCGTCAACGACCTGCTGCCCGGTGGATTCGAGATCGACAATCCGCGTCTCGTCTCCAGCGCCGACCTAGCCAATTTCGGCTGGCTTGAACGCACTGACGCCGCGCATTTGGAGTTCCGCGACGATCGCTTCATCGCGGCCTTCAACCAGGACGAGGGCAGCAACCGCAACATGACGCTGGCCTATGTCGTGCGCGCCGTGACACCCGGCGTCTTCACCCATCCCGCCGCCGGCGTCGAGGATATGTACCGGCCGCAATATTCGGCCCGCACCTCGACAGGCATGATGGAGGTCAAGGCGCCGTGACGACGGCCACTATGCTGTCGAACAAATGGCTGCGGCGCTCTGCCGTGGCAATTGCGTCGACGGTCGTGCTTGTTGGCGTCGGCTGGGGAGCGTTCGAAGCACTCGATCGCGCCTTCCCTCCGCCCCTACCTGCGCAACTCGCAGTCTCCCCCGAAGTCGTCGACCGAGACGGCGCACTGTTGCGCGCCTATGCGACGCCTGACGGGCGCTGGCGGCTTGCCACCACGCTCGATCAGGTCGACCCGCAATTCGTGAAGATGCTTGTCGCCTACGAGGACAAGCGTTTTCAGGAGCATTCGGGCGTCGACGTTATCGCGCTTGGACGCGCCGCCATGCAGTTCGCCTCGAACGGCCGCATCGTCTCGGGCGGCTCGACGCTGTCGATGCAGCTTGCACGGCTGCTGGAGCCGCGCGAAAGCCGCAGCTTCGGCCAGAAAATCCGCCAGATGTTCCGCGCCATCCAGATCGAGCGGCGGCTTTCCAAGCAGGAAATCCTCGAACGCTACCTGACGCTCGCGCCTTATGGCGGCAACCTGGAGGGCATACGGGCGGCATCGCTGGCGTGGTTCGGCAAGGAGCCCAAGCGCCTCGGCGTCTCCGAAGCGGCGCTACTCGTAGCGTTGCCGCAATTGCCGGAGCTGCGCCGTCCCGACCGCAACCCGGCGGGCGCCCGCAGCGCCCGCGACCGCGTGCTCACCCGCCTGGTGAACGCTGGTCTGCTCGGCGAAACCGAGGCCGCCCGCGCCGCTCTGGACGATGTTTCGGGCAAACGGCTCGCCTTGCCGTCGCTGGCCGCCCATGCGGCCGACACGGCCCTGCGCAATCGTCCAGGCGAAACACGCCGCCAGCTCACCATCCGCAAGAGCGTGCAGGAGGGGCTGGAAACAGTGGCGCTCGAAGCGGCACGCAAGGTCGGCCCGCGCGTCTCCGTCGCCATGGTGCTTGCCGATGCGATGACCGGCGAAATCCTCGGCGAGGTCGGCTCGGCCAGCTATTTCGACGCCAGCCGCTCCGGCTGGATCGACATGACGCGCACCCTTCGTTCGCCGGGATCAACGCTGAAACCCTTCATCTATGGGCTGGCCCTGGAGGAAGGGCTGATTGCGCAAGAGACAATGATCGAGGATCGCCCGGCCGACTTCGCGGGCTATCGGCCGAAGAATTTCGACCTGACCTATCAGGGCGACGTGACGATCCGGCAGGCCTTGCAACTGTCGCTCAACGTGCCTGCGATCCGCCTGCTTGACGCAGTCGGACCCCAGCGGCTCGTCTCGCGGTTCCGGCAGGCTGGCGTCACACCGACGCTGCCACCGGGCGAAGCGCCGGGGCTCGCCATCGGGCTGGGCGGCGTCGGCATCACCCTGCGCGATCTTGTTCAGCTCTACACCGGGCTTTCCAACGGCGGTCAGGCGAAGGTGCTGCGCGACGGGGCGGAGGCCGCAGCCCCTACCCCGCTCGACAACGGCATGGTGCTGGAGCCGCAGGCGGCCTGGCAGGTCACCGACATGCTGGCAGGCGTGCGGCCGCCACTCAATGCCGCGCCGCGCGCCATCGCCTACAAGACGGGCACCTCCTACGGCAATCGCGATGCATGGTCGGTCGGCTACGACGGACGGCATGTTCTCGGCGTCTGGGTCGGGCGACCGGACTCAGGTTCGGTGCCCGGCATTTCCGGCTACGAATCCGCTGCGCCAGTGCTGTTCGAGGGATTTGTGAGGTCCGGCCTTGCGACAACGCCCTTTCGCCGGCCGCCGGCCGGCGCATTCCGGCCCGCCGCCAGCGACCTGCCTGTGACGCTGGAGCGTTTCATCTCTGCGCAGGGCGAGCTTGTGGCTTCCGCCAAATCCGTCGTCGAACCAGCACCCCGGATCGTTTTCCCGCCTGATGGCGCACGCGTCGAGCTTGGCGCATCGGGCGCAGAGGCGGCTCCACTCGTACTGAAGCTGCAGGGCGGCCGTGCGCCCTTCCGCTGGCTCGCCAACGGCAAGCCGCTGACCGATATCGAGCGGCGTCGCGAGGCGACCTGGAAACCGGACGGCGTCGGCTATTCGACGCTGACCGTCATCGACGCCGCTGGCCGCGCGACGAGCGTCAAGGTGTTTGTCGAGTGAGGGAAGCTAACGGCGCCCTCTACGACCCTTCACGCCTCAAAGCGCTCGCCCTAACAGCTCTGATGCTCCTTCCCCTACCGGCCATTGCCGCCGACCTACCCGCCGGCTTCGTGCGCCTTGCAGATATCGATCCGACGATCCGGCAGGATATGCGTTATGCCGGCAAGGACAATTTCCTCGGCCGACCGGCGAAAGGTTACGAAGCGCCCGCCTGCATCCTGACGAAACAGGCTGCGGAAGCTCTGTCAAAAGCGCAGAAGGCGCTCGCGCCCAGCGGACTGACCCTCGTCGTGTTCGATTGCTACCGGCCCGACCGCGCCGTCAAGGATTTCGCGGCATGGGTCGGAAAGTCGAGGCAGAAAGACCCGCGCTGGTATCCGAACGTGCAGCGCCGGAATCTCATCAGGCAGGGCTATATAGCAAGCCGTTCCGGCCATTCGCGCGGCTCGACGGTGGACCTCGCGATTGCAGCCATCAAGCCCACACGCCCCGCAAAAGAGCCGGCATGCGGAGCACAAAAATCGGCAACTCTCGACTTCGCTACCGGCTTTGATTGCCTCGACCCGAAGAGCACGACTGCTTATTCACCGCTTCCGCCTGCCGCCGTCGCCAACCGCAAGCGTCTAGTTGACGCGATGTCGGCGGCGGGCTTCCGCAACTACAGCAAGGAATGGTGGCATTTCACACTGAACGGCGAGCCGTTCCCGAAGCGCTATTTCGATTTTCCCGTGACCGACTGAGTCAGTCCGCGAAGATCGGATAAAGCTCACTGATCGCCAGGTCGCTGTACTTCTCCCCCGGATAGACCTCGCTGATTTCCAGCATCAGATACGAGGTCTTCAGCGGCGGGTCGAAATCGACGCGACGCGAGCCGCGTACGTCGCGCAGTTCGATCGACATCGGCGGGCTGTTCTCGGCCGATGCCTCCAGCATCCGGGCGCGCGAATTGTTGGACCAGGTCCGCTGGTCCTTGTCGTAACCGTTGATGATCTCGAAGCCGGCAAGCGACCGCTCCTGGCCGAAATGCAGGGTGAGCGTCTCGCCGGTGCCGTCGCCGTCCTTGCCTTCCACCCATGCGGTTTCGCGCGTGCCGTCGAACATCATGCCGGGATTGTAGTGGTTGTTCTTGATCGACTTGAGGAAGGAACTCACGCAGTAGTCCACCTCGAACGGCCCGGTTTCGCAGTCGCCGGTCTTTTCGATCGCACGAGAAACAGGCGCGTTCATTGCGACCGTTTCTGAGGTCGATTGCGAGGGCGCGGCGCACGCCGTCACGGCCCGCTCCTTCGCAAGCTCGGCATAAAAACTGTCGGGAAAACGGCGCTGGAAGGCCTCGTACGCGCCGCAGCTTCCGACCGCTACGGCCTGGTCGTACGCATCCTTCTCGATCATCACGGACGCCGGTGCCTCGCTTGCCTGCGCCGTGGGCGCCGATCCCGGAGCAAACGAGAAACGGCCAGTCAGCGACGACGAATCCCACGGCACCTGCATGCCGTTGGTGGTGGCGATAACGTCGTTGCGCACCTCGATCATCATGTCGGAGATCGACTGGCCGGGCGTCGCGATGTGCGAGAGCAGCGCTGTCGTGAAAGGCGAATTCCGGCCGCCACCATCAGCGGCTACCGCGTCAGGTTGAGTGGCAAAGGCGATGAATGTGCCTGACCCGGACTGGATGCGGCCAAGACCTTTGTTCAGCGCCACCGCGGAACGATTGCCCATCGAGCGCGCGAGTTGCTTGGCGAACGGGTTGTCGCGGCAGGCATCGAGGAAGACGATATTCGTCCTGCTGCCACGTTCCAACTGCTGCATGACGCCTGACAGCGACACCAGCGACAGGTCGATCTCGGATTCGAACTCCACCAGCGCATCGACCGGCACGAGGTAGTTCTGGCCGTTCACCTGCAGCCCGTGTCCCGCGTAGAAGAACAGCGCGACCTCGGCCTTCTCTGCCGCGCGGCCAAACTGGATGAGCGCCTGCACCAGCCCGCGGCGGTCGAGGTCCGTTCCACCGAAGACCGTAAAGCCAAGCCCTTCCAGCCGCGCTGTCAGGTCACTGGCATCGTTCGTGGGGTTACGCAGCGGCGCAACGTGTTGATACGCAGAGTTGCCGACCACCAGCGCGACTCGCTCCTGCGCCACCGCAGGCGTGGCGCTGCAAAAGCACAAGATCGTCAGGAAACCAACAATTCCACGCAATACCAATGGGGAAGCCCTCGATCCGGCCATTCTGCGCCAAGCCCTGATCTAAGGTTGCGCCAAATATCTTGTCAAATGGGGTTTTAGACCGCCAACCCTTGCATGGAACCATGGCTCTACCCCTGCGTTGGCATCCATCGTTGCCCGCTATTCTGACCTTATGGGATGGAAGAAAATTCCCGAACACGCGGTAGCCGACAAGAATTTTGCTCTTAACCCCTCAAAAAAGGAACGCCCGCAGCAATCCTTATTCGATAAACTTGATAGAGTTTGTGCGCGATCAACGGAGGCAGACCCATGATCAGATTCGCATCCCGCTCTCTTCTCGCCGGCCTGCTCGCCGGCGCGGTGCAACTCGGCGTTCTCGGCTTCGCAATGGCCGACACCACGTTGCTCAACGTTTCCTATGACCCCACCAGGGAACTCTACAAGGACTTCAACGCCGCCTTCGCGGCGAAATGGAAAGCCGATACCGGCGAAACCGTAACCATCCAGCAATCACATGGCGGCTCCGGCAAGCAGGCCCGCGCGGTCATCGATGGCCTCGAGGCGGATGTCGTGACGCTGGCGCTGGAAAGCGACATCGACGCCATCGCCAAGAACAGCGGCAAGATCCCCGCCGACTGGCGCAAGCGTTTGCCAAACAATTCTGCTCCCTACACGTCCACGATCGTCTTTCTCGTCCGCAAGGGAAATCCCAAAGGCATTCACGACTGGGGCGATCTGGTGAAGGGCGACGTGCAGATCGTGACGCCGAACCCCAAGACCTCCGGCGGCGCCCGCTGGAACTATCTTGCTGCCTGGGCCTGGGCCAACAAGGCGTTCAACGGCGACCAGGAGAAGATCAAGGCGTATGTCGGTGAGATCTACAAGCGGACGCCAGTACTCGACACCGGCGCGCGCGGTTCGCTGACAACCTTCGCGCAGCGCCAGATCGGCGACGTGCTGCTGGCATGGGAAAACGAAGCGGCGCTCGCCGGAGAAGAATTCGGCGCGGACGCGTTCGAAATCGTCGTTCCGCCCTCTTCCATTCTGGCAGAGCCGCCCGTGACCATCGTCGACGCCAATGTCGACGCCAAGGGTACCCGCAAGGTCGCCGAGGCCTATCTGAACTACCTCTACTCCGACGAAGGCCAGCAGATCGCCGCCAAGCACTTCTACCGCCCGTCGAACCCCGACGTGGTGCCTGCGGAAATCCTGCAGAAGCTGCCCAAGCTGGAACTCATCTCCATCGACGACCCGATCTTCGGTGGATGGGCGAAGGCACAGCCTTATCATTTCGGTGACGGCGGCGTGTTCGATCAGATATACAAGCCAACCAACTGATGACCACAACAGCCTCCGCCTCGCGCGGGTGGCAATTCAGGAGGCCGAGCGTCATCCCGGGTTTCGGGCTGACGTTCGGCTTCACGATTGTCTACCTGACGCTGATCATCCTCATTCCCCTATCCGGCGTCGCCTGGCGCTCGGCCGAACTCGGCTGGGCCGATTTCTGGGCGATCGCGACCGACGAACGCACGTTGAAGGCGCTTGAGATTTCCTTCGGCGCGTCGCTTATCGCGGCTGTAGTCAACGTCATCTTCGGCGTCCTCGTGGCCTGGGTCCTGGTTCGCTACCGCTTTCCGGGACGGCGGATCATCGACGCGGCGGTCGACCTGCCCTTTGCCCTGCCCACGGCCGTCGCCGGCATCGCGCTTGCCGCGATCTACGCGCCGAATGGCTGGGTCGGCCAGTTGCTGGCGCCGCTCGGCATAAAGGTCGCCTTCACGCCGCTCGGCATCGTCATCGCGCTGATCTTCATCGGGCTGCCGTTCGTCGTGCGCACAGTGCAGCCGGTGATGGAAGAAATCGACCGAGAGGTCGAGGAGGCCGCGGCCACGCTCGGCGCGAACCGGTTCCAGACGATCACGCGCGTTATCCTCCCCGGTCTCGCACCGGCGGTGCTGACGGGTTTCGCGCTCGCCTTCGCCCGCGCGGTGGGGGAGTACGGCTCGGTCATCTTCATTGCCGGCAACATTCCCTATGTCTCGGAAATCGCGCCGCTTCTCATCGTCATCCGCCTTGAGGAATTCAACTATGCCGGCGCGACTGCTGTTGCCGCGATCATGCTGGTGATCTCCTTCGCAATGCTTTTCGTCATCAACCTGATCCAGGCATGGAGCCGCAGGAGGTATGGCTATGGCGCTTGAGGCCACCGCTTTGCCCGAGCGCTCCGGCTCCGCTAGTCTGCGCGACGTGAGTGCACAGCGCTACAAGAACGCCACGACGGAATCGCCCCTGACCAAGGCGGTGCTGATCACGCTCGCCCTGCTTTTCCTGGCCCTTTTCCTGATCCTGCCGCTGGTTTCGGTGTTCTTCGAAGCCTTCCGAAAGGGTGTTCCTGAGTTTCTCGCCGCCTTCGGGGACCCCGACACGATCAGCGCGATCCGGCTGACGCTGCTGGTCGCTGCGATAGCCGTACCGCTGAATCTGGTGTTCGGCGTGGCTGCCGCATGGGCCATCGCCAAGTTCGAATTCAAGGGCAAGGCGTTCCTCATCACGCTGATAGATCTGCCCTTCTCCGTCTCGCCGGTTATTGCCGGTCTGGTCTATGTGCTGCTCTTTGGCGCGGGCAGCGTGCTCGGTCCCTGGCTGAAGAGCTACGGCATCGAAATCCTGTTCGCCGTGCCCGGCATCGTGCTGGCGACGATCTTCGTCACCTTCCCCTTCGTCGCACGCGAACTGATCCCTCTGATGGAGGATCAGGGTTCCGGCGACGAGGAAGCAGCACTTTCGCTCGGCGCCAACGGATGGCAGACCTTCTGGTACGTCACGCTGCCCAACATCAAATGGGGGCTGCTCTACGGCGTCCTGCTCTGCAACGCGCGTGCGATGGGCGAATTCGGCGCGGTTTCGGTGGTGTCCGGCCACATACGCGGCCTGACCAACACCATGCCGCTGCATGTGGAAATCCTCTACAACGAGTACAATTTCGTCGCGGCCTTCGCAGTCGCCGCATTGCTCGCCAGCCTGGCTCTCGTCACGCTGGTGCTGAAATCCTTCCTCGAATACCGATATGGCGACGAGATCGCCGCATCCAAGAAGCACTAGGAGCGATAGAGTGGACGTTTCGATCCGCCATGTCCGCAAGGAATTCAACCACTTTCCGGCGCTGCACGACGTCTCGCTCGACATCCGCTCGGGCGAACTGATCGCGCTTCTCGGGCCGTCTGGTTCGGGTAAGACGACGCTGCTGAGGCTGATCGCCGGGCTGGAGCGCCCGAGCGAAGGCTCGATCTTCTTCGGCAACGAGGATGCATCGCACCGCACGGTGCAGGAGCGCAATGTCGGCTTCGTGTTCCAGCACTATGCGCTGTTCCGGCACATGACAGTCGCCGACAACATTGGCTTCGGCCTGAAGGTGCGCCCCGGCGCGACAAGGCCGGAAAAAGCCGAAATACGCCGCCGCGCTTCGGAACTGCTCGATCTCGTCCAGCTTTCCGGGCTTGAGAAGCGCTATCCGGCGCAGCTCTCCGGCGGCCAACGCCAACGCGTCGCGCTCGCCCGGGCGCTCGCCATCGAGCCAAAAGTCCTGCTGCTCGACGAACCCTTCGGCGCGCTCGACGCGCAGGTGCGCCGCGAGCTTCGGCGCTGGCTGCGAGAAATCCACGACACGACAGGCCACACCACGGTCTTCGTGACGCACGACCAGGAGGAAGCGCTGGAACTCGCGGACCGCGTGGTCGTCATGAGCCAGGGTCGTATCGAGCAGGTCGGCACCGCCGACGACGTGTACGACACCCCCAACTCCCCCTTTGTCTACGGCTTCATCGGCGAGTCGAGCTCGCTGCCGGTCAGGGTCGACAAGGGCGAGCTGTGGCTTGCCGATCGTATGATCGGGCTCAGCGCCAATGATGTGCCGGACGGCAACGCGACGCTTTATTTCCGCCCGCAGGAGATCGAACTGCTCGACGGCTGCGGCGGCTGCATCGCCGGTACGGTGGCGGGATCGCGGCGGGTCGCCGGGACGCGGCGCGTCGAACTGGAGATCGGCGGCGATCGCCAGCGCGTCGAGGTCGAATTGCCGGTCGGCCACCCCGCCGCGCAGCAGAGCCGGGTCGCCTTCCGCCCTCGCCGCTACAAGGTGTTTCCAGCACAGGTGGCTTAGGGCCTCGTCCTCGGCCACGGTTGACGCTACATGTCAGGCAGAGCCGGCTCTCCCGGCCGGAGTAGCCATGCCTGTCGCCCGTGACTTTCGCCCGTCCATTGCCCACGCCAATCTTGGCGGTGACTTCTTCGACGAGGTCGCGCCGGCGACGTTCCCGCAGCACATCCTGCGGTTTCGCAACCAGCGGTGGGCTGAACGCATCGGGCTCGGCAGCCTGACCGACTCGGAATGGATCGAGCATTTCGGGCGTTTTACTGCCCTGCCCGGCAGCCTGCCGACGCCGCTGGCGCTGCGTTATCACGGCCACCAGTTCCGCACCTACAACCCCGACCTCGGCGACGGGCGCGGCTTCCTGTTCGGGCAGGCGCACGACCTCAAGGATGGCCGCCTGCTCGACCTCGCGACCAAGGGCAGCGGCCGCACGCCATGGTCGCGCACCGCCGACGGCAGGCTGACGCTTAAAGGCGGCGTGCGCGAGGTGCTGGCGACGGAAATGCTGGAGGCGCTGGGCGTCGACACGTCGAAAAGCTTCAGCCTGATCGAAACCGGCGAAGACCTGATGCGCGGCGACGAGCCATCGCCCACGCGCTCCTCGGTGCTGGTCAGGCTCAGCCACTCGCATATCCGCATCGGCAGCTTCCAGCGGCTTCTTTATCTCGACGAGTACCAGAACATGCGCAAGCTGATCGATCACGCGATCCGCACCTACATGCCACATCTCTGGCGCGATAACGGCGCTGAGCGGGCGCTTGCCTTCATGGCAGAGGTCTGCAGGCTGGTCGCGGCGACCGGCGCGAACTGGATGCTGGCCGGTTTCGCCCACGGCGTGCTGAACACCGACAACATCAACGTCACCGGCGAAAGCTTCGACTACGGGCCGTGGCGGTTCCTGCCGGTGCTCGACCCGGCCTTCACGGCCGCCTATTTCGACGAAACCGGCCTCTATGCCTATGGCCGCCAGCCGGACACGCTGCTCTGGAACCTGACGCGGCTTGCCGAATGCCTGCTGCCCATTGCCGAAAAATCGAAGCTGGAGGACATCCTGCACGGCTTCGAGCCGATGTTCCAACACTCTTTCAACGCGGCGATGCTGCGCAGGCTGGGGCTGGCGCCGCAAAGCGGGGAAACGACGCTGGCTCTGGTGCGCTCAGTCTGGAAATTCCTGATCGACACGAAGATGCCTTTCGAGCAGTTCTTCTTCGACTGGCATGGCGGCAGAGCGAGTGAGAAACGGGCGGCGACAAGCCCGTCGGCCGAATTCTACGCGCAGGAAAATTTCGAGCCTGTCTTCGCCACCATCGCAGCGCATCAGCCCGCAGCAGGCACTCGGCTCGACCATGCCTATTTCAGCCGCCCAACGCCCTGCACGATGCTGATCGACGAGGTCGAGGCGCTTTGGAAGCCGATTGCCGACAGCGACGACTGGTCGGTGTTCCACGGCAAGCTGGCGGACATTGCGCAGATGCGCGAAGCCTATTCGGTCAGGCGTTAGACGCGATCCGCCCGCCGCGCCGCCACCTGGCGCATTGCGGCCACCCGCCTGCGATAGATTTCCGTGCGCATCGAGGCGATGTGGAGCGTCAGGAAAAGCAGCGTGAAGCCAACGGCCATGACGAGCAGCGGCCAGAGCATGGAAGCGTCGATGGTCGGCCCGTCCAGCCGGAAGACAGAGGCCGGCTGGTGCAGCGTGTTCCACCAGTCGACCGAAAACTTGATGATCGGGATGTTGATGAAGCCGACCAACGTGATGACCGCGGCGGCCCGCGCCGACTTGGACGGGTCGTCCAGCGCCCGCGTCAGCGCTAGGATGCCGAGATACATCAGGAACAGCACGAAGACCGAAGTGAGCCGCGCGTCCCAGACCCACCATGTACCCCACATGGGCTTGCCCCAAATCGAGCCGGTGGCGAGCGCGAGCGCGGTGAACACGGCGCCGATGGGCGCGGCGGACTTCAACGCCACGTCCGCCAGTGGATGCCGCCACACCAGCGTACCAAGCGCCGAAAGCGCCATCAGCGTGTAGCAGAACATGGAAAGCCAGGCGAACGGAACGTGGATGTACATGATCCTGACAGTGCTGCCCTGCTGGTAATCCTCCGGCGCAGCAAAGCCGAGCCAGAGGCCGATCGCCAGCACGACCGCGGTGACGGCCGCCAGCCACGGCAGCAGACGATCCGCCAGCGCCAGGAACCGCGTCGGGTTGGCGAGATCGGAAAAGCGCCGGACTGTCTGGCTGGTTTCGCTCATACATGGCTAGATAGACCTCTGTTGGTTTCGCTGCAATCGCACCATGCGCCGCATGGCGCGTCGCGCGGCTCCTTTCCTCGCCCCTGGAAGCGGGGGGGGGAGAAGGGGTCTTTGGCGGCATCTGCCGTTGCCGCTTTAACGCGGACCGTTGCTGCCCCTCACCGTCTCGGTCCTGCGGACCGATCCACCTCTCCCCCGCTTCGCAGGGGCGAGGAACCCCAATCGCATAGGCCGCACTTTCCCGTTGCCACGCCCTGCTTTCGCAGTCTGGCTGTTTCAAAGAGCGCTCCCTGCCACGGACGGAGAAGTCGGGAAGCGGGGCACGGGGCCGAGCCTCTCATATTTTTAGTAACGTGGCCGGTCTCCCGCGCCCCGCCGGCGTTCTTGCCCCGATGGAGGACACAGCCGTTGCCGCTGGTCTCCATGAGGGCCCGGACCTGAGGGTTCATCACCCAGCCAATACCACCGCAGCATTGACCGACCCGGCGCCGCCGCCCTCCCTGACACCCGGTGCGCACCAGGTTCCCGTGAGGGCGATGGGGTGGAGTATGCGGGAGGCGAAAGCCGCGTGAATCCAGTTGCGAAGGAAAAATCGAAAAGCGAGCGATTTCAGTGCTCTGCGTTTCCAGTTGCGAAAAACTATCCACACACGCGGAGTGTTTTCGGCCCGTTGATCAGACCGATCCCTGTCGGTGCCTTTTCGTGCCGAAAGTTCGCGAGGTCGGCGGGACAGCGCCCCCTCTGTCCGCCTGATATTTCCGCCACATGGGTGAGCAGCAATGTCGGTGGGCGCTTCAAACGCCCTGCATTGCCGGTTTATCCTGTCTCATTCCGGCGCCGCGGAGCGGACCCGGAATCCAGAGCAGCGACATCGCGATAAATGCTCTTCTGCCGCCTAGGACGGCAGTCTCTCTCAGGCGGCTTCTTCGACCGCTATATGCGAGACACGGCGGACCTCCGCATCGGTCAGCAGGCCGCCGGCGCGCAACAGGCCGGCGAAGCGGCCGTTGCGGGCAGCGAGTTCAGCGAAACCGCCCATCTCGACGATCCGGCCCTTGTCCAGGAAGATAACGATGTCGGCGTCGCGAACCGTCGTCAGGCGGTGCGCAATGATGAAGGTGGTGCGGCCTGCGCGCAGTCTGTCGATGGCTTCCTTGACGCGCGCCTCGGTCTCGACGTCGAGCGCACTGGTCGCCTCGTCCAGCACTAGGATCGGGGCATCCTTCAAAATGGCGCGGGCAATGGCGATGCGCTGGCGCTCGCCGCCCGAGAGCTGGCTGCCGCGCTCTCCGGCCGGCGTATCGTAGCCGTCGCTCTTGGCGAGGATGAAGTCATGCGCAGCGGCAGCCGCCGCCGCTGCATGGACCTCGTCATTGATCGCGCCCTCGCGGCCGATGCGGATGTTCTCCTCGATCGAGCGGTTGAACAGCCCGGCATCCTGGAACACGCTGGCGATCTGCTGGCGCAGCGATTTGCGCGTCACGGTCGCGATATCGACACCGTCGATCAGGATGCGACCGTGCTGCGGTGAATGCACCCGCTGAAGCAGATTGATGAGCGTCGTCTTGCCCGCGCCGGTCGGGCCGACGATGGCCACGGTCTGGCCCGCCTTCACCTCGAAGGATACGTCGCTGACGCCCTGCCCCGAATTCGGGAACTCGAAATCGACCCCCTCGAAGCGCACGTTTCCGGCAGCCCGGTCGAGCTCGCGAAGGCCCGCAGGCTCCTCGGCGGCAATCGCGGCGTCTTCCAACCGGTAGAATTCCTCGAGCTTCACGCGCGATTCGAACACCTGGTTCACGAAGTTCGAGATCTGGTCGAGCTTGCCGATGAGCAGTGTCGCGAAGCCGGTGAAGGCAATGACGTCGCCGATCCTGAGTTCGCCGCGAGAGACCAGAAACGCCCCGATGAGCAGCACGACCATCATGGAAATGGTGGACGAAAGCCGGTGCAGCGCGCTTGCCAGCGCCCACCAGTCCAGAACCGGGTTCTGTGCCGACAGCAGCGAGCGGGCATGATTGCGCAGCGCCTCGACTTCCTGGCCGACGCGATTGTAGCTCTGCAGCACGGCCACGTTGCCGACCGAGTCCGTCACATGGCCGAAGACCTGATGATAGTGCTTCTCGACCGAACGCTGGCCTTCGCTGGTCTTGCGCATGACCAGACGGCCGATCATCACATAGAGAATGCCAAGCACGACCAGGACCATGGACATACGCATGTCCAGCGCCAGCGCGGTGGGCACCAGCAGTACCAGCGCCACGACGGTCGAAAGATGCTGGCGCATGAACTCCAGCCAAAGCGTGAACATCGCATCAACGGCCCGCAACAGCGTATGCAGCGTGTTGGAGGTGCCCCGCTCGTGATGCCAGGACAGCGGCATGGTGATGACGCGCTCGAAGGAATTGCAAAGCACGGACGCGCGCAACGCATGCGCGATCCGATCGGCGCCTCGCGCGACAAGAACGAAGGCAACGATGTTGAAGGCGCCGAGCCCGGCCCAGAGAGCCAAGGTTGGCACCAGATCCTGCTTGTCGGAGATGGCGTCGATGATGCGGCCGAAGAGGATCGGCTCTGCTATGGCGACGATAGCGAGAACGATGTTCGCCGCGCAAATGAAGGCGACACGCCTCCCATCCGCGCGCAGATACCGGAGTGCCCTCCAGTAAATTTCGAACAAAGACAACGCAATTACCTCGTCATCGAAAAAATTGTGCAGCGCACCATTGGAAATCTCGTAGCTTGTCCCGGGTCGCAACACAATGCGTCGCAAAAGGTTCCGTTCCGATTTTCTGAACAACAAACAGAAACCGGATGTAACGAGCCGTGATCTCCTAACGGATTGAGAATTAAGCAAAAAAGGCACGCTTGCGGCAAAATGATGGCAAGGGATGCCTGTTCCGTGATAATTTTCGCCAGTCTATTTCGGGATGATTACCGCGATTTCAAGCTCTCCGGCGTCGCTTAACTGTATTTCCGAGCCCGGCTGCCTGACGCCGTCAATCTCGATTGCCCGGTCAGCACCTTCTTCGCGCCGCACAACCACCCGGTAAACGGCACCGGAAAGCCGCAATGTGGCGCGGTAGCCGTCCCACTGGCTTGGTAACGCCGGCTTGAAGCTCAAGCGATTGCCCTGCCGGCTGATGCCGAGAATGCTCTCGACCGCTGCGCGATACATCCAGCCGGCGGAGCCCGTGTACCACGTCCAGCCCCCACGCCCGCCCTTGTCGGGCGAAGAATAGACGTCTGCGGCAACGACATAGGGCTCGGTGCGGTACTGTTCGGCGGACTTCTCGTCCAGCGCATGGTTGACGGGGTTGAGGAGCGAATAACACTGCCAGGCCTCGTCTACCTTGCCCATTTCGGCCAGCGCGATGACGAACCATGTCGCCGCATGGGTGTATTGCCCACCATTCTCGCGCACGCCCGGCGGATAGGCCTTGATGTAGCCCGGCTCCTTCGGCGTGTCGTGGAAGGCCGGGGCGAACAGGCGGATGAGCTTGAGCTCTTCGTCCACAAGCCGCGCGCTCGCCGCTTCCATGGCGGTGCGCGAGCGGATCGGGTCACCGCCTTCGGAGATGACGCTCCAGGACTGGGCGATGGAATCGATCTGGCATTCGTCCGACTGGCGCGAACCGAGAGGCGTGCCGTCGTCATAGCTGCCACGCCTGTACCATTCACCATCCCAGGCAGCCGTTTCCAGCGCCTGCTTCAGCTTGTGGGCATGCTCGTCCCAGGCCCTGGCGTGTTCCAGATCGCCCTGCGCCTTGGCGATCCGGGTGAAATTGCCGAGCGTTTTCAACAGGAACCAGCCGAGCCAGACGCTTTCGCCCCGCCCTTCCTCGCCGACGCGGTTCATGCCGTCGTTCCAGTCGCCGCCGAGAATGAGCGGCAGGCCGTTGGCGCTGGTGCGCTGGATGGCGAGGTCGAGCGCCTTAACGCAATGCTCGTAGATTGTAGCCGTGTGCTCGGTCACCTCAGGCGTATAGAAGGCATCGTGCTGGCCGGGCTGTAAAGCTTCGCCCTGAATATAGGGCAACTGCTCGGTTAGGATGCTTTCGTCGCCCGTGACCCGCATGTAGCGGTGGACGGCATAGGCGAGCCACACTACGTCGTCCGAGATCATGGTGCGCACGCCCGCGCCTGTGCGCGGCAGCCACCAATGCTGGACGTCTCCCGCCTCGAACTGGCGGCGCGCCGCGTTGAGTATCTGCTCGCGCGCCAGTGACGGATCGTGAAGCAGCAGGGACAGCGTGTCCTGCAGCTGGTCGCGGAAGCCAAACGCCCCGGACGCCTGGTAGAAGGCCGAGCGCGCGCGGATGCGGCAGGCAAGGCTCTGATAGGGCAGCCAGTGGTTGACCATGGCGTCGAAGGCTGGATCGGGCGTCTCGACCTGCACCGTGTCCAGGAAGCCGCGCCACCGGGTTTCGGTCGCCGCCAGCCTGTCGGCGAAGGCGATAGCCTTGTGTTTCTGGATGAGCGCCGAGGCTTCCTCGGCCGAACCGGCGTCGCCGAGCAGCCAGAGCAGGCTGACCTCGCCGCCGGGCGGCACCTCGACATCGCGCGCCATCGCAGCGCAAGGATCGACGCCGGCCTCAACCTTGCCGGAGAGCGTTGCCCCGGCTGCGGCAGTCTTCGGACAATCGACGGAGCCGCCAAGGCCAATGAACTCGGCACGGTCGGCGGTCACGGACTGCGTGGCACCGTCGGTGGCCAGGAAGGCGACGCGGTCGCCGAAATCGAGGCTGTAGGGGTTCTGCGCGTGTAGCGCGCCGGTCGCGGCATCAATCGAGGGCACGATGGTCGGCGCGGATTTAGCCCTGACGTTGCCGAGCACCCATTCAGCGTAGCCGTAGACGCGCAGGCGCGCGGCGAGCGAACCGCTGTTGCGGATGACGAGCCGCGACAGCTTGACCGGATCGTCTGCGTCCACGAGTTGCGTCAGTTCGAGCGTTAGCGGGCCACGCTTCGCCGTGAAGGTGGAGACACCCTGCCCGTGCCGGGCCTCGTAGGCGGTCGAGGAGTCGCGCGCGACAGCGGCGAAGGGCGAGAAGAGCCGGCCACCGGCGTGGTCGTACACATAGAAGGCCTCGCCGGGGCGGTTGACCACCGGGTCGTTGGTCCATGGCGTGAGCTGGTAGTCGCGGCTGTTGCGGCTCCACGTGAAGGATGCGCCTTCGGCCGACGTGTGGAAACCGAACGCGGCATTGGAGATGACATTGATCCACGGATGCGGTGTCGAGCGCCCTGCCCCGAGCCGCACCACATAGTCGCGGCCGTCGCGATCGAAGCCGCCATAGCCGTTCCAGAAGGCGAGACCGTCACCGGATGGCGCCGGACCGGCGCGCACCGGCGCGGGTGCGACAGGCTCGGCCGGTTTGGCGGCACCCTCGCCCGTGCCCGATATCGCCGTCCTGATCTGGTCTCGGGCGGCGAGCGCGGCGGCTTCGGCGCGCTCGATCTGGTCGAAGATGCGGCCGTTGCGGGTGTGCATGGCGACGCGCGCCACGGCCAGCAGCGTCTTGTAGGAGGCGTCGTCCATCAGGTCGCGGCGCACCGCGAAGATGTGCTGGCGCGGACCGAGCTCGGAGCCGCGTATGCGGCTGTTCTCGCAGAGTTGCTCGATCGCCTGCTGCAAATCCTGTACGTAGGACGATGCCTGTTCGTTGACGATGACGAGGTCGGCGACCATGCCCCGCCCGCGCAGGTACTCCTGGTAGCGCAGAGCGCTGGCGACGATTTCGAGGTCGGCCACGTCGCCGATGCGTAGCACGAAGATCGGGAAATCGCCCGAAATGCTCATCGGCCAGAGCGCGGCCTGCCGGCCGAGGCCGCTGGCGATCGTCTCCGCCGGCTGCCGCAGGAACGGATCCGGGTAGATCATGTAGGAGGCGAGCTTCTGGACGTTGGCGGCGTCGGCGAGGCTGAGGCCGATGTGGCGCGCCTGAACCTGGCTGCGTGTCCAGGCAAGCATGGCCTGCCGCTCGAAGCTCTCGGCATGATTGAGCCGCGCCGCGACCTTTTCGACTTCGGAACGGTTGGCCCCGGTCACGGTCCAGAATGTTATGGATACCTTCTTGCTGGCGCGCACACGCACGCGCCGCCTGAGCGAGATGACCGGATCGAGCGTGAAGCCGTGTCCGCCGCCGAGCCGCGCGTCTGGATCAAAGGCAGCAGGGTCGGCGATCGAGCGGCCACGACCGATGAAGGCGCGGCGGTCTGTCTCCGCCTCGGCCTCGCGCACGCCGGTCGGGTCGGTAACGAAATGCGCCAGCGCGATGTCGGCGTCACTGGCCGAGCGCTTGCGCCGCTCGGCAAAGATGGCGCTATGGTCGGGCAGGATTTCCGTCTCCACGAACATCTTGGAGAAGGCGGGATGGGCGTTGTCGGATGCCTCCGGCGCAAGCGCCAGCTCCGCAAAGGAGGTGACCTCGATCATGCGGTCGCTGGGGCCATCGTTGAAGATGGTGACGCGGCGCGCCTCGCCATTGCCTTCGGAGACGACGATGCACTCGACCTCGCTGCGCAGCGTGCCGACGGACTTCACGAACGTCGCCTTGTCGTCGCTGAAATGGGTCTGGCAAATCTCGCCCGGCGCCTGCTTCGGCTCGGTGGTGGCGGACCACCAATCGTTGGTCGCGACATCGCGCAGGAAGATGTAGGAGCCCAGCCGGTCCTCGGTCGGGTCGGCCTGCCAGCGGGTTACCGATTGCTCGCCCCAGCGGCTGGACCCTGAGCCGTTTGCAGTCACCATCACCGAATAGCGGCCGTTCGACATCAGGCTGGTCGAGCGCAGCGCCTGAGCAGGATTGAGGATAATGCGGGTGTCGGGGCTTTCCTCGACAGCGAGAACCTTGACCCGCTCGTCGGCTTCGGTCCTGACCGGGGCCACGGGGATGTCGCGCGGCGCCTTTTCCTGCAACAGGAGCTCGGCTGCCTCGATCACCGGATCGCTGTGGAAACGATCGCGCATGCGCCCCTCGAAGACGACATTCGCGACGGCGACGATCGACATGCCGGAGTGATGGGCCATGTAGTTGTAGACGACCTGATGGTCGGTACCCTCGGGCACGCGCTCGGGCGTATAGTCAACGGCGTCGTGATAGCCATAGCGGCCTAACGCACCGGCTGCGTTCAGGCGCTCGAGGTTCTCCACCGCCTCGCCCGGCATGAACTGCGCGGCAAGGATGGTCGCATAAGGCGCGATGACCGTGTTCTGGCCTAGCCCGCGCTTCAGGCCGAGCCCGGGAACGCCGAAATTGGTGTACTGGTAGGTCAGTTCGCGGTCGCGCGCATTGTAGGCGGCTTCGGAAATGCCCCACGGAATGCCCTTCTCGCGGCCGTACTGGATCTGGCGCTTGATGATCAGGTGGCTGGTCTGGTTGAGGATGCCGCCCTGCGGCTCCTTCATCACCAGCGGTGGCATCAGGTACTCGAACATCGAGCCGGACCACGACATCAGCGCACCGCGGAAACCGATCTCGACCAGCGGACGGCCTAGCCGGAACCAGTGCTCGGTCGGCAGGTCGCCCTTGGCGATGCCGAAAAGGCTGGTGAGCCGTGCTTCCGAGGCGAGCAGGTCGTAGCAGCTCTCGTCGAGCTGGTGTGCCTCGACGCGGTAGCCGATGGAGAGCAGCTTGCGCTCCACCCGCATCAGGAACGAGAAATCCATCTCGAAGGCGAATTGCCGGCAGCGCTGGCTGAGCGCCAGCAACGAGCGCCGAAGCGCCGCGACCGACTGGTCGTCGCTATGAGCATCCTGAACATGCGCCTCGCAGGTGGCCGCCAGCCGCGCCGCCCAGTCGGAAAGCATAGCACTGCGCGCCGACTTGGCCTCCGTGTCGATGGCGACCGCCAACTTGCGGATCTCGCTCGCCTGCACGGTGAGGTTGATCGTTCGGATCGAGGCAATTTCCGGCTGAGTCTTGATGGTGCCGACGGCGCGCCGCATGCCGACGATGCGGTCGTGCAGGCGCTGGCGCAGCGGCCGGAGTTGCCTGCGGTCGTCTGGCAGTTCGGCAAGGCTTTCCTCAAGGATCGTCACACAGTCGAGGATGCCGTCGAAATCGCCCTGGAGATGCACGGACGGCGCTTCGGCCCATTGCGAGCAGGCGGCGGCCACGGCGACGAGGTGACCAGCAAGGTTGCCGCTGTCGACGCTCGACACGTACAGCGGATAGAGCGGCCGCAAACTGGTCGTGTCGTACCAGTTGAAGAGATGGCCGCGATGGCGTTCCATCTTCTCGATGGTCGTCATGGTCGCGTCGATACGCGCGACCGCGTCCGACAGGCTGATCCAGCCGAAGTCGCGCGCCGAGACGATCGACAGCAGATAGACGCCGATGTTGGTCGGCGAGGTACGCGGCGCAACGACAGGCTGTGGTTTTTCCTGGAAATTGTCCGGCGGCAGATGGTTGTGTTCCGCCGTGACGAAGGTTTCGAAATAGGCCCAGGTACGTCGCGCAACGGTGCGCAGCGTTGCCTTATCCGAACGCGAGATGATCAGCCTGTCCTCGGTTTCGGCCGAGCGGCTGATCAGCCACGCGAAGGCGGGCGATCCGGCCCAGAACAGGAAGAAGAAGAAGGCAACGAACGCGCCGGTGGAATCCGCGGCAACAGGGGGTATCAGTCCGACAACGGCGATGATGACCGCACCGTACATCAGGCGATAATAGGAACCGATCGTGTTGTCGCCTGCCTTGGCCGCCTGCGAGGCGGTGCGCCATTCGAGCAGGTTCTGGCGGCTGACGAACATGCGATAGAGCGTGCGCACGATGGCATCGCCCATCATCCAGGCGCTGTGCGCCATCAGGACGACACGCAGCGCCACCAGGGCGGTGCCGAAAGCCACATCGCGGAACAGCGCCGTGAAATGGCCGCGCGCGGTAGCTTCCGTGCTCTTCGGAAGGATGGAATCGACGATATCGAAGGTCGGCGCCATGAACAGCGCAAGGATGAGCAACGCCTGCCACTGCGCCGCCTGAGTGAACGGTAGCAGCGTCCAGCCGGCGATCGCCGCGAGCACCCAGAAGATCGGCGTCAGCGAACGACGCAGATTGTCGATCATCTTCCAGCGCGACAGAGCCGGCACGCCAGATTTCGGATCGAAGATGTAACCCAGCAACTGCCAGTCGCCCCGCGCCCAGCGATGCTGGCGCGATGCGTCCACCGAATAACGGGTCGGATAGTCCTCGACCACCTCGACATCCGTCACCAGGGCCGCGTGCGAAAGCGCCCCTTCAAGAAGGTCGTGGCTGAGCACGGCGTTCTCGGCGATGCGACCCTCCAGCGCCGATTCGAACGCATCGATGTGATAGAGGCCCTTGCCCGTGAATGTGCCCTCGCCGAACACGTCCTGATACAGGTCGGAGACGGCGAAGACATAGGGGTCGATGCCGCGATTGGACGAGAAGACGCGCTGCAGGAACGACGCCTCGTCGCCGGTCGTGAGAGATGGCGTAACGCGCGGCTGGAGGATGGAATAGCCGGCGATGACTTTGCCGGTCTTATCGTCGATGACTGGACGGTTGAGCGGGTGGCAGAGCTTGCCGACCAGCCGGTCGACCGCGTCGCGCATGGTGCGCGTGTCGGCGTCGAGCGTCATCACATGGACGACACCCTGCGGCAGCGGCCTCGCCAGCGGAAGGAAGGTCGTGTCGGGGTCGCCCCGCAGCAGCAGGTTGAGCTCATGCAGCTTGCCGCGCTTGCGCTCCCAGCCCATCCATACCTTTTGCGAGGGATTGTAGAGACGACGGCGATGCAGGAGATAGAAGCGCGGCGCGGCGCCCTCTCCGGCCGGATAGCGCTGGTTCAGTTGATCTACCTCGCCCTGCGCGAACGCCAGGATCTCGTCATCGGCCGTGTCCTGCTCGACCTTGCTGTCGGGCCAGTCCGAAAGCAGCGCGAAATGCACCTCGCCGGTGGCATTGGCGAGATGATGCACTTCGAGCTTGCGAACGGCGTCCTCGACGTCGTCACGCGAGCCGATAAGCGTCGGCACGACGACAAGCGTGCGCGCTTCTGCCGGCACGCCTTCCTTGAACTCGTAACCCACAAGCCGCGTCGGCTTCAGCAGTTGCATGACAAGCGTGTTGAAGAAGCCGAGCGCACCTTCGCTGGCAGGGACCGCGAACAGGATAAGCAGTAGAGCAACCGCCCAGTCGGGCAGACCAATGGCGCTGAGTGCAACGCCGGTCATGGTCATCAGCAGCGCGGTGAGCAGGAAGACAGGAACGACGATACCGGCCCAGCCCGTGGCGCGGAAAGCGCGCAAAAGCCGGGTGCCGAAGGGCGGCCTGTAGCCGATAGCTTTTTCCAGCTCCGGGCGGCGGGAGCCGACAAGGAAGAAACCAATGTTGGTTTCGTCCGAACCCTGAGCATCGCTGGCGGGCTGTCCGACCAGACCGGCAAGCTCCGTCGCCTTCTCGGCCACTTCGTATTCCGTGCGTTCAGAGCGCCGCGCCAGTTCCTCGATGGCCTGGCGGTACTGGTCGCGGGACGGGAAATCGAGCGCGGCGACGTCGGTGCGTTCGCGCAGCAGTGCATCGATGCGGCTGACATCCTCGAACCAGCCGGTCCACTCGACATCGTTGATGAGGCGCAGGCCGCGGACAATGTTGCCGGTGGTGACGTTGCCGGCGGAGAGCGTCTGGTGCTCCTTGATGATGATCTGTTCGGCGTCGGAGCCGGACAGCTCCAGCTCACGCTCCAGCCAGTTGAGCGCCTTGCTCGAATTCTGCGAACCATCGCGCAGGCGATAGAGAAGCTGGGTGGCGAAGGTGGTGTCGCGCGCGTGGGCGGCGTACGGTGCGAGAACCCTGAGATCCTCGTCGTTGTCGGGCGTCGCCAGCACCCGATCCGCGATCTCGTTGGCGATCTGGCGCATCCCGCGCGCACGGTTGACCCGGACGGCAATGCGACGAAGGTTTTCGACCAGTACGAAGCGTAGCAGCGACGGCAGCGCCCACAACTCGCCGATCTTCATAGGCTCGATGGACTGGAAGCCTTCGACAACGGCCTTGAATGTGTTGCCCGAGACCTGGCTATCGGAATGCGCGACATAGACCCAAGCAAGCGCCAGCGCGCGCGGAACAGTGGTGCCGTCCGGAAGGGTCATTGTAGGCAGTTCGCGGTAGAAGCGGCGCGGCAGGTCGCGCTTGATCTGATAGATCGTCTCCTCGACCAGATAATTGTTGTCCAGCAGCCATTGCGCCGCCGGCGTCACCATCTCGCCGCGCGCCTGGGCTGCATTGGTGGTGCGATAGACGTCGAGAATTTTTGCGGCGTCCTCGCGGATGCGCTTCTGGAACTCGAAGGGCTCCATGCCAAAAAGAGAGGGTATCTCGTTACGGGCAAGGCTCTCACCCAGCGCGCGGAGACGGTCCTCGTGCAGATACTGGTCTCTGATCGGCTCTTCGGGCGGCGCGGGAAATTGATGCGCGGTCTGCTTCAGACGCTCGGGATCGCTTTGAATATTCATGCAAAAACCAATTGGATGCCCAACCGCGTAACCGCGGGACCAAGCCTAAACCGTTTTAGCGTCGATTGGTTGCAATGCAGCATGCTTCGCTCCGCCTCGTGATTGAACAGGGCAAAAACAGCTCTCGTGGAACCGGTTGACGTTGTATCGATAAAAGCGCGGACAGGCCATCGTGAGGATGGTCGGATTGAGGCTTTTTCGTGGCCGACGTGTATCGTCCCATCAAATTGAAGCAACGGATCAACTGCTGTACGACATGCATTGGACACATACCGTCCGGATAAGGCCGGCAGGAGGTGCCGCCATGCACAGCAACCGTTTCAGGCTTTTTGCCTGCCTTGTTCCGCTTGTCCTGACCACCGCTGCATCCGCGCAGGATGGCGGATGCCAGGCGACCGTGCTCCAGAACCCGCCACGGACCCTGCTCACCTGCCCGAACGGCGTGACGATAACGGCCGAGGACGGCACGACCTTTTCGCTCGACGACCGCGACCCGGCAGTGCCGGGACCTGAAGGGGTGCATCTCGACGACCAGGGTGTACTGGTCGAAGTGCCGCCGGGCGGCGTACCGGGCGGCTTCGAGGTGACAACGCCGCAGGCTATCGCGGCGGTGCGCGGCACAAGATGGGCGGTCGACGTGCAGGATGGAAAGACTTCCGTGTTCGTCGTTCGGGGCACGGTTGCGGTGCGGCGCGCGCCCGACGATCCGTCCGTCAACCTCGGTCCGGGCGAAGGCGTCGACGTCGAGGAAGGCACGCGATCCGTGCTGACTGTCCGTCGCTGGGGCGCCGAGCGCTCGTCATCCCTGCTCGCCCGCTTCGGAGAATAGGCCTGATGCGCCGATGGCGACTGCATATTCTGGTCGCCATCCTTCTGGCCGGTCTGTGGGGCGGTTTCCTTGGCCTAACACAGCTCAGCCGCGAAACCTGGCTGCTCGAGCGGACGGAGGCGACATTGGTCGACCTGCGCACGCTGGCCAGAGGCGTTCGCCATCCTGCTCCCAACGTGCTGATCGTTGCCATCGACGACGAAACGGTGCGCCAGGAAGGCAAATTTCCGGTCAGCAGGGCTACCCTCGCCCGTGTCGTCGATTCGCTGGCGGCACTCGGGCCGAAGGCGATCGGCCTCGATATCCTGCTGATCGACGCCGGCAACGAGGTGGACGATGCGAAGCTCGCCGCGTCGCTCGGCGCGAACAGGACCGTCATCGCCGCCGCAGCCGTCTTCGGCGCGGCGCGGGCGCAAGCGCCCGATCTCGGCGATCCGGCCTTCGACGCCGTGCCGGTGGCCGACAGTTTCGTGTTCCCGAACGCGCGTTTCGCCAGCGGCTCGGCGATAGGCGTCGTCAACCTTGCGACAGATTTTGCCGGGACGCCGCGCTATGCGCCGCTGATCTTCCGGACGTCACACAGGATAGAGGCGTCGTTTCCGCTGCAAGCTGCATCGCTGGCGCTCAACGCGACCCCGATGTTCCAGCCCGGCGGGGTCGTGCTTGGCAACCGGACAATCGCGACCGATATCGGCCAGCGCATGCCGATCAGCTATTACGGCCCGCGCGGCACGATTGAGACTGTCAGTGCGGCGTCCGTGCTGGCCGGCGAGTTGCAGCGCCAGCAGGTCGAGGGACGCGTGGTGGTGATCGGCGCGACCGTCATCGGCAATGGCGACGTGTTCCCCTCGCCTTTCGATCCCGTGCTGCCGGGCGTCGAGGTCGTATCGAGCGCCATCTCCAACATCCTGTCGGGCGACGGCCTTCTCCGCAACGGGCAGACGCGGATGGTGGACGCCGGCATCGCCGTGGTGCTGCCCATGCTTCTGGTCGCACTGCTGGCCTGGCGCAGGAGCCTGCTCGGACTTCTAGCGATCGGCCTCGTGCTCGCGGTATGGCTCGGCGCGAACTTCACGCTGTTCTCGCGCGGCATCTGGCTGAGCGCCGCCCTGCCGCTCGCCGCCGCCCTGCCCCCGGCGATGCTGTTCGGCGTGGCGCAGATATGGCTCGACCGCCACCGCTCGCAGGGACTGGCGCGTCAGAACGAGTCGTTGCAGCGGCTGCAATCGCCCGTGCTGCGCGACTGGATGGCGCGCGATCCGGATTTCCTGGCCGCACCGGTGCGGCAGGAAGCGGCGATGTTGTTCATCGACCTGTCGGGTTTCACCGGCCTTTCCGAAACGACCAGCGTCACAACGGTGCGCGAACTGCTCGACGATTTCTACCGGCTGGTGGAGCAGGAAGCGTCGCCGCGCGGGGGTGTGATCACCAGCTTCATGGGCGACGGGGCGATGATTGTGTTCGGCCTGCCGCAGGCGACGCCGCAGGACCCGGCCAATGCGCTCTCCTGCGCCATGCGGCTGGCGAGCCTGTCGCGCCAGTGGCTCGCCGACCAGCCCGTCACGCGGGCAGGACGGACAGGCATCAAGCTGGGCGCGCATTGCGGCTCGATCGTCGCCTCGCGCCTCGGCGGCGGCAGCCAGCAGACGATCACCGCCACCGGCGATGCGGTCAACGTGGCGAGCCGGCTGATGGACGTGGCGGCGCAGAACAAGGCGGAGCTCGCGGTCAGCGCCGACCTCTATCGCGCCGGAGGCGAAGCGCTGGCTTCATCAGGCAGTCTCGAAGGCCCGATGGAGTCGCCGATCCGCGGCCGCACCGGCACGATGACCGTCTGGCTCTGGCGGGAGGCTGTGTAGGGCGGACGCCCTATTCCAGCCTGATGACGTAGAGCGGGCCCTGCCCCGCTACGAGGATCGGCTTTTGCGGTCCGTGAATTTCCAGAGCGTCGCGGAAATCGAGTTCGACGGCATTTGCGCCGCTGGCGACCTTCAGATGGCGGGCGCAGGAGAAAAGCAGTCCTGCGACCATCTCAACCTCCAGGACGCCAGAGACATGATGACGCTCGACCCTGTGCTTGAAGTGGCCGCGCCGCGTCATGACGTTGAGGTCGGTGATCGGGCCGCCGACGAGCTGCGCGCTGGTCGGTATATCGGCAGGAAAGGATAGCGGCGCGGAGGCCGCCGTCAACGTGATCGGCGCGCTGTCGCCGATGGTAAGGACCATGCCCTCGCCTTCCAGAACCGAAAGCGTGCGATCGATGCCCGGGAAAAGCGAAAACGGGCCGTCTGAAGCAACCGTCGCCATCGACACGCGCCAGCCGAAATCCTCGATGGAAGCGCCTGCGGGATGAACCGCGATCTCGACCGTTTCGCCGCCGCCGTTCTTCCACGGCATGCGGGTGTATTGCCCGGCGCGAAGAATGCGCATTTTCTGTACCCTCATTGACGGCCGGCCCATCCCGGCGTTAATATGTATATACATATTCGACGACGGAGGGAATGGAGGCCATGGCTTCCGCAGCATCGGACAGGACTACCGTCTGGCGCAACGCGCGGATCGTATCCATGCGGGCAGATTCGGCTGTCACCTTTGAACGGGGCGCCATCGTGGCCGAGAACGGCCGCATCGTGTTTGCCGGCCCAGAGGCCGACCTGCCATCCCTACCCCAGGCTAACACCATCGATTGCGAGGGACGCCTGATCACCCCGGGTTTGATCGACTGCCACACCCATCTCGTCCACGCCGGCAATCGCGCCAACGAATTCGAGATGCGGCTGGCCGGCGCCACCTATGAGGAGGTCGCGAAAGCCGGCGGGGGTATCGTCTCGTCAGTGAAGGCGCTGCGGGCGGCAAGCGAGGAGGAGCTTGTCAGGCAATCGCTGCCGCGCCTCGACGCACTGATCGCCGAAGGCGTAACGACGGTCGAGATCAAATCCGGCTACGGTCTCGATCTGGAGAATGAAGCCAAGTCGCTGGCGGCGGTGCGCAGGCTGGCTGAAGTGCGGCCCGTCACCGTGCGTACGACTTTTCTTGGCGCGCATGCCCTGCCCCCAGAAGCTAACGGCGACAAGGATGCCTACATCGCGAAAGTCACCGACGAGATGCTGCCGGCGATCGCCCAGCTTGGCCTTGCAGACGCAGTGGACGGCTTTTGCGAAGGCATTGCCTTTTCGACCGAACAGATGGCGCACGTGTTCGACGAGGCGAAAGCGCTCGGGCTGCCGGTGAAGCTGCATGCCGACCAGTTGTCCAATTTGCATGGCGCGGCACTTGCCGCGCGTTACGGTGCGCTGTCGGCCGACCATCTGGAATATACAGACGATGACGGCGCAATCGCGATGGCAAAGGCCGGGACGGTCGCCGTCATCCTGCCGGGAGCCTTCTATTTCATCCGGGAGACCAAGAAGCCGCCCATCGACCTCTTCCGCAAGCAGGGCGTGAAGATGGCGCTGGCGACCGACAGCAATCCCGGCACGTCCCCGCTCACCTCGCTGCTGCTGACCATGAACATGGGCGCGACGCTGTTCGGCATGACCGTCGAGGAGTGCCTTGCCGGCGTCACCCGCGAGGCTGCTCGCGCGCTCGGCCTCTCCGCCGAAACCGGCACAATCGAGGCGGGCAAATGGGCCGACCTCGCCATCTGGGACGTCGAGCGCCCCGCCGAACTCGTCTACCGCATCGGATTCAACCCGCTTCATCGCCGCGTCTGGAGAGGCCAATGAAAAAACTCGTGCTGAAGCCCGGACAGGTCAGTCTCGCCGAACTGCGCGACATCTATGAAGGCGCGCTGCCGTCGCTGGATGAAAGCTTTCGCCCCGGCATCGAGCGGGCGGCGGGTGTCATCAAGAAGATCGTCGACAAGGGCGACCCGGTCTATGGCATCAACACCGGCTTCGGGAAACTCGCCAGCGTGCGCATCGACGCCAAGGATGTCGAGACGCTGCAGCGCAACCTGATCCTGTCGCATTGCTGCGGCGTCGGGCAGCCCCTGCCGGCCGAAATCGTGCGGCTGGTGATGGCGCTGAAGCTGATCTCGCTTGGACGCGGGGCGTCGGGCGTGCAGCCGGCAACGGTCGCCATGATCGAGGCGATGCTGGCAGGCGACGTGCTGCCGCTGATCCCCGAAAAGGGCTCGGTCGGCGCGTCCGGCGACCTCGCGCCGCTGGCGCACATGACGGCGGCGATGCTGGGCGTCGGCGAGGTCTTCTATCGCGGCGAGCGCATGGACGCCGTGCAGGGACTTGAGAAGGCGGGCCTGAAGCCGATCACCCTGGCGGCCAAGGAAGGGCTGGCGCTGATCAACGGCACGCAGGTCTCGACCGCGCTGGCGCTGGCCGGCCTGTTCCGCGCGCACCGCGCGGCGAACGCGGCGCTGATCACAGGCGCGCTGTCGACCGACGCCGCGATGGGTTCGTCCGCGCCGTTCCAGGAGGAAATCCACACGCTGCGCGGCCACCAGGGTCAGATCGAGACGGCGGCGGCGCTACGCGCGCTGCTGAAAGGCTCGGAAATCCGCGACAGCCATCTCGAAGGCGACGAGCGCGTTCAAGACCCCTACTGCATCCGCTGCCAACCGCAAGTGGACGGCGCATGCCTCGACCTGCTGCGCATGGCGGCGCGCACGCTGGAGACGGAGGCCAACGCCGTCACCGACAACCCGCTGGTGTTTTCGGACGGCTCGGTTGTTTCCGGCGGTAATTTCCACGCCGAGCCGGTCGCTTTCGCCGCCGACCAGATCGCCATTGCGGTCTGCGAGATTGGCGCGATCGCGCAGCGCCGCATCGCGCTGCTGGTCGATCCGGCATTGTCATTCGGCCTGCCGGCGTTTCTGGCGAAGAAGCCGGGGCTGAACTCGGGGCTGATGATTGCGGAAGTCACCAGCGCCGCGCTGATGAGCGAGAACAAGCAGATGGCGCATCCGGCCTCGGTCGACTCCACGCCAACCTCGGCCAATCAGGAGGACCATGTGTCGATGGCCTGCCACGGCGCGCGACGGCTGCTGCAGATGACGGAAAACCTCGCTGGCATCATCGGCATCGAGGCGATCACGGCAGCTCAAGGGGTGGATTTCCGCAGCCCCCTGAAGACGGGCCATGCGCTCCTTAAGGCGCATCGCGCCATTCGCTCTGTGGTGCCCGATCTGGAGACCGACCGTTTCATGGCTGATGACCTGAAGGCGGGCGCGGACCTCGTTCTGTCGGGCGAACTGAACGCCAGCGTTGGTCGCGGCCTGCTGCCGGAACTGGAGACGGGGCCGTGAGCTTCGTCGAATTCAATCGCGGCACGTCGCCCGTCATCCTCGCTTTCCCGCATACGGGGACGCTCGTTCCCGATGACATTGCGGACAGACTAAACGACGAAGGCAGGAAGCTGCGTGACACGGACTGGCACATCAACCTGCTCTATGGCGGTCTTCTGCCCGACGCGACGACGGTGCGCGCGACCTTCCATCGTTACGTGATCGACGCCAACCGCGACCCGACCGGCGCGAGCCTCTATCCCGGGCAGAACACGACGTCACTGGTGCCGCTGACGGACTTCGACAACCAGCCGATCTGGAAAGAAGGACAGGAGCCGACCGAGGCCAATATCGCCGAGCGGATCGCGCTCTACCATCGCCCTTACCACGCGGCGCTTGAGGCCGAGATCGCGCGGGTGAAGGCGCTGCACGGCATCGCCATTGTCTATGACTGCCACTCGATCCGCTCGCGCTGCCCCTTCCTGTTCGACGGGGTGCTGCCCGACTTCAATATCGGGACAGACGGCGGCAAGACCTGCGCGCCGGAGATCGAGCGCGCGGTGGCCGACATCTGCGCCTCGGCCGAAGGCTACAATTCCGTCGTGAACGGCCGCTTTCGTGGCGGCTGGACGACGCGGCACTACGGGAAGCCGGAAACTGGCGTCCATGCCATCCAGATGGAGCTGGCGCAGAGCACCCATCTCTACGCCGAAGAAGCACCGTTCGAACTGGACCAGGGCAAATCGCGCCGCCTCTCAAATATCCTCACCAGCATACTGGCCGCAGTGCAACGCACTGCCCTCGAACTCGCCGGAGCAGCAAGATGACCGCAAACCCACGCCATAACATCCGCGAAATCCGAGCGCCCCGCGGCGACAAGCTCAATGCGCTGTCGTGGACGACGGAAGCGCCGCTGCGCATGCTGATGAACAATCTCGACCCGGACGTTGCCGAGAACCCGAACGAACTCGTCGTCTATGGCGGTATCGGGCGGGCGGCGCGCACCTGGAACGATTTCGATACGATCGTCGATACGCTGAAGACGTTGAAGGAGGACGAGACGCTGCTGGTGCAATCCGGCAAGCCGGTCGGCGTGTTCCGCACGCATGAGAATGCACCGCGCGTGCTGATCGCGAACTCCAACATCGTGCCGCATTGGGCGAACTGGGACAAGTTCAACGAGCTCGATAAGAAGGGGCTGATGATGTACGGCCAGATGACGGCCGGCTCGTGGATCTATATCGGCACGCAGGGCATCGTGCAGGGTACCTACGAGACCTTCGTGGAAGCCGGTCGCCAGCACTATGGTGGCAGCCTGAAGGGCAAGTGGATTTTAACCGCCGGGCTTGGCGGCATGGGCGGCGCGCAGCCGCTGGCGGCGGTGATGGCCGGCGCTTCGTGTCTCGCCGTCGAATGCAACCCGGATTCCATCGATTTCCGCCTGCGCACCCGTTATCTCGACGAGAAGGCCGAGACGATCGAGGAGGCGCTGGAGAAGATCAAACGCTGGACGAAGGCCGGCGAAGCGAAGTCCGTCGGCCTCCTCGGCAATGCGGCCGAGATCGTGCCTGAGCTTTTCCGCCGAGGCGTGCGCCCCGACATGCTGACCGACCAGACCTCGGCGCACGACCCGCTGAACGGCTATCTGCCCAAGGGCTGGACGATGGCGGAGTGGCGCGAGAAGCGCTTCAGCGACCCGCATGCGGTGGAGAAGGCCGCCCGCGCTTCCATGCGCGAGCATGTCGAGGCGATGGTCGCCTACTGGAACGCAGGCGTTCCGACGCTCGACTATGGCAACAACATAAGGCAGGTGGCGAAGGACGAGGGTTTCGAGAACGCCTTCGCGTTTCCCGGCTTCGTGCCGGCCTATATCCGCCCGCTGTTCTGCCGTGGCATCGGCCCGTTCCGCTGGGCGGCCCTTTCGGGCGATCCGGAGGACATCTACAAGACCGATGCCAAGGTGAAGGGATTGACGCCGGGCAACAGCCACCTACACAACTGGCTGGACATGGCGCGTGAGCGCATCGCCTTCCAGGGCCTGCCGGCGCGCATCTGCTGGGTCGGCCTCGGCGACCGCCACCGGCTCGGCCTTGCCTTCAACGAGATGGTGGCGAAGGGTGAGTTGAAAGCGCCTGTCGTCATCGGTCGCGACCATCTCGATTCAGGCTCCGTCGCCTCGCCCAACCGCGAGACGGAGGCGATGAAGGACGGCTCGGACGCGATCTCCGACTGGCCGTTGCTCAACGCGCTGCTCAACACCGCTTCCGGCGCGACATGGGTCTCGCTGCACCATGGCGGCGGCGTCGGTATGGGTTTCTCGCAGCATGCCGGCATGGTGATCGTCGCCGACGGCACGCAGGACGCGGCGAAACGGCTGGAGCGCGTGTTGTGGAACGACCCCGCGACCGGCGTGATGCGCCACGCCGATGCCGGCTACGAGATCGCCTTGGAATGCGCGAAGGAAAAGGGCCTGAACCTGCCGGGAATATTGGGGTAGTCTTCAGTCGATCGCTTATAGCTGGACGAGACCCTTGACCAGATTTCTCGGCCTTACTGAAAAGATGATGGGCATGGATGACCGTGCCTGGGAACGGCACGTCAATCCGTGGAGCGGCTGGTCGCGCCTGTCGATCCTGCCGCTGTTTGCCGTGGCAGTCTGGAGCCGCCATTGGATTGGATGGTGGGCAGTTGTTGCGATTGCAGCAGTACTGCTTTGGACATGGCTCAATCCTCGCTTGTTCAAGCCGCCCGCATCAACCGAGAACTGGATGTCGAAAGGCGTCCTTGGCGAACGGATATGGCTTCAACGCAGTGGCGACCCGGCCCTTGCCCATCATGCGACAGTCGTCAGGGCCTTGATTGTCACGTCCTCCGCTGGCGCGATCGTCATGCTGATCGGTCTCGCCCTGACAAACCTTCCCCTCACCATATCCGGCCTTGCCGTCACGATGCTCTCGAAACTCTGGCTGCTCGACCGGATGGTTTGGGTCTATACAGAGGCTGACACTGCCAGAACGCCGCGATAGCGGCTCGGGCATGTTTCAGGCGTCACGCCCCGCCCGGCAGCGGGGCGGCGGCATTGATGAGCCCGGCCTGGCGCAGTTCGCGCCAGAAATCGGCGGGCACGACTTCGTTCAGCGCGGCACGGTCCTCGGCGATGCGGCTAGGCTGACTTGCGCCGGGAATGACCGCAGCGACCGCCGGGTTGGCGAGCGAGAACTGCAGGCCGGCCGCCTTCATGGAGACGCCGTGGCGGTGGGCGATGGCCTTGATGCGGGCCACCTTGTCGAGGATCGCCGGCTTGGCCGGCGCGTATTCGAAATTCGGCCCGCCGACGAGCGCGCCTGAACTGTAGGGACCGCCGACGACGATGCCGAGGCCGTGCTCGGCAACCATGGGCATGACGCGCTGCAGCGCCCGGTCATGGTCGAGCAGCGAGTAGCGCCCGGCAAGCAGGAAGCCATCCGGGCGCGGCTCCTTGAGGTCGAGCAGAAGCTCGATCGGCTCGACCTTGTTGACGCCCAGGCCCCAGGCCTTGATGACGCCTTCCTCGCGTAGCCGGTCGAGCGTCCTAAAGGCTCCCTTGCGAGCGCTCTCGAACAAGCCGATCCATTCGTCGCCATAAAAATCCTGCGCGAGATCATGCACCCAGACGATCTCGATGCGATCGGTTCTCAGACGCTTCAGGCTTTCCTCGATCGAACGCAGCGTGGCGTCCTCGGAATAGTCGTGCAGCACCTTGTTTGGCAGGCCGTGCGCGAACACGCCGCTCTTCTCGCCGAGGTCGCGCGCGCCGACGTCTTCCACTTCATCGAGGATGACGTGGCCGATCTTGGTGCTGATGACGTATTCGTCACGCGGCTTTCCGGCCAGCGCCTCGCCCATACGAAGCTCGGCGAGGCCAGCGCCATAAAGCGGTGCGTTGTCGTAGTAGCGTATACCGTCGTTCCAAGCGGCCTCCACCGTGGCGAGCGCCTCGGCCTCGGGGATGGCGCGGAACATATTGCCCAGCGGCGCAGCGCCAAAACCGAGCTTGCCTGGAAGAACGTCCTTCAGCGTCATCTTCATGTCCTCTGGGGAACAAACCGTTCGCCCGAAATAGGGTGCCGTTCGAGAGTTTCCAAATCGAGCCGGCGGGAGAACCCCGCCGGTTTCGTTAGGCTGCAGTGCGCGACCGTACCAGCGACCTGTCAAGCGCCGCCACGAATTTCTCGGCCAACGGGTTGTCGGAGCTGGGGTTCTGGCCGGTGATCAGTTCGCGATCCTCGACCACATTGGCCGCGAAATTTACCGCGCCTGTCGTGACCCGGCCACCAGCGGCCTTGAGCGCGTCAGGCATGTAAAAATGGAGCTTGCCCTTCAGCATGTGCTCCTCGGCGATCCTCTCCTCCGCTTCGGAGAAAATCGTCATGTCATAACCGGCATACTGCCAGCCTTTCGCTAGCTCCGCGGCCTTTGTGGTATCGCCCGCGACCATGGCGGCCTTGAATTCGGGCGCATGCGGCAGGGCTGCGAGGACAGCGACCGGGCCATGGCAGAGCAATGCCGTCGGCTTGCCGCATTCGTGAAAGTGACGCAGGATTTCACCCGTCTCGGCATTGTCGATGAGGTCGACGACCGGCGCATGACCACCGGGCACGAAGACGCCGGTATACTCGTCCAGTCCGCTGTCGACGACCGAACGAAGTGTCTGGACCCGGTTCATCGACGGGTTGTTGGCGAAGAAATCGCGGGCGCGCTGCAAAGCCGCTTCGTCGCCGCCGAAATGGTCGGCGACATCGGATGCTTCGTCGATATGCGGCTTGTCGCCGGTCGGCGTTGCCAGCACGACCTCATAGCCAGCCGCGATGACCGCCATCGCGGGAACGACGGTTTCGTTGAGATACTGGCCGGTCGGGACCCAACCGCCACCCTGCACCTCGATCCGCATGGCGTTGGAACCGATAATGAGAACCTTTCCCTTGCTCATGATGACGGGACTCCTGTGGAAACGGCTTGATTTCTGGATGTGTGGACCATGCACCTGGCCGACATATTCCAGAAGTTTATTTATATGATTTCAGATATTCACATGACATTATAAGCTATGCGCTACGACCTGAACCTGCTGCCCGTGTTTGTTGCCCTAATGGAGGAGCGCAGTGTCACGCGTGCGGCCGAGCGGCTGGGCATCACCCAGCCCGCGCTGTCGAACGCGCTGGCACGTCTGCGCACCATGATGCGCGACCCGCTTTTCGTCCGCGAACGCTACGGCGTACAGCCAACCGAAATGGCTCTTGAGGTTGCTCCGGCAATCGCCGCGGCGCTGGCGAAGATCGATGACATCGTCCTCGGCCAGCAGGAGTTCGACCCGGCGCGGGCCGAGCGGCTGGTGACGATCGCACCTAACAGCTATGTCGAGTTCGTGCTGGCGCCCGCGATCGCGGCGCGCATTCGTCGGGAAGCGCCCGGCATCAAGTTGCGCCTCGTCCCCTTCGGCAGCGACCTGCCGGAAACCGGAGTCGTATCCGGCACGACGGCGATGGTGCTTGGCCGCATCGTGGACGCACCGGACAATCTCGTCGTCCAGCATCTGATGGATGACGGGCTCGCCTGCGTCGTGCGCGCCGACCATCCCGAGATTTCCGGGCGGATGTCGAAGGCGCAGTACGAAAGCCTGAGACACGTCAACGTGCTGCCGCCCGGCCGGCTTCGTTTCGGCCTGTTCCAGACGCTGGAGCGCGAGGGGCTGCGCCGGGAGGTCGCCGTCTCCGTGACGCACTTCCTCGCGATACCCGACATGATCGCGGCGACGGACTATTGCGCAACGCTGCCCAAGGTCATCTGCCGCCGCCTGGCCGGCGACCCGCGCCTGAAGATCGTGGCGGCACCTATCGATCTCGGCACTTTCCCGGTCGAGATGGCCTGGCATGTTCGCTACCGGCACGACCCCGCCCACCGCTGGCTACGCTCGCTGATCGGCGAGGTCGCCCGGGAGGTTTCGGGCGAGTAGCCTGCGTCCTGAAATCGAGAAAAGACAGGCCGGTTGCTTTCTATTCCGTCACCCGCGCGCTTTTCAGGACGTCGATCAGAACCGTCTGGGGCACCGACCAGAACGAACCCCGACAGCCTTGCCCGGCGGGCGTTGTCAGGTGATAGGCGCGTCCACCGTGAACCCCGCAGGCTGCGAAACGTGGCGGCACGAAATTGCGGCAACCCAGCCAGATTTCGCTTGTGACGAAGTGCAGCCCCTCAGGCGTTTCCTTGAGAACCTCGCCGTTTTTCGCTTCGCCGCCGTAGGCGAACTCGACATCGGTAGGCGGAGACGGGCATGGCTGGTCTGTCTGCGCGACCGACAGCGCAGCCGTGAGGCTCGGCTCTTCGCAGGTGGGCATGCGGCAGGTCAGCAAAACCGTCTCGCCCGAACCATCCGCAGTTGCGGCGACAGGCCCGACCTTCCAGACCTCGTTCGACAGGCTGAAGGTCACATCGCCGATGCGAAGCTGCGTGAGGGGAGCCTCTGGCGCGGTCGCCTGACTGACGAGATAGTGCAGCGCTCCCCCGATCCACGACTGTGTGCCAACCGTTTCCGGTCGCATCGCGAAACGGTATTCGTAGCCCTGCCATCCGAGGCACGCATGGGCGTATTGCGGAGACGAGAGATCAGGTCCGTCGTGGGCCTCCGCCAGCACCAACGCGAAGCGGCCAGCGCGGACGATGTTTGCATAGGCGCGGCCAGCGCCGGGAAAAAGGCGCGCCGCCTCGGCGATCATCGCCTCTTTGGTACAGCCCCCATCGCCCACGATCCGGCTGATGTCGATCATCGCGCCACGGCAGTCCTCCTGCACGCAGGTGGCCACCAGATCGTCGCCGTCGCGCTCCATCAGCCACGAGGCTGTGCTGTAGTTAAAGGTGATGTCGCCGAGGACGACGGCCTGCATCTCCTCGGCGCTCACGACTGTCGCGAGAAAGGCTAACGCCATGCCCGCGAGCACAACGATCCCGCTCGGCTTGCCCATGATGTCTGCTCCCATGCCCGGGCGGACGATCACCCGCGATTGTGGCGCGAGCGGGATGGATGGTGAGCAAGGCGCTTTAGTCGTCCGAGCGCAGATCCGGGCTCCACCCGCCGATATGGCCATAGATTGAATCGCGGAGCTGCCTGATCTCCCGATTGAGCTTACCCAGATGGTCGGGGGTGTCGCCGGATGCCTCCAGCAGCCCTGCACCGAGGCAAGTCGTTCGGGACCGGATGGCTCGTCCTTCTTCCGTCAGAGCAACGACGACCTGCCGCTCGTTCTGCGGGTTGCGGGTGCGACGCACCAGACCGGCCGCCTCGAGACGCTTCAGCAACGGCGTCAGCGTGCTCGATTCCAGCGCAAGCCTTTCGGCGATGCCGCCGACCGTCTGGTGGTCCTCGCTCCAGAGCACGTTGAGCACGAGATATTGCGGATAGGTCAGGCCCAATTCATCGAGCAGCGGCTTGTAGACCCGCTGGATTGCCATGCCTGCGGAATAGATGGCGTAGCAGAGGTGGTCCTCGAACGGCAGGGGAGCCGACCCATCAGAGTCTTTCATTTTGCTTGTCATCTCGAAACTCCTTCGTACGCACTATCTAACAACCCCAACCGCAAAAATAAATATCGCGATAAAAATTACTCTGGACAAAGAACTCGAACCGGACTAAACAACACTTATCGCGATAACGATTATCGCGGCATAAGGAGTACGCCATGAAGATCATCTATCGCGCAGAGGCAATTGCCACCGGAGGCCGGACAGGCCGGGCGTCAACGAGGGACGGAGCAGCGACCATCGCCCTCGTCACGCCGGCGGAACTCGGCGGAGACGGCGGAGCGGCTGACTACAATCCCGAGCAGCTATTCGCGTCAAGCTACGCCGCATCGTTCCTGGAGGCGCTGAAGCGCGTCGCCGACCTGAGCCGGATCGAGTTGGCATCGGATGCCAGCGTGACCGCTGCGATCGGCATCGGGAAGCGTGACAACCTGCCGGGCATGAGGCTCGATGCCGAGTTGATCGTCTCCCTGCCAGACGTTGCCCCGCTGGTCGCACATGACCTCGTCGAACAGGCACACACCATCTGCCCCTATTCGCAGATGGTCTGCAATGGCCTCGACGTCCGCCTCTTGCTTGCCGCCTGAAACTCAACAGCCCGCAATCCAAACCCCATAAGAAAGGAACAGTCCCATGACCACCATCAAGACAATCGCCGCAGCCGCTATCTCCACCGCCGCCGTCGCCGGAACGGGTCACGCACAGACCGCAGACGCCCAGGCCGTGAAGAATGTCGTGCTTGTCCACGGCGCCTTCGCAGATGGCTCCGGCTGGCGCGGCGTCTATGAGGAACTGACTGCACGCGGCTATCGCGTCAGCATCGTGCAGAACCCGCTGACCTCGTTGGCCGATGACGTCTCCGCGACAAACCGCGTCCTCGCGCGGCAGGACGGTCCGACCATCCTCGTGGGCCATTCCTGGGGCGGTACGGTGATTACCGAGGCAGGCGTCGATCCCAAGGTCGCAGGCCTGGTCTATGTCTCGGCCTTTGCGCCGGACGCCGGCGAATCCACCGCGGACCAGCTTGCCGACATCCCGCCGCCGCCGGAATTCGTGATCGAGCCTCAGGCAGATGGCTACGGCTTCATCAGCCTGGAGAAGTTCAAGGCGGGATTTGCGGCTGACACGAGCGACACGGACGCGGCTTTTCTGCGCGACAGCCAGGTGCCGATCAAGCTGGAGAACTTCGGCACTAAGGTGACAAATGCAGCATGGCGGACGAAGCCGAGCTGGGCCGTCATCGCGACCGAGGACAAGGCCATCGACCCTGAACTGCTCCACAAGATGGCCGAGCGCGCGGGCTCATCGGTGACCGAGGTCAAGGCCAGCCACGTGCCGTTCCTGACGCAGCCCAAGGCGGTGGCCGACGTGATTGACGAAGCCGCGCAGAAAGCGTCACGCGCCGCGAATTGATCTGGACGGTCGGCAAAAAGGCAGACGGGGTGGAAAGGCCCCGCCTGCCTTCTTTCTAGAGGGTGCTCGGGCGGGTGGATATGGCGGTCGTTGAGGGCTACAAGAGCGTCAAAGACATCCGACTGATCCGGGACCGACTATGATGCGGAAGACCATCCTTGCAGCATGCCTCGTGCTGATTGCAGCGCCGGCGCTGGCCGACCCGCCGGACGATATCGTCGATCTGCTGGGCGCCCGTGCGCCGGGGGCGGAAAGCCAGATGCAGGCTCGCGGCTATGTCGATGCGGCCGGCAACAACATCTGGTGGAACCAGAAGACCGGCGTATGCGCCAAGGTCCACGTCTCGCAGGGTCGCTACAAGACGATCGATATCGTTGCAGACGCCGATTGCGGAATCGAAGCTTTCGGCGAAAGCGAAGAGGCAGCACCGCGCGAACCCTCGCAGGCTGCAATGGACGCCTGCATGAACGCAGCCGACGAACTCCAGCAGGAGGAGACGGGTACAAGCATCGTTACCAACAAGCGGCATTCAGGCGAGAACTGGGTGCTGACAATGAAGACGCTTGGCCATACCTCGCACTGCACGGTGACGCAGTCTGGCGATGTGATCCAGATGGACCCGCCCTGAACGGCGGAACCTGCCTACACCTTGCGTTCCAGAGCCTCCAGCTTGCGATCGAGGTCTGACAGGTCGCGGTAAAGATTGTCGAGCATGCCGTCGATGCCGTCCATCTTGTCGCCGGCAAGCGCGAAGATTTCCTGCACCGCGCCGCGAACCTTACCGTCGGCGACCTGCTCCACGATCAGGTCGAGCCCGTCATAGCGGTAGCGCGCATGCGCCAACGCATCCTTGAGGTCGATGACCTGCTTGCGGACGGGGTCCAGGATATCGCCGAGGTTGTCCATTGCTGCATCTCCGGAACGGCGCGATCAGAAATTGGCTGACGTCTTGAGGCCGAGCACGAAAACGTCGCCATTGGCATCGTCACCACCCGGCCGATAGACATATTGCAGGTTCGGACGGATTTGCAGCGCGGGCGTCGGACGCCAAGTGTAGTAGACCTCCGCGACATATTCCGACCCCTCGATGCCTTCCTGATCCGACACCCGGTCGTTCATGTGCGTGGTGCCGACGGCAAGGCCAACATCGTCCTGCTGCCGCGCGTCGAAAAGGCCGGTGTAGACCATGCCGAGCGCCGCCTGCGCGTTGATGGTCGATGTCCTGCGGTCGGCGACCACGGCGTTGAGGAAGATCTTCAGCTGCTCCGACAGATTCTGCTCGAAGTTGATGTATGCGCCGTAGCGACCGCGATCCGGGACGCCGTCGGCCTCCGAAGTATCGTACCACCCGCCGAACTTGTAGCTGCCGGGCTGGCCGTTGAAGGTGGGCAGCCAGCCGACCTCGGCCGGAATGAGCGCGCCGGTCGAATCTGAAAACCAGACCGGCAGCAGCGCCTTGCTGACGCCGAGGTAGGCCGGGTTCACGTCATAAACGCCGGCCTGCACATAGCCGAAGCCTTCGAGGTTCACCTTCACCCTCGTGCCCCACTGGCTGATCGGCCAGTTGTAGATGTAGTCGCCAACAATGTTGCCGGGATTGGAGCCGCAGAAGGTGAGGTTCTGGAAATCACAGCCGAAGGAGGCGAAATCCTCGCCCACGCCCATTCGGCCGACCTTCCAGTCGATAAGCCCGTCGAGATACTGCTGGCGATACCAGAACTGCGTCAGCCGCGCCGTCTGCCCGCGACCGTAAACCTCTTGCACGAGTTGGAACGTGCCGAGATCGGCGTCCTCGACGAGGTTGCGGCCGGTGCGCTGGGTGAACGTCGCCTGGAACTGCGCCGCCTGCAGGCCGACAAGCTTTTCCAGGTCGAGCGTGACGCCGGCGACATACTGGTCCGCATAGGCGGCGTCGCTCCTGCTACCGCCCGTCGCATTGTAGGCGATTTCGCTGGTATAGCCGAACTGGAAGTCGATGCCGCGATCCTTGAGCCGGGTGCGTTCGCTATTCCAGTCGCCCAACAGCCACGGCGACGGTTCGGAGGCAGTATTCCCCACGGCTGCATTGCCCGCCCGCGCCATGCCGGCGATGACGGCAGCGATGACAAGCGTTCCGGCAAAAAACATGCGTTGCATGGCAATGGCCTCCCGCGCCTGATTCCCTCGCGATGGTGCTCGGACTTTAGTCCTCGGACCGACGCTGCGGGAGGGCCGCAGCCGGTCGTCCACAGTCGCGATCGGGCGGCCGGCGCCTCCATCTTCCCGCACCGAATTCACGGTGATAAGCTGACGCTCATATTCGAGGCGCGTCCCGCCTGCCAAGGGACAAGAGGGACGTTTCGATGTCAGAAACGATGCATCCGGCAGCGCCACATCATCTGCCGGGCTTCATCACGGCCCCCGGCGAAACCGATGTGTTGTTTGTCGGGGCCACAATTTTCCTGATCGTCGCGATCCTCGGGCTCGGCAGCGTCTATTTCAGGCTGCATTCGCTGCCGGAGAAGCTGGCGCACAAAAACGCCAGTAAGGTCCAGTTCGAGGTGGTCGCGGTGCTGGCGCTTCTGGCGCTGTTGACCCACAACAACATGCTCTGGGTCGCCGCCCTCATCCTCGCACTGGTTCCGATCCCCGACCTGCACGGTCCGCTGGCCACCATGGCCGAGGCGCTGGCGCGCATGGCCGGACTGCGGCGGCGAAGCGACGACGGACCACCGGACGAGCCGCACGAAGCCGGGAGTGCGCCGGCCAGGGAACCAGAGGCGCCAGCTGCCACGAATCCCGCTGCCGAAGCCGCCCTGCCCCCGCGCGCACTGGAGACTGGGGCATGATCGAACTTCTGCTCTGTTCCGTCGTCACCGTCCTGCCTGATTATCTTTATCGCAGATACGGACAGGGTAAGCGGCTCGGCCACGAGATCACGCTCTATTCCGTCTGGTTCGAGCTTCGATACGGCATCACCGCCTGCATCGCCCTGACCGTCGCCCTGCTGACCATGATCCTCTATTTCCACCCGTCGACGACGGCTGCGGTATCGCTCTACCGGACGATCCCGATCCTGCCCGAAGGCTCCGGACGGGTAGAGGAAGTGCTCGTCAACATGAACGACCGGGTCAAGGCCGGCCAGCCCATATTCAGGCTGGACAGCTCAGGACAGCAGGCGACGGTGGAGACGGCGCGTCGGCGGCTGGCCGAGATCGATGCCGAAATCGAACTCGCCAGGACGCAACTTGCCGTCTCCGATGCGCAGATCGGCGAGGCGCAGAGCGCCTACCAGCAGGCGCTGGACGAACTGGCGACGAAGACCGAACTGCAGAAGCGCAATGCCGGCACGGTCTCACAGCGCGAACTCGAAAAGCTACAAAACGTGGTCGACGGGCGCGCTGCCGCAGTGGCCGCCGCAGTCGCCAACAAGCAGATCACCCAAACGCAGATCGCTTCCGTGCTCCCCGCCCAGCGCGCCAGCGCCGAGGCCCGCCTCGCCGAAGCGCAGGTCGATCTGGACAAGACGGTGGTTCGCGCCGGCATCGACGGCATCGTGGAGCAGTTCACGCTTCGCAAGGGCGATGTCGTCAACCCGATGATGCGTCCGGCCGGCGTTCTGGTTCCCTCGGAAGCGGGCCAATGGGGTCTGGTGGCGGGCTTCAACCAGCTCGAGGCGCAGGTGATGAAGGTAGGCATGCTGGCGGAAGTGACCTGCGTCTCCAAGCCGATGACCATCATTCCGATGGTCGTAACCGACGTTCAGGACCTGATCGCGACCGGACAGGTGCGCGCCTCCGATCAGTTGATCGACGCGCAGCAAATCGTCAGGCAGGGAACGATCACCGTCTATATGGAGCCGCTGTTCGAAGGCGGTTTCGAAGGCGTCCCACCGGGCAGCAACTGCATCGCCAACGCCTACACCAACAACCACGACGCCCTTGCAGCGCCCGATATCGGTTTTGGAAGCTGGCTCTTCCTGCATGCCGTCGACGCGGTCGGGGTCGTGCACGCCATCATCCTGCGGCTTCAGGCGCTGCTGCTTCCGGTCAAGACGCTGGTGTTCTCGGGCGGCCACTGACGCGGAAATCTACGGCGGCTGCTCGCGCGACCTGCGGACACGCAGGCGTGATACCGCCGACGCATGAAAGCTTGATCCTGCCACGGTTTCATTCCACATCCCTCTCATGAAGGACGACGAACAGCCGTTGCAGCGGGAATCGAGGTGGGCGCTGCCCGCCTCGGTCGGCGTGCATCTGGCCGTCCTCTTGGTCGCGATCTTCGGACTGCCGGTGGAATTGTTCCAGCCAGAACCGGAGCAGGCAGTTCAGGTCGATCTGGTGCCTCCGCCGGAAGAGGAACAGAAGGCAGCGCCTGAGCCACCACCGCCCCCGCCTGCGGAAAGCGCCGAGCAGCAACCGGAGCAAAAGCCAACGGGCGAAGAGACGCCCCAGCAGCCGCCTGCGCAGGAATCGGTGATGAACCCGGTTTACCAGTTTGGCGAGCAGGACGGTGGCCCGCGCCAGCAACTGGACGGCAACAGCGCCGAAGACGGCGCAGAAACGCGACCCCCAGTAGAACAGGCCGCCGACGCAGCGCGCGCGACCGAAGCCGAGCAGCAGGCAGAGGCAGAACTGCAGGAACAACAGGCCGAGGCCGACCAGGTTGCGGAGGCTGAAAAGCCAGAGGATACCGAGCCGAAGGCGGAAGAAGCGAGCGCTGCCGACCAGTCGATCCTGACGACAGACCGTTCCGACATCCTGGCGGCGCTGGTCGAGGATCCGCCAAAGCCCACGGCCAAGCCGACGCCCGCCGCCAAGCCGCAACAGGAGGCGAAGCTGCAAAGGGCTGAGAAACTGTTCTCGCGCTCGGTGACGAACAACCCGCTTGCCACGACGGCGATGCGCAACATGCCGCGTGACATCCGCGCGGGGCGGCTATGCGTTACGGAACTGCGCGAACAACTGCTGAACGCCTGGCCCCCGTACGCTCCCGATCTCCTCCCGACGGAGAGGCTCAAGGCTGGCACCATTCTCAATGCCAACAACGCTGCATTTCGGCAAGCCGGCGAATGGTACGGCCTCGACTATCGCTGCGAAGTGGACGCCGATGCCATGAAGGTCGTGTCCTTCGCCTTCAGCGTCGGCGACAAACTGCCGCCAAGCGAATGGATGAGGCGCGGCCTGCCCGTTCAGTAGCGCCGAGAAAATCTGCTGTTTCAATCTGACCGCGAAACGGTCTAGCTTGCGCCAAACGCTTGGCGGGGCCGATCATGCATGACGTCGTTTTTCTGCTGGATGTCGACAACACGCTGCTCGACAACGACAGGGTGACCGACGACCTCAGGACGCACCTGGCCGAACAGTTCGGCCCGGCCGGCGATCTCTACTGGAAGCACTTCGAGGATATCCGCAAGGAACTCGGCTATGCCGACTATCTTGGCGCCCTACAGCGCTACCGGGCCGATTTCGAGGGCGACGGCGCCGCCGCTCACCGGCTGCTCACCGTCTCGGGCTTTCTGGTCGACTATCCTTTTGCCGACCGCGTCTACCCCGGCGCACTGGAGGTCATCGCAAAGCTGTCGGGGTTCGGGCCAACGGTCATCCTGTCTGACGGCGACGTGGTGTTCCAACCGCGCAAGGTGAACCGCTCCGGGATATGGAAGGCCGTAGAGGGCCGCGTCCTGATCTTCATCCACAAGGAAGAGATGCTGGATGTCGTCGAACGCGAATATCCAGCCAAGCAGTACTTCATGTTCGACGACAAGGAGCGCATCCTCGACGCCATGAAGAAAAGCTGGGGTGACAGGCTTGTGTCGGTGTTTCCACGACAGGGACACTATGCCCACGATCCGTCAAATGCCGGCATGTACGCGAAGCCGGACGTGACGGTCGAGAAGATCGGCGATCTGCTGGACATGGATATCGCAAAGATGGTCGGCGCCTGACGAGGCGCTCTCACACAGCATTTACCCGCCCGCGGCATGACCTGGGCAAGACGGGAGAACGCAGGTGACGGATTCGGTTCTCGTGGTCGGCGCCGGGCCGGTGGGGCTGACGATGGCTCTCGAACTGGCGCGCTACAAGGTGCCGGTGCGCCTGATCGAAAAGGCGACGGAGCGGGCCGGAACGTCCCGCGCGATAGCGATATGGCCACGCACGCTGGAATTGCTAGACCGGGCTGGCGCCACCAGCGAACTGGTCGAAGCCGGCGTCAGGGTCACCACCGCCGAAATCAACGCGGGCGAAAAGCAGATCGCGCGCATACAGTTCGAGGGCGTCGAGTCGCCACATAAATTCGTGCTCATGCTGGCACAGAACGAAACCGAGGCCATTCTCCAGCGCCATGCCGAGGCAACAGGCGTTCGCTGCGAGTTGGGCGTCGAACTGCGGCGCGTGACGCAGGACGACAAGGCCGTGGCGGCGACCATCGCCTATCCTGACGGGCGCGTCCAAACTGAAAGCTTTGACTGGGTGGTGGCCTGCGACGGGGCCCACAGCACCGTCCGGCACAATCTTGGAATGTCCTTCGACGGCGACCTGATCGACAATGATTGGGGACTGGGAGACTTCTACCTCACCGGCGCCCCCTTCGGCCCTGACGTGCTTGCCAACTACTTTCACAAGGACGGGCCGATCATCTATTTCCCGCTCGCGCCGAACCGGTACCGCATCATCGCCAGCCTCGGTCCGTCGAAGGGCGACAGGCCTGTTCCTCCGACTGCCGAGGAGTTCCAGACGCTGGTGACCACGCGCGGCCCGGCGAGCATCAAGCTGGGTGAGCCGGTGTGGATTTCCGCTTTCCGCATCAACGAACGCCAGGTGCAGAACTATCGCGACGGCCGGATTTTCCTGGCTGGCGACGCCGCTCATGTCCACAGCCCCGCTGGCGGACAGGGCATGAACACCGGCATGCAGGATGCGTTCAACCTCGCCTGGAAACTCGCGCTCGCCGCGCGCGGCATGGCCGCTCCCACCCTGCTCGAAAGCTACAGCCCCGAACGCCACGCCGTCGGGGCGGAAGTGATTGCAGCTGCCGGCAAGCTTACCAAGATGGCGCTGATCAGCAATCCGGTGCTGCAGGATATCCGCAATCACGTCGCGCATCTGATCCTCGGCCTGCCGCCTGTAAAGCATGCGCTCGTCGGACAGATGACGGAGATTTCGGTCGGCTATCCTCACAGCAGCCTGAACGGCCCGTATGCGAACGCGTCGCCGAAGCCAGGCACGCGCATGCCTCCCATCGACGGCGAAACGGCCTATGGTTTGGGAGACACCCCGCTCTTCACCTTGTGCGCGAACGAACCGCCGCCCTTTAACCATCCGCTGGTCAGTTCTGCCATGAGACCCGCGACAGCGGCGAATGACATTGCGCTGGTCCGCCCGGACGGTTACCTCGCCATGTCGGCGCGTTCGGGCGACTGGGATTCGGTGAGGGCCTATCTTGACCGCTTCTGAAGCGCAATTCGACAATGCCGTCCCCCAAGCTTGAAACAGGAAAGGATCCCGACATGACCGACACGACCGAGACCTCCCGTCGCAACTTCATCCGCCTCGCCGCCGCAGGCGCGGCAGCCGCTTCGGCGGTCACGCTCTCCGCCACGACGGCCGAAGCGTATCAGGGCAACATGGAGCGTGCGCTCTCGTCGCTTTACGACGCGCTCGCCTCGCTGCGCGAAGCCAGCTCCAACAAGGGTGGCCACCGCGTCAACGCCATGAACCTGATCCAGCAGGCGATCGCCGAGGTCAACGAAGGCATCGAATTTGCCGACGAGCACGGCGGTGGCGGCGCGGAGTAACGCCCAACCGGCTTACCCCGGCTTTCGGGCCGGGGATGTCGGCCACGGTTCAGGACTTCCAGCACGATCGGCCGCGACATGCTATAGCTGGATCGCGGGATCGGCCACAGCCCTCCGTGTCCGCACCTGCATCTGACAGACCTTCGGAGCCCGGTAATGACCACCATCTACGCACAATCGGCGCTGTTGCCGGATGGCTGGGCGACCGAGGCACGTATTGAGATAGTCAACGGCCGGATCGCGAAGGTGGTCGCAGGCGCGAAGGCTGAAGCCGGCGACGAGCGCGTGACCATTCTCATCCCGGGCATGCCCAACCTGCACAGCCACGCCTTCCAGCGCGGCATGGCCGGCTTAGCCGAAACGCGCGGCCCCGGCGACGACAGCTTCTGGTCCTGGCGCGAGGTGATGTACCGCTTCGCGCTGTCGATGACGCCGGATCATGTCGAGGCGGTCGCAGCCCAGCTGTATGTCGAGATGCTGGAAGCCGGTTTCACACGCGTCGGCGAGTTTCACTACTTGCATCACGACATCGACGGTCGACCCTATGCCGATGTCGCCGAAATGGCTGCCCGCATCGCGTCGGCAGCGACGCAAACGGGAATAGGCCTCACTTTGCTGCCGGTGTTCTACGCGCATTCGGGTTTCGGCGGGCAGACACCGAACGCGGGGCAGCGCCGTTTCATCAACGATCTCAACGGATTCGCCCGCCTGCTTGAATCAAGCTGGAAAGCGGTTGAATCGGTTCCTGAAGTCGTGGTCGGCGTCGCGCCGCACAGCCTGCGCGCCGTGACGCCTGACGAATTGAAGGCGGTGACCGCGCTATCCAGCGGGCCGATCCATATCCACGTCGCTGAACAAATGCGCGAGGTCGAGGACTGCATAACATGGTCCGGCGCCCGGCCGGTCGAATGGCTGCTGGGCAATGCGGACGTGGACGAACGGTGGTGCCTTATCCATGCGACGCATATGACCGAGGAGGAGACGACAGCGATGGCAAGGGTCGGCGCAGTCGCGGGCCTCTGTCCGGTTACCGAGGCCAATCTCGGCGACGGCACCTTTCCGGCGCCGCTGTTCACGGCGGAAAAGGGACGCTTCGGGATAGGCTCGGATTCCAACGTCCTTATCGGCGTGGCCGACGAACTGCGCCAGCTCGAATATTCGCAGCGTCTCCACCGGCAGGCGCGCAACGTGCTGGCGAGGAAGGGGCAATCCAACGGCCGGGCGCTGTTCGACGCAGCGCTTGCTGGCGGCGGCATCGCGCTTGGGGCAGCGGCGGGCGGCATCGCGGTCGGAGCGCCCGCTGATCTCGTATCGCTGGACGCCGCACGTCCCTCGCTGACCGGGAAGAAGGCTGACGCCGTTCTGGACGCCTGGATTTTTGCCAATGGCACAAGCGTCGATGGCGCATGGGTCCGAGGCCGCAAGCTGGTGGAAGGCGGCCGGCATATCGCCCGCGAAGCCATTGCCAGCCGGTTCAGGAACACCATGATGGAGCTGACTGGCTGAGCGCGAAGGCGATGGAGACAAAGACGGCAAGCGACGACAAGGGCGCTCTCTACCAGCGCATCCTGTCGGACATTCGCGGCCGCATCCTGTCCGGCGAATGGCCGCCGGGGTACCGCATTCCTTTCGAGCACGAGCTTTCGGCACAGTATCGTTGTTCGCGCATGACCGTGAACAAGGCCATGTCGGAGCTGGCACGAAGCGGCCTGATCGAGCGCCGCCGCCGCTCTGGAAGCTTCGTCAGCCGTCCGCGCAGCCAGGCAGCCATCCTGGAAATCCAGGACATGCAGGCCGAAGTCGAGGCGCTAGGTCTGCCCTACCGCTACGAACTGCTGTCCCGGCGCTCGCGTACTGCGACCCCGCAGGACGAGCATGAAGCAGGACTTGCTACCGGGACGAGCCTTCTGGAACTGACATGCCGACATTTTGCCGGCGTGTCGCCCTTCTGCCTCGAGGAGCGCGTCATCAGCCTTGCCGCTGTTCCGGAAGCGGAAGACGAGAGCTTCGAGGACGAGGCGCCCAGCCCCTGGTTGGTGGGGCACGTGCCCTGGAATGCCGCCGAACACAGAATTCGCGCCGTGTCCGCCGACGCCCATCTGGCCGGGCTTCTGGAGGTGCCGCGCCACAGCGCCTGCCTGGTCGTCCAGCGTCGCACATGGTCGGGCGACACGCCGGTGACCAACGTGCGCCTGACCTATGCCGGCGAAACGCACTCGCTGGTAGCCAGATTCGCGCCACAGGCAGGATGACGCGAAGCATACGCGTCAGACGGTCGCTTGTTTTCAGTCCTGCCGCACTGCAATAAAGGCTTGGAGATCGCCCGGAAATCGTGAAAAGCTGCGGGCGACCACAATTTCGGGAGCCCCATGGCAATCCTCGCAGCCGTCCATCACCTGACGCATTACAAATATGACCGGCCGGTCGTTCTCGGCCCCCAGGTGATCCGCCTTCAACCCGCCCCGCATTCGCGAACGAAAGTGCTCAGCCACTCGCTGAAGGTCGAGCCGGCAAACCATTTCGTGAATGTTCAGCAGGACCCCTACGGCAACTTTCTCGCGCGCTTCGTCTTTCCGGAACCGGTGACGGAACTCAGGGTCGAGGTCGATCTCATTGCCGACATGACGGTCTACAACCCGTTCGACTTCTTCGTCGAGGAAAGCGCGGAGAAATGGCCGTTCGACTATCCCGAAGACCTGCGCGAAGACCTGAAAATCTATCGCGAGCCCGAGGCTGTCGGGCCTGAACTGGCGGCGTTTCTGGCCACGATCGACAGGACGCCCCGCAACACCGTGGATTTCCTAGTTGAGCTCAACGCCCGCGTCCAGCGCGAGATCGGCTACATCGTCAGGATGGAAACCGGCGTGCAGACGCCCGGCGAGACGCTCAGCCTCGCCAAGGGATCCTGCCGCGATTCAAGCTGGCTGCTTGTGCAGACGCTGCGCAATCTGGGTTTTGCGACGCGTTTCGTCTCCGGTTACCTGATCCAGTTGAAGCCCGATCTTGTGTCGCTGGACGGCCCACCGGGCACCGATCACGACTTCACCGACCTGCATGCATGGTGCGAGGTCTATATCCCAGGCGCCGGCTGGATCGGACTGGACCCCACTTCGGGCCTGCTGACAGGCGAAAGCCACGTTCCGCTCGCCGCCACCCCCCACTACCGCAATGCCGCGCCGATCACCGGCGGCTTTTCGGGCTCGCCTGATACCCGAACCGATTTCGACTTCGACATGCGGGTGGACCGCGAGGCGGAGCACCCGCGCATCACCAAGCCCTTCTCCGACGAAAGCTGGCAGGCGCTCGACAGGCTGGGCGGCGAGGTCGATGCCGTGCTCCACGTTGAAGACGTCCGGCTCACCATGGGCGGAGAGCCGACCTTCGTCTCGATCGATGACTTTGAAAGTGCCGAATGGAACACGGCAGCGGTGGGCCCGACCAAGCGTGAAAAGGCCGACGCGCTGATCCGGCGGCTGCGCGAGCGTTTCGCGCCGAACGGATTTCTCCACTACGGACAGGGCAAGTGGTATCCAGGCGAGAGCCTGCCGCGCTGGACCTTCTCGCTTTACTGGCGCACGGACGGCGAACCCGTCTGGTCCGACCCGAACCTGATCGCGCGCGAGACCTCGGACCGCAAGGTGACCGCCGACGATGCCAGCCGGCTGCTGACGACGATGGCCGATGAACTGGGCATCGAGACCGACATGGTCGCCGAGGCCTATGAGGACCCCGCCGAGTGGCTGCTCAAGGAAGGCAAGCTGCCCGACAATGTCGATCCGTCGAACTCCAAGCTGGAAGACCCGGAAGAACGCAGCCGCATGGCGCATGTTTTCGAGCGCGGGCTGACCAAGCCGTCCGGCTACGTGCTGCCGGTGCAGCGGCAATTGCCCGCGCAGCGCTGGCAGTCGCAGGCGAACGGAAAGCGCTGGCGCTCGGAAAAGTGGAAGACCCGGCGCGGGAGACTGTTCCTCGTGCCGGGCGACTCGCCGGTCGGCTACCGCCTGCCGCTAGGGTCCCTGCCCTATGTTCCGCCCGCGAGCTATCCCTATGTGGTGCCAGTCGATCCCTCCCTGCCGCGCGGCAGCCTGCCGGCACGCGCGGCAATACTGGCCGAGCCGGTCAGTGCTCCTGCCAGCGCGCAGGAAAGCGCCGAGGACATGGCGCATCGTCAGGCCGCAGCCTCCTTTACCGCAGCCACGCCGGGACAGGAGCGTGTCGAGCAGGAACTGACCGAAATCGGGGGATCCGTCCGCACCGCCATTTCCGTGGAGCCGCGTGAGGGCAGGCTTTGCGTCTTCATGCCGCCGGTCGAGGCGCTGGAGGACTATCTCGAACTGATCGCGGCTGCGGAAAACGCGGCCAGGAAAACCGGTCTGCCAGTGCATATCGAAGGATACGCGCCGCCGCACGACCCGCGCCTTAACGTCATCCGCGTCGCGCCAGACCCGGGCGTCATCGAAGTGAACATCCACCCGGCATCGAGTTGGGAGGACTGCGTCGCGACGACCGAAGCGATCTATGACGAGGCGCGGCAGTCGAGGCTCGGCGCCGACAAGTTCATGATCGACGGGCGTCATACGGGAACCGGCGGCGGCAACCATGTCGTGGTCGGCGGGGCCACACCCAACGACAGCCCATTCCTTCGCCGTCCGGACCTGCTGAAAAGCCTCGTGCTGTACTGGCAGCGACATCCGGCGCTTTCCTACCTCTTTTCCGGCCTGTTCATCGGCCCGACAAGCCAGGCGCCCCGCATCGACGAGGCGCGTCATGACGGGCTCTACGAACTGGAGATCGCGCTGGCGCAGGTGCCTATGCCCGGCAAGGGCGAAGCGCCGCTTCCGTGGCTGGTGGACCGGCTATTCCGCAATCTGCTGGTGGACGTCACCGGAAACACGCACCGTTCCGAAATCTGCATCGACAAGCTGTTTTCGCCCAATGGCCCCACGGGCCGGCTGGGGCTTGTGGAATTCCGTGGCTTCGAGATGCCTCCCAACGCACGCATGAGCCTTGCCCAGCAACTGCTGGTGCGGGCGATCATCGCGCGGCTCTGGAAGAACCCGCTGGACGGGCGTTTTGTGCGCTGGGGCACGTCGCTGCACGACCGCTACATGCTCCCGCACTATGTCTGGGCGGACTTCATGGACGTGCTGGAAGATCTCCGGCAGAACGGCTTCCAGTTCCGTCCCGAATGGTTCGACGCGCAACTGGAGTTCCGTTTCCCGTTCTGCGGCGAAATCCGTACGCAGGGCATGAAGCTTGAGGTCAGGCAGGCGCTGGAACCCTGGCATGTCATGGGCGAACAGGGCGCGATTGGCGGCACGGTGCGTTTCGTCGATTCCTCGGTCGAGCGGCTGCAGGTGAAGGCAGAAGGCTTCAACCTCGAGCGGCATACGGTCGCCTGCAACGGCCGCCCGGTGCCGCTGAAGCAGACCGACAACCGAGAGATCGCGGTGGCCGGCGTGCGCTACAAGGCGTGGCAACCTTCATCCGGCCTGCACCCGGCGCTGCCCGTCAACACACCGCTCGTCTTCGACATCTACGACCGTTGGTCCGGCCGCGCCGTCGGCGGCTGCGTCTACCATGTCGCGCATCCGGGCGGTCGGAGCTACGACACCTTCCCGGTCAACGCCAACGAGGCCGAGGCACGTCGCCTCGCCCGCTTCCAGCCGCACGGCTACACTGCCGGAGCCTACGCGCTTCATGCTGAACAGCCATCTGGAGAATTTCCGCTGACGCTTGACCTTCGCAGGCCGGCGGGCATCTGATCGGTTATGACGCGGGGGAATCACATCAAGGCGAAGCGAAAGCTGGCATCGAGCCCGCTGCTCGACTCCTATCGTCCCATCCCCGGCGTTCTGGACGAAATGGTAGATGCACAGGGCCAGCCGCGTCCGATCTGGAAGCGTTTCATCTCAGTCATCGAGGAACTCGGGGCCGACGAATTGCAGGCCCGCTTTGCGCGCGCCGACCAGTATCTGCGTGATTCAGGCGTCTATTACCGCGTCTATGACCGCGACGGGGCCAGCGAACGCGAATGGCCGCTGGCGCATGTGCCGCTTCTTGTCGACGACACCGAATGGGCTGCGATCAGTGCTGGACTAACCGAGCGCGCCGACCTGTTCGAGGCGATATGCGCGGACATCTATGGCGCAAACCGCTTGGTCGCAGACGGGCTTTTGCCCGCAGGACTGATTGCGTCCAGTCCGGAATATCTACGGCCTCTTGTCGGCGTCACGCCGGTCGGTGGGCATTTCCTGCATTTCTGCGCTTTCGATCTCGGGCGTGGCCCTGACGGCGGCTGGTGGGTTCTGGGCGACCGCATGCAGGCCCCCTCGGGCGCAGGTTTCGCGCTCGAAAACCGCGTTGCGACGACGCGCGCTCTCTCGGACATCTATGGCGAGATGCACGTGCACAGACTGGCCGGCTTCTTCCGACGCTTTCGCGACGCACTCACGAGCATGGCCGGCGAACCGGCGGGGCGCCCCGCCATTCTGACGCCGGGGCCGCTGAACGAGACTTACTACGAACATGCCTATATCGCACGCTATCTCGGCGTCATGCTGCTTGAAGGCGAGGATCTGACCGTCACCAACGGCAAGCTGATGGTTCGCACGGTATCGGGCCTGAAGCCGATCACCGTGCTCTGGCGCAGACTGGACGCTGCCTTTGCCGACCCGCTCGAACTGAGGCCGGACTCACGCATCGGCACGCCTGGACTGACCGAGGCTATTCGAGCCGGTTCGGTGACGATGGTCAACGCGCTGGGTTCCGGCATCCTCGAGACGCGTGCGATGACGGCCTTCCTGCCCGGCGTCGCGCAGGCGCTGACCGGGAAGCCGCTCGACCTGCCGTCTGTCGCGACGTGGTGGTGTGGACGCGAGACCGACCGCCAGACCGTTCTCGCGAATTTCGACCGCATGATGATCGGGCCGGCGCTGTCGACCCGACTGCCCTTCGAGGATGACAATACGACCGTCCTGGGATCGAGCCTTGACTCGGACGCGCGCGCATCATTGATCCGGAGGATCAAGGCGGACGGCGCGGCTTTCGTCGGACAGGAAGCCGTGACGCTGGCGACCGCGCCCGTCTTCGTCGGGCGCACCCTCGAACCAAGGCCGGCGAGCCTGCGCGTCTATCTGGCCCGCACGCCCGACGGATGGGCGGTGATGCCGGGCGGTTTCGCGCGCATCGGCTTCTCGCTCGACAATACGGCGATCGCCATGCAGCGCGGCGGACAGGCGGCCGATGTCTGGGTCGTCAGCGACAAGCCCGTGAAACAGGAATCGCTCCTGCCGAACGAGCGCGACGGTTTCAAGCGCAATTTGCCGGGCACGTTGCCGAGCCGGGCTGCTGAAAACCTGATGTGGCTGGGCCGCTATATCGAGCGGTCCGAGGACACCGCCCGCATCCTGCGCGCCTATCACGCGCGGCTGGCGGAAACCTCCGATCCCGACATGCCGCTGCTGGCCGACATCCGCGACTATCTGGAGCCCTACGGCATCGACGCGGAGGCCGCGATACCGGACGCGCTCATCGGATCGCTGGACAGCGCGGTCTTCAGCGCCGGCCAGATTCGCGACCGCTTCTCCCCCGATGGCTGGCTGGCTCTGCGGGACCTGTCCAAGACCGTGCATCGCTTCGCCACGCAGGTTCATCCGGGAGACGACGCAACCCGAGCCATGACGGTTCTTCTGCGCAAGATCGCAGGGTTCTCCGGCCTGCTCGGCGAGAACATGTACCGCTTCACAGGCTGGCGCTTCCTGGAGATCGGCCGCAGGCTTGAGCGGGGCATCCAGATGGCGCGCTCGCTGGCATGGCTGACACGCGATGATGCCCCGGACGGCGCGCTCGACATGATGCTGGAAATCGGCGACAGCGTGATGACGCACCGCAGGCAGTACGCTTACGCGGGACGGCGCAGTCTCGTCGACCTGCTGGCGCTCGACCCACTCAACCCGCGTTCCGTCTTCTTCCAACTCGACCGGCTCAAGCACGAGATTTCGCACCTGCCTGAGGCAGGCGAGCGCGGTCATCTTTCGCCGGCTGCGAAGGACGTGCTGCGCATCCACACCGGCCTCGCGACAGACGAGCCGGGCGATCTCTCGCCCGAAGCGCTAAACGCGCTGGGCGACGATATAGCTGGGCTCTACACGAGCCTTGCGAAGGCCTACTTTGCCTGACCCCATGCTTTACGACATCAGACTCCAGCTTCACTATGATTACGACCGCGCAGCCGGCGGCAGCAGGCATCATGTGCATGTCGCACCGCAGACAATCCCGAACGTGCAGCGCGTCATTGCCTCGTCGGTTTCTTTCGGGCCGACACCCAGTGAGCGGTCCGATTTCCTGGACTTTTTTGGCAACGCGGTAACCTCTGTCGCCTTCCGCAGCGCATACGATGAACTCGACATCAGGATGAGCGCGCGCGTTTCGGTCTCGCGGCCGGAGACCGGACTCGACGTTTCGCCCAAGCTGGCCGACCTCGGCGGCGAGATCGCAACAGTGCGCTCGCTTGCGCCGGATGCGCCGCATCATTTCCTCGCCGCGAGCGACTTTGTCGATTTGGACCCGGCAATAACGGACTACGCACGTGACAGCTTTTCGGCCGCATCGTCGGTCACCGGCATCGCCAACGATCTGTGCGACCGCATCTACGCCGACTTCACCTACGACGGAGAGGCCACCACGGTCGCCACTAAGGCGGCCGACGCCTTCGCCATCAGGCGCGGCGTCTGCCAGGATTTCTCGCATGTGATGATCGCAGGGCTGAGAGGCCTCGGCATTCCCGCCGGCTATGTGAGCGGCTTCCTGCGCACCATCCCCCCTCCCGGCAAGGAACGACTCGAAGGTGCCGACGCCATGCATGCCTGGGTAAAGGTCTGGTGCGGGCAGCAGGCCGGCTGGCAGGAATTCGACCCGACAAACGGCATGCGCGCCTCCAACGACCACATCACCGTGGGTTACGGTCGCGACTATTCCGACGTGGCGCCGATCGTCGGCGTGCTGAAGACGACCGGCAGCCAGACGGGTGAACAGGCCGTGGACGTGGTGCCCGTAGGCTGAATCCTAGCCAACGGCAACTTGCCGCAGAAGGCGGGCGGGTGTTTTGCCCGATAGGCGTCCGTGATAGGTGTCGCCCATGAGCCTTGAAGCAAGCAGGATCGGTACGATGCGCCTCGCGACCTTCGTCGCGGCGCTGGCGTTCGTCCTCCAGGCGGCGCTGGCCTCCGCCACTCCACCTGTCCAGCGCGACATCTTCGGCAACGTCATATGCGCGACCGGCACCACGCAAACGCCTGCGGGGTCGCCAGCAGGCCATAAGCAGGATTGCTGCTTCCTGTCCTGCAACGTCTCGCCGCTGGCCGCTGCCGGCATGCCACCGGTAGCATTCGAGCCGGCTTTCGCTGCCGCTTTCGAGCCGGTCTTCCATCCAACACCCGATGTCGTCGCGCGCCATGATCGCCGCACGCCGGCAAATCCACGCGCTCCGCCTGAGAACCGGCGCTTCGCCCGAAGCGCCAAGACAGCAGGACCTTTCGCGACCGGCGCGTGATGCGCTGGCCGGACGACACTCATTCGGAGACAATCATGTTCATTTCTTCCATCACGCGCCCCGCCCTCCTCGGTCTTGCGGCGACACTCTTCCTTTCAGCCGGAGCATCGGCGCACGGCTTCGCGGTCGGCGACATGGAGATCGGGCATCCGTGGTCGCGTGCGACCCTGCCAGGCGCAAAGGTCGCGGCGGGCTACGCAACACTCAAGAACATCGGCACCGAGCCGGACCGGTTGATCGGCGTCACCGCGGAGATCGCCGGCAAGGGCGAAATCCATGAGATGGCGGTCACGGACGGCGTCATGACCATGCGTCCCCTGAAGGACGGGCTTGAGATACCGGCCGGAGCAGAAGTGAAGCTGGAACCCGGCTCCTATCACATCATGTTCATGGACCTTAAGGCACCGGCCGTCGAAGGGGAACGATTCAAGGGCACCATGACCTTCGAGAAGGCAGGCACGATCGAGGTCGAGTTTGCCGTCGACAAGCCCGGCGGAGACGATCATTCCAGCCACGGCGGCTGAAGGCTTGCAGCGCTTCAGTTTGTTGGGGGCTTCGCCTCCCGGCAAACAGAAGCGCTTCAATCTTGATGCAACTTCCTCTAGGTTGCCGGTCTCTCAGCCGACAGCCGATGAATGCGCATGACAACCAGATCAAGAATCGCGGGTTTTTGCGGATTTCCGCAAGGTTTAGCCGATCTGCGGCAGGGCTGACCGATGGCGAAGGGGGCAAGGGACAGCAGCGCGCGGCAATCGGGGCGGTTCAGAATACCGCTCTCCCTGAAATTCGCGACCGTGATCGTGACGCTGGTAGCCCTGTTGTTGCTGGCCGGCGGCGCACTTTCGCTCTGGCGCAGCTATGAAGAAACCCGGCGCTCCGCCCTCGCCATCGACCAGCAGAAGGCCGTAGCGCTGGCCCAGCAGGTCGAAGGCTTGATGACAAGCCTCGAAAGCCAGCTTGCCTGGACGGCGCAGCCCGACTGGAAGGCTGCAGGCCTGGAACAACAGCGGGCGGACTTCGCGCGCATACTGCGGCAGTTCCCGGCCGTCACAGAGCTTTTCTACATCAACAACAGGGGCCTCGAGCAACTGAAGGTCTCGCGGCTGGTGCCGGACTCGATCGCCAGCCAGATCAGCCGCGCAAACGAGCCGCGTTTCAAGGAAACGGTGGAGTCCGGGACGTGGTTCGGCCCGGTCTATTTGCGCAATGGCGCTGACCTCTCGGGCACTGTCGGCATAGCGCATACGGATGGCGGCGTGACCGTGGCCGAACTGGACCTGGCTTTCCTGGGCGAGCCAGTGAGGGCAGCGACGGCGGGCGGCGGTCAGGCATTCATCATCGACGGTACCGGGAGGCTGATCGCCCATCCCGAGCGCTACCCCGTGAGCGGCGACAACGACCTTTCCGCGCTGCCGCAGGTGAAGACAGCGTTGGCCGTCGGCGGTACCGGAACCTTCACGGATGCGGCGGGACTCGAGAACGCAGCGCCGTCGTTCGCAGCCTATGCGCAACTGCCGCGCCTCGGCTGGATGGCTTTCGTCCAGACATCAGAGGAAGAGGCGCTGTCGCCATTCCACCTGCTACTATGGCAGACCCTGTTGCTGCTCGGCATCGGAATTCTGTCGGCGGCGATCATCGGCATCTGGATGGCCCGTCGGGTCGCCAAGCCGATCCAAAGCCTGGTCGTGAGTACCGAAAGGCTCGGCGAAGGCGACCTCACGCAGCGCGTTTCCATCCGCCGGCGAGACGAGATCGGTGCACTCGCAGAGAACTTCAACGCGATGGCAAGCCGCCTGCAGCAGAGCCAGCGAGGCCTTGCTGCCAGGGCGGACGACCGAGCGCTCGGCCTGGACGTGACGCTCCAGCAGCAGACTCTGACGGCGGGCGTACTGAAGGCGATCGGCCAGTCCGGCCTCAGTCTCGAAACCATTCTCGAAACGCTCATTTCGTCGGCCGTAGAACTCTGCGACGCCGCGCGCGGGTCCGTCTGGCTGATGGATGGAAAAAGCCTGAAGCTGGCCGCGCAGGCAGGCTATTCGGATGGATGGCTGGAGGACGCCAAGGCCACGATTCTGGATGTGGCCATCGACGCGAGTTCGCCGCAAGGGCTCGCGGCCTATCTCGGTCAACTGGTCTCGGTGGAGGACCTGCCCGGCGACCACCGTTTCTCCCTCGACGCCAAGCCCGGCTATGCGGGCGACAGGGCAGGCATCGCCGTTCCACTACAACGCGATAACACCGTCGAGGGCGTGATCTGGCTGTCGCACCAGGAAATGTCGCCATTCACTGACCGTCAGGCCGGACTGGCGCACGGCTTTGCCGACCAAGGCCTGATCGCGATCGAGAACGCCAGGCTGATCGGTACGATCGACGAGCGCGACCGAAAGATCGCCAGGATGCGTAGCGAGCAAAACGCCATGGCCGATGTTGTCCATGCGGCGTCTGCCGCGCCGGGCGACGCGACGCGCGTATTCGACGCGGTCGTGCAGACGGCGTCGAAATTCCCGGGCGCGGCGACGGCCTATCTGCTTAGGCTCGACGGAGAGACTGCGCAGGTCGCAGCGCAGCATGGCCTCGCGCCGGAAGCAGCCGAACGGCTCACCGGCCTTGCTGCCTCCCCTGGTCTGGTCGCGGCAAGGGCGCTTGCCGCCGGCGAACCAGTCGAGATCACCGGCATCACTGAAGCGTCGGGCCAGTCCGCCCTGCCGGACGCGAAAAGCGCTTTTGCGGTTCCCCTGTTCAAGCAGGGCAGGGCCATCGGCGTTCTAGCCATCGAGAGATCGGCCGGCGACAACCTGTCCGAGCGGCACGGCGCACGGCTCAAGGCCCTAGGGGATCAGGCGCTTGTAGCGATCGAGACCGTAGAGCTTGCCGAAACCATCGCGCGGCGCGACGGCACCATCAATGACATGCGCTCCGAGCAGTCTTCGGTCGCTAGGGTCGTTGACCTCGCCGCGAAATCTTCCGGCGACCCGCAGGCGGTGTTCGACGCCGCAGTGGCAACGGCCATGAAGTCGCTGGGAGCAAAAGCGGGCTACATAGGCCTGTTCGATGGCAATGTCCTTCGGTTGCGGGCGCATGGCGGCCTGTCGCCGGAGGTGGTGGAAAAGCTGTCCGCATTTCCTCCGGCAACGGCTGCGGCGCAGGCGTTTTCGTCCGGCGAACCGGTCGAAAGCGCTGAAGCTGTGGTCGACTCCAACCTCTGCGTCCTGCCAGACGCGCGCAGTGCGCTTGCCATTCCCCTTTCTCTGAATGGCTCAGCCATCGGCGTGATCTCCGTCGAACGGACGCAGGCTGGCAGCTGGCCGGAGCGCCACATCGAATTGCTTCGGGCACTTGGCGACCAGGTTCTCGTCGCAATCGAGAATGCGCGGTTGACCGACACGGTGCACGAGCGCGACCGCACGATTGCCGACATGCAGGCTGCGCATGCTGCGACGGTTGGGCAAATGAATGGGGAGCACATCGCGATCTTCGAGCAGATGCGCGCCGAACAGATGGGAATGGCCGAGGTCATGCGCGTGGCGGCAAGCTCGCCGTCCGATGCCGGACCAGTGCTTCGAGCAATCGTGGAAACGGCCAACAAGGTGTTCGGACAGGCAATTGCACGGCTGAGCCTGTTCGACGGCGCGCAACTTAGGCTTGCGACCAGCAGCAGTGTTTCCGCACAAGCTGGGGACGTCGATCCCGGGGCTACTGCCTCGCAAGCTTTCGCCTCCGGCGGTCCGATCGCGATTTCGGATGCGGAAAATGCGGACGCTCGCCATTCGCTCGCCATACCGATGGTGAGCAACGGCGCGTCCATCGGCGCACTTTCCGTAGAGCGCACGGACACTGGCCGATTTGAGGATCGCCATGTCGAGTTCCTAGCGGCTCTGGGCGACCAGGCAGTCGCAGCGCTGGAAACCGCCCGGTTGTCAGCTGATCTCGAAACCCGCACAGGCGAACTGGCGACCGCCCTGGAGCGACGCGATTTCGCCGCTGGGCTGATCGAAGCAATCGCTGCGCCGTCGCTCGATCTCAAGGCTCTCTCGCTCTGGATCGCCAGCGACATCGCGTCCGCATGCGGAGCCGACGTGCAGATGTTCCGCCGTGCCGGCGACCGCTTCCTGCCGCTGCCGCCGAGTTCGCAAGCTGCTCCCGACCTTACCTCCTTCGTTGAACGCATCGCCGCAAGCGACGGCCCCTTCCGGTTCGTTGACACATCGGCGGAAGAAGAAGCGGCGGCGCGGTCGGTCTTCGGCATACCGCTGGTGTCGCGTGGCGCGATCGTCGGTGTGCTGGCGCTTTCGCGAGCAGATGCGGTTCCCTTCTCCGGGGAAGACGCTGCCAAGGCGTCACTTCATGCCGAGATAGCCGCCATTGCTATCGAGAAAACGATCCTCCTCGAAGAGGCGGAAAAGCGGCGGCAGGAAATCGCCGCCGCGCTGATGCAGAAATCGGCCGCGGCCGAGACGCTGAAGATCGTTGCGCGCGCGCCGTTCGATCTCCAGGCTGCGTTGCAGCAGATCACGTCGACGACGGCCGCCGCATGCAATGCGGATCAAGTGCTGATCCTGCGCCGGCTGGACGACCGATATCATCCAACGGCGGCATCCGGGGTTTCTGATGAAGACTGGAACAACCGGATCGGGAGCACCGCAAGCGCACTTGCCAAGCAGGCCGAAGTTCAAGGCGGTCTTGTCCGCAACGATGGCCTGCCGGGACATGATCACACCGAAGCGAGCGGCCCCTCCCTCGCCGTATCCTTGCTTCAAGATGGCCAAGTAATCGGCGCATTGATCGCAATGCGAAGCGAGATGTCGGCGTTCACGCCCGGTGAAATCGAACTTGCCGAAAGCCTTGCCGACGAGGCGGCGATTGCTATCAGCAAGACGGATCTCGAAAGCCGTCTGGCCGACAAGACCTGCAAGCTAGAGCAGGCGCTTTCGCATAACCTGTCCACGCGCGAAATCGTCGCGATAGCCGGAAAATCGATATCCGAGCCACAGCCGGGTTTCGAAGCCATCGTGGCAGCGGCGGCGCGGGAATGCGACGCCGATGCGGTCGTGCTGCTTCAGGCCACGGATGGCGACCCGCGGCGCCTATCGTCCTATGGCGACATCGATCCAGCGATTTCCAGCCTGATCATGCAGAATCTCGCCGCCGATGCGCGGCCGCTGCATGCCGCGGAGCTTTCCGCCCTGCCGGACTTCGCCCAAGCGAACACCAAGGCGCCCGCCGGCGCGACGCTTGCCCTGCCGCTGATCCGCGACGACGCTACGATTGGTGCGCTCGTCCTTCTGCGCTGGACGGCTGGACTGTTCGGCGAGCGGCAGGCGGAACTGGCCGAAGTGCTGGCCGGACAGGCGCAGATCGCCCTCGTCGGCGCTGACCTGCACGACGCGTTCACCGAACGGTCCGCACAGTTCGCCGCAGCGCTCGACAGGCAAAGCGCGGTGGCGGACATCGCGCGCGTTGCCAGCCAATCCGGCATACGGCCAGGCTTCGACATCGGCGCCTTGTTGCATGGCATGGCCAGCGCGGCACGACGTCTCGGAGCGGCCGATGTCGCCGCCGTCTACCTGCGAACCGACGATGGCTATCGCCTCGCCGCCAATGACGGCATGGATGAGGCGCAGCGCGAGCAGGAAGCGCAGCAGCTTTACGTTGCTTCCAACGACACGCTTGTCGGCAGCGCCGTTCTCGCGCGCGAAACCATCCATCTTTCCGCGGCAGAGGGAATAGCACCGCAATCTGCACAGGCCGCCCTTTGCGTGCCAATGATACGCGGAGGGGAAGCTGCCGGCGTGTTCGTGCTGACCCGCATGTCCCCCGGCGCTTTTGATGACCGGCAGGTCGAGCTGGTACAGACCTTTGCCGATCAGGCGGTTGCCGCGATCGACGGCTCGCGCCTGACGAAAGAGGTCGCAGCGTTGACCGCAGAGATCGCGGACGCGCGGCTGCAGCAGGATGCCGTTGCCGACATTGCCAGCGCCACCAGCGCGTCGGCCTATGATCTCAACAGCCTGCTCCAGTCAATGCTGGCGGCGGCGATGCGTCTCAGCAACGCAAGGACCGCGCGGCTATATCTCAAGGACGGCAATGCGTTCGGACTTGCGGCGGCGCTCGGCACCACACCCGAGCAGCGCGCGTTCGAAAGCGCGAATCCACCCGCGCCCGGCGACGGAACATGGCTCGGTCGTGGTGCGGCGGAACAGGCGGTCGTTCACCTTCCGGAGGTTCCCGCCAGCGCCGGGCTCGAAATGGCGCGCTTCGGCCAAACCGGAAGTGCGCTCTGCGTGCCTCTGCTGCGCGGCGGCGAAACGCTCGGACTGATAGCGCTGGCCCGGAGCCAGCTCGGCTCATTCGACGACCGGCAGGTCGAACTCGTCAGGACATTCGCCGACCAGGCCATCATCGCGATCGAGAACACACGTCTTCTGGCGGAGACCGGCAGGCGTTCGGACGAGGTCGCACTCCTGCTGGAGAAGATGGACGCGGCCCGCCGACGGCTTTCGGAAAGCGAGAGGCTTGCCGCGCTCGGAGAGGCTACCGCCGGCATCATGCACGAGGTTCGCGCGCCGGTGACTTTCGTCGGCGAGTTCGGCAGCCGCTCTCAGGTGATGTTGGACGACATCCGACGCGTTCTGGAAGCGGCGATCATCGACCAGGATACGCGTGGGCGGGTTGAGGAGCTCGCCGACACGTTGTCAGACAACATCAAGGAAGGTGCCGAATACGCCCGCCGCGCCGATTCCATCATCCGCAACATGCTGGAGCATGCGCGCGAAGGCGGCGGTGAACACCGGCTCGTCGATATCAACACCGTGGTCGACGAGAGCCTCGGTCTGGCCTATCACGGCGCTCGGGCGGAACGCCGGAACTTCGATATCGCGCTGGAAAAGGTGTTCGATCCGGGAGCCGGCACGGTCGACCTGTATCCGCAGGACATCACGCGCGTGCTGCTAAACCTGATCGCGAACGGCTTCGACGCCACCGAAGAGCGTGTCGCCGCGAATGGCAGCGGCTACCAACCCGTGCTCGCGGCCTCGACGCGGAACCTGGGCGACGCGGTCGAGATCAGGATTCGCGACAACGGAACCGGCATCCCCGACCAGGTGCGGACGCGCGTCTTCGAGCCGTTCTTCACCACCAAGCCCGCCGGGCTGGGCGCCGGGCTCGGCCTGTCGCTCAGCCGCGACATCATCGTGAAGCAGCATGCTGGGACAATCGAGATCGAGACCGAACAGGGTGCGTTCACGGAGGTTCGGATTGTGCTGCCGCGCAGTGCAGCCTCGCTCGCGATTCAGGTGGCCGAAGCGCAAGTCGAAGCGGCTGCTCGGCCGCCGGAGGCGATGCATCAATCGAGCTGAAGCAGTTCGGCGATCCGTGCGTCCCTGCCCTGCGTGTCGCGGCGGAAATGCACGGTCCCGTCACGGTTCGCCCAGGCGGTGACGAAGGTAACGAAAAGCGGCAGCGGCTTTTCGAAAGCCATCGTCGTCGGCTTGCCGGCGGCAAGCGCGGAAACCAGTGCGTCGCCCTCCCCGGTGCCCTTGGCGACAAGCTTGGCCAGCGCCCCGGCGTCAGAGACCGCGACCATGCGTTCACCCGCTTCGCCGCCGATCCGGTCTATGAACGAGGAGTTGACGTTCAGCACTTCCGTGCCGGGCCTTGCCGGATCGATATCGACGCCGACGATTTCGCCCTGGAATGTGGGAAGCGATCCCGGCGCGCCGGTCACGTTGACGAACGTCTCGGAACGGCCGTCCTGCACGACCTTCACCTCCCCGGCCGCGAGGTTGATGTAGACGTGATTTGGGCCGAGGTCCCGGTTCTGCCAGCGCCGCCGCTCAAGGTTGACCTTGATCTGGCGTATACGGTGCGACACCGGCACTGCCATCTCCACAAGCGTCGCGCGGTCGATATCGCCCGTGATCTCAAGCCCGTGCCGCGCCTGGAACGATTGCACTGCCGCCACCATACCGCCATCGAAGGCACCGCCGCCGAGATCTGACAGCGGCAGATCGCCGGAGAGCATGAGCAGCGTGCGCATATCGTTGATGCGCGGATCGCTGGAGCCTGCCTCTATTTCCGCCCCGTCCGCATCGATGACCGGCCAGCGTCCAGACGCCTCAATGCGGTCGAACTCGCTGAGCTTGGCGATGAGCCGCACATAGCGATAGTCTTCGTTCAGCAGGGCGCCGGCAAAGTCACGCAGGTTTTCGGCGGCTTCCGCGCCGGCCACATAGTCGGCCGGCGTCATTGGCAGAGGATCAACGGCGTTTTCCGTCGGTGCAAGCGCCGGGCCGATGCGCCCGTTGGCAAGGTCGCCGCCAAAATCCACCACCGCGCCTGATAGCAGCATGTCGAGCCGCGCGAGATCGCCGGGATCGGTCGAGCCCATCAGCGCCTCGATGTCGTCGACATGATAGAAGTCCGGCGACAGGCCGTTGACGCCGGAAATCTTGAGTTCGGAAAGCAACGCCTTCGCCTTGGTCTTCGGGGCAGCGTCCCGAACCCAGATCGGCTTGAAGTCGCGCACGACATAGATGTCGCGGATGGCGTCCAGATCGGCGTTCGCCGCGGCAGAGCCGGTATCCGCCGCACCTGACTGGAACATGGCGCGCAGGGATTCCGCGACGAGGGCGTTGTCTTCGGCTGCGTGGGCGGCGACCCAAAGCGAAGCCAGCAAGGTCAACGACAGCGCAACAGATAGTCTGCTCAAAGCTGCTGTGCTTCGGGCCACTGCATGGCGCATCGTGTCGGTACTCACACGAGCGTCATCGCCACGACATGCTGCTGCTCGGCGCTGTCGTAGAATATGTCGACGCTGGAACTGTTGTATTCGACGCCCTGCAGATAGGCGATCACCTGCGTGTCCAGCATCAGGTTGCTGTCACCGCTGTCAGGGGCGCTTTCGGCTAGATAGAACTGACTGTTCTCCTCATAGCCTCGCAGGAGAATAGCGTTGTTGTCAGCGCCGAAATCGAGGATCTCGTCGATGCCTGTTTCCCCGGCGTATAGGATGAACTCATCGTATCCAGCGCCGCCGGTAAGCGTATCGCTTCCGTCGCCACCAAAAAGCTGGTCGTCGCCCTCGCCGCCAAGAAGCGTGTCGCTGCCGGCACCACCGTCGAGGACGTCATTTCCTTCGCCGCCATCCAGTTCGTCGTCGTCGTCCAGTCCGATGAACAAGTTATCGAATTCGTCACCGATCATGACGTCGTCGAACCGCGTGCCAACCGCACCATCGATGTTGGATATCAGGTCTGTATCGCCAAAACCGTCCTTGGCGGTGCCGGCGACGAGATTGACGACGGCCCCCTCCAGACCGCCATATCGTTCGTCACGATCGTATCGGACGGTATCGAAACCGCCTCCGCCATTGATGACGTCGGCTCCGGCCAAACCACGAAAAGCGTTGTCATTGGCATCGCCTGTAAACGTATCCGCCCAATGCGACCCGCGCAGCGCCTCGATGTTGGCGAAGGTTTCGGAATTGCCATAAGTGTCCGTTCCGATTCCGGCTGAGAGATCGACGACGGCACCCAGCAAGCCATCCTCGTTGTGGAACGAAACCTGATCCCAGCCTTCGCCGCCATCGTAATCATCGCCGCCACGGCCGCCGAGGAAGAAATTGTCGCCGGCATCGCCGATCAGCGTGTCGCCATAGGTGGAGCCTTCGAGGTCCTCGATGCCTTCGAGGGTTTCCGGATTGCCGTAGGTGTCGGTTGCCACGCCTTCGGCCAGATTGACATAGGCGCCTGTTCCGCCGGTTTCGTCGACGAAGCTGACCATGTCCCAGCCCTCGCCACCGAAAAACGCGTCCTTGCCTGCGCCCCCGACAAGATAGTCGTCGCCATCGCCGCCAAACAGAAAATCGTCGCCGTCGCCGCCAATCAGGTCGTCCGCGCCGGCACGTCCGACGATCGTGTCGGATGCACTGGTGCCCTCAAGCGGGTTACCGTTTTGATACGTGTCGTCGCCCGGTGTTCCCAGGATGATGTTATTGTCGCCGGCGCCGGTGATGGTGATCGTCACCACCTTCGAATCCGATGCATTAGAGGCACCAGAGTCGTCCGTGACTGTCACGGTATAGGAGAAGGTGATTGTCTCTCCTGCATTGAGAAACTGCACCAGACCGTTGTCGACACTGTAGTCCCAGCCGGTGCTATCCACCGTGAAGCGCGACGTCAGCGCAATTATCTCCGAGGCGCTCAACACCGAGGTCAGATCACCATTCGACCAGACCGGGCCAGTCAGCAGCGAAGCAGCGGGTGTCAAGACATCGCTTGTGTCCGGGTCGCTGAACGAAAGCGTACCGCTCGTGGTGAGGTCGCCCGATACGACGTCCACATCTTCTGTGACGCTGCCGATCGGGGCAGCAGTCATCACAGGCGCGTCGTTTGTGCCGGTGACGGTGACGGTGATCATCTTGGTGATCAAGCCGCCTTTCTGGTCATCCAGCGTGAAGGTGAAGCTCTCGACCTTCTGTTGACCTTCCGCCAAATACTCGACCGCCGACGCCGCAACCGTGTACGTCCAGGTCAGCTTGCCGCCCGTACCGGCACCCGTCGTGTCACTGTCCTTCACTGCGCTGAGGGTACCGAGAGTCGCGCCGACCGGCGTCCCTACCGCCGAGACCAAGTGCACGTCCGCCAGATCGACATCGCTGAACGTGATCTCGCCGCTGTCCGTCAGGTTACCCGTAGGCACGACGGTCATCTCCGTCACGCCGCCCAAAAGGTCTTCAGCCACAATCACAGGCGCGTCGTTTGTGCCCGTGATCGTCACCGCAATCGTCTTGGGAATCAGACCACCATTGCCATCGTCCAGCGTGATGCTGAAGCTCTCGACCTTCTGTTGCCCTTCCGCCAGATACTCGACCGCCGACGCCGCAACCGTGTACGTCCAGGTCAGCTTGCCGCCCGTACCGGCACCCGTCGTGTCGCTGTCCTTCACTGCGCTCAGGGTACCGAGAGTCGCGCCCACAGGCGTCCCTACCGCCGAGACCAAGTGCACGTCCGTCAGATCGACGTCGCTGAACGTGATCTCGCCGCTGTCCGTCAGATTCACCAGAACGGGACTTTCCGGCGAGAGCTCTGTCACGCCCCCGTCGAGATCCTCTGCCACAATAACCGGCACGTCGTTGGTGCCGTAGATGGTGATTACGATCTGTTGCGCGCTTGAGGTGTCGCTCGCACTGACCCCGCTGTCGTCCTTGACCGAGACCGTGTAGGTGATCGTCAGCATCTCGCCATCGGCCAGATAATCCAGCGCACTATCTGTGACGATATACGTCCAGGTCGCGCTGTTCGTCGTCTGGTCCACGGCGCCGATCACAAGTGTGCCCGGATTGGGCACTGACTGTCCGCCGTTGCTCCAGACTACCGAGGGTGTCCCCGGCGTCGGTATGCTGTGTTCGTCGGTGGTATCGACGTCGCTGAACCGGATCGTGCCGTCTGCCGTCAGTTCCGTTAACGAACTGGTCGTCTCGGACTGCTCGGTGATCGTATCGGTCAGGACCGACGTCGCTTCGATCACAGGCACGTCGTTCGTGCCGGTGACAGTGACCACGATGTTCACGACGTTCGAGGCGACGCCATGCTGGTCCGTGGCCTGAACCTGGATCGTCACCTCCCGCGTCTCGCCTTCGGCAAGGTCCTGGAAGGCCGTACCCGGATCAAACGTCAGCGTTGTACCATCAATAGATGCGCTGCCCTCCAACGGCGAACCGACGATCGCATAGGTCAGGCTGCTCCCGTCATCGTCATTGTCGATATCGTTGCCCAATGCCGACAGATCCACCTCGACGATAGGTCCGTCCTCGACCGCGTCCGTGGTCGACGCCGTCATCACAGGCGCGTCATTCGCGCCGGTGATGGTGATCGTCACCATCTGCGTGTCGGTGGCACCCTGGCTGTCACGGACGATGATCGTGTACGTCAGAGTTACCGTTTCGCCATCGGCGAGGAAGTCGAGGTCGGCTTCATCGATGGAGTAGGTCCAATCGACCTGATGCGACACTCCACTGGTAGCGAAGCTGGCCGGCGTTATGGAGAAGGCTTCGCGCAGCGCCTGTTCCTGGCTCGCCGTCATTGTGGCCTGAGTGTCCACGCTTACGGGCGCCGAGCCCGTCGTTTCCGTGTTGACGGTCACAGTGGCGCTGTCGTTCCCATCGACGTCGAGGAACGAGAGGGACCCCTGGTCGGTCAGCATGCCGGCGCTCGCCGCGGGCGATGTCGCCTCCGCGACGTCGGCGATATCACCAATGAAGACCCCTTCTGCCGCAATCAGCGGCGCGTCGTTGGCCAGCCCACCGTCACCAACGATCGTTATGGTCACATCCTGCGTGGCGGACAGTCCGCCAGTCTGCCGATCGGCCACCGTGATGGTGAAAACGAGGGTCAGCGTTTCGCCGGCGCCAAGGAAATCGATCTCGCTTTCCGAGATGCTATAGTCCCAGGTAACCGTTCCATTGTTAGTATTGCTGGTCAGGGCCTCTATGGTGAACGCCGCGTCAAGAGCGGCTATCTGATCATCCGACAGCGTGAATTCATTGCCGTCCTGATCGACCCACTTCCATTCCGCTACTTTGGCTGCTTCGGAGGCGTGCGGCCGGTCCGACAAATCCACATCTGCAAAACTGATCGATCCGCTGACGCTCTGCGTCCCGGCGTTGTTGGGCGGCACGTCCGGGGCACTCTCGGGAATGTCGTAGATCGTGTCGGCGACCTTGATCGCCGTGATGATCGGAGCGTCGTTATTGCCTGTGACCGTTATCTTTACGGTGGCCGAGTCAGTGAAGCCGTATTTGTCCCTGACCGTGTAGGTGAAGGTGTCGGTCGCGGTCTCGCCTTCGGCCAGCCACTGGAACGAGCCCCTTGGATCGTAGAGGATCGTTCCGTTGGAATTGATCTGCAGTACCGCGCCCGGGTAATCTTCACCCGACAGTCCCGAGGCTGTGGCCGTTGCGGGCGACGGCGGCAGTTCGATCTCGCCCGTCCAGCCGCCGCTGCCGAATGACCGGTCGATGCCGTTTATCTGCGTGACGATCAGCGGCGCGAGCTGCTCCGGATCGTAATCACCGCTGCCCTGGCGCAGGCCGATGATGACGTTGCCGCCAAGGGGGGTATCCTCGTCGATTGTGTCGGCGTCGTCGCCTGCGACGGGCGGATTATCGATGAGGGGGTCGGGATCGACGACCTGGAAACTCGCCTCGGTGATGGGTTTTCCGTCATTCTGATCCCCGCTGCCTTCGGAAGTCGTCTGGTCGGCGTTACTCCCGTCCTGAACTTCCTTGCGGCTGGAATTCGTTCCAAGGTCGGTGCGCTGGCCAAACGCTTTCGAGATTGCATCCCGGATGTCGGCCTTCGCCTCCTCATCCTCCATCTGGTCGACGCCGGACTTGGCAAGCTTGACCGCCTCACCGGAAAGCGAGGTTATGACCCATTTGTCGCCGTCAGAATCGACATGGCCAAGTATCTCTCCCGTGATCTTGTCCAGGAGGACGTAATTGCCGACCTTGCCGCTTCCTGGGTCAGGCAGGATGCTGAACTCCGTGACGCCCAGATGCGCGATGATATCGACCGTGGGTGTCGTGCCGCGTATGCCCATGGTGGCAACGGGCGTCTCGACCTTCATGCTGCCGGCGGGCGCCACCTTGCCGCTAACGAAGACGAAGGAGCCCTGCACGAGGTTAACGACCATCGAGCTATCGGCAGCCTTGGCGGGGTCGAAGACGAGTTCGTTCAGCACCATGCGGGCGCTGGCCGACATGGAGAACACGCTATCGTCGATGAAGGAGATGCCGAGCTTGGAGCCCTCGCCCGTCTGCACCACGTCGCCCTGGTAGACCGGGTCGCCATTTGCAAGCGTGACGGTGACGCCGTCGCTGTGGGTCGCGCTGGCCGACCCCGCGAGCGAGACGACTTTGCCGATCTCAACGAGCGCGGTGGCAGCAACCGCCGCCTCACCGGCCTGCGCGTATTGTCCAGGAGCCATCGGACCGGCAAGCGCGTTGACCACATCGGGCGTCAGGAACGCGCCGTTAGGCCCAACGAGGTTGCCGCCAGGACCCGAAAAGTAGTCCTCTACGAGAAGCGTCTTGCCGTCATGCTCGATGACGAGGTCATGGCCCTGCCGGGAATAATCGCCGAGGAACAGCGCCTTCGCGTCCGCGATCTGCACGGAACCGTCGCTGCCTTTCCATAAACTAACCGGGACGACGGACGACGCGTCGCCGACTGCTCCCTGCGCTGCCATGCTTATGTTCCCCTGACGGTCGGCCGTCAGCCCATTCGCAGTGCAGCATAGCGATCCACGGCCTTAAAGTCCATACAACTTGCCGCAAGGTAATTCCGAGAACAACTCAGGGTAAATTCCATAAACAGACCGGGGGCCCGGTAAGTCTATCTGGCTTCGCGCAGCGCCTGGTCGCGTATCTTCAGAACGGGTTTGAGCAGATATTCAAGAACCGTACGTTCACCATTCGAGATATCGACTGTCGCAACCATCCCCGGGATGACTCGCATCTCTTGCGGAAGCTCCCCATCGGCCGTGTCTGTGCTGACGATCACCTGGTAAAAGGTTTCACCGTTCTCGTCGGTGATCGTATCGGCGCTGATCCGCTCGACCACGCCTTTCAGGGTCCCGAACTTCGTGTAGTCGTAGGCGCTGAGGCGAACCGTCGCCTGTGCACCCGGATGGATGAAGGCGACATCCTGCGGGCGGACACGGGTCTCGACAAGCAGCGTGTCATCCACCGGCACGATTTCGGCAACGTTGGCCCCGGCGGCGATGACTTCGCCGATCGTGACCACGTTCAGCGCATTGACGATGCCCCCTACGGGCGACTTCAGCATGGCGCGCCGCACCCGGTCGTCGGCTGCACGCAGGCTTTCGTGGACGACGGACATCTCAGCGTTCACCTTCGAGATGCGGGCCTGCACCTCGGCGAGGAACGCGGATGTCTCGGCCTCGATCTGCGCCTCGGCCTCGGCGACCTCTGCCTCCAGGCGAAGCTTCTGCGCCCTCCAGATCTCGAGGTTGCCGCGAAGCTCGGCCACCTCGCGCTGGATGCGCAGGAATTCGAGTTCCGGCACGGCCTTGCGCTCGAAAAGGGCCCGAGTCAGCTCCAGTTCGCGCTCGGCAAGCTTTAGCGCATCGGCCTGTTTTGCCGCCGTGGCATCGGCCTCGAGCAGGTTCTGCCGACGTTGGACGAGTTGCTGCTGGCGGATCAGAATCGCCTCCGAGAGCTTGCGGCGGTCGGCGAGGAAAATGGCCTGCTGGTCGCGATAGTAGGGCTCGGCGCCCGGCTCCATGGTTGCCGGTGGTTGGTATTCCTGCGCCCCGCCGGCCTGGGCGTTGAGCCGATACAGTTCGGCGGCGAGCGCAAGCTGCTGCTGGCGCAGTTCGCCGAGCTTGGACGCGACGCCGGTGTCATCGATACGCACGAGGTTCTGCCCTGCTTCGACGCGATCGCCTTCCGCGACGAGGATCTCTGCGACGATGCCAGGCTCCAGGCTCTGCACGACCTGCACCTGGCTGGAGGGGATAACACGGCCGACACCGGACGCCATCTGGTCGACCTGAGCAACGGATGCCCAAAGCACGAACAGGACGAACACGGTCGCGATGACGATCAGCAGCCGCCACGCGCCCGGCGTCACGGAGGATTCGATGACCGCGCGGGGATCATTGGCGAAATTGAGATCGACGTCAGCCATTGACGCCACTCCTGTCGCCTTCCCTGCCCGGAGGCTCCACAAGCTTGCGCTTGAGCAGCGACGCCAGAACCTTGTCCTTTGGCCCGTCGGCTGCGACGCGGCCATTCTCCAGCACAACGAGGCGGTCCACCAGTTCAAGCATCGAAACGCGGTGGGTGGCCAGGATCAGCGTGGTGTCCGGCTTGAGCCAGGCGCGAAAACTCTTGATGAACGCGGCCTCGGTGAGGTTGTCCATCGCGCTCGTGGGTTCGTCGAGGAAGAAGACGCGAGGATCCCCGAGGATCGCGCGGGCGATGGCCACTGCCTGACGCTGGCCGCCCGATATGGCGCGGCCGCGTTCACCCACGGGCAGTGCGTAGCCGAGCGGCTGGCTCTGGGCCAACGCCGCGATGCCCGACGCACGGGTCGCCGCCTCGAACGCCTGCTCGTCCTCTCGCCTGCCAAAGAGGATGTTTTCCCGAAGCGTCCCGGCAAAAAGCTCCGGCTCCTGCCCGACATAGGAAACCGCCCGCCGCACGTCGGCCATCCATGAGTGGCGCACGTCGGTGCCGTCTATGACAACCGCACCGCTTGCCGGCTCGTAGAGGCCGCACAGCAGCTTTCCCAGCGTGGACTTTCCAGACGCCACGCGCCCGACGACGCCGACCCGTTCGCCGGGTGCGATCTTGAGGGACAGACCGTTGAGCGCCTTGCCGGGCTGGTTGGGATAGGCGAATTCGACGTCGCGCAACTCGATCCTGCCGCGGTCGATGGGGCCTCCGCCCGCCGGTGGGATGCCATGGTCCCGATCCAGCTTCATCATCCGGTTCAACTGCTTGAGGGCGGAGAACGATGTCTGGAACCGCGCAAGCGTCGTGGCGATCCCGCCGAGCGGCGCAAGAACGCGACCGGCAAGGATGTTGGACGCAATCAGCGCGCCGATGGTGATCTCGCCGGCAGCGACGAGATAGACGCCCCAGACGATCAGGACGACGCTTACGCCCTGCTGCACGAGCAAGCTGAAATACATGGCGAGCGAGGACCAGAAGCGCAGCGACGAACTGGCGCGCACGGAACCCGCAACCGCGTCCTCCCACTTCTTCTGCATCACGCCTTCGCCGGAGACGGCCTTCACGGTCTCGATGCTGACCATCGACTCGACGAGGATCGTGTGCCGGTTGGTCTTGGTCACCTGCGCGGCATTCACCGAGCGGGAGAGCGGAATCTGGATGAGAAGCGTGACGACGAGGACGACCGGCACCGCAAACAGCGGAACGAGCGCAAGCGGGCCGACCAGAACGTAGAGCAGCCCCAGGAAGACGCCGATGAACAGGAGATCGATCGCCGAAACGATGCTGGACGAGGTGAAGAAGTCGCGCACGCCCTCGAACTCGCGGATGTGGTTGGCGAACTCGCCCGCCCGCGACGAGCGGCTCGCCATCTTTGCGTCCAGCGCCTGTTCGAAAAGGATTGACGAGACGCGCATGTCGACACGCCTGCCCGAGCTCTCGATGACGCCGGCTCTCAGCATGCGCAGCACGAAATCGGCCCCGAGCGCGATGATGACGCCGACAGCGAGTGCCCAGAGGGTCGGAACAGAATTGTTTGGGATGACGCGGTCGTAGACGTTCATCACGAAGAGCGGCACCGCCAGCCCGAGCAGGTTGATGACGAGCGCGGCGAGGATGACGTAGATCCAGGTCGGCCACAGCCGCAACACTACAGACCACAGCCAATGGCCCCTCATGCGGCGGGTTATCGCGGCTTCGGACTGCACTGCATCCTGCTGACGGCGGTCGGCGACATAGATGACGGCGTCCAGCGACTCGCGATCGATGTCTGCAAGGCGCATCTTCTTCGGAGCCGCGCCGGGAACCACGACCAAGGCCTTTCGGGCACGGTGGCGTTTCTCCAGAACGATGGCCGTGTCGCCGTTCTTGAGAAGCACGACGAACGGGCAGACGAGCCCGGACACTTCCGAGGGACGTTTGTTGACGAGGCTGGTCTCGAAACCCAACCGTTCGGCGGCGCGGGCAAAGAGGTTGAGCGTCAGCCGCCCTCCGGCAAGCGGCAATCCGTGCAGCACGGCGGCCTTCGAAAAGGGCCTGCCATGGCTGGCCGCGAGATATTCGAGAGCGTCCAGCAGCGGATCGTGCACGGCAAAGGCGCCGGCCTCCGGACCGGTGCTTTCAACGAAGGATCCGTGCCTCTGTTCCACTCGTCATCCTATCCCGTAAAACGAACATATCGGGATATCGTTATGAAAGCTGCTCATTCCTGGCTGAGCGGGGGAATCTCGAAAGGCTTTTGCGCAGGACCCCGCAGGAAGACCGGCAGCGGATTGGACGGCACGTCCGGAATGTTCTGCGCCGACACGTCAAGCGTGGACAGCAGCACGCCCATCTGCGCCAGCAACTCGTAGCTCGAAAACTTGTGCAGCGCGCTCACGTTGGAAAGCTCGAACTGGCTGGCAAACAGCGAATTCTCGGCATCCAGCAGGTCGAGGAGGCTGCGCTTGTTGGCGTTGTACTCGTCCTTGTAGGCGGCAACGACCTTCTTGTTCTGGCCGACTTCCGTGCGAACCGCATCGACCTGTGCGCGTCCGTCGACGAGGCGCGCCCAGGCGATCTCAACCTCCTCGGTGATCTGGCGCACCAAGATCATCTGTTCAGCAACCTTTTCGGAATAGCGCTCGCCAAGCTCCGCCTCGCGGTTGCGCCGCACGCCGCCGTCGAAGATCTTCCAGCGCAGCACCACCTTGGCTTGCAGCTCGTCGTTCTGGCCCGGCGTGCCGTCGAGGTTCTCGCCGCGCGTGGCGTTGCCTTCCAGATATACCTGCGGATAGAGCGTCGAGCCGAACTGCTTCTTGTCGTAGAAGGAGACCTGAGTCTCGGCGACCGCCTCCTTGACGCGCGGATTGTTCTGCACGGCACGCAGTGTCACATCATCGACCGTCTTGGGGATGCCGGTCGCATATTTCACCGGCTGCAGTTTCAGAGGCGGCACACCGACGGCGTTCTTGTACTTCGCGCTTGCCGTCTCGCGCGCGACCTTGATCTGCGCGACCAGCGCCTTCGCCGCCTCGACCCGCTCGACGGCCTGCTCCAGGTCGCCGATAGGCGACCTGCCGCCGTCATAACGCTCCTGAACGACGCGCTGGATAGTCTGGAGGCGGCGCAGGTTTTCCTGCGCAAGGCCCAGAAGTTCATTGTGGCGGACGACATCGATGTAGGCCTCGACGCTGTTCAGCCCCACGGCCTCCGAACGCACCATGACTCGAAACGATGCTGCAGAAATGCCGGCCTGCGTGCGGTAGATGTCGTAGGCGCGGTCCCAGCCGTCGAACAGCACCTGGCGGATGCTGACGGTTGCCTGCCGCCGGTCCATCCACTCGTCGTTGATATCGGGGGCGATGCCCTCCGGACGATTGATGCGTTGCTGCCCGATATCCGCCCCGACCTCGACTTCGGGCAGGAAGCGCCCCTTGGCCTGCTTGAACGTATATTCGATCGCGCGCCGATTGGCTTGCGCAGCGTCAATCTTGGGATTTGTCAGCACTGCCTGCTGAACCGCATCTCGCAGGCTCGTGGCATGTGCCGGAATCGACAAGGCGCCTGCCGCAACGGCAGCCGCCAACACTCTGATGCGCAACCCCACCATACGCACACAACCCCGAGAACAATTTCATCATATACCAATGCTTATAAAAAAGACAGCGTCGATGCTGCGCCGCCAAAAAAGGCAGCTTCCGGCAAGCCGGCTATCGAATAGGAAAGGCGAAGACTATTTACTGGCGGCCGTGTAGACGCCATCCCAGCCATCTCCCGGCGGTTCCGCCCGAAAAAATGCGATCCTGCTTTCGTAGAGTGTCAGATAACCATCGATGTTGACGTCCATCGCTGATGAGAGGCCTCGCATTTCAGCCACCGTGGCTTCCGCAATATCCCATTTCTGAGCCCGGTAGCTGCCCAGAAGCCTGCGGTTGGCCTCCTTCAAGGCCTTGAAGCGCTCGTCGGCGGCCATGTCCTCGACACCGAGAAGCGTGTGGATGCGCTCGGGCTCGGTCTTGCCTTTGACCCTAATGAGGTCGATTTCCAGCACCGCCAGCGTCTCGGCGACGGCGGTGGCGGTGTTGTCGCCGAGAATAATTGTCACGCCATAGGGTTTGGACTGACCTTCCAGGCGCGAGGCAAGGTTCACGGTATCGCCGAGCGCCGTATAATCGAAGCGCATGTCGCTGCCCATGTTGCCGACGACGCATTCGCCGGAATTGATGCCGACGCCAATCTTGATCTCGTGCAACGTCTCGCCGGGATTTTGCGCGACTTCCTCCCGCCGCTTCGCGTTCACCGCCTCGGCCTGCTTCACCATGTCGAGGCCGGCCCGGCAGGCCCGCATAGCATGGTCCGGGAGATCCACCGGCGCGTTCCAGAAAGCCATGATCGCATCGCCCATGTACTTGTCGATGGTCCCGTCACGATCGAGAATTGCCTTGGATAGCGCGGTGAGAAACTGGTTCATCAGCCGCGTCAGGCCCTGCGGATTGGACTTGAAGCTTTCCGAAATCGTTGTGAAGCCACGCACGTCGGTGAAGAGCAGTGTCAGTTCGCGCGTTTCACCGCCGAGCACGAGCTGTTCGGGATGGTCGGCAAGGCGATCGACCAGCGCCGGCGACAGATACTGGCCGAAGGCGCTTCTGATCTGACGCCTCTGCCGTTCCTCGCGCATGTAGTTGGCCGTCGCCATCAACATGAACACCGCCGCGAGCGTTCCTCCCGGGAAAGACGCATCCAGAAGCATCCGCTGCGAAAAGAACGCCCACAGCACACCGGCCGCCACTACGCCCAGAACCATCGCTGCAGCAAAGAAGGAATAGAAGGCTCCGATCTTCGGCACCAGCCAGATGATGATGAGGCCAAGCACCAGCGTGAACACCAGTTCCATGCCGATCGCATATGCCGGGCGATGCAGAAATTCCTTAGTCAGGATGTTCTCGATGATCTGCGCGTGGATTTCCACGCCAGGCATGAAATTGGCGACCGGCGTCGCGCGGAAATCCTCCAGACCCACAGCCGACGTGCCGATCACAACGAGATGCCCGGCAATACTTTCTGGCGCGGCCTCACCCGACATGACGCTGCCGGCCGATACGTAGCGGTCGCGCGAGGAGCCATTGAACCAAGGCCATACGCGGCCGGACCCGTCGGTCGGCACCATGACCCCGCCAACGACGATGCCCTCGATGCCGGCGTTTCCGGTCTTTATCGCAAAGGCTTCGCCGCCTGTGGCGATCCGCAGCATCTCGGCGGAGAGCGCAAGGCGCACGCGCTCCTCCACCATCATCACCAGCGGTATGCGGCGGAAGATGCCGTCCGGGTCCGGCTCGACCGTGAACAGGCCTCTGCCCGTCGCGGCGTCCGAGATAACCGGGAGGTTCTGAACCAGATGTGGAAATTTGAGCAGGAACGGGGTCGGATCAGCGCCAAGCGTCGCAAAGGCGACTTCGGGAATCGGTGCATCGCGGGCCGCCAGCGTCTGGTCCTCGACGCGCGCGCTGGTTTCCCCGACGATCACGCGCGACCGGCGGATGGATTCGGCAAGCACCTCTTCGTTGGAGGGCAGCTTCAGCAGGTCCGCCCTCGCCTGTTCTGGCAGCGCGGGATTGTCCTCGGCGATGCGGTCCGGCGACAGACGATCCGGCTCGGCGAAGACCACGTCGAAACCGACGACAACCGCTCCCATCGCGGTCAGCCGGTCGATCAGCCGCGCGACCTCCGAACGCGGCCACGGCCACTGCCCGACGAGTTGGAGGCTCTTTTCATCTATGTCCACGATCTTGATGGGTTGCGGAACCACCGGCCGGGGATGGATTCGCTGCAGGATGTCGAACCCCTGGTTGCGGATCGACGAAAGGACGAGCGGATCGGCTACACGCAAGCCCAGCAACACCAGCAGCAGCATAAGCCCCGCCAGCCGCGAAAGCGCGACGCCCATCGAACCCGCTGACCGGAAGAGACGCATGCCGGTGATCCCCATCCCCAGGCAATATTGATCAGGAGTGAAGCGATACCTGTCAATGCGCCATTCCACTGTTGACCGAACGGAACGGATTTTCTATTTTTCTCCAAATAGAAATCGATTTGCGTGACAATGAACCTCTCCCTTGCCGGCGCCGTATTGATCGTAACCGGTTCGACCCAGGGGGTGGGCCGGGCGGTCGCTCTCGAAGCAGCCCGCAACGGCGCGAGTTCCATTCTGGTCACAGGACGCGATGCCAAGCGCGGCGCGGAAGTCGTGGCCGAGATCGAAGCGCTCGGCGCAAAGGCGCATTTCGTCGCCGTCGATCTCGCGACCAGCGAAGCGGCTGACATGATCGCCGACACCGCACTGAAAAACTTCGGGCGGATCGACGCGCTGGTGAACGCTGCGGGCATGACGGATCGCGGGTCGATGGTGACTGCCACGCCTGAGCTTTGGGACCGCCTGCAAGCTGTCAACGCGAAGACGCCCTTCTTCCTGATGCAGCGCGCCATCGCCGATATGCGGGCGCGAAAGCAGCCGGGTGCGATCGTCAACATCCTGTCGATCAACGTGCATGGCGGCGCGACGGACCTCACCGTCTATTCCGCCAGCAAGGCCGCGCTCGCGCTGATCACTAAGAACGCGGCGCAGGCGCATCGCTTCGACCGTATCAGGATCAACGGCATCAACATGGGCTGGGCCGACACGCCGGCCGAGCGCGTCATGCATGCCGACACCCTCGGCAAGGGCCCGAACTGGCTCGCCGAGCAAGCCGCCCAGCAGCCCTTCGGCCGGCTTCTGGTGGCGGAGGACGTGGCTCGGCTGACGCACTTCCTGCTGTCGCCGGCTTCCGAACCTATGACGGGCACACTGGTCGACCAGGAGCAGGCGCCCGTCGGGCCGCGCGACGCATGAAGCGCCTAGCGGACGGCACCTTGCCCTCGCTTGCGAAAGGCGTGCGCCAGCCGAGCTACGACCGTTCGAGGACGCGCATCGGCTTCGCGCATATCGGCGTCGGCGCGTTCCACCGCGGTCATCAGGCCGAGTACACCGAGGATGCATTGGAGGCCGGAGCGGACGATCGCGCCGAGATCGGCATCAATCTCAGGCCGCCGTCCATCGAGGATCAGCTTTCCCCGCAGGATGGGCTCTACACGCGTCTTCTGGTCGGGGGCGACCGGACCGAGGCGCGGGTCATCGGCTCAATCCGGAAGGTGCTGGACGCGGCACGCGGACATGCGGAGGCAATCGCTGCGCTCAGCCATCCCGGCATCGACGTCATCACCATGACCGTCACCGAAAAGGGCTATTGCCACGTCCCGGCGACGGGCGCGCTGGACTGGCAAAGACCTGAGATCAAGGCGGATTTGCAGCAAGCCACCGGCCGGCAATCCCTGCCGGGCTTCCTGACGGAAATGCTTGCGCGGAGGATGGCGGCGAATGCACCGCTTACGCTTGTCTCCTGCGACAATATTCCAGGCAATGGAGCGATCCTGAAAGCCGTCGTTTCCGACCTCGCGGAAGCGGTCGACAGGCCGCTGGCGGCGTGGATAGCAGACAATGTCCGCTTTCCCTCGACGATGGTCGACCGGATTGTTCCGGCGACGCAGGCGGAGGACCTGAAACGGGTCGAGGAACTCACCGGAGTCGTCGACAAAAGCGTGGTGGTCGGCGAGCCGTTCCGGCAATGGGTGCTGGAGGACGATTTCAACCGGCGACGGCCGCGTTGGGATATCGCCGGCGCAGAGTTCGTGCGCGACGTCCAACCCTACGAATTCATCAAGATGCGCGTGCTGAACGCCTGCCAGACGGCGCTCTCCTATCTCGGCGCATTGTCCGGGCTGGAGACCAGTTATGACGCCGTTTGCGATCCACTGCTGAGGTCGTTCGCGGAGCACATGATCTCTGACGAATCCAGCGCCGTTCTGCCTGATGTGCCGGGCATGCAGGTAGCGCCCTACCTGAAGCTCTCGCTATCGCGGCTCTCCAACCCGGCGATCCGTCATACCAACCATCAGATCGCGACCGATGGCTCGCAAAAGATAAACCAGCGCCTCCTGCAGCCATTGCGCGACCGCATGGCTCAAGGGCTGCCGTCTCCTCTGCTGGAGACCGCCGTCGGCGGGTGGGTCACCTATCTGGCGAAGTCGCAACCTGCCTTTGGCGCCGCATGGCAGGCAAACGACCAGATCATGCCCTTCGTGGCCGATACGGCGCGCGCATCGGCGGGCGACATTGAGGCATTCGCCAAGCTCTTCGTCGGCAACCGATCGATCTTCGGCGAGACACTGGCTGGTGACGCCAGTTTCGCCAGCCGTGTTGCATCGTCGGCGCGGGCATTGATGAAAGACGGTGTGGCAAAAGCTCTCGGCAGGACAATGGCCCAGCCGGTCGCGGCGGGTTAGTATCTCCGCATCCAGGGAGGGTGGGTTGAGCGAAGAGGCCGACAGCGCACGCGACTACGGCGAGTTCGTCGCCACGCTGATGTCGCGACAGCCGGCGCTCAGCCGGCGACTCCAACAGGTCGCGCAATATCTGTTGAACAATCCCGAGGACGCCGCGATCTTCACGATCATCGAGATCGCGAAACGCGCCGGCGTCCCCCCTTCGGCGATCACACGCTTCGCCAAGGAGCTTGGCTTCGACGGCTTCGCCTCGTTGCAATCCATGTTCAAACAGCGCCTGCTTGGCCCGCGCATGTCCTACGCCGACAGGCTGAAGGCGGTGAACCGCGAACTTACGCCGGCCGCGCGGGCCACCAATCCGCGCGATCCGCATCAGGTGGCCGACACCTTCATCCAGGCGGCGTTCGATGCGCTGCTGAGGCTGCGCGAGGATGTCGCCAAGGCGGACCTCACGCCTTTCGTCGATGCCCTGCAGAAGGCGCGGGCCGTGCACATTGCGGCGGCGCGCGGTGCGTTCGGAGTCGGCGGCTACACCTATTACGGCCTGTCGCGGATCGGCAAGCGCGCCTTCCTGGTCGACAATCTGGGCGCCATGCGCGCCGAGCAACTCGCGGCGATGGACGAGGACGACGCGCTGCTTGTCATCACCTTCGACGACTACACGCCGGAGACGGTTGAACTTGCGCGCCGGGGCCATGCGGCCGGCCGAACGGTGCTTGCCATTACCGACAACGAACTCAGCCCTGTCGCCCCGCTGGCGAAACATGCACTCTACGTGAAGGAAGGCCGGCTCGGACATTTCCGCAGCCAGGTGCCGGCCATGGTGCTCTGCCAGACGCTCATTATGTGCCTGGGCTACGGCAATCCGGAGGCGGGAGCAAACCGGGCATGACGGACCGTCTGACTTCTCTCGAATATTCGGTGATATCGAAATTTTGCAAACAGCAGGGTTCGGACGTCCTAGACGCGGATAACTTCACGGTTAACTGGCGTGACCGGAACCCCGTAGGATTCATGACCGAAGTATCATGCGTGAAGCCGCTGAGCTACAGCAGGAGAGCGTATGAGGACATTCCCAACGCAATAAGCTTGGATGGAACGCAAATCGGATTCGTTCTCTTCTTTAAGCAGGGATTGTTGGACGCAATTGAGGGCTTCAGCTACGGCGAAGCTTGGCCCCAGCCCGATTGGCCGGTAAAATTCATAGAGGGGCCCGTCAACGCCGACTAGTTCGCCGTCCCAGGCAAGACTACCTGTCCTCGATAATTCTGAGATAGGCGGCCGTCACCAGCAGAATGATCGCGCCAAACAGGATGCGGCGCGCGCCTTCCGGCATCTGCAGGATGGTGAGAAGGGTCGTCAGCACGGTGAGGATCAGCGCTCCGACGATGGTGCCCGTATAGCTGCCTCTGCCCCCGAAGATAGAGGTTCCGCCGATAACCGCTGCGGCGACGGAAGGCAGCACCAGAGGCTCTGCCAGCGACAGCGACGGCGCGCGGATCAGGCCCATGTAGAGCAGGCCCATGATGCCGGCGAGAATGCTGGAAAACATGTAGAGCGCCAGGATGACCTGCCAGTATTTGACGCCCGCCAGACGCGTCGCGCGCTCGTTGTCGCCGATTGCGTAGAGCAGCCGGCCGAAGCCGGTGCGCTTCTGGATGAAAATGAGCAGCGCCGCGATCGGAATGAACAGAAGCAGCGCGTTCGGAAAGCCGCCGGTGACGCCGGTGCCAAGCCAGATCAGGAAATCCGGTACCTTCGCGCCCGAGGCGATGACGGTGCGCTGGTAGACCTGAAGGCAGCCCACGCCGATCAGGCTCGTGCCGAGCGTCATGATGAGCGGATGGACACGGAACACGCCGACGCCGATGCCGTTGGCAAAGCCGATGATCATCGCGGGTATGAGCGCGATCATCATGGCGACTGGTGCCGGATTGTCGACCGCCTGCGTGGCGACAATGAAGGCCGCCATGGTCGCGGCCGTCCCGACCGAAAGGTCGATACCACCTGTCAGCATCGTCATGGTCTGGCAGCCAGCCAGCAACGCCAGCGGAATGGCAAACTTCACCGTGTTGGCGATCCAGCGCTGGTTGACGATGCCGGGGCTCAGCATCTGTAGAACCAGCACGAGCAGGATCAGGAGGATCAGGAGCGGCACGAGCGGATAGTCGCTCATGAAGCGCTTGATGCGCCGGCCGAGCGGCGCCTGTTCGGGGAGTGCTGTGCTTATGCTCATCTGGAGCGACTCCGCATGGCGATGAATGCGCCAAACATGACCACTGCGACAAGGATGGTGCCTTCCACGATGGCCGTGACGTTCGGATCGATGGCGAGCAGCGTGAGGATGGTGCGCGCCAGCCGCAGCACGAACACGGCGATGATCGGCCCGAGCAGGCCGCCCTTGCCGCCGCCGAGCACGACGCCGCCCAGCACAACGGCCGCGACGCTCGCCATCAGGTATGGTCCGGGAATGGGCGCGCCGATCCCGGTGCTCATGGTGAGCGACAGGCCGCCCATCGCTCCGAACAGGCCGCCGAAGGCATAGGCGAGGATTTTCGTGCGCGCGACCGGTACGCCGGAACGGAAGGCAGCGAGCTGGTTCGAACCGATCGCATAGATCGAGAGCCCGAGGCGCGAGCGCTTGAGCGGTATCCAGACGACACAGAGCAGCACGACAAGCAGCAGTAGCGCCTTCGGGAAGAAGGCCGCGATGGTATCAGGCAGGACAGGGATCGGCACGGTGCCGACAATCAGGTTGCGCAGCCATTCTGCCGAGCCGCCGCCCGGCGCATTAAGTACCAGAAGCGCTGCCCCCTGCAGCATGAAAAGCGTTGCCAGTGTCACCACGATATCGGGAACGCGACTGACGACGATCAGGATGCCGTTCAGCGCGCCGAGCGCAAAACCCATCAGCAGGACGAAGGGCACGACCAGCAGCGCGAATTCCTCGCTCGCACCCGCCATCAGTGCCGCGGCGGTGACGCTCGTCAGCGCCATCATGGCGGCGACGGACAGGTCAATGCCGCCGGCGATCACCACCACCGTCTGTGCCGCGACTGCAAAGGCATAGGGCAGCACCGCGCGCACCAGAGAGCCGAAATCGCCCGCGCCGTAGCTGGGCTGGATCAGCTTCGCGACGATGAGCAGGACAACCAGAAGGGCAAGCAGCCCGACCACCCAGCCCTGTTGGCGAAGAAGGCGCATCATGGACGGGCCTCCGGTGCCGAATGCGGCTCGGCAAGCACGCCGACCTCCGCCTTGCTGTCGCGCGAGAGGCCGTAGGCGGCGCGGGTCAGCGCCGCTTCGTCTGCGATCTCGACCGGGAGTATATCCACGACCTTGCCGCCGAAGATGACGATCGCGCGGTCGCAGACGAGTTGCACTTCCTCGAGTTCAGAGGTGTAGAACAGGACAGACTTTCCCTGATCGGCAAGCTGCCGAAGCAGCCTGTAGATTTCCTGCTTGGTGCCGACATCGATGCCGCGAGTCGGATCGAAGCACAGCAGCGTGCGCGCATCCGCGGCGATCCACCGCGCTATCGTCACCTTCTGCTGGTTGCCGCCGGAAAGCCGCTGCACCTCACGCTGCGCGCGCGTGTCGATCTGCAACCGCTCGATGGCGCTCTGCACCGTCGCGCCCTCGCGCGCCATGCGGATCGGACCCCAGTTGCGGAACGCGGCCGAGAACGGCAGCGCTATGTTCTCGCGCACCGACTGCTGCATCGCGAGAGCTTCCGTGCGGTCGCCGGGCACATAGGCGATGCCGTGCTCGATTGCGTCCACGGGATGATGGAAATGGACGGGCTTGCCGTCGACCTCGATAGTCCCGCCCTCCGGGCGGATCGACCCGGCGAGCGCGGCGAAGAGTTCGTCCTGCCCCTGGCCCTCCAGCGCTACGACTCCGGCAACCTCGCCGTCCCTGAGGTCGAAGGACACGTCGTGCAGCTTGGTGCCGACCTTCAGGCCGCGCACGGCGATCCGCGTACTTCCGGCGCTTACCGAGGCATCCACATCGGCCTGCTTGCGGGCGACGCGCTTCTTCTCGACCTTCGCACCAAGCATCAACTCGACGATACGCTCCTCGATGCCGGGTTCGATATCGACCACGCCAACGGTCTCGCCATCGCGCAGGATGGTGGCGCGGTCGCAGAGCGCCGAGATTTCCACGAAACGATGCGAGATGAAGATCACCGAGCGGCCCGTCTGGCTCTGGCGCTTGACCACGTCCAGCACGCGTTCCGCCAGATTGGCGGGCAGCGCTGCCGTCATTTCGTCAAGCAGCATGACATCCGGTTCAACGGCAAGCGCGCGCGCGAGGTCGAGCACGCGCTGGATCGCCAGTGGTACGTCGCGCGCCATCTCCCGCAGATCGAGATCGGGAACGCCAAGTTCCCTGACCCATTCACGAAACGGTTCGACCGGGGTCCGCGTCAGGCGCAGGTTGGACAACACATCGAGATCGGGGATCAGCGACGGCTCCTGATAGACGGGCACCAGTCCCGCTACCCTTGCCTTGGCAGGCGAGCGGATGTCGCGCTCCTGGCCGCGTACCAGAATGCGCCCGGCATTGGACGAAATCGCGCCGGTGAGAATCTTGACCAGCGTCGACTTTCCCGCGCCGTTCGCGCCCATCAGCGCGTGTACCTCGCCGGGCAGCACTGTCAGCGATGCGTTTTTCAGCGCCGAGACAGCGCCATAACGCTTTGCCACGCCAGTAGCTTCGAGAAGCGGTTGCTTGGTCAAATCTGACCTATCCCCAATTACGTGACGGGGACGGCAGGCGGTTGCCCGTCGTCCCCGCTCTTCAGTTCAGGTCTGGCGATTACTCGCCGGGGCCCTTGCAGGCGACGATCTGTTCCTTGGTATAAGTCGTCCAGTCCGGGATGGAGATGGAGACCGGCCATTCGGGCGAAAGCGACGGGTCGGCAGCCGCCTTCAGCTTTTCCTTGCCCGCGTCGGTCACGTTCTCCCAGAGTTCCGGCTGCACCAGAACGGTCTGCTGGGCTGGCTTTTGGCCGTCGAGGATCTGGATGGCCAGCGTAACGCCAGCGCCGCCGATCGAGCCCGGGTTGGTGACCGCAGCGCCCTTCAACCCTTCGACCGAGTTGAGCTGGCCGACGAAGCCGGCGTTATCGGCGCCGACGACCGGCACCAGCGTCGCCTGGCTCTCGACCAGCGCGTCGACGATCACGTTGTCGATGCCCGAGGTCCAGATGCCGTCGAACGGAACGCCCGTGGCGATGTAGTCGAGGATCTGCTGCTTGCCCTGGTCCTGCTGCCAGCCGGTGAACACTTCCTGCGCCACCTTCACGTCCGGGAACTCGGCCAGAGCGCGCTTGAAGCCTTTGTCACGATCGCTGTCGGCGGAGGCGCCAGCTGCGCCACGCATGTAAACCACGCTGCCCTTGCCGCCGATCGTCTCGAACAGCCACTTCGCGCCGAGATAGGCGTATTCTTCCTGGTTGTTCGAGATGATGTAGGCCGTAGGCTCCGTCACCGTCTGGTCGACAGCAACGACGGTGATGCCGGCCGCGGTAGCTTCAGCGAGCGCCGCCTGGATACCGGCCGGATCGGCGGGGTTGACGACAATGGCATCGACCTTGGCGCTGATCAGGTTGCGCAGGTCTTCAAGCTGGCCGGCTGCGTCGGTGTTGCGGTGGGCGATGTTGAGCGCCTTCACCTTGCCGGAAGCGAGCGCCTGTGCCTTGATTGCGCAGATCATTTCCTCGCGCCAGCCGTTGCCCTGCACGGTGTTGGACACACCGATCGTATATTCCTGCGCGGCAGCCGCGCCGGCGAGCATGGTAGCGCCAAGCGCCGCAAGCCCGATCGTCTTCAAAATCTTCATTGTCTTCTCCCTGTAGCGATGCTCTTGCGCCTGGTCCTCGATACGAGCCGTCAGGCGCCCCCCGGTCGTGCGTGAAAATGTTCTACAGTTGCGTTGCAATCGGTGTCCAGACACCTCCCGCTTCGTGGCTGTCGACTGAAGCCTCGATAAACCGCATGCCTATAAGACCGTCCCTAACGGAAGGCACGAGCCCCAGCAGCGACGGATCGGCCGCCACTCCACTCCGCCGCGCCGAAATCAGCCCGATCGCGTCGCGATAGAGGTTGCCGAAGCCTTCGACATAGCCTTCCGGATGCTCGGCCGGCATGCGCGAAACGCGAGCTGCCTCGCCACCAACCTCGGCACCGCCCCTGGTCAAAATCACGTGAGGTTTGCCGAATTCGCAGAAACGCAGGTACTCCGGCTCGTGGCCGTGCCACTCCAGCCCAGCCTTGTCACCGTAAACCTTGATCGACAGGCGGTTGTAGTTGCCGGGCGAAACCTGGCTGGCGACCAGCACCCCTCGCGCGCCTGACGCGTAGCGCATCAGCACATGGGCATTGTCGTCCAGCCTACGGCCGGGGACGAAGGTTGTGAGGTCGGCCGCGACTTCGGACGGCACCATGCCCGAAACAAACTGCGCGAGACTGAAGGCGTGCACGCCGATATCGGCAAGGCAGGCCGAGCGCCCTGCCCGCCCAGGGTCGGTGCGCCATTCGGCCTGCTTCTGGCCGTCAGCATCGATCGGCAGCGTCAGCCAGTCCTGGATGTATTCGGCCCGCACGATGCGTATGGCGCCAAGCGCCCCCGATGCCACCAGTTCGCGCGCGTGGCGGACCATCGCATAGCCGGTGTTGTTCAACGTGACGGCGAAGACGAGGCCCGACTTTTTCGCGATTTCTGCGAGGTCCTCAGCTTCCTTCAAAGTCGCGGACAGCGGCTTGTCGCAGATGACGTCGATGCCGGCCTGGAGAAACGCGCGGGCCACGGGCGCATGCACATGATTGGGCGTGACGATAACGACTGCCTCTATGCCGTCGGGACGCTTCGCCTCGACCTCGGCCATTGTACGATAGTCGGCATAGGCGCGATCCTCGGCGATGCCGATATCGAGGGCTGAAAGCCTCGCATTTTCGGAGTCGGAAGACAGCGCGCCCGCCACCAACTCGGCGCGGTCATCGAGCCTCAGAGCCATGCGGTGGACAGCCCCGATGAAGGCATTGCGGCCGCCGCCAACCATGCCGATGCGCAGACGTCTCGGACCGATCCCGTCACCGGTAGCGTAGACCATGCCAAACCTTCATGTTTCGGGAGACGTGCGACAGCGAGGCGTTATCCGCGAAAGTCCTCCCGACCTTCAACTCTCGAAATACCGCACGAAAATTTCCAATAGTCAAGAAATGAAACTTTAGTTCCAAAATCGCTGAGCTCTGTTTGTCGGCGGCCGCGCGACCGGCTAGAAATCCGTCGCACACGGACGTCGAATCGCAAGCGGGAGAGCGCCGGGCAATGGGCCAGATCGATCTTGAAGCAGAGGGCATAAGGGTCAGGATCGACCTGTTGTACGGAATGATCCCCGAACTTGTCGTCAACCGGGACGGTCGCACAATATCGATGCTTCACAAGGCACCGTGGCTGAACGAAAAGATGCCGGCGGATGCAGCGCCGCATCTCGGAGGCCTTGCCGGCGACTTCTTCTGCGCGCCCTTCGGCGACGCCTCGGCCGACAACGCTCCGGGTCATGGCTGGCCGGCTAACACGACATGGACGCATCTTGGCACCGAGCGGAAAGGCGGCGAGACGCTCGCCCGTTTCCGGCTCGACCGCAAGGCGATGGGCGCGGACCTCGTCAAGGAACTGCGGTTGGTTGATGGACACCCCTTCCTGTACCAACGCCACATCTTCACCGGCGGGCAGGCCGATCGCATGGCAGTCGCCAACCACGCGATGGTGTCGCTGCCCAATGGCGGCCGCCTGAGCTTCTCACCGAAGCGTTGGTGGGAAACGCCGGCAGTGCCGCTGGAAACCGACCCTGCGCGTGGCCGATCGCTGCTTGCCTCACCCGCCAAGGCAAACGACCCCACGCACTTCCCGCTCGCGGCCGGCGGCGAGGTTGACCTGACGCAGTACCCGTTTGCGTCCCGTCACGAGGACTTCGTTATTGGTGTGGAGGCTGATGGCAGCCCTCTCGGCTGGACCACGGTGGCGCGCGAAAAGGAAGGCGACCTGTTCGTCAGCCTGCGCAACCCGGCACGTCTGTCGATGACACAACTTTGGTTCTCCAATGGAGGTCGCGACTACGCACCATGGAATGGTCGGCACACAGGCTGTCTCGGCGTCGAAGAAGGGCTGAACCGCAAGATGCTCGGCGTGTCGATGAACCAGACGCCCAACCCGCTCGACGTTGCAGGTGTTCCGACGGGGCTTTCGCTGACGCCCGACGGCATGGTGGACGTGCGCCATGTCATCGGCTCGGTGCCGTGGAGCGGCGGTGGGGTGATTGCGAGCGTGAAGGCGGTCGATGGCGGGATCGAGGCGAAGGATGCGGACGGGAAGTCGCAGATGGTGCCGTGTGATTTGGCATTCCTGGAGGTGTAGGGTGACACAACCGGCCTCTGTGCCACCCCGTCACCTGCCTGCCGGCATCCTTTCCCCGTGAACGGGAAGAGGACCAGCGCTCCACCGTCGGCGCGATCTAAAGACCCGGCACCTTCCGCACCGTTCCCGGCTTGACCGCCAGTCCCGTATGCGCCGACTGGATCGCGGCGAAGCAGAGCGCCAGGCTGTCCAGATTTCCGCGCGCGCCGTTGAGCGGCTCGCGATTTTCCTCGACCGCGACGAGCAACTCGCCCATCGTCCCCGCGAAACCGTCGTTGAACCACGCGCCTTCGAGTTTCGGCCGGGCCACGCCGTCATCGGTCGTCAGCGTCACCGACTGGTCGCCTAGGTTGGGACCTGTGCTGGCGAGGCTGCCCTTGGTGCCGCCGACGAAGGTGGTGTCGAGCGGGCCATGCTTGATCGAGGCATCGAAGACAAGCGAGGCCTGCCCGCCTTCGAAGGACACCATAGCCTGCGCAAGCAGAGGCGGCCTGGCCTGCTGGCCGGATGCGCGATTGCGCGTAGCATAGACGCTCGTTCCCCGCGCACCGATGAGGCTCGACAGGAAGTCGAACCAGTGCACCGCGAAGTCGAAGAAAATCAGGTCGTCGATCTTCTCGAACGGCGTGCCGACGATCCAGCTATGATCCCAATGGACGGCCGTGTGCGACGCGACCACATCACCGATCAGCCCCGCACGCACCGCTTCGCGGATATAGGCAAAGTGCGGCGCCCAGCGGCCATTCTGGTTGACGGCCAGCTTGACGCCGTGCCTGTCAGCCAGATCGACAAGCCGCTCGCCGGTGTCGAGATCAATGACGAACGGTTTTTGCGACAGCACGTGCTTGCCGGCCTTTAGCGCCGCCTCGACGAGCGGTACGCGTTCGGCTGGATGCGGCGTGATATCGAACACGTCGATGTCGTCGCGCTTCAGGAGACTGTCGAAATCGTCGGTGGCGATGGCGTCCGGGTAGAATTCGTCGCGCCGCGTTTCGGCGCGCGCCTTTGTACGCGACATGATCGCTGCAACGTCCAGCCCCGCACGGCGATAGGCGTCGAGATGGGCAAACGAGATGCCCCCTGCCCCGACCAGCGCGATCTTCGGCCGGTAGCTCTTGGGCATCGGCGGCTTGTAGGGCAGGTCAGGCGCGGCGATCTCGGGCAGCGCCTTGCCGACCAGCGCGTAGTCGCTTTCGGAGGGAAGAGCGTCCTTGCTCATGGCAGCAGCCTCACGGTGCGCTTCTCGCGGGCCGAAAGCACCGCGCTGTCGGTGATCTGTTGGCCGATGCGCGACAGCTTCGGGTCGAGCGGACCGGATATCTTTTCACCGGAAGCGATCAGGTGAAGCATGTATTCGACCGGCGCGCGACGCGGGGCAGCGAGCGTGTCGGCCGGCACGGTGAACTGCTCGCGATTGGCGCGCGTCTGGACGGTGACGTGGTCGTCATAGTCATAGGAGGCGATCGTGCCCGCCGTGCCGACAATGACGAAACCGCATTTCGGCTGGGGCTGCGTCGTCCACGGGTCCGTGAAAGTGCCCCACCGCGTCTCGAACTTGGAAAGGCCCTTCGCATAACGGCAGACGGTGATCGAATGCTCGTCCACCTCAAGCCCCTGCGGCTCGTCCATGATGCAGGTGACTTCGATCGGCTTCTCGCCATTCATGAACCAGCTTCCGAGCGTCACGCCGTAGCCGACATAGTCGAGCAGGCTGCCGCCACCGGACGCCTTTTTGTAGAACCAGGAATGCGGCTTGCCGGCCTGCACTTCCTCGTCGCTGACCTCCACCTTGTCGGCAAGATGATAGAGCGGGCCGCGATTGCCGTCGTAGAAATGCACCTCGATGACATCGCCGATCGTGCCCTCGTCGATCAGCCTTTTGGTGGTGTTGTGCGAACGATACCAGGCGAGCGGCCAATTAACGGCGAGCAGTTTACCCGTCTTCTGCACGGCAGCGATCATGCGATCGGCATCCGCGATGGACGCGGCAAAGGGCTTTTCCATGAGGATGTTCACGCCAGCCGGCGCAACCCGTTCAACCCAGACGGCATGCTCGGCCGTCGCCGGACAGAGAATGACGAGGTCAGGCTTCGTTTCGGCCAGGCACCTTTCCGGGTCGGTGTAGACCCGATTCGCCGCGATGCCGAAATTGTCGATCGCGCCCTGCATCCGTTTGGGGTCCGCATCGCAGATGCCGACGATCTCCGCATCGGGATGGTTGAAAGCTTCCCTGAGCAGGTCGCCCATGTGGAAGTGGTCAAAATTGATGCCCGCCACCTTCCATTTTGCCATTCGTCTTCCTCCCAAAAGGCTTTTCGGATGGAGTGTTCAAACCATGACTGGCGAAAAACGGCAATGCGGCGGACTATATACAAAGCACATTCAGCACGCCCCAAATGCTGGATTGCGGGAAAGCGGAGGCTGATTCATGCGTGGCGCCAGAAAATTCGACCGCGATATCGAGGAGATCGGGATTGATTTTTCTCGTGAACGCCACGGCGATTTGCCATATCTCCCTTCACGCGGGGGCGAGGACCGCGTCTGGAGTCTGACATGAACGAGACGACGACCAAGGGCGCGGCGCGCAGCCGCTTGCAGCCACCTTATGCATCGGTGCTGGACCTGATCGGCCAGACGCCGGTCGTGGAACTGTCGAAATTCGACACCGGTCTGTGCAGGCTGTTCATCAAGCTCGAGAGCCAGAACCCTGGCGGCTCGATCAAGGACCGCATCGCGCTGTCGATGATCGCCGAGGCCGAGCGGACAGGCAAGCTCACAAAGGGTGGCGCGATCGTCGAGGCCACGGCCGGCAATACCGGGCTTGGCCTTGCGCAGGTCGGCATCCCCAAGGGCTACCGCATCATCCTCGTGGTGCCTGACAAGATGTCGCGCGAGAAGGTGCAGCACTTGCGCGCACTCGGCGCCGAGGTACGCCTGACACGCTCCGACGTTGGCAAGGGCCATCCCGAATATTATCAGGACATGGCGGAGGAGATCGCAGCAGAGACGCCCGGTTCCTTCTACGTCAACCAGTTCGCCAACCCCGCCAACCCGCTGGCGCACGAGACGACCACCGGCCCGGAGATCTGGGAACAGCTGGGTGGTGATGTGGATGCAGTTGTTGTCGGTGTCGGCTCCGGCGGGACCCTTTCGGGGCTTGGCAGGTTCTTCGCGAAAGTCTCGCCGAACACGGAGATGGTGCTGGCCGACCCGATCGGCTCCGTGCTCGCTCCCTTGATCAAGACCGGGGAGTTGATCGAGGCCGGAAGCTGGACCGTCGAAGGCATCGGCGAGGATTTCGTTCCGCCGAACGCAGACCTCTCGCTCGTGAAGAAAGCGTATTCGATCCCGGACCGGCAGAGCATGGCGGCGGCGCGGGACCTGCTGTCGAAGGAAGGCATCCTCGCCGGGTCGTCGTCGGGAACGCTGCTTGCCGCGGCCTTGAAATATTGCCGCGAGCAGAAGACGCCCAAGCGCGTCCTCACCTTTGTTTGCGACTCCGGCAACAAGTATCTGTCCAAGGTGTTCGACGACTATTGGCTGGCCGAGCAGGGTCTGTCCGAGCGCGTGCAGCACGGCGACCTGCGCGACCTCGTCGCCCGGTCGCACCGCGAAGGCGGTACCGTCACAGTCGGCCCCGGCGACAGCCTGATCAACGCGTACGGACGCATGCGCCGGGCCGATGTGTCGCAGCTTCCGGTCATCGAGGACGGCAGACTGGTCGGCATCATCGACGAAAGCGACATCCTGGCGCGCGTCGAGGGCTCATATGACGGCCGCTGGGAACGCTTCAACGCGCCTGTCCACACCGCCATGGCGACCGAGTTGCACACGCTGCAGGCCGACCAGACGCTCGACGCCCTCCTCCCGGTCTTCGACCGCAACGAGGTGGCGATCGTCTTCGACGGCGAGGAATTCTTCGGCCTCATCACCCGCATCGACCTGCTCAACCATCTGAGGCGATCCAAGTCATGACCGCATCCGGCAAAAACCGCCTGGCTTTCTCAACGCGCACGATCCACGGCGGCCAGAGCCATGACCCGACCACCGGCGCGGTGATGGTGCCGATCTACGCGACGTCGACCTTCGGGCAGGAAAGCCCCGGCGTGCACAAGGGCTTCGAATATGCCCGTAGCCAGAACCCGACGCGCTTCGCCTTCGAGCGCGCGGTGGCCGACCTTGAAAGCGGCGCGGCTGGGTTCGCTTTCGCGTCCGGGCTGGCGGCAATCGGCACGGTGCTGGAACTGCTCGACGCAGGCGCGCATGTGGTGGCGACCGACGACATCTATGGCGGCAGCTATCGCCTCATGCACCGGGTGCGCCAGCGCAGCGCCGGCCTCAAGGTTTCACTGGCGGATTTCACCGACCTCGCGGCGGTCGAAGCTGCGATCACGCCGGAGACGCGCATGCTCTGGGTTGAGACACCGACCAATCCCCTGCTCAAGGTCGTTGATCTCGAAGGCATCGTTGCGTTGGCGAAACGCAAGGGGCTGATCACGGTCGCCGACAACACCTTCTGCAGCCCTTACCTTCAGCGGCCGCTGGAACTTGGCGTCGACATCGTGGTCCACTCGACGACGAAATATCTCAATGGTCACTCCGACATGGTGGGCGGGGTGGCGGTCGTGCGCGAGGAAGGCGAGTTCCTGAACCAACTGAAGTTCCTGCAGAATGCGGTCGGCGCGATTTCCGGTCCGTTCGACAGCTTTCTGGCGCTGCGCGGCATCAAGACGCTGGCGTTGCGCATGGAGCGGCATTCGCAGAACGGGCAAAAGATCGCCGAATGGCTGGAAAGCCGCAGGGATGTACGCCGCGTCATCTATCCCGGCCTTGCCAGCCACCCGCAGCACGAGATCGCCAAGCGGCAGATGTCGGCCTTCGGCGGCATGATCTCGTTCGAACTCGACCGCGACCTGGCCGGCACGAAACGCTTCCTCGAAAGGACCGAGCTCTTCACGCTCGCCGAAAGCCTCGGCGGTGTGGAAAGCCTGATCGAGCATCCGGCGATCATGACGCATGGGTCGATTCCGGCGGAACAGCGTGCGGCGATCGGCATCTCGGATTCGCTGGTCCGTCTGTCGGCCGGCATCGAGGACGGCGACGACCTGATTGCGGACCTGGAACAGGCGCTGGCGAGCTAACGATGTCGAAGGCGACACGGGCAACGAAGGCGCTTGCGGACGCCGGCATCGCCTTCACTGTCCAAACCTATGACTACGACCCCGATGCCGACCATATCGGCCTGCAAGCCGCCGCAGCGATCGGCGAGGAGCCGGCGCGTGTCCTGAAGACGCTCATGACCAAGGTGGATGGCAAGCCGGTCTGCGTCATCATACCGTCCGACCGCGAAGTCTCGATGAAGAAGCTCGCCGCCGCGGTCGGTGGCAAGTCTGCGGAGATGATGAAGCCTGCCGACGCCGAGCGCCTATCCGGCTTCAAGGTCGGCGGCATCAGCCCTTTCGGCCAGATGCGCAGGGTTCCGACGGTCATCGAAGCCGAGGCGCTCGCGCACGACCTCGTCTACGTGAACGGCGGCCAGCGTGGACTTCAGGTCCGCCTGAAGCCGCAGGATGTGGTTTCTTTGTTCGGAGCCAATTCGGCGGCAATCGTCGCCTGATCCCGCGCGACCTGCCCCGAGGCTCGAGACATTCTCACACAAGTTGCGCGGTCGTGCCGTAGACGACGCCCTTTTCCTTCAACCAGCGACGATAGGCGACCGAACAGGCGTCGGCGCGTGTCGGGATTTCCGCGCGCGGCTCCAGAGGCAGAAGCACCGGCCGCTGGTTTTCGAGTATGATGCGGTCCTGCAGGAAGATCATCTGCTGGAAGGCGATGAGATCGGTGGTGGTCGAGACGTCGTCGATCAGGAACATCACCGGATGCGCGCGGCAGCGTTCGGGGTCCAGCGGCTGCACGAACAGGCAGATCACGTCCCACCGGTTCGCAGCATTGGGGGAGGTCTTGTATAGCATGACAGTGAAAGGCGTCGTTACGCGGTACATGTACTGCGCCATGATGCCACCGGTTGCGGAGAGCGCAGCCTGCGGCTGGAAGAACTCGCAGTTCGTCGCCCATACCTCATCCACGTCGCGCCTGATCTCGGTTGTGTAGTGGCGAACCTCCGTATGCGGCTCGGCACCCAGAATGTCGGTATGCACGAAAGGAAAGTGGGCCATGTCCAGGAAGTTCTCCACGACGCGCGGACCTGACGCCTTGACCGAGACCGCACCGCAGATGACGAGCCGCCTGTCGGGTTCATCAGCCTCCGGAATGAGAGGTACATCGCCCGCCGGATCGCCGAGCGAAACCCAAAGATATCCGTAGCGCAATCGATGCACGGCCGGGACGCCGGTGTCCGCGCGCTTGACCGCAAAATCGCCTTGCGAAGATCGGTTTACCACGAGATCGTAGCCGAGAAGCCGGTTTGCGCTTTCCCCCGGCGGGATATCGTCCAGCGCATCAACGCAATACCACTGGTCGAGCGCCGCTTTTTCGGCCGGCTTCATTCGGGTCACGTCATGTCTCACTCGGCGGTTACGCTCACGCGGCTCAACCCGACAGTCAGATCGTCCTGTCCGGGAACGCCGGTGCGGTTGTGCTTGCACACCCGCAAATTGATGCGTTATTCAACAGGAAATCAAGCTGCGCAAATGTTGTGCAGCATCAAGATTGGCGATGATGTCGGACCGAAAGGCGCGGCCATGGCTGTGACGGATACGGTCCGGATGTCCTTCAAGGGACATTTCGTGCAGCCGAGCTTTCTGGACTTCGTAGATCGCCGCGCGGCGCGGCTGGACCTCGACGTGGCGGTGACATCGTCGGGGGTCGACCGCGTGGCCGTGGCGGTTTCAGGCCAACTCGATCTCATAGACGCATTCGAGATGGCATGCAGCCTTGGTCCGATCGACTGCCTCGTCCTCGATGTCGAGCGCTCCCAAATCGAGTCGGGAAACTAAGGAACAGCGCCGATGAACAAAGGCTGGCATCCTGTAGCGCTGTCCACGTCCATCGAGCCGGGAAGCTCAGCGGGAACCCACATCCACGGACGCGAATACATCGTCTGGCGCGACAACAGCGGCGTCGCCCATGTCTGGGAAGATCGCTGCCCGCATCGCGGCATGAAGCTTTCATTCGGCTTCGTGCGCGGTGACCACATCGCCTGCCTCTACCACGGCTGGCAGTATGACACGACGGGCAGATGCCGCTACATACCGGCCCACCCTGACCTCGAAGTGCCCGCGACCATCACAGTCCCGGCGTTCGCCGCCGTCGAGGCTATGGGCATGATCTGGGCAAACATCGAACCGGAAGCGCATCGGTCTGCCCCGCCAGTCGGTCCGGGTCAAGTCGTCCCGGTCCGCAGCCTTTATGTCGATGTGGACGTCCACACGCTTCTCGATGTTCTGCGCGCCAACCTCCCTTTGCCCTTTACAGGCGAAGGCGAAACCTCGATCGCAGCGGCGGCAGAAAATCTCTGGCGCATATCGACTACCGACGAAAGCCTGCTCGCCGGCATTCAGGCGCTTGGCGAAAGCCGTGCCGCACTGCATCTGGTGATCGAGGGACCGGCTTCGGTCTATGCGGGCGCGGGACAGGCCCATTACCTCGGCTGGACGACATTGCTACGCCAAATGGCGGAAAGCCGGGCGACGGCGACACGGGCGGAGGCCGTTTGATGTCCGGCGTGATGCTCTACAACTACGATCTGGACGAGAACTGCTACAAGGTCCGTATCGCACTCTCGATGATCGGCATCAAGCACGGGACGGTTGCGGTCAACGCCTATCCCGGAAAGGAACATCTGTCGCCACCCCTGCTCGCGCTGAACCCCGCCGGGAGCCTGCCGATCCTCAAAGACGGCCAACTGACCATGTCGGGCGCGGAGGCGATCCTGGCGCATCTGGCGAACGCCCACGATGCCGGCGCAACATGGCTTCCCGGAAGCAGAACCGATTTCGCTCGCGTCATGCAATGGCTGGTGTTCGCCTCCAGCGAGTTATCTGTTGCCGTGGCGGCGCGGGCGTATGCGTTGTTCGGCGCGCCCGGAGATGAGAAGGTTTTGCGCAGAAGCGCGCGCAAGGCCCTGCGGATCATGGACGACCACATGACAGCGCGTGGCTTCGAGGGCATCCAATGGTTTGCGACCGACAAGCCGACCATAGCGGACATCGCGCTTTTCCCGTCCTTTGCGCTCAGCCGCGATTTCGGCGTCGACCATGACGAGTATCCCGCGCTGCGGCGCTGGGCTCGGCGATTCCGCGAAATTCCGGGGTTCCTGACGATGCCGGGAATACCGGACTATCATTGAGCGATTCGCAGGGTGTATTGCGATACGCCAACCAGGGAGTTCAAAGATGGGTAAACTGACGCGCTTCTCCGTCCAACCGCTGTCGACGATGACAAGGAAGCTGGCGGCTGTCGCCATGGGTTCGGCGGAACCCGATCTGGTGATCGGAGGTGCGCGCGTCCTGTCGACCTATTCCGAGCGCATTCTTCCGGAGCGCGAAGTCTGGATTTCGGGCGGCCGCATTGCGGCGGTGAAGCCGGCCGGCACCCATCGCGGCGGCGCCGAGCGCTACGACGCCAAGGGCGGCATTATCGCGCCCGGGTTGGTCGATCCGCACATCCACATCGAATCGAGCATGGTCACCGCCTGCGCCTATGCGGAAGCCGCGCTGCTGAACGGCACCACGACAATCTTCTGCGACAGCCACGAGATCGGCAACGTCATGGACGTGGCTGGCGTCGAAGCCATGCTGGAGGACGCGCGCGAAGCTCCCCTGTCAATCTTCCTGACGGTGCCGAGCACCGTGCCGGCCACGTCGCCGCAACTCGAAACGGCCGGTGGCGACCTGACGCCCGCAAAGATCGCCGCGTTGTTCGATAAGTGGCCGGAGGCGGTCGCGCTCGGCGAGAAGATGGACTTCGTGCCGGTGGCGATGGGCGACGAGCGCAGCCACGCCATCCTTGCGGCGGCGCTAGAGCGTGGCCGGCCTGTTTCGGGGCATGTCTACGGCCGGGAATTCGTCTCGGCCTATGCGGCTTCAGGCGTGACCGACACGCACGAGGCGATCGACCGCGAGATCGCCGATGACCTTTTGGAGGCCGGAATCTGGATCTTCCTGCGCGGCGGGCCGCCGACGACGCCGTGGCACAGCCTGCCGCAGGCGATCAAGACGATCACCGAGCTCGGCGCATCGCACAAGCGCGTCGCAGTCTGCACCGACGATCGCGATGCGGATGACCTGCTCGCCTTCGGCCTGGACTGGGTTGTGCGCGAGGCGATCAAGGCCGGCATGAGTCCGGAAAAGGCGTGGAGCATGGGGTCGCTGCACGGCGCGACCCGCTTCGGCGCGGAAGGCGAGATCGGCGGCATGGGCGGCGGACGCCGCGCCGACCTCGTGCTGCTCGACGACGCCATGAAGCCGGTGAACACGTGGTATGGCGGCGAGCTCGTTGTCGAGGGCAAGAAGGTCACGTCGCTGCTCGATAAAGAGCTTTCGACCCGCTACCGCTACCCAGAGGCCGCCTATCATACGGTGAGGCTGCCCAAGGCATTGAAGCTGACGCCCGATCTGCCGACTGCATCGGTGACAGTGAACGCGATCAGGACGGAACTGCCCGGAATCACGCTTGGCCACGAGAAGATCAGGCTCGAACCCGCCAACGACTGGCAGAGCCATTTCGACAGACATGGGCTTTGCTTCGTCAGCGTGGTCGAGCGCCACGGCAAGTCATCAGGCAATGTCGCGCACGGACTGCTCTCGAACTTCGCCCTGAAGCGCGGCGCGGTTGCTTCCTCGGTCGGTCACGACAGCCACAACATCATCGTCGCCGGCGTCAACGAAGCCGACATGCATGTCGCCATCGAGGCTATCGAGAAGACGCAGGGCGGCGTCTGTGTCGTTGCCGACGGCAAGGTGACGGCGATGGTCGAACTGCCGATCGCCGGGCTGCTTTCGGACAAGCGCGTGACCGTCGTGGCGGACGAGATGAAGGTGCTGAAAAAGGAATGGGAAGCCGCCGGCTGCTCCATTCCCTACATGGGCTTCAACCTCATCCCCCTTTCGGTCATTCCTGAAATCCGCATCACCGACAAGGGACTCGTTCTCGTCCCGCAGATGGAGATCGCGCCCTTGTTCGAGGATGCATAATCGCTCGGTTCGGAAAACAGCTGCGAATTTGCATCGAGCAGGGCGCGCGATGCTGGTTTTTCTTGAATTCACTGATGACGATTGGGTACGAGCCTAGCCTGGACCGTTGCGGCAAGGTGAGCCGGTTGGCCTGCCGCCTGATCCATAGAACCGAACGCTGAGGGGGAGCCATGGCGAAGATTGAAAAAGTCGAACTCCGGATGGTCGACCTCGTACCGAAGGTCAAGCGCACCGACGCGATCCAGAGCTTCGTCAGCCAGGAAACCCCGATCGTCACAATCACGGATTCGGACGGGGCGAGCGGCACTGGCTATTCCTATACGATCGGCACCGGTGGATCGTCCGTCATGCGGCTCCTCGCCGATCACCTGGCTCCCCGGATCATCGGCGACGACGCCGACATGATCGAGGCGATCTGGCACAAGCTGGAATTCGCCACGCACGCGACGACCATCGGCGCGATCACCTCCATCGCGCTTGCGGCCATCGATACCGCGCTCTGGGACCTGCGCGCGAAAAAACAGGGCTTGCCGCTGTGGAAGCTCGCCGGGGGCGCCAAGGAGAAAGCGCCGCTCTACACGACCGAAGGCGGCTGGCTGCACATCGAACCGCAGGCGCTGGTGGACGATGCCCTGCAGGCGAAGGAAAAGGGCTTCCGCGGCTCCAAGGTCAAGATCGGCAAGCCCACCGGCGCCGAGGATTTTGCCAGGCTGGCGGCGATGCGCAAAGCGCTTGGCGACGAATACGAGATCATGACGGACTGCAACCAGGGCTTCACGGTCGACGAGGCGATTCGCCGTGCCGACCGCCTGCGCGAGATCGACCTTGCATGGATCGAGGAGCCCCTGCCCGCCGACGACATCGACGGGCACGTGCGCCTGTCCAGATCGACGTCGACGCCAATTGCCGTTGGCGAGTCCCTCTACTCGATCCGCCACTTCCGCGAATACATGCAGAAGGGCGGGTGTAGCATCGTGCAGGTAGATGTGGGCCGCATCGGCGGCATCACCCCATGGCTGAAGGTCGCGCATGCGGCGGAAGCGTTCGACATGCCGGTCAGCGCGCATTTCCTGATGGAATTGCATGTCAGCCTGGCCTGCGCCGTGCAGAACGGAAAATACGTCGAATACATTCCGCAGCTGGATGAGCTGACCGGCAAGCGCATGAAGATAGTCGACGGCTACGGCTACGCGCCGACGGAGCCCGGCATCGGCATCGACTGGGACTGGGACAAGCTCAAGAAGCTCAGCATCGCCGAGTTCGAAAAAACGATCGTCAAATAGGGAGGACGTTATGCAGCGTATGGGAAGCGTGCTCGGCATCAAGCCGGAGGCAATAGCCGAATACAAGCGAATACACGCGGATGTCTGGCCGGAGGTGCTGGCGACGATCGCCGCGTGCAACATCAGGAACTACACAATCTTCCTGAAAGAGCCCGAAAACCTGCTCTTCGCCTATTTCGAATATCACGGAACGGACTGGGCGGCCGACACGGCGAAAATGGCTGCCGACCCCAAGACGCAGGAGTGGTGGACCATCTGCGAGCCAATGCAGGCGCCGCTCGCGACGCGCAAGGAAGGCGAGTGGTGGGCGCAGATGGAAAACGTGTTCCACGTGGATTGACGAGGCACGGTCTGCAGCCACGCGACATCGCCATTGTCGAGCGCCGCGAGAAGACATAGAGATCGCTGCCGCTTGCGGAATGTGCCGGGAAGCGGCCTGCCTCGCGGCAACAGGAAACAGGAATCGTCATGAGCCATCTCACCGGAAAAACCGTTCTCGTCACCGCCGCAGCACAGGGCATCGGCCGGGCAACCGCTCTTGCCTTTGCGAAAGCCGGCGCGATCGTTCACGCGACCGACGTCAATCTCGTGAAGCTGAACGAGATCGGTGGTGAAAAGAACATCACCGCCGCCAAACTGGACGTGCTCTCCGACGAGGCGGTAAAGACATTTGTCGACGGTATCGGCAATGTCGATGTGCTGGCGAACTGCGCCGGCTTCGTCCATGCCGGCACTATCCTCGAAATGAAGGACGACGATTTCGACTTCGCGATCAATCTCAATGTCAGATCCATGATCCGTACCATCCGCGCGGTCCTGCCTGCGATGATCGAGCGAAACGACGGCGCGATCGTCAACATCGCCTCGGTGGCAGGCAGCATCAAGGGCGTGCCGAACCGGTTCGCCTACGGCGTGTCGAAGGCGGCGGTCATCGGCCTCACCAAGGCGGTCGCGGCCGACTATGTCGGCAAGAACATTCGCTGCAACTGCATCTGCCCGGGTACGGTAGAAAGCCCCTCGCTCGACGATCGTCTGCGCGCGCAGGGCGACTATGAAGCGGCGAAGAAGGCGTTCATTGCACGCCAGCCGATTGGCCGCATCGGCACGCCGGAGGAGATCGCCGATCTCGCCGTCTATTTGGCCGGGGCCACCTACACGACGGGGCAGGCCTACAACATCGACGGCGGCTGGACGATCTGAGCGCGTCCAGCAAGAACTTCTCTATCGAGCGAAATCACGATCCGGGGCAAAAACCCCGGGCCTCATAGCGGCTTGTAGGCGATGGCCTCGATCTCGACGAGGATATCGATCATGAGGCGCGATTCCGCCGTGGAGCGGGCGGGCGGATTCGCTGGGAAGAACGGGGCATAAGCTGCGTTGAAGCCCGCAAAGTCCTCGGCGTGCTTGAGCCAGGCCGTCGTCTTGACCACGTCGGAGAGTTCGCACCCGGCCAGCTTTAGCGCGGCCGAGATGTTCTCCAGAACCTGCTTCGTCTGCTCGCCGATGCCGCCCTCGATGATCTTGCCATCGACGACCGGCACCTGTCCCGAGACATAGACAAAATCGCCTGCACGCACGGCGGGCGATAGCGGGACGTGAGATGTTCCGAAATGCTGTCTGGTCATTGTCTTTCCTTTCAGTTCGACTTGCCGCGCGCGTCCACGGGAAGCGCTCCGACAAGCTTGCCATTGCTCACGACGAACATGCGGTCGAAGAGGTTCGAGACGACGCATGTGTGGTTGGGCAGGATGTGAACCCGGTCGCCAACCTTGGGAGGCGTCGCACATTTGGACACATCGACCAGACCGTGCTCCTCGTTCAACTGGTAGATGACCGCTTCCGGGTACTCTTGCACCATGCCGTAACCATTGAGGCCGAGCAGGTCGGACGTCAGCGCCTTGGAGCCGGCGTCAATGATGGCGCGATCCGGCGTGGGCCGGCTGACGACAGTCGCGAGCACCGTCATCGCGCATTGTTCAGGAGTTGCGGTGCCGCGCGTCAACAACGAGCGATCATTGTAGATATAGGTGCCTGCGCGATATTCCGTGACCGGCGCAAGCCCATCATCCAGCCACATGTCCGGGCTGCCGCCGGAAGAGACTGTTGGCACATCAAGCCCGGCCGCCTTGCATGCGGCGATCGCGCCCTGCAGCAATTGCTCGCCCCGCAGGCGCTTGCCGGCCGCGGGGTAGGTCATCAGGCCGCCAAAGATCAGGCCCTCGCGACCCGAGATATATTTGGACAGTTCAGCTATCTCGTCGAGGTGGGCAAGGCCGCAGCGCCCTGCCCCGGTCTCACATTCGACCAGAACCCGTATAGTCGCGCCAGCCGACTTGGCCGCGCCCGCGACTGCATTCACCGCCTCCCGGCTGTCGGCCACCACGGCAAGGTCAGCGCGCTTCGCCACTTCACCCAGCCGCGCCAGCTTGGCCGCGCCGAAAGTCATCGTCGTCAGGAACAAATCCTCGATGCCGGCGTCGGCCATGACCTCGGCCTCGCCCACCGTCTGCACGGTGATACCCTTCGCACCGAGCTCGACCTGGCGCAGCGCCCATGCGACGGAGCGATGCGTCTTTATGTGCGGGCGGTTGGCAAGGCCCGCCTTGTCACAGCGCTCCTGCCAGCGACGCAGATTGGCATCAGCAATATCCGCGTCGATCAGCACCGACGGGGTTTCCAACGTCTCCAGCGTCCGGTCGAGAGGCTCCAGCCGTGAAAGTACGGCGTCCGGCAAATCCGTCATGGCATTCCTTCCTGCGCAGGCATGTCCAGCTAGTTTCCGAACCAGCCGTCCTTCAGGTAGCGCATATACTCGAAAACCATGCCGTGCTTGCGCACGAAAACGACTTCAAGGAAATCGCCAACAACAAATGGCGGGATCAGGATCTCCACGCCTTCGGCCTCGATGTGGGGTTTCAGGTCTTTCACGCGGTAGGCGACGTGCGGACTGTAGCGCACGGCATCCGGCACTGTGCTGTCCTCGCGGTAGCGTAGGAACTCGATGTGCTCGGGATGGTTACGCGGATTGGTGACCCAGATCTTGCTGGCTTCGACCCAGTCCTCCTGCGGCTGCGGCTCGGTCGTGGTGATGCCGACATGGTCGAATTCATATTCGAGCGCCATCAGATCCTCACCACGTCGCCAGTCCGCGCGGACTGCTCGGCTGCGAGCGTCGCTTGCAATGCGGCAGTTGCATCCTCCGGCGTGCCAATCGTCACCGACTTTCTGTTGATCGCACAATCGGTGAAATAGGTGAACTCGTCGCGGAGCGCCCCTCCGCGCACGCCGTTGAACATCGGCCAGTAGGTTGTGTCAGGCGAATGCAGGCGGTTGCCGTCGACTATGCCGAGATTCGGGAACGTGTCCTGTACATGGATGATGCCCTCGGTGCCGATGATCGACATACGTTCGTCGATGTCGAACGGCGTCTTTTCCGGCATGCACCAGACGGTTTCCAGCGTCGCGGTCGCGCCACCGGCGAAGCGATACATCGTCTGACCAATATCGGGGAATTTCAGCCCGCGCACATCGGTCGTCTGGGCGTAGGTCGAGACGACGCGGTCACCCGTGAACCACAGCATGATGTCTGTGTCATGGATCGCGTCACCGACGATCGGGCCGATCTTGTTGAGGATGGTCGGTGTCCAGGCGGCCGGGATATTGCGGCGCGAGGACATCGCGACGATCTTGCCGATGCGCCCCTCGTCGATCGCCTGCTTGGCCATGCGGTAACGCGGATTGAAGCGCACGACATGGCCGATGAAGAGGATGCCCTTCGCGCCCTTGGAAGCGGCAGTGATGGCCTTGGCGTCCTCGACGGTAGAGGCGATTGGCTTCTCGAGGAAGACATGCTTACCGGCCTTCAGCGCGGCAATCGCCGGCTCCCTGTGCTGGTCCCACATGGTGCAGACGGACACCGCATCGATATCGGGATCGGCGAGCAGATCGTTGTAGTCGCGATAGAGCTTCTTAACACCGAACTTCTCGCCCATGGCCGCGAGCCTGTCTGGCGTGCGCGTGCAAAGTGCGGCGAGTTCCAGGTTCGGAATTCCCGATATCGTCTCGGCATGGATTTCGCCGAACCAGCCCAGACCGATGACACCTATCCGCAGACGATCCATGTGCTCCCCTCCTCAGAATTCCGACTCAGAAATCTTCCAGCGTGAGTTCGCGCGCCATCACGATGTTGCCGGCGGTCAACCCACAATCCACGGGAAGCGCGACGCCAGTGACAGCGCTGGCTGCATCCGATGCCAGAAAGGCGATGACCCGCGCGACCTCGTCGGGCTCGACGATGCGGCCGAGCGGGTACCAGCGCTCCAGCTGCTTCAGCACGTTCGGGTCCTTGGCCTTGCGCTCGTCCCAGATCGGCGTACGCACCGTGCCCGGCAGCACGCAGTTGGCGCGGATGCCGTAGCGGCCGTACTCCATGGCGATCGCCTTGGTCATGGCGACCATGCCGGCTTTCGCCGCGCTGTAGGCGGGATCGCCAAGCGCCGACAGCCCGTTGACCGAACCGACATTGACGATGTTGCCTGACCGGCGCTGCACCATCTGGGGCAGGACCGCATGAGCGCAGGCCCAAGCGCCATTGAGGTTGGAGGCCATGTCGGCCTCCCATCCCATGGGGTCGGTGACTGCGAGCGTCGGATGCCGCGAGACGCCGGCATTATTGATCAGGAGATGGACATCGCCGAAACCGTCGAAAGCCGCCTTCACCGCTTCTGCGGAGGCAATGTCGGCGACCGCCGCCTTGGCCCAGATGCCTTCGGCTCCCAGGGTGGCGACAAGATCGTTCACCTTGTCGCTACGGTCGAGCGCGGCAATCGTTCCGCCCTCGCGTCCGAAGAAGCGGCAAAGCCATTGGCCGATGCCGCCGGCCGCTCCGGTTATCGCAACCGTCTTGCCCGCAAATTGCCCGCTCATGCCGCACCTCGCAGGGCGTCACCGATCCAGCCCAAGTTTGCCCGACGCAGATGGCCCCAGTTGTAGAAGGCGAGTTCGTCAACGCCGCCGGCACGCAGCGACGCGACGGCTTCGAGGAACCCGCCCTTGTTCGAAATGTCCGGGTGCGAAGGGCGCAGGATTCCGCGCAGCTTGCCCTTGCCTTTCAGCCTTCGCCTGATGTCGAACAGATCGGCTGTTACGCGCGCGGCTGCGGGCTCATAGAAGCACCCCTCGATGATCCCCGCGGTCTCGGCGAGCGCCGCCAGATCGCTCCCCTCGTACCAGCAGCCGCCCGTCGGCCGCGCGACCGATGGGATGACTGCGACATCGGCATCCGGACGCACGGCGGCGCGGATTTCGGCGATCAGCGATGTCACCACGTCGGCGCGGAAATCGAGATAGGCGCGCAGGTTGCCGTTCGTTGCCACGTCCGCCTGCCAGAAAGCGGCTGCCATGTCGTCGGGATAATCGATATCGCTGTCGAGATAAGCGCTGACGTCGCCGGCCACTTCCGCCTTGAAACGATGCGCATCAATGCCCTGCGCTTCTGCTCCGGCGAGGCAATGCTCGCAGAAACAAAGGCCGAGCATGTTCTCCAACCACTTGTTGGACTTCATCAGCGCGAATTCATGGTGGTAGCCATGCGCGTATGGCGTGAAGCCGGGAGCCTCCACCGAGATGCCCCGAACCGGGTAGCTTTGCGTCACATCCTTTGCCAGCCCGACCGCGTAGGCTCGTGCGTTCGGGGCCGAGGGACAGAGATTGTAGAAATAGGGGTCGCCAAAGGCATTGCGCACGACCGAGTCCGGATGCGCCATGCCCAGACGCGTGTTGTGCAGCAGCACCAGCCAGACGTTTACAGCCATGCTGCCGTCTTCGGTCAGTTCGCGCAGCATGTCTCGTTCGCCGAGCGGGCCGTTTTGAACGGGCTTGATCGCCCCATAACGCGAAGAATCGGCCTTGAAATAGACCGTGCCGTCGTCGGGAAAATAGACCTTGCCCGCCTTGCCATGGGGCCGAATGAACTTGCCTGCGTGATAGCTGCCCGCGATCGTCACGGTATCGAGGCCGAGGTCGCGGAATTCCTTGGTCGCGGCAGGAACGCCGGTCTCGGCTAGGTCCCAGGCATAGGTGTATATGGCTTTGTAGCTCACCGTTTCTCCCCTCAAGAATGGTGACCGCAGCAGGAGCCGCCCAGAATGAACGGCTCTTCGAAGGGCCGGCGTGCGACTTCCATCGGTTTGCCGCCGAGATAGACGGAAACCGGCTGCAACAGCGTGTTCCCCGGCCTTTTGGTGCCGACCACATCCTCGAATACATAGTCGCTGTCGACCTGCCGCAGGACAGTTATGTCGGCTGGCGCGCCGACACCGAGATGGCCGAGCTCCGGCTTGCGGATTGCCAGCGCCGGGCGGCTCGTTGACATGCCGACCACCTCGGGTAGCGACAGGCCGCAATTCAAAAGCTTGCTCATCGTATGCAGCAGGTCGTAGCCGGGACCTTCGACCGCGATGACATGCACGTCGGACGAGATCAGGTCGGGCTTGAAGCCATCGTTCAACGCACCTTCCGTAGTTTCGTAGCCGAACGCGCCCATGCCGTGTGCAATATCGAAAAGAACGCCACGTTCGCGCGCAGCCCGTACCTCAGGAAGAACCCTACCGTCGTCTCCAAGAGCGCAGTTCGGCGCGGGACGGAAGCAGTGGGTCAGGATGTCGCCGGGGCGCAGCATCGAGACGACATCGGCGTAGCTCGGCGGCGCGGTCCCGATATGCGTCATCAGCGGCAGGCCGACGGCGTTGGCGGCTTCCAGCGCAAGCTCAAGCGCACCGAGGCCGAGTTCGCCGGTGACAGGCCCGCCGATACGCACCTTCACGCCGATGATACGATCCCGGTTCGCCTCGATCTTGGCGACGCAGCGGTCGACCGGCAGCATGTGACGCAGAGTTGCCTCGCCGATCGACACACCTTTGTCAAAGCCGAAGATGCCCGGGAACGAGATGTTGAGGAACGCGAAGATGCGATAGGGCGAATGCGTCATAACGTAGTCGCGGAAGCCATCGTAGTTTCCGGCGCCGGCGCTTCCTGCATCAACCATGGTTGTGGTAGCCGAACGCCGCGCGATGAAGCCCGGATCGACGCTGAGCGACGTCGCCTTGTGATAGACGTGCGTGTGGATGTCGATCAGGCCGGGAGTGACGATGGCGCCGCTGACATTCTCGACGCGTCTGCCTCGCGCCGCGAGGTTCTGCCCCACGGCGGCGATCCGACCATGCTTCACCGCAACGTCCAAGACGCCATCGACGCCGTTGCGCTCATCGAGGACACGGCCACCCGCGAGCACAAGATCGTAGTCTTGCTCGGCTGCCGATTCGCTCATCGATTTTTCTCCGGTTGTTTCGGCCGGCATCGGGCGGGCCGAAAGCCCGCTCCGCTGGTCGATGGGATGCTGACTAGGCTCAGGCCAGTTCGACGACGCGCTTCTCGTTAATCGACTGCTCCGCGGCGAGCACGATGCGCAGGCTGTTCACCGCCGCATCCATGGACTCGGTCAGGTCGAGGTCTTCCCTAATGGCTTTCAGGAAGAAGGCCTGCTCGCGATCGCAGAGTTCCTGGTGGCCGGGCTCGTCCGTCATGTTGAACATCTCGTCCTTCTTGACGAAGTTCTTGTCCGGCCCGACTTCCGCGTGGTGGTAGCGGATCGCGTCGGTCTTGGTATGGCGGTCGATGTCGGCGGAGTCAGAAACGTCTGCCAGCTGGTCCTTGCCCTCCGAGTGGCCGGGAACGATGGACACAGCACCCTTGGGGCCGACCACGTCCTTCACGAAGAAGGCTTCCTCGCTCATCATCGGGCCCCAGCCGGCCTCGTACCAGCCGACCGACCCGTCATCGAAGGTCACGTGGAGATGACCGTAATTTTGCTTGGCGGCATCCTCCCAAAGCTTCGCGCCAATGCCGTGGACGCGCACCGGCTTGGCGTCAGTCAACTGGCACATCACATCGACGTAGTGCACACCGCAATCGACGATCGGGATGAGACTGTCGATCAGGTTCTTGTGCCAGGACCATGCCGGGCCGTTGCTTTGCTGGTTGAGGTTGAGGCGCATGACCAGAGGCTTGCCCAGCGTCTTGCCCAGCTCGATGAACTTCACCCAGCTCGGATGCACCCGCAGGATATAGCCGAGCACGAGCTTCTTGTTCCTCTCGCGGGCGAGCTTCACAACCGCCTCGGCATCCTCGATATTGGTGGCCAGCGGCTTTTCCATGAAGACATGCGCATCGGCGTTCAGCGCCTTCATGGCGTATTCGGCGTGCGTGTTCGGCCATGTATTGATGGACACGGCGTCGGGCTTTGTCGCGGCCAGCGCCTCGTCGTAATTTTCGAAAAGCGGATAACCTGCCAGTTCGTCGGGAAGCTTCTTCGACTTGATCGTCCGGCTCACCAGCCCGACGATCTCGAAGCCCGGATTGCGATGATAGGCGCTGGCGTGAGAGGCACCCATGTTGCCCAGCCCAACGACAAGAACTCTGACTTTGTCGGCCATCCGGCCCTCCCCTGATGTTCACCGGTTGCGGGCGGCTTGTCGCCGCCCGCATTGACTTTGCTTTAGGCTGGATCAGCCCGGAACGGCCTGATCGTAGAGGTGTGCTTTGACCTTCTCGACGTCGATCGCGGCGAAGGCGTCGCTGAGCTTGTAGCCGTCGGCGTCGGCCTTGACCTTGGCATGGTCGAAGTCGTTGGCAGCCGCGATGCAGGCGTTGGAGCAGACGTCCTCGGCCTTGATCGGGTTCGAGACCTGCTTGAGCTTGTAGATTTCGTCGAAGAAGGTCTGCCACTGGGCCATGTTGTGGTCGCCCCAGCCAGCACGCTTGTCCATGTCGCCACGGAACACGGCGATCTGCTGCAGGATCGAGGTGACGCCCAGCTCCGGACCGATGTTCGTAGCAAGTGTCGGGAACTGCTCGAACACGGCTTCCACGGCAGCGCGCGGGTTCTGGTAGCCAAACTCGAGACCCATGGCCCATCCACGCAGATATTTGTCGAGGAAGGCCTTCTTGTCCGGATCGTCCAGATCGGCAGCACGCACGACGAAGGTGTTCGCGAAGAGCGGCGAACGCTGCACGCCGAGCCAGTATTCGAAGTCGAGACCGCTACCGATCCATTCGGCGCGCAGGCCTTCCCACGACAGCGCGGCATCGCCCTGCCCTGCCTTCAGTGCAGTTGCCCATGTCGGCCAGCCGGCCTCCACATATTTCACCTTGGTAATGTCGACGCCCTGAACGCCGAGCATCGGATCGACGATCGACTGCCAAGCGGCAGAACCGAGAAGGATGGTCTTGCCTTCCAGCGTCTTCAGGTCGTTCGTGCCCTCTCCCTTGCGGAAGGCGAGGCTAAACGTGTCCTTGGCGCCCATGTGGAAGGCCGACTTGAGCTTCATGCCGTTCTCAAGCGCGAACGAGAACACGCCGGGTGACGGGAAGCCCATGTCGGCCTGGCCGACATCGACGAACTTGACGGTCGCGGTGCCGTCAGACGGACCGGGCTGCATGTCGACGTCGATGCCCAACTCGTCCTTGGAGAAATATCCCATCTTCTTGCCGATCCAGAAGGGATAGTCGTCGAGCACTTCGAGCGTGCCGCGCGGCGAGATCCAGGTGAATTTCGAATAGGCCTCGGCGCTTGCCGGGCGAGTACGGCCGAGCGTCGTGGCAGTCACGACGCCGGCGGCGGAAACCTGCAGGAAGATACGGCGATTCATCATTTCAGCTACCCCTTATGATGTTCGTTTCTTTGGTCTGTTCCTGATGCCATTCCTCCCGGCAGCAGGTCTGGTTCAGGCCTCCCAGCTCGCGAACTTCTTCCCCAGCAGGAAGAAGAGCACGTAGATGAGAATGCCCAATATCGAGAGGATCAGGACCACCGCGAAGAATTGCGGCATCTGGATCATCGACGAATAGGACGTCAGGCGGTTGCCGAGGCCGAAGCCGCCGCCAACCATTTCGGCACCGACCGCTGTCAGCAGGCCGAAGATGGAGCCGACCATCAGGCCGACGAAGATCATCGGCAGCGCCATCGGCGCGCGCACTTTCCAGAATATCTGGAAGGTCGAGGCGCCGTAGGAACGGGCAAGCGCAATCTTGCCCGCATCGACACGACGAAAGCCGGTCGCGGCATTGATCATCACCATCGGACCGGAGGCCAGCGCGACGGCGATGATGCGCGGCTCGTAGCCGAATCCGAAGCGCAGGATGAGGAGCGGCACGAGCGCCAGCATCGGCGTCGTCACCAGCAGGAGGATGTAAGGAGTGACAATCTTCTCCACGAAGGGAAACTGCGTGATGACGGCGGCCAGAACGAGCCCGACCGTCGCGCCAATCGCAAAGCCCGCGAGCAGCTCGACCAGCGTGTGCCCAAGATGTGGCGCGATGAGCGGAAACTCGGTAACCAGCGCTACCGCGATCTGGCTTGGCTTCGGCAGCACGTATTGCGGCACCTCGAAGATGTGCAGCAACAGCTCCGTGCCGCCGATGATGATGACGGCGACGATAATAATGGCCAGAACCTCGCCGAACGACTTGATGCCCGGCCCCGACGTAAGGGCCGACATGTTGTTCAGTCCGACATCGCCGCCAGCGGTGTGACCGGCCTTGAACTCTGGAATTGCGTCGGTCTCGCTCACTTCGCTTACTCCGCAGCAGGCTGGATCGCTTCGGCCCGAGGTTTGGCCGGGCCGCGCTGCTGCATGCTTATGATTTCCATCTTGATCGTGTTGGTGAGGTCAAACACTTCCTTGGTCGACATGATCTCGATCGAGCGCGGACGAGGGAAATCCACCTTGTGGATGCTCGCGACCCTGCCCGGCCTCGGGCTCATCACGACAATGCGATCCGACAGGAAGATCGCCTCTTCTATCGAGTGGGTAATCAGGACAATGGTCGTCGGCCTGTCGAGCCAGATCTCCTCGACCAGCCTGTTCATCTCTTCGCGCGTAAACGCATCGAGCGCGCCGAACGGCTCGTCCATCAGAAGAACGGAAGGCTTGTAGGACAGCGCACGCACAAGCGCCGCGCGCTGCTGCATGCCGCCTGAAAGCTCGCGCGGGAACTTGCCGCCAAAGCCTTCAAGCCCGACACGGTTCAACAACTCGTCGACCCAGACGCGATCGGGCTTCGTCCCCATGATCTCGAACGGGAAATTGATGTTCGATTCCAGATCGCGCCACGGCAGAAGGTTGGCCTCTTGAAAGACCATGCCGATCTGGCTGGTAGGTCCGTCCACCGGCTTGCCGTCGAGCAAAACTTCACCAGCCGTCAAGTGATGCAGGCCGGACATGCACCACAGCAGCGTGGTCTTGCCGCTGCCGGACGGGCCGACGATCGAAACGATCTCGCGCTCCTGGATATCCAGCGAGCAGCGGTCGATCGCTAGCAGGTCGCCCGACCGGGTTTGGTAAACCTTGGTCGCACCTTTCACCCGCAGCTTTGGATGGCCTGAATTGCCGCCTGTCATTCCACTCGCCGTCCCCTGATCGACGTCGTTTACAGCCTCGTTGAAGCGGACTGTTGCGATTTCCTTAAGTGTGTAACTATCCGACTTATGGAGTCAAGCTTACAGATCAGCAAACCAGATAATTTTGAAAAATCCCTCTTTTCAGCCGTTTCTTCGCTTGTTTTGCATGTAAGTTTCCTACATTCTCTCCTGAAAGTTCGGAGTCTGCATCTTTGAGGGAGCAGGTGAGACAAGCCATGACCGACAGTGTGCTCGATCAAACTGCTGGGAAAGCTGATCGCCAACGCGCCGAGGACAAGAACGAGTCCTATTCACAGCATATCCCCGACATCCTTTCGCAGATCAGGGATTCCTACGGGGAGTTGCGGCCTGCCGAGCGCCGCGTCGCGGATGTGGTTCTCGCCGACGTGACCTTTTCGGTGGATGCCTCGAACGCGGAGATCGCCCGGCGCGCCGATGTAAGCGAACCCACGGTCACCCGGTTCTGCCGCGCCATAGGCTGCGACGGCGTTCGTGATTTCAAGCTGAAACTGGCGCAGAGCGTGGTCGTCGGCAGACTGTATCTGTCGCCCCTGCCCCCCCCGGAACCAAGCGAAGACGGTTCGCCTTTGTGGAACGTCGTGTTCGGCGAGGCGCGAAAGGCGCTCAGCCTTGTCGAGCGAAGCGTGGAACCCGCAGACATCGTACGTTGCGGCGAACTGATTGCGAGCGCGCATCAGGTCGTGGTTTTTGGCCTTGGCGGCAGTTCCACAGCGCTGGCCCAGGAAACGCAGAACCGGCTCTTTCGCTATGGAGTGGTCGTTTCGGCCTACTCCGACCCCTACGTCATGAAAATGACAGCCTCGACACTGAAGCCCAACGACGTCGTGATCGCGATCTCGAGCACGGGGCGCACCCGCGAGGTCGTCGAATCGGTGACTCTCGCCAAACACTATCGGGCCAAGACGATCGCGATCACCGCGCCGGACTCCGACCTTGCGGCCGAAGCAGACATAGCGCTGACGGTCGACGTCCCCGAGTTTCCCGATCCCCTAAAACCAACGGCATCGCGCTACGCGTTCCTCGCGATCATCGACCTCGTGTCAACCGCCGTTGGCTACAGGCTCGACCCGGATTCCCGCGAAACGCTGAGGCGCATCAAGTACACTGTCCTGAACCACCGCAAGGGCAAGGTTCTGGAGCCGCTTGGCGATTGATTTCTGTTCGGGGCAGTGTCCCCGCTTACCGGAGTAAACTTGCATGCACGAAACTTCACCTTCCGCCAAAGCCTCGCTCTGGCTGGCGGCATTCAGCGAAAGGCTGGCGAAAGGGGATCTGGAAGGAACGCTGGAGCTGTTCGCCGACGACTGCTACTGGCGCGACTTCCTCGCCTTCACCTGGAACATCAAAACCATGGAGGGCAAGGCTGCCATCCGTGCGATGCTGGAAGCGACGCTTGCCGGGACGAAGCCTTCTGGCTGGGCAGTGACGTCAGCATCCGGGTCGGGGACGGAGCCCATCGAGGCGTGGTTCACATTCTCGACAAAGACGGGAACCGGAACAGGCATATTCAGGCTTGAAGCCGGCAAGTGCCGCACGATCCTCACAACCCTCCAATCACTTGACGGACACGAAGAACAGATCGGCTTCACCCGCCAGATGGGCGTGCGCCATGGCGCCGACCGCACCCGCAAGACCTGGACCGAACGGCGGGCGGAAGAAGAAGCCGGCTTTGCCAACGGCACCGACCCCTACTGTCTCATCATTGGCGGCGGACAGGGCGGGATCATGCTCGGCGCACGCCTAAGGCAGCTTGGCGTTCCGACCGTGATCGTCGAGAAGAACGCAAAGGCCGGCGACTCCTGGCGCAACCGTTACCGGTCGCTCGTGCTGCACGACCCGGTCTGGTACGATCACCTCCCCTACCTTCCCTTCCCAGCAAACTGGCCGGTCTTCACGCCCAAGGACAAGATGGGTGATTGGCTGGAGATGTACGTCAAGGTCATGGAACTGACCTATTGGGGCGGCACCGAATGCGTTTCCGCGAAGTTCGACGACACCGAGAAACGCTGGACGGTAACGCTCCGGCGTGACGGCAAGGAGATTGTCCTGCGGCCGGCGCAACTGGTGTTCGCCACCGGCGCCTATGGCCCGCCCAGGATGATTGATCTTCCGGGCTCGGCCGACTTCAGGGGCGAGATCATCCATTCCAGCCGGTACTTCGACGGAGCAAGGTACAAAGGCAAGAAGGTTGTCGTCATCGGCGGTGCGAGTTCGGCGCACGATGTCTGCGTCGATCTATGGGAGGCGGACGCCGACGTCACCATGGTGCAGCGCTCGGCGACCACCGTGGTGCGCTCCGAAACGCTGATGGACATGGCCTTCGACATCTATTCCGAACAGGCGGTCGCAGACGGCATCGACGTGGACAAGGCCGACATGATCGCGGCGGCAACGCCCTTCGCTCTCCAGCCTGCCAAGCAGAAGGCGCTCTATGACCGGATTCGCGCCCGCGACGCGGACTTCTACAGCAAGCTCGCTGCGACCGGCTTCCTGCTCGATTTCGGTCCCGACGAAACCGGCCTGATGATGAAGGCCTATCGAACCGGTTCGGGTTACTACGTCGATGTCGGCGGCTCGCAGCTCATCATCGACGGCGAGATCAAGGTCAAGTCAGGCGTCGAGATCGAGAAGCTCACAGCCACCGGCATACGCTTCGCCGACGGCTCCGAAATCGAAGCAGACGCGATTATCCAGTCGACCGGCTTCCAGTCCATGCACGAGGTCGTAGCGGGGATCGTGTCGCGCGAGGTGGCAGATGCCATCGGCACCTGCTGGGGGCTCGGCTCAGGCACACGTCACGATCCCGGCCCCTGGCATGGCGAACTGCGCAACATGTACAAGCCGGTTGCGCAGGAAAACCTTTGGTTCCAGGGCGGCAATCTTGCGCTGCAGCGCTTCTTTTCAAAATTCGTGGCCATGCAGATCAAGGCGCGCATGGAGGGAATTCCGACGCCCGTCTATTCGACGCCGCTGGTCTGACTACGCATCCGCCGCGGGCAGCCCCTTCAGCAATCCGCGCGTGATGCTGCCGTCTGGCGGCAACAGGGGTATCAGGCAGGCCTGCAGCGCGTGATACAGATCGGGCTTGCCCCGGAAGACATGGCTGACCGGCTTGAGGTCGGAACCGAGTTCCGGGAACCAGCCGCCATTCTCCCGGTCGATGATGTGGTTGGTGACGAAGTCCCAGATCCGGCGATACCATAGCTCGAAGCGCGGGTCCGTATCGACTGCGCCCAGAACGGCAGCAGCGCCGATGCCCTCCGCGCACGGCCACCAGAAGCGATCCGAGCGGGCGGGCCGGTCCTGCCAGTCCAGCGTGTAGTAGAACCCGCCTGTCTTTTGGTCCCAGCCGATTTCGGCGGTCTTCAGGAACAGCTGGCGGGCAGCATCGATAAGCCAGTCGTGCTTCCGGTCACCAAGTTCCCAGAGCTGGACAAGCAGACGGCTCCATTCGAGCGCATGGCCCGGCGTCGTGCCGGCGGGACGGAAGGTCGGGTCGCCCTCATAGTTCCGATCGACTTCCCAGTCCGGGGTAAAATGCTCGGCGACACGCCAACCCTGTTCGCGTGCGTGGCGGCCTATGATCAGGGACGCGATGCTTTCGCCCATCGCGAGCCATGTCCGGTCGCCTGTGGCCTCGAAGGCAGCCATCACCGCCTCCGTCAGATGCATGTTCGAGTTCTGGCCTCGATATGCGCCGAGCGGCGACCAGTCCGCCGCGTATTCTTCCGTCGTCGCACCAGCCGAGGCATCCCAGAAACGGTTGTGGAGGACGCCCGCTACGTCGGCCAGCAGGCGATCCGCGTCCGGATGGCCGACGACTTTCGCGGAAGACGCCGCGAGCAGGACGAAGGCGTGGCCATAAGCCTGCTTGGTCGGATCCGTGGCCTTCGCGTCGTCGACGCCCCAGAAATAGCCGCCTTGTTTCGGGTCGCGGTGGCGCTTCCAGAGGAACTCCATGCCGTGATCGATCACGCGGTCGGACCCCGGCAGGCCAAGCAGATGCGCGATTGCGAAACAATGCACCATGCGCGTTGTGTCGTGGACCTGCCGCACGACGCCGGACCCGCCTTCCGGCGGAAAGGGCCGGCCGGCGCTGTCGAGCGTGAAGAAGCCGCCTGCCGGATTGAACGCCGTGAACTGGAAGAAATCGAACAGATCCGTTGCCTGCCCCAGAAGCCAGCGGCGATGCGCCGGGCGCGCGACGAAACGGGGACCGTCGCCGCCTACCCAGCGAAGCTCGTTCTCAAAACCGGTCATTGATCCTCCCGAAACTCAGAATGCTGCGGCGATCAGGACAAGCACGCGCGGATTTGGCGGGCAAGCCTATTTTCGGTCGGCTTCGCGCCGAAACCTTAGCAGGTAGATCGTCCACCCGGCGAGCATCACCGCCAGTCCGAACCAGGTCAGCGCATAGACAAGATGATGGTTGCGAAAATTGACGACGGTCAAGCCTCCAACGGGCGGCTCGGCGGAAGTCGCAGAGGCGTCCGCGTCGACAAAATAAGGCGCCGCCCCCTCAAGCCCACGGGCCTTTGCAATCGCCGCCACATCGCGCGAATACCAGCGATCGCCGACAGGATCGTTGCTGCGCAGGAACGCGCCGCCCGGCTCGGTAATGCGCAGCAGCCCTGTCACGGCCAGGTCGTCCGACGGGGCAACAGGCAGGTGCTCGGCCTCCACCTTGGTGACGAAGCCGCGATTGATCAGGACGACGAACCCCCGGTCCGTCTGGAAAGGCTCGACCACCCAGAAACCCGGCCCAAGCTGCGTGACTGCCTGGACGAAAGCCGGCGGCGCGTCGGTGAAATGGCCGCTGATGCGGACCCGTCGGTAGGCATCGTTCGCCGCGCTGAGTTCAGGCCAGGATGACGGACCCGGCGCGTCGACAGGTTCGGCGGCAAGCCGCTCGTCGACAATGCGGATGAGGTCAAGCTTCCATGCCAGCCGGTGGAGCTGCCAGATGCCCAGCGACACGAACAGCGCGATCCCCGCGATGACCAAGACGCCGAGGAATATGCGCTTCGCCCAACCGATTCGGGTTGAACTGCGTTCGTCCCCGGTCACGCCTGCGGCTGCCCGCTAGAAGGGCTGGCTCATCTCGTGCCCGGCCGGCATGAGATTGGTATTCAGGTGATACATGACCCATAGCGAACCGGCGAGCGTGATCACCAGGATGATGATCGTGAACGCCAGCGCCAGAAGCGTCCAGCCGCCCTCCGAACGCGGGTTCATGTGCAGGAAGAACACCATGTGGACGACGATCTGAACGACCGCGAACGCCATGATGACGAGCGCGGTCACGTTCTTGTTGTCGAACACATCGCCCATGACCAGCCAGAACGGGATGATCGTCAGGATGGCGGCCAGCACGAAGCCGGTGACATAGCCCTTGAGCGTGCCTTCGGGATGGCCTTCGCCTTCGTGGTGCGACGGCGCGTGATGGTCAGCGTCAGCGTGGCTCATCGCAGCATTCCCATGAGGTAGACGAAGGTGAAGACGCCGATCCAGATGATGTCGAGGAAGTGCCAGAACATGGAGAGGCACATCATGCGGCGCCTGTTGGCGACGATCAGCCCGTGCCTGGCGATCTGCGCGATCAAGGTCGCCATCCAGATCATGCCGAATGTCACATGCAGACCATGCGTACCGACCAGCGTGAAGAAGGAAGACAGGAAGGCGCTGCGTTGTGGCGTCGCACCCTCTGCGATCATGTGGCTGAATTCGTAAAGCTCGATCGAGACAAAGGCGATACCGAACAGGATGGTGATCGCCAGCCAGATCTGCGTGAGCTTCACCTGTCCCTTCTCCATGGCCAGCATGGCAAAGCCATTGGTGAGAGAGGAGATGAGGAGCATGGACGTGTTGACCGCCACGAGTGGCAGGTCGAACAGATCCTGCGGCGACGGTCCGGCGGCGTAGTTGCGGCCGAGCACGCCATAGGCGGCAAACAGCATCGCGAAGATGAGGCAGTCGCTCATCAGGTAGATCCAGAAGCCGAGCGAGGTGCTGCCGCCCTCGGCATGCGCATGCTCGTCCTTCAAGTAAAAGACCGGCTCCTCGGCTACCTGCTGCGCAGCGGCACCTCTCATGACGCGACTCCCGCGCCGGCGAGAATCCTGGTGCGCTCGGCCTCGGTGCGCTCGATTTCCGCGACAGGGAAATCCGCGATGCGGTTGTAGTTGAAGGTATGGCCGATGGCGGTGATCAGCACCGCGACAAAGCTCGCGGCCGCCAGCCACCAGATGTGCCAGACGAGCGCGAAACCGAGCACGAGGCTAAAACCGGCGAGGATGACGCCAGCGCCCGTATTCTTGGGCATGACGATCGGCCGAAACCCTTCAAGCGGGCGCTTGTAGCCATTCTGCTTCATGTCCCACCACGCATCATTATCGCGCACCACGGGCGTGAAAGCGAAGTTATAGGCCGGCGGCGGCGAGGACGTCGCCCATTCGAGCGTACGCCCGTTCCACGGATCGCCCGTGAGATCGGCGAGCTTCTTGCGATCGCGGATGCTGACATAGATCTGGATGAGGAAGGCCGCGATCCCGATCGCGATGAGGAACACGCCGAAACCGGCGATGACGAACCATATCTGCAGCGACGGATCATCGAACTGGCGCAGTCGCCGCGTGACGCCCATCAGGCCAAGCAGGTAGAGCGGCATGAAGGCGACGTAGAAGCCGCCCACCCAGAACCAGAACGACACCTTGCCCCAGAACGGGTCGAGCCTGAAGCCGAACGCCTTGGGGAACCAGTAGCTGATGCCGGCGAACATGCCGAACACGACACCGCCGATAATGACGTTGTGGAAGTGGGCGACGAGGAACAGGCTGTTGTGCAGCACGAAATCGGCAGGCGGCACCGCGAGCATCACGCCGGTCATGCCACCAATGACGAAGGTCAGCATGAAAGCGACCGTCCACATCATCGGCTCCTCGAAGCGAATGCGTCCCCGGTACATCGTGAAAAGCCAGTTGAACAGCTTGGCGCCCGTCGGGATCGAGATGATCATCGTCGTTATGCCGAAGAAGGAATTGACGCTCGCACCCGATCCCATCGTGAAGAAGTGGTGGAGCCAGACGAGATAGGACAGGATCGTGATGACAATGGTTGCGTAGACCATCGACGTGTAGCCGAACAGGCGCTTGCCGGAGAACGTCGCGGTGATCTCCGAATAGATGCCGAAGGCCGGCAGGATCAGGATATAGACCTCCGGGTGGCCCCAGATCCAGATCAGGTTGACATACATCATCGGGTTGCCACCGAACCCGCTGGTGAAGAAGTTCATGCCAAGATAGCGGTCGAGCGACAACAGCACGAGAACCGCGGTCAGCACCGGGAAGGCGGCCACGATCAGCACGTTCGTGCAGAGCGCGGTCCAGGTGAAGACGGGCATCTTCATCATCGCCATGCCGGGCGCGCGCATCTTCACAATGGTGGCGATCAGGTTGATGCCCGAGAGCGTCGTGCCGACGCCGGCTATCTGCAGCCCCCATATCCAGTAATCGACGCCGACATCCGGACTGTAGTCGATGCCGGAAAGAGGCGGATAGGCGAGCCAGCCCGTCTTGGCGAACTCTCCGATGAACAGGGACGCCATGATCAGGAGAGCGCCGGCGGTCGTCATCCAGAAGCTGAAATTGTTGAGGAACGGGAACGCAACGTCGCGCGCGCCGATCTGCAGCGGCACCACAAAGTTCATCAGCCCCGTCACCAGCGGCATGGCGACGAAGAAGATCATGATGACGCCGTGCGCGGTGAATATCTGGTCGAAATGGTGGGACGGCAGATAGCCTTCGGAACCATTGAAGGCGATGGCCTGCTGCAGGCGCATCATGATCGCGTCGGCAAAACCGCGCAGCAGCATGATGATGCCGAGCACCATGTACATGACGCCGATTCGCTTGTGATCGACGCTGGTGAACCATTCGTGCCAGAGATAACCCCACCAGCGGAACCATGTGATCGCACCGAGAAGCGCTATGCCAAGCAGCGCGACGACGATGAACGTCACGACGAGGATCGGTTCGTGGATAGGGAATGACTCCAGCGTGAGCCGGCCGAAAACGATCTGGGAGAAGGAGGAATCGGGCATGATCCGGACAGGTCTCAGGAATCGGTTTGGTCAGCAGGCGCGGCAGTCGAGGTCCGCAACAACGGAAGGCTCAATTCGGTGTCGATCGGCGGTACGCCGGGACGTGGCAGGTCCTTGGCCAGCAGGCCGCCCGGATTGTCGGTCGTGCAGATGATGCTGGCGACATAGGACGGCCGCGGCCCGAACACAGCGCCCCGCCCACGCCGGTTTTCCGCTGCCACCGGCAAGGTATTGCGCGCCCCGGCCAGCCCTAGCCCACCCTCGGCATCGATAGCCATCATGTCTTTCATGCACATCTTGGTCGAATCCACGCACATGTTCACGATGGCTTCGAACAGTTCGGGATCAACGCCAGCAAAATAGCGGACCGGCACATTCTCGCTCGGCTTCTCAAGGTCGAGATAGGTCCCGCGGTCGAGCGTCCCTTCCGCCTGCTTCGCGGTCTCGATCCACGCGTCGAAATCCGCGTCGTTCGTCCCGTGGAAAGCGAAATGCATCCCGGAAAAGCCTGCGCCGCTGAAGTTGGCCGAAATGCCCTTGTAGACGCCGGGCCGGTTGATGACGGCGTGGAGCTGCGTCTTCATGCCCGGCATCGCGTAGATCATCCCTGCGAGCGCAGGGACATAAAATGAATTCATCACGGCCGACGACGTGATGCGGAAATCGATCGGACGATCCACCGGCGCAGCCAGTTCGTTTACCGACGCGACGCCGTATTGCGGATAGATGAACAGCCATTTCCAGTCGAGCGCCACGACGTTCACCACCAGCGGCTCATGCTCTTCGGTGACAGGCGTCTTCGAGGAAATCCGGTCGAGCGGCCGAAAGGGATCGAGAAGATGCGTGCCGGCCCAGGTAATCGCGCCAAGGCAGATGATGATCAGCAGTGGCACCGACCAGATCATCAATTCCAGGTGCATGGAATGATCCCAATCGGGCTCGTAGCGAGCCGTCCTTGTACTTCTGTAGCGCCATGCGAACAGCGCCGTCGCAACCATTACCGGGATGATGATCAGCAGCATCAGGATGACGGACTGGACCAGGATGTCGCGCTGCTGCATGGCGATATCGCCGGCGGGGGCGAGAACAACGGTGCTGCAGCCACCAAGCAAAACAAGCGGCGACAAGAGAAGAAGAATGCGAAAACGACCCAATGTCCCGACCTCGCTTTGGCATAGGCCCACAGCTGCTGCGGCGTATTCCTCCCTAGCCACGGACAATGCTCGATTTTCCCAACCCGTTACATAGGACGGCATGTCGCGGGACCGGATGTCGCGGCAAGGGTGCCTTTTATCGGCAAGCAGCTTCATATAGCATTTCCCCTCCATAGGCGATGGCAAGATGAACGCTGAGATTGCAGCACAGGTAGCTTCCGGGCGCACAGACTCGCGCGGCCATTCCCTCAACCCCGGCGACATCGCCATCGGGGTCATCATCGGCCGCACTTCCGAATATTTCGATTTCTTCGTGTACGCGATCGCATCCGTGGTCGTGTTTCCGAAGCTTGTCTTTCCACATCTCGACCCGGTGACAGGCACGCTCTATTCCTTCGCCATCTTCGCCCTTGCCTTCATCGCTCGCCCGTTCGGCACGATGATCTTCATGTGGGTCGAGAGAAATTTCGGCCGGGGCGTGAAAATGACGATCGCCCTGTTCATGCTCGGCACGGCGACCGTTTCGATTGGCTTCCTGCCTTCATATGAAACCGTCGGGAACGTCGCGATTGTCGCCCTTTGCGTGTTGCGTCTCGGTCAAGGGATCGCTCTTGGCGGAACGTGGGACGGGCTGGCGCCGCTGCTGGCTCTAAACGTCCCGGAAAAGCGCCGTGGCTGGTATGCGATGGTACCGCAGCTGGGCGCGCCCCTCGGCCTGATCATCGCCAGCGCACTGTTCGCCTATTTCATCTCCATCCTGTCGCCTGCGGACTTCCTCGAATGGGGCTGGCGATACCCGTTCTTCGTGGCTTTTGCGGTCAATGTCGTCGCCCTTTTCGCCCGGTTGCGCATCGTTGTGGCGAAGGAATTCATCGAATCCTTCGAAGGGCGTTACCTCCAGCCGCAGCCAGTCCTGAGGACGTTGCGGGTAGAAGGCCGCAACGTCGTGGTCGGCACTTTCGCACCGCTGGCGAGCCTTGCGCTGTTCCACATGGTGACCGTGTTCCCGCTATCCTGGGTTTTCATCTTCACGAACCAGGACACCAGCCGCTTCCTGATCATCACAATCGTTGCGGCGGCCTTCGGTTTCGCGGCGATCATCGCCTCCGGAACGCTCGCTGACCGCTTCGGTCGACGCACGCTTCTCGGCGCCGGCGCGGTGGCCATCGCTGCCTTCAGCGGGTTCGCGCCACAATTGCTGGATGGCGGCGACGTCGGCGAGGCCATCTTCATGATCCTCGGCTTCATCCTGCTCGGCATATCGTTTGGGCAGTCGTCAGGTTCGGTCGCATCCAATTTCGCGCCGCACAATCGCTACACGGCGTCTGCGATCACGTCTGACTTCGCATGGCTTTTCGGAGCGGGGTTCGCGCCTTTCGTGGCGCTGTTCCTGTCGAGCAGTTTCGGGCTGCTTTCGACGGGCGCATACCTTCTGTCGGGCGCGGCCTGCACTTTGATCGCCCTGTTGACCAGCAACAGGCTCGACCGCGCCGAGCGCTGACTGCCTCTCTTCAGATTGGGTATTTGAGCTTGCGCGGGTTTGCGCTCCTATCGGTAGCGACGGAGCACCTCTGTTCTGGGACACCCCGCGCATAGCTGCGCCGGCAAGGGCGGCTAAACACAGTGTTGGCGGCCTGAATCTTCGATCCAAACCGCCTCGTTTTGAGCTTAGGAAGCCTTGCGCTTGCGCAAGGGCTTTTTGGCCTTCCGGCCCAGACCCATCTTTTTCGCCAGATCGGACCGCTGCGCCGCGTAGTTTGGCGCGACCATCGGATAGTCGTGCGGCAGACCCCACTTGGACCTGTATTCCTCAGGCGTCAGATTGTAGTGGGTCATCAGGTGACGCTTCAGCGACTTGAAGCGCTTTCCGTCTTCCAGGCAGACGATGTAGTCGGCGTGTATTGATTTCTTGGGATTGACCGCCGGAGTCTGTGCCACGGCCACAGGCGCGGCAGGATTGCCTAGAGCTGCGACGGCCTCATGCACCGTCGCGATCAGGTCGGAAAGGTTGCCGGCGGGAACGGAATTATTTGCGACATAGGCCGCGACGATCTCTGCGGTCAGTTCCGTAAAATTAGGCGTCGCGTCGGCCATTTCGGTATCGGTCATCTCTTCATCCCAATTGAAGGAAAAGCGAATAACGATGTTGATTCGCTGCCGCAAGTCCAATCATTGCCGCACAAACTGGACCCTGCTGCAACTGTCACGCTCGTTCAGGTTTCGCAATCGCTCTCCTGGGAGAGCTTACGAAGGTCCGACCGTCATGGATCACCCGCACACCGCGTTCCCACATCAAAGGTTGACCGGTAAAGTCAATCGGTCTACTGGTACATTCACTGGACCACTAGACCTGCGGACATAAGCGGGGTGCGTGGAGGGAGGAATGGATCTACGCGCGATGTTGACCGACGACGGCGGCGCCCTAGGCGGCGTGCCGAAGCAATCCATGCGAGATTTCGTCGTCCAGAAAATCGCGACGTTCATCGCTACAGGCATTCTCGACGTGGGCGACCCTTTACCGGGAGAACGCGAACTGGCGGCGGCTTTGTCCGTCAGCCGAGAAACCGTTCGCGGCGCCATCCTCGTCCTTTCGACGCGAGGCATACTCTCTGTCGCACAGGGCACGCGCACCGTGGTCGCATCGACGGAAGTCGGCGAGTTGGCCGTGCAGTCCGCACGTTACCGCGACATCTCCGGCTACAGCCTGGACGACGTCCACGAAGCGCGTCTGCTGATCGAGGACAGGGTCGCTCGGGGAGCAGCGGTCCGGATCGAATCGGCCACGCTGCATACTCTCCACACCTCGATTGCAGCGCAGGAAGCGGCGATCGACGATCCAGTGCGTTTCCTCATCTGCGATCGCGAATTCCATACGACGATTTATCGCGCTGGCGGCAATGCCGCATTGGCCGATATGGCAGCCGACCTCTATTCCTATCTGCTCGACCATCGCAGGCGCGCCGTCGCCCAGCCATCAAGCATCGCGGTCAGCATCGCCGATCACCGCACGATCCTCGCCGGACTGGAAGCACGCGACCCCGACGCGGCGGCGAAAGCCTTCGCGATACACGAGACCCGTATCTACACCACCACCAAACAGCTTTTCACGCAGCCTGCCGGAAAGAGATGAACGCGGACTGCCGGAAAACCACGCAGCACAACAGGAGGAGTTCCAAATGCTGACAAGACGCCTTTTCACCACAGTAGCCATCGCCGGATTTGCGGCGCTCTCCGGCATCGCCGGAACCGCGACCACGGCGCTGGCCCAGTCCAAGGAGCTGGTCTATCTGACGCCCGGCCTCGATCTCGCCTTCTGGCGCTATCTCTCCAAGGGCATCGAAAACGTCGCCGTTGAAGGCGGCTACACCTATCAGGCGCTGGATTCCGGCAACAACGCCCAGACCCAGCTCCAGAACGCGAAGGACGCGATCGCCCGCGGCGTCGCCGGCATCATCATCTCGCCGACCGACAGCTCGACCGCTCCGGCCGTTCTCGATCTCGCCAAGCAGGCGAACATCCCCGTCGTCATCGCCGATATCGGCACCGACAGCGGCGACTATGTCTCCTTCATCATCTCCGACAACTACCAGGGCGCAAACGGCGTCGGCAAAGCGCTCGCCGAGGCCATGAAGGCCGCTGGCAAGGAAGGTGGCAGCGTCGGCATCGTCGGCATCAGCCAGGCCCGTCTCAACGGTCAGGCTCGCACCAAGGGCTTCAAGGACGCGCTGACGGAAGCCGGCATCACCAAGGAGGCAGGCCTCCAGCAGATGCAGACCTACACCACCGACGAGACCTTCAAGTTCACGCAGGACATGACGACCGCCAACCCGGACATGAAGGGCCTGTTCGTCCAGACCGACGGCCCGACGCTCGGCGCCCTGCAAGCGATCAAGGCCGCGCGCCTGACCGGCGAAGTGCTGGTCGCCGGCTTCGACGGCGTGCCGGAGTTCGTGCCCCTGCTTCAGTCCGGCGAACTGGTCGTCTCGGGCATGCAGCAGCCCTACCTGATGGGCCAGGAATCGGCTCGCGCCATGCTTGCGCACCTTGGTGGCAAGACACCTGAAAAGGAAGTGATGGTTCCGATCAAGATCGTCACCAGCAAGAATATCGAGCAGGAACTCCCGGTAATCAAGGAAACCGTCTTCGCAAACGAGATGTGATCAGGACGGAAGACCAAGCAGTGTCCGGAGGGAGTTCTCCCTCCGGACACATTTTGATACCCGGAACAGCCTCGCCAATGCCTGACAGTGCACCTCAAGAGCCCTTGCTTGTCGCGAAGGACGTGACCCGCATCTTTGGCAGCGCCTATGCGCTGAAGGATGCAACGATCACGCTCCGTCGGCACGAGATCTGCGGCCTGCTCGGTGCCAACGGAGCCGGCAAGTCGACGCTGTCACGCATCATCTGCGGCCACCTGCCGCCATCTTCCGGAGAAATTCTGTTCAAGGGCGCTCCGCTCGCCATCGGCTCGGCCCGCGACGCGCTGCGTTCAGGCATAGCGCTCGTCGCGCAGGAAACCAGCCTCGCGCCCGACATGAGCGTTCTGGAAAACATCTTCCTGCCCAGTTACGCCATGCCGGGCCGGCTTTCCTTCTTCCAGCTGCGACAGCAGGCCAAGGACATCCTTTCGGAACTTGGCCACGACCACGTTCTCCCGCTCGACATGGAAGTGCGTCGGCTTTCCGCGGCACAACGCCAGCTCGTCGAGATCGCCAAGGCGCTGGCCCTAAATGCGGAGCTCGTGATTTTCGACGAACCCACAGCCTCGCTGTCCCCGACCGAGGTGGACCGGCTGTTCGACATCATGACGCGCCTGAAGGACAGCGGGAAGGCGCTGGCCTTCGTGTCGCACCGTCTCGAAGAAGTGTTCGCAATCACCGACCGCGTTACCATCCTGCGCGAAGGCAGGACGGTGGCGGAAAGCCTTCCGACCATGGACCTGACGCAGGCCGACATCATCCGCCACATGGTCGGGCGCGATATCGGAAATGTCTATCGCAAGGCGACGACAACTGCAGCCGCCAGCGAACGACCGGTCGCGCTGGAAGTCACCAACCTCAGCGCGCCCCCTGCCGTGCGCGACGTATCATTTTCGGTACGCAAGGGCGAAATCCTCGGCCTCGGCGGCCTCGTCGGCGCGGGTCGATCCGAAAGCGCCGAGGCGATCTTCGGACTGCGCCACCGCAGCGGCGGACGCGTCGTGATCGGCGGCAAGGAATTGCCGCCGCACAGCCCGATCGCGGCGATCCGCGCCGGCCTGGGCATGGTCGCGGAAGACAGGCGCGCGCAGAACATCGTGCCGGACATGAATGTCGGCGAAAACCTGTTCCTGGCGCAGCTTGGCAAACACAAGGGCTTCGGGCGCGGCCAGTCGGCGCGCCGCAAGCAGGCAGACGAACTCGTTGCAAGGCTTGGTCTGCCCGCCGACCGCATGGATGCGAGCCTGCTGCACTTTTCAGGCGGCATGCAGCAGAAGGTCATCATCGCGCGCTGGCTGCTGGTCGAGCCGGAAGTGCTGATCCTCGACGAGCCGACCAAGGGCGTCGACATCGGCACTCGCCAGGCGATCTACGAATTGCTGCGCGAGGTCGCGGACAGGGGCATCGCGGTGGTGATCATCTCCTCGGATTTCGAGGAACTTCTGGGCGTCTGCGAACGCGTTGTCGTCATCAGCGATGGCTACACCATCGCCGACCTGCCGGCCTCGCAGCTCAGCGAGGAAAGCCTGACGCTGTTGGCAGCGCCACGCAGTTCGGCCGAAAGGAATCTGGCGTTCCTTCGCGATCTTGTCGCCACGCATGGCGGAAGCGCCTTCTGGGGGCTGATCGACGGCGACCAGTTCGTTAGCCTTGCCGTCGCCGAAGGCAAGGATGACGCAAGGCTGGGACTGGAGTCGGGCCACGTCTATCCGCTGCAGGAGACGCCGATACCAAACGCACTCGCGCAGCTTAAGCCCGCCGCGGTCGAGGAGAAAGACGGACGCTCGACCCTTCTGGCGCGTCTTTCCAATCGCCGTGGCCACGAACTTGGCTGGGTCGGCCTCAGCATGCCTTCGGGCAAGAAGCTGCCCGATCCCGAAGCTCTTTCGGCTCGCATCGCGAGCCTGTTCGAAACAACACGAGACGAAGAGATCGACGCATGAGTTCGTCCAACCGGTCCCTTGCCATGCCCAAATTCGCAAGCACGCTCGAATTCCGGATGCTCGGCCTCGCTGTCGTGCTGGCCGTGATCCTGTCCTTCATCTCGCCGCACTTCTTCACCGAGCGCAACCTGTTCAACATCCTTGACCAGTCGGTGGTGCTCGGCATCGTCGCGGTGGGGATGACGCTGGTCATCCTGACCGGCGGCATCGACCTTTCCGTCGGCTCGGTCGCGGGGCTGACGGGCATCGTCCTGGCGCTGATGCTGAAGGAGTTCCCCATTCCCGTGGCGATCGTCATCGCGGTGAGTTGCGGCGCGTTAATTGGCCTGTTCTCGGGCGTGCTGATAGCTGTGTTCGGGCTGGCCCCCTTCGTGGTGACATTGGGCGTCATGGCGATGGGCAGAAGCCTGTCCTACATCGTGTCCGGCCAGCGCTCGATCTCCGGCCTGCCGATGGGGCTGCAGGATATCGTCTACACGACGGTCCTCGGCATCCCCACGAACGTCATCTTCCTGCTCGCGCTCTACGTCGCCACCTGGGCATGGCTGACCTACTCCAAGGGCGGACGCACGATCTACGCAGTCGGCTCCAACATCGAGGCTGCGCGCGCAGCCGGTCTCAACACGCTGTTCTATTCGATCTTTCCCTATGTCGCCTCGGGCGCGCTCGCGGCGACGGCGATGACATTCTCGCTGGCGCAGATCATGTCGGCCGACCCGATCGGCGGCAACCAGCTTGAACTAGACGCCATCGCGGCGGTGGTGATCGGCGGGGCGAGCCTATACGGCGGGCGCGGCTCGATCTTCGGCACGCTGATGGGCGTGCTGATCATGGTCATGATCCGCAACGGCCTCAACCTGCTGGGCGTCTCACCGTTCTGGCAGGGCACGGCCATCGGCGCGATCATCATCCTCGCCCTGCTGGCTGAGCGGCTGATCACCTGGAAATCGCGCAGGCTTTGAGGGAGGCATATCGATGACGCATCACGATCCCTCCCGCTCCATCCGGCTCTACGGCACCGAGGAACCACCTGCACAGGAACGGCTGCTGAAGTCCGGGCCGCTCAGCGTGCTTTTCGACGGCGCCAACCTGCGCGACATCCGCATGCATGGCGAAGAGGTCATCCGCGCGATTTCCTTCGTCGTGCGCGACAAGGACTGGGCGACGCTCATCCCCGAAATCTCCGACCTGTCGATAGAAGAGGGAGCGGGCAGCTTCCGCATCGCCTACCATGCCGAAGTCGTCAGCAAGGGCGAAACCTTTGGCTATGATGTTGCGATCGAAGGCACCGCCGGCGGCACACTCAGCTATTCCGGCCACGGCACGACGCCGACCGGACTTCTCACCAACCGGACCGGCTTCGTCGTCCTGCATCCGATCGAGGGCGTCAGTGGCGCGCCTGCCACCGTCACGCATACCGGCGGCGACAAGGTCGAGATGCGCTTCCCGGTCGAGATAGAGCCGGTGCAGCCGATGATGGACCTGCGCGAAATCTCGCACCGCACGCCGCTTGGGCAGGTAGTCAGTTGCCTGATGGAAGGCGACGCCTTCGAGATGGAGGACCAGCGCAACTGGACCGACGCCTCCTACAAGACCTACGTTCGTCCGCTGGCCCTGCCCTGGCCATACAGGATCGAAGCCAGCGAGACTGTTGAACAGAAGATCACCCTGACAATGAAAGGCGCTCCCAAGGCGACCGCGCGTCAGGACGGCGGCGACGTCGTCCTGACGCTGGGCGAGGCGCAAGGCACAATGCCTCCCCTCGGCGTCGGACTTCAGCCGGAGGATGCGGCGGCAGCCTTGCCGCATGCCGACCGGTTGCGCCAGCTCGGCATCGCACACGTCATCTGCCATCATGATCCGCGTCGCGGGCACGATGCAGGCACGCTGGCAAAGCAGGTCGAAGCTGCGCGCGCGCTTGGCGCTGAGGCGTGGCTCGAGGCCGTGGTCGAAAAGGTGGACGACGCCGGAGCCGCTACGGAGATCCGCGCGCTCGGCGAAATCGCCTCGGGCTTTGGCCACCCCTTCGCAACGGTTCTCGTCTCGCCCGCGCCCGACCTCAAATGCACCTTGCCGGGCAGCGTCTGGCCCCCGGCCCCTGACGCGGCAAAACTCTATGCGGCGACCCGCAAGGCATTTCCGCAATCCCGCATAGGCGGTGGCATGTTCAGTTTCTTCACCGAGCTGAACCGAAAGCGTCCGCCGACGGAAGCGATAGACCTGATCACCTTCACGACTGCGGCCATCTTCCACGCCGGCGACGACCGCTCGCTCATGGAGACGCTGGAGTGCCTGCCGCACATCGTCAGGACAGTGCCTGTCATCGCGAAGGGCCTTCCCTATTCCGTCGGACCGTCCGCCATCGGCCTCCGCGATAATCCCTACGGCGAGGCCCCGGTGGCGAACCCCGGAAACATCCGGCAGGCCGTCAACTTCAACGATCCGCGCCAGCGCGGCATCATGGGCGCGGCGTGGAACCTCGGCTATGTCGCCGCCTTCGCCGAGGGTGGCGCCGAGGCGATCGCGCTCGGCGGCGCCGTCGGACCGTTCGGTGTGCTCTCTGTGCCGACGCCGTTTCCGCAGCCCTGGTATGAGGGAAATGGCGAGCTCTATCCCATCTGGCACGTCATCCGTGGACTGGCGAAGCTGCGAGGAAGCCCCATTCTTCCGCTTCGGTCGCCCGCTGCGGGCGCGGTACGGGGTATCGCAGCCACTACGGACATTGGAACCGAATTGTGGCTCTGCAATCCGTCGCCCAACGCAACACAGGTGCACCTCCCGAACGGTTTCTCGAAGGCGGCGGTGCTTGACGCGTCGTCCTTCGTCGAAGCGGCCAGCCAGCCCGACCTGATGGACCGACTGTCGCCGCTCGAAAGTCAGACGCTGTCGCTTGACGCCTACGCGGTCGTGCGAGCCCTGAAGCCCGCCTGATCCCACATCCCATAGAGAACGGACCTCCCATGCACATACTCATCATCGGCGCAGGCGGAATGATCGGCAGGAAGCTTGCCGTGGAACTCAGCCGGAGCGGCTCGCTCGGCGGCCAGAAGATCGAGCGGATGACACTGGCCGACGTCATGACGCCTCCCTCCCCCTCCGGGATTGGTTCCGTGGAAGCGATGGCCGCCGACATTTCCGAACCCGGAGTAGCCGAGACATTGGCGGCGCTGAGGGCCGACGTGATCTTTCATCTGGCCGCGATCGTTTCGGGAGAGGCGGAACGGGATTTCGAAAAGGGATACCGCATCAACCTCGACGGCACACGCGCCCTCCTCGAAGCCATCCGCCTTGAAGGAGCCCGCCAGCACTACGTGCCGCGCATGGTCTTCACATCTTCCGTTGCAGTCTATGGCGCACCGCTGCCGGACCCGATCCCGGACGATTATGTCCTCGCCCCACTGACCAGCTACGGCACCCAGAAGGCGATCTCAGAGCTCCTGCTCGCGGACTATTCGCGCCGTGGCTTCATCGACGGCATCGGCATCCGGCTGCCTACCATCGTCATCCGGCCCGGCGCACCAAATGCCGCCGCATCGGGATTCTTCTCGGGCATATTGCGCGAGCCGCTCGCCGGTCAGCGGTCGGTGCTGCCGGTGAAGGATACGGTCAAACACTGGCTGGCGAGCCCGCGTTCAGCCGTCGCCTTCCTGATCCATGCCGCAACGCTGGATACATCCGGGCTGGGCGCGCGGCGCACGTTCAACATGCCGGGCGTCGCCGCCACCGTCGCCGAACAGATCGCGGCGCTGGGGCGCGCCGCGGGCGCCGAAGCCGAGGCGCTGATCGACCGCAAGCCGGACGCGACGATCGAGGTGATCGTGTCGGGCTGGCCGAAATCATTCTCGCCCGAAAAGGCCGCCAGCCTAGGCTTTGTCGCTGAAAAATCGGTCGATGAACTGATCGAAGTGTATCTTGCGGACGACGCACCGAAAGCCGGATAAGCGGAACCGACGACTCTCGTTATGGAAGGTGGAAAAACCTGATGCTGCTAGGCTGTATCGGCGACGACTTCACCGGCTCTTCCGACCTTGCCAACACGCTGGCCAAGGGCGGCATGCGCGCCGTCCAGTATAACGGCGTCCCCAATGCCGACGCCGATGCGTCAGTCGAGGCAGGCGTCGTCGCGCTCAAGACTCGAACGATACCTGTCCACGAGGCGGTCGAACAATCGCTGGCGGCACTTGAGTGGCTGCGGCGTCAGGGATGCCGCCAGTATCTGTTCAAATACTGCTCGACCTTCGACTCCACGCCCGAGGGCAATATCGGTCCGGTGCTCGATGCCCTCGCCGATGCGCTCGGCGCAGAACGGGCGATTGTCTGCCCGGCATTCCCGGCGACCGGTCGGTCGATCTATCAGGGCCACCTCTTCGTCAACGACCGGCTGCTCAACGAATCCGGCATGGAAAAGCACCCGCTGACGCCGATGACCGACGCGGATTTGCGGCGCTGGCTCGGCCTCCAGACAAGGCAGGGCGTCGGCCATGTCGCCTATGGCGTCGTCGCCTCCGGAAGCGCGGCGATCAGGGATGCGCTCGACAAGGCGACCGCGGTCGGCTCCCGCTACATCGTCGTCGACGCCATACTGGACAAGGACCTTGTCGCGATCGGCGAAGCCGCCGAGGCGGATGTGCTGATCAGCGGCGGTTCGGGCATTGCGCTCGGGCTTCCGGAAAACTTTCGCCGCGCCGGCCTGATCGGCACAGCCTCCGGCCAGTGGTCGGGAAAGCAGGGCACGGCAGTTGCGCTGTGTGGCTCCTGCTCGATCATGAGCCGTCGCCAGATCGCGGAGCACTCAGCGAGCAACCCGGCTCGCGTTGTCGAGGTCGACGCCGTCGTGAACGGCTCCGCCCATCCCGCCGAATACGCCGACTGGGCGATCGAGCAGCAGCAGAACGGTCTGCCGCTGATCTTCTCGTCGGCCGAGCCCGAAGTCGTTGCGGCAGCGCAGCAGCGCCACGGCAAGGAACATGTCGCCACGGCGGTCGAGGGCTTTTTCGGCGCGCTGGCCCGCGAACTGTCGGCGCGCGGCGTGCGCCGTTTGGTGACGGCCGGCGGCGAGACCTCGGGAGCCATCGTGTCGGCGCTGGGCATCCCGTCCTTCGAGATCGGACCCGAGATCGACCCCGGCGTCCCTGCCCTGAAAGCCGGCGGCATGGACATGGTGCTGGCGCTCAAATCCGGAAATTTCGGTTCGGTGGATTTCTTCGGCAAGGCTGCCCGCGTTCTGGCAGGAGATTTGCGATGAGCGAAGAAGCGAGACTGCGCGAACAAATCTCCAGCATAGCCGGATCGTTGTTCGCGCGCGGTCTGACCGCCGGGAGTTCGGGCAACATATCCGCCCGTCTCGGTGACGGCAGGCTGCTGGTCACGCCGACGGGATCATCCTTCGGTGCGCTCGATCCCGCCCGGCTCTCCCTGTTCGACGCCGAGGGGCGTTTCGTCAGCGGCGACAAGCCGACCAAGGAAATGCCGCTGCACTCGGCGTTCTACGAGACGCGCGGCGCGCAGACCGGCGCCGTCGTCCATCTTCATTCGACCCATTCCGTGGCGGTTTCGCTGCTGCCGGACATCGACCCGGACAGCGTGTTCAAGCCGTTGACCGCCTACTCGATTATGCGGCTCGGCAAGGTGAAGCTGCTGCCCTACATCCGCCCCGGCGATCCGGCGATGGGCGACGCGGTGCGGGGGCTGGCCGGCAAGCGCTCGGCCGTTCTGCTGGCCCATCACGGGCCTGTCGTCGCCGGCAAGGACCTCGAGGCGGCGGCCTACGCGATGGAGGAACTCGAGGAGACGGCGAAGCTGACTCTGCTGACGCTCGGGCTGCGACCGAAGGTTCTCGCAGACGCCGAAATCCGCGAACTGGTGGACCATTTCAACATCGAGTGGGACGACTGATGCAGTTTTCAGCCAATCTTGGTTTCCTGTTTCGCGATCTCGATCTTCCAGATGCGATCCGCGCTGCAAAGCGGCAGGGTTTTACGGCGGTCGAGATGCACTGGCCCTATGACACCGACGTGTCGGCGGTCACCGCCGCGCTTGCCGAGACGGGCCTGCCGGTGCTTGGCGTGAATACATCTCGCGGTAATGTCGAGGCGGGCGACTTCGGCCTCTCGGCGCTGCCGGGACGTGAAGCGGAGGCGCGCGCGGCGATCGACCAGGCGGTCGCTTGGGCGGTCGCCACGGGCTGCAGGAACATCCATGTGATGGCGGGCAAGGTGCAGGGCGAAGAAGCCTTCGCGACCTTCGTCGCCAATCTGCGCTACGCTTCGGAAGCCGCCGCGCCGCACGGCATCGGCATTCTGATCGAACCGCTCAATCCGCGCGACGCTCCCGGCTACTTCCTCATCGGTATCCCGGCGGCGTTGCGTGTACTCGAAGCAACCCAAGGCGCGGTGAAGATCATGTTCGACTGCTACCATATGCAGATCGTCCATGGCGACCTGCTCACCAATGTGAAGCGGCTGCGCGACCAAATCGGCCACATCCAGTTCGCCGCGGTTCCGGATCGCGCCGAGCCCGACCACGGCGAGGTCGACTATGGCTGGCTGCTCAGGGCAATTGCCGACACAGGCTATGCCGCGCCCTTCGGCGCGGAGTATCGGCCGGCCAGCAATTCGTTCGCCTGGATGGAACGCTTCGCAAACGGCCGATAAGCGCCACTACCGCGCGAGAAAACCGCCGTCGACCGGCAGGATCGTGCCGGTGATCATCGCCGCTGCAGGCGACGCCAGGAACAGGATGGCATCCGCCACTTCCTCGGGTTCGGCGATCCTGCCCAGCGGCGTCGCGGCCAAAATCGCTTCTCTCCGAGTGGCGTCATCGAGAAGCGGCTGGATGAAGCCGGTGCGCACGAAGGTCGGCGCAATCGCGTTGACGCGGATGTTGAGATGCGCCCATTCGAGCGCCAGCGCGCGCGTCATGTTGACCACGCCACCCTTCGTCGTCTGGTAGGCAACGTTCGGATAAAGCCCGCCTGACAGTCCCATGATCGAAGCTGTGTTGACGATCGCGCCGCCTCGGGTACCCATGTGGCGCGCGGCAAGCCGGGCGGCGACGAACATGGAAGTCATGTTGACGGCGACGACCTTGTTCCAGTCATCGACGGACATTTCCAGCGCCGAGGCCCGGATCGCCATGCCGGCATTATTGACCAGCACATCGATGCCGCCGAATTGATCAGCGATCGCCTGAAACGCCGACGCCATCGCCTGTTCGTCGGTCACATCGACGGCGAAGAAAGAAGCCCTGCGACCCGCTTTCTCGATGTCTGCGGCGAACTCGCCCCCCCGCTCGGCATCGCGGTCGATTACGCAGACAGCCGCTCCGGCAGAAGAAAGATGACCGGCAGCTGCGCGCCCGATGCCGCTCGCTCCCCCGGTGACGACGGCCACTTTTCCGTCGAGCGCGAAGCGGGAGAGAACAGGATTCGTGGTCATGGAATGTCCGATGTTTCTGCGGTTCGTTCGTACCGCCTCGGCATAGGACGCCGGCCAGCGAAAATCCAGCCGTCAGGCCAGTGACCACAGGTGTTGGGACATTCAGTTCGGAAAGATGTCGCGCGCGAAGGTCTCCGCCACGGCGAGGATCGCGGCATGAATCGGCCCTGCGGTGAGGCTGGGCAGGACCGAGCCGTCAACAACATGGACATTGTCGATCCCGCGCAGCCTGAGGTCCGGATCAACGACCGAACCTTCATCCTTCCCCATCCGGCAGGTGCCGGAAGGGTGATGGTGGGTGATCGCGGCCTCGGCGATGAAGCGATCGATGTCAGCCTGCGACCGCGATGGACCCGGCAAAAGTTCACGCTCGCGCCATTCACGCAGCTCCGGCCTGTTCCCGATTTCGCGCGCTGCGGCGAGCGCAGCGCGGAAGAGCGCACGGTCACGTTCCGTCTGCAGGTAGCACGGGTCGATACTGATACGGTCGCCGGCCTCCGGCCCAGTGATCTTCAGGCTGCCGCGACTAGACGGGTTGGTGACGCCGAACAGGAAGGAATAGGCGGTGCCGGCGGCCGGCGGCGTAAAGCGTTCCGAGACGATCGGCGCGACGCCGCAGCCGACGACGATCTCCGGACGTCCCGTCCCCTCAAAATCGCCCGCGCGCATATAGGCCATGGATTCGGAGTGCTGGAGTTTCGAGGGCGGCACGGCCTGCCGCGCGGCATAGAGGTTTCCCGCGCCAAGCAGATGGTCCTGCAGGTTCCGGCCGACATCCGGCGCGGCGATCCTGCAGGTAACGCCAGCGGCGGCAAGAACGTCCTCCGGCCCGATGCCCGAGCGCATCAAGAGCGCAGGGCTTTCGATCGAGCCGGCGCTGAGGATGATGTGCTCCGAAGTGATCTCCACCGGGCCTTCCGGTCCGACGGCCTCCAGAGCAACGACGCGGCTGCCTTCAAGCTTCAGCCGGCAGACGAGATGACCGGTCAGGATCGTCAGGTTCTTGCGGGCGCGGACAGATGGCGTCAGCCACGCTTCCGATACCGTCACCCGTCTGCCGTTGCGGATGGTCAGCGAGTTCGGCGTAACGCCCACCATCTCGCCGGTGTTGTGACCGCGAATGCGCCGCAGGCCGAGCGCGGCGCCGGCCTCGATATAGGCAAGCGCAACCGGGCTGACTTCTTCGCCCGGCAGCCAGACCGGCAGCGGTCCGCCCTTGCCGTGGACGCCGTCGCCGCCGAGGCTGTGATCCTCGATGGCCATGAAAGCCGGCAACAGTCCGTCCCAGCTCCAGCGCTGGTCGCCCGTTACCTCGACCCAGTCGGCAAAATCGTCGGGATGGCCGCGCATATGACCCATGGCATGGAGCAGGCTCGACCCGCCGATGGCGCGGCCCCGCGCCCAATGGTGGACGCGTCCCGCAGTCCCTGCCTGAGGCTCGGTGCGATAGTCCCAGTCATAGTCGCGTCCCTGCAGTGCGGGCCACGCGGCCGGCTTGGCAATGTCGGGGTCGTTCGGCTCGCCGCCGGCCTCGATAAGCACGACACGACGGGCCTCATCCTCGCTGAGGCGCGCGGCAAGCAGCGCGCCGGCGGACCCGCCACCGACGATCGCCAGATCAAAGTGCAGCATGGTGCTAGCGCTGGTCTTCGTTGACCACGCGTCCTTCGATGGTCATCGCCTCGCCGTCGAGCGACAGCGAGCAGTTGCGCAGCGGGATGTCGAGATGGCAGGGCACGTCGCGGTCGCCGCCGGCTTCGGTGTTCGGGCCGGACGACCATAGGAAATTGCCGGCGAAGGAACGCGCGTCCATGCCGAGCTGCGCCTCGGGATTGTAGAGGCCGAGCACCGTCCAGTGCGCGCGGGTGTGCAGGCCCCAGCCGACATGCGCCATGGCGTAGGCACGCGGATCGTTGAAGCTCTCCATGAACTTGCGCATGAACTCGGCGTCGAAACCGCCCTTGATGTCGCGGATGATGCCCTTCTCGATCGTCACGGTGATTGGGTCGCGGGCGTACATCTTGAACGGCAGCAGGATGTCGCCCTCGTCGATGACGATCGTGCCCTCGGCACTGCCCTCGTCCGGCCAGGTGGCGGCAAAGCAGCTCGGCCAATGGTCCCAGCGGCCCGGCTCGTCGGCGAGGCCATACTGTGTGAGAACCGGATACTGGCCGATGTCGCAGCTGAAATCAGTTCCGGCGGCAGACGTCACGGTCATCTTCTTGGCAGCGCCGATCTTCTTGGCGGCGGCAAGTACCCGCGCCTTGTCTTCCGGCGTCGGGATCATGCGCATCATGACCTCCGGCGGCTCGACCGCGAGCAGCATGCGCGCGCCGGTTTTCAGCACTTCTTCCTGCTCCTTGGAGAAGAGAAGCTGGATGGTGTCGATCACCATGTCGGAGGCCTTGAGGCAGGCGAGCGCGGCCGTATTGCCCTCCAGCGGCGTCTTGCCGATATAGCCCGATTTGTCGCGCGAGATCGCCTTTTCGCCATTCATCGGAGCGAGGTTCAGCACGCTAACGATGGCTCCCATATCGGCTGCCGCGAGCCGCGCGATGTTGGCGATCTGGGGATTGCTGTCGTCGCTGGTCAGGATCGTGACCTGCTCACCGGCCTTCAGGTTGCACATGCCGAGCACTTGCTTCCAGCCCTGGAAGAATTGAATGTCGCTGATTGCCATGCCTGCGATCCTTCTGTCGTGCGCCGCGCCCGGCGACCTGAATTTGTGGCTAAAGTGCTGTCTGGTTGTCGAGGGAGAAGAAGTGGCGGTCGTAGTGCAGCAGCGGCGATTTCGTATCGCCGAAACGAACCTGCTTCACGTGACCTATGAAGATGCTGTGGCTCTCGGTCTCGACATCGGAGGAAAGCGTGCAGTCGAGATTGACGAGCGCGCCGTCTAGCGCCGGCGCCCCGGTCGTGAGAGGGCTCCAGTGCCCGATGGCGAACTTGCCCTCGCCGGTATCCCCGGCATGACCCGCGAAGCGATGCGCGACATCCATCTGATCGGCCGCGAGGATGTTCACGCAGAAGCAGCCGTTCTCCGTGATCGCGCGATGCGCCGCACCCTGCCGGTTGACGCAGACGAGCATCGACGGCGGGGTGATGGAGAGCGAGCAGACGGCGGTCGCGGTCAGCCCGCGCCTTGCGTCATCCTTGCCGGCGGTGACGACACAGACCGTGGCGGCAAGCTGGCGCATCGCAGCGCGGAAATCGTGCACCAGCGGATCGGCAGGAGGTTGGGTGAGGATCATTTCGGGCCTCCCTGCGCCACAACGCAGTTTTCGAGGAAAAGAGCAGCGGAAGCGAGCCGTTGGTCGCCGCCGCGCGCGCCAACAAGCTGCACGCCGACCGGCAGGCCGCGCGGACCTTTCGCGACGGGCAGCGCCACCAGCGGAACCTGCAGCACGCTCCACAGCCGGTTGTAGATCGGATCGCCAGTCGCCATTCCTTCCGGCGCTTCTCCCGGCGCGGCTAGCGTCAGCACGGCGTCGAAGCGCGAAACCAGCGCATCGACGATATGGCGCATGCCGGGCAGCACCTGCATCGCGGCGCGATAGCGGTCCTCGGTCACACGCCCCTGATCTTCCAGCATCGCGCGCGTGACCGGCGTCAGTTTGTCCCAGCGTTCGCCAATCTCATAGGCGAGCGACTGCGTGACCTCCCAGCCCATGACGGCTTCGTGCAAATCGAAAATGCCATCGAACCATGCCGGCGCAGAGATCGTCACCACCTCGGCGCCCGCGCTTTCGGCAAGACGCGCCAGCCGCTCGACAGCTTCCATGGCGCAAGGCTCAGCCTTCTCCAGCCGCGTACCGAGCAACACTCCGAAACGTGGCCGCTTCGGCACGGAGAGTTCTGCCAGTTCCGGACGGCCCGACAGGACCGCCGCACAGGCCGCCGCGTCGCCGACATTGCGCGCGATGATGCCGAGCGTGTCCAGCCCGTGGCACAGCACCTTGATGCCGACCGTGTTGATCAGGCCGAAGGTCGGCTTCAGCGCCGTGACGCCGCAGAAACTCGCCGGACGGATGACGGAGCCGGAGGTCTGCGTACCGAAGGCGAGCGGAACCATGCCCGCCGCCACTGCGGCACAGGATCCGGACGAAGAGCCGCCAGGCGTGTGCGCGGGATTGTGCGGATTGCGCGTCTTGTTCGGGCTCGCCATGGCAAGCTCCGTGCTGACCGTCTTGCCCATCACCAGCGCCCCGGCATCCTTGGCTATCTGGACGCAAGGCGCATCCCAAATCGGCTGGAAACCGTCATACATCGTCGTGCCGTAGCCGGTCGGCATGTCGGCGGTCTCGATCACGTCCTTCACGCCTAGCGGCACACCAGCGAGCGGACCCGAAGCGCCGCCCGCATCGAGAGTGTCTGCGCTTGCCCTCACCTGCGCCGGGTCGAGATGCTGCCACGCCATCACGGAGCCGTCAGCCTCGGCGATGCGTTCGAGATGCGCCTCGGCGACCGCGCGGGCGGTCAGGCTGCCAGCCGCGACGGACGCGACCATCTGCCGGGCAGTCAGCGAGAGGATTTCGGCGTTCTGCATAGTGCGCTCCCGTCCCTCAGCCGAAAATCGCCGGGCGGCGTTTCGCCCACGGTGCGGCGCGCTCCAGTTCGGCGGCAAGCTGCAGCAGCAGCGCATCCTTGCCGAAGCCGGCGCCGAAATGCACCCCGATCGGTAGGCCACCGGCGCTCAGGCCGAGCGGCACGCTCATGGCCGGGCAACCCGACGTGTTGAACACGGCCGTGAACGGCGAATGCGACCAGAACAGCTCGAAGAAGGTGTCGAGGTCCTTGCCCTTGCCGGCCAGCGTGCCAAGCACTGGTGCAGGTTCGGCTGCACTCGGGGTCAGCATGATGTCGTGCTGCGAGAAGAAGCGGCCCATGGCGCGGGCGGAAGCGTGCAACTGGTTCACCGCCCAGAGATAGCGCGTGCCCGGCGTCGCCAGCCCTTCACGCACCCACTCCCGGTTGACCGGCTCCAGCTTTGCGACGTTGGGCGATGCGCTGTCGCCGCCGGTGACGCCAAGCCCGACATTGACGCCGGCGATGATCCGCCAAGCCGCCTTCAGCGCCTCGGCGTCATAGCCTGCATCATCGATCTCGACGACGCGGTGGCCAACGCTCTCGAGCAGGCGGGCCGTCTCGCGCACCGTCGCGATCACCTCACCATCCACCAGACTGCCAAGCGGGGGCTTGAGCAGCATCCCGACGGTCAGGCGTGGCGGCGGCGTCTCCGTCGCCGCGAGATAGGTGCCGGGCGCGGCTGGAGAGGCCCAGGGATCGCCGACGTCCGCTCCGCCGGTGATATCCAGCATCACCGCGCTGTCGCGCACCGACCATGTCACGGCATGGGGCGTGGACATGCCGGCAATGGCTTCAGCGGCAATCGGGCCAACCGGATTGACCAGACGCGAAGGCTTGAGGCCAAACAGCCCGCAATGGCTAGCCGGCAGTCGCGTGGAGCCCGCGCCGTCCGAACTGTTGGCCACCGGCACCATGCCGCTCGCCACCGCCGCTGTCGAACCGCCGGAAGAGCCGCCCGGCGTGCGGCTGGTGTCCCATGGGTTGTGAGCAGGGCCGAACGCGTCGGATTCGGTGGTGAAGCTCAGCGCGAATTCGGGCGTGTTGCTCTTGCCGAGGATCACCATGCCGGCCGCCTTGTAGCGCGCTGTGATGGTGGAATCGCGCTGGCTGACCGTATGGCGATGCAGTTCCGAGCCGGTGGAGAGGATCATCCCCTCGGCTTCGAAGCCGGTGTTCTTCAACAGCATCGGAACGCCCGAGAGCGGGCTCTTCGGCAGGCCGCGCCGCACCTGTTCGCGGGCAAGGTCGTAGTGGGGATGGACGACCGCGTGCAGGACCGGGTTCAGCCGTTCGGCACGCTCGATCGAAGACTCCAGCACCTCGGACGCGCTGACCTCGCCCTTGGCGATCAGCGCCGAAAGCGCGATGCCGTCGAGTTCAGCGAGACCGTTCATCTGCCGCTAGCCCATCTGTGCGCGGAACAGGTCGAGATCCCACATGTCGCGGGTTCCGGCCAGCAGTCCGTCGCGCATCTCGAAAAGATGCAGGCCGTGGAGCGCGATCGGCTTTGGCGTCGCGCCCTCGCCCTTCGCGGTGAAGGTGCCTGTCATGTGATAGGGAACTGCCACCGAGTTGCCCGCACGGACATAACCACGACGCTCCCAGGCGACATCAGGCAGCATGCGCCAGAAGCCTCGCAGCCCCTCGGCCAGCGCATCCCTGCCCTCGCGCCGCTTGGCCATCGCTACTTCCTCATGCCAGCCATCGGCATGATAGAGCGCCGCCGCGCCGTCGGCGTCACGGCCGGTGTAGGCGGCGTAGAAGCGGTCGATGAGCGCGGCGTGGTCCATGGCGCAATCCAGTCCGGCCGTTCCACGCCCGCCGTCAGGCAGGCGCGGAACTCTCAGGATCATTCGATGCCGGCGATCTTCTTGACCTGCGCGACATAAGCGTCACGCTTCACCTCGTTGTAGAGGCGGGCGCGAAGTGCGGGCGCCGGCGTGGCGTTGACGTTCTCGAACAGCGCGACGCGGCCAGCCAGCGAGCCGGAGGTCATGTCCCAGATGAAGTTCATCAGCTGTTCCTTGACCATGGCGCTGACGCCGTGGCCCGGCAATAGTTCGTGCAGGTAATGGCCGACATCGGGATTGTCGAAGGCGTCCTTGCCGAAACGCATGACCAGGCCCTGGCCGCACATTTCCTGCAGGATGTGGATGATCTTCGGATAGTTCTCGATCGAGTAGAGGCGGCCCGCCGTCAGCATGCCGACATCGGGGCGCATCACGTCGCCTTCGGTCGGCGTCGCAAGCGCCTCGGCCGCGGCAACGAAGGCGCGCAGCGTCTGCGCATATTCGATCAGCTGGCCGAGCATCATCTGCACCGCCGGGATGCGGCCGGTGCCGAGATAGTCGAGCACCATCTGGCCGGCGCCGACGAAAAGCTCCGCCTTCACCGCAAGACGGGTCAGCACGTGCCAGTGCGCGAACACGCAGACAGGCCCGTAATAGCTCATCGCGGTCGGGTCGCCGAGGTTGAACAGGCGCTCCTTCGGCACGAAGACGTTGTCGAAGACGATGAACTGGTCGGCTTCCTCGCCGAGGCTCGACACGGGGTGGTCGAAGGAACTGGACTCGGGCTGCGACACCATCTCGCGGGAGATCATCTTGATGCCGTCGGTGTCGATCGGGATCGAGCCCCAGATGCAGGCATCAGCAGGGGTGTCCTGGATACCGCCGAGATTGGTGAAGAAGATGTCGTTCGCCTGCGCCGAGATCGAACCGACCGTCTTTGCGCCGTAGATGTAGATGCCGTCCTTGGTGACCTTGCGGGCCTTTAGCAGCGACGCTTCGCCTGCCTTCGGCGAGGAACGGTCGGCCTGCGGACCCGCCAGGCTTTCCGAGGCGGTCACGTTGTTGTCCCGGCCGTACTCGAGGTAGCGCTCGATATTCTCGGCGAAATCGGGATCGACGCCCTCGATTAGCGACTTCTTCTTCTTGAAGGTCGGCAGATACGCATAGAGACCGACGACGATGGCCGGCGCCAGATCCGGCGGGCGGCCGAAAGTGCCGGCCGTCTTGAGCGAGGTGTACTCGATCATCTTGCGGCGGTCTGCAAGGTCTTCCTTCGTGCGCGGAATCTGCCACGAGCGGCTGACGACCGCGCCAGCATCCTTGTCGAAATAGGTCGTGGCCTCGGCGTGCTCTTCAGTGAACTGGTCATCGAACATGGTGGCGAGCAGGTCGATGCCCTTCGCCAGCGCCGGTTCGTCGTACACGCTGGAAAGCTTGCGCCCACCCACCCAGATCTGGCGGTTGTCGCGCAGTGATTCCTTGTATTCGGCACCGGTCCTGAGCTTGTGCGGCTTGTCGAGCGGGCTTCTTGCTTTTGCCTGTGTCACGGCAGGTCTCCCATTGAATTCGCTAGACCCGGAGGCTGCCTTGTTGCGCGGCGCTCCCCGGGGGATGGACGATTATCGTCAGCCGGCGTCTGCGGATTTCTCCGTACGCATCTGACGGATGACTTCGACAGCGACGCGCTGTGCGTCGAGCGCGGCGGGAACGCCGCAGTAGATCGCGGCCTGCAGGATCACTTCGATGATCTCCTGCTCGGTCACGCCGTTGTTGATCGCGCCGCGCACATGAAGCTTGACCTCATGCGGGCGGTTGAGCGCGGTGAGCATGCCGAGGTTGAGAAGGCTGCGCGTCTTGCGCTCGAGACCGGGTCGGTTCCAGATTTCGCCCCAGCACCATTCGGTGACCAGCTTCTGCAGCGGCGCGGTCAATTCGTCCGCGCTTGCGAGCGACGCATCGACATAGGCCGCGCCCAGAACCTCCTTGCGGACCTTAAGCCCCTTCTCGAATTGCTCGCCTTGGAATTCGGGACGAGTCATGTATCTCTCCGATGACATGTGGCCTGCCTTTGGGCAGGAATGCGGGCAGGACGTTCGGTCCCTGTGATGTCCGAAGTTAGACATGCCATTCTTGACCTGTCAACAGATTGTATGACAGGAATACGGTCATACTGAAATACGAACTGCCGAAAACAGGCGGACGGACAAACAGGCGAGGCAATGGTTGAGGCTGGGGTTGCGGCCGAGGTTAAGGCTGGAGCAATCGGGGACGAGGCGGCGCTTGCGCCCTTCGAACTCTATGCCCTGCACTACGCCGTCCATACAGGCCGCAAGCAGAGCGACAATTTTCTGAATGCCGATCCCCACGAGTCGGGCGCGGACCTTCACTACTTCATCTGGCTCGCCCGTCGCGGACAGGAAGTTTACGTCATCGATACCGGCTTCGCACCCGCTGCCGCTGCCGCGCGCGGACGCACGCTGCTGCGCAGGCCGGCCGACGCGCTGAAGCTGCTCGGGGTCGATGCGGCCGACGTCGATCAGGTGATCGTCACCCATTTGCACTACGACCATGCCGGCACACTGACCGACTTTCCGAAGGCACGGTTCCACATTCAGGTCGCGGAAGCCGCCTACGCCACAGGCCCCTGCATCTGCGACCCGAAGACGCGGGCTACGTTCGATGTGGAGAACATCGTCGATTATGTGCGCAGCCTCTACGCCGGGCGCGTGACTTTTCACGACGGCGACGTTCGACTCGCGCCCGGCCTGTGGGTGCACAAGATCCCGGGACACACGGCCGGGCTGCAGTCTGTGCGGGTCTTCACCAAGCGCGGCTGGGTCATCGTCGCCTCCGACGCGACGCATCTCTACGCAAACGTCGCACGAAAGAACCCCTTCCCCATCTTCCATGACCAGCAGGCCCTCCTCGCCGGCTTCGATAGATTGAAGGCGCTCGCCACTAGTCTCGACCACATCGTGCCGGGCCACGATGCGGCGGTGATGCGCGCCTACCGGGCTCCCGATGCTTCGCTCGAGGGCATCGTCGTACGCCTGGACGAGCAGCCGGTGCTTTCGTGGGAAAAGCTTTCGCGATGAACGCTGCCGCTGCCCGCAGGGTGCTGATCACCGGCTCTGCAACGGGGCTTGGGCTTGCACTTGCCCGCGCTTTCGCCGCTGCAGGCAACACGGTGTTCCTCACAGATATCTCGCCTGACGTGACCCACGCGGCCGCGCTGCTTTCAGCCGACACTGGTAGGACTGTCGGCTCGGTGGTGATCGACCTCGCTGCGGAAGGCGCGTCGGAACAGCTCGCCGCGCAAGCCGCCGATGCCATGGGCGGCATCGACATTCTGGTGAACAATGCCGTCATCCGGAAGATGTCGCCGGTGGCGGCGCTCGGCGATGCCGACTGGGACCGCGCGATGGAAGTCAACCTGTCCGCGCCGTTCCGGCTGATTCGCTCATGCCTGCCGGGCATGCAGGCGCGCGGCTGGGGACGGATCATCAACATGGCGTCGGTCTACAGCCTGATCGCGCTGGCCGGTCGTGTCGACTACGTGACGACGAAGCATGCGATGGTCGGACTGACGCGGACCGTCGCGCTGGAACTGGCCGCAACCCGCATCACCTGCAACGCGATCTGTCCGGGCCTGATGGCCACCGACAGCGCACTGGCTCGCATTGATGCGCTGGCCGCCGAGAAGAACATCGGCAAGGATGAGGCGACAGCCCTTTTCCTGTCGACGCGGCAGCCCGGAGGCAAGTTCATCCCGATCGAAACAGTGACCGCGCTGGCGCTTTTCCTCTGCGGACCGCAGAGCGAAGGCATAAACGGCGCGGCGATACCGGTGGACAACGGCTGGTCTTTTGCCTGACAGGCGCGGCCACAAGGAGAGTGATGTGAGCGAGATTGGTTTCGTCGGACTGGGAAACATGGGCGCACCCATGGCGCTGCGATTGGTCGGCGCCGGGCACCCCCCGATGGTGTACGACAAGTCGCAGACAGCCGTGGCCGAAGTCGTCAAGGCTGGCGCGACCGCAGCTTCCACGCTCGAAGCCCTGACCGCGAAAGCCGAGACGATCTTCCTGTCGCTGCCGACACCGGAAGTCGTGCTTGCGGTCGGTCGCTCCATCGCAGCGAGCCCCGGTTCGGTGAAGCGGGTCGTCGATCTCTCCACTACTGGCCCGAAAAGCGAGATGGAGCTTGCGGACATCCTGGCGGGCGCGGGCATCGCGCTGGTCGACAGCCCGGTTTCCGGAGGCGTCGCCGGCGCGAAGAAGGGATCGCTCGCCCTGATGGCGGCCGGGCCGGCGGAACATTTCGCGGTCGTCGAGCCTCTGCTCACCGCCCTCGGCAAAGTGATCCGCGTCGCCGAGGAACCCGGCAAGGCGCAGGTGATGAAGCTCATCAACAACATCTGCTCGGCGGCGTCGCTTGCTATCACCAGCGAGGCGATGGTGATGGGCGCAAAGGCCGGGCTCGACGCCGACATCATGATCGAGGTGCTGAATGCCGGCAGCGGCCGGACCTCGGCCAGCGTCGACAAGATCCCGCGTTTCGTCCTGCCGGGAACGTTCGACTTCGGCTTCGTGATCGCGCTGTCCCTGAAGGACATCCGCCTGTGCCTTGAAGAAGCCGAGCGCCTCGGCGTCCCGATGATGGTCGGCAATGCCGTGCGCATGCTTTTTGCAATCACCAAGGCCGACTTCGGACCCGACGCCGACATGACCGCCGTGATCCGCCCGCTGGAGCGGTGGGCTGGCGTCGAAGTGCGCCGGGCAGCGGCCAAGGAGGCCTGAGTGACCTCAAGCCAGCCGGTTGCCGAAGAGGTTCTGGCGGAGTTCGTCAGCGCGCCGCCTGCCTTGCCGGAAGAGGTTCGGGCGGCCGGCCGGCGCTCGCTTCTGAACATGATCGGCACCGCGATCGGCGGCAGCGGCGAAACCGCGATCGACCGACTGGTGGATCTTTCCGCCGATTTTGGCGGCGCGGCCGGCTCGACGCTCGTCGGACGAAAAGAGCGCGCCGACATGCTGTGGGCAGCCGCCATCAACGCCGCCTCCGCCAACATCTTCGATTTCGACGATACGCACATCCCGACCGTCGTCCACCCGTCCGCACCGGTCGGCCCGGCCGTACTGGCTCTGGCCGAATCCCGTTCGGCACAGGGCAGGCCGGCAAGCGGCGCAGCCCTGCTCGAAGCGTTCGTGCTCGGCGTGGAGATCACCTGCCGCCTCGGTGTCGCGGCGGGCCAAGCTCACTATGCGCGCGGCTGGCACATCACCTCGACCGCAGGCATCTTCGGCGCCGCCCTCGCCTGCGGCCGGCTGCTGCAGCTTTCGCCACACGCACTGGTCGATGCGCTCGGCAACGCGCTGGCGCAGGCTGCCGGCTCCGTCGAGACGCTCGGCACCATGTCGAAAAGCCTCGGCGTCGGACAGGCAGCGCGCGGCGGACTGCTGGCGGCGCTGCTCGCGGAGCGCGGATACACCGGGCCGCGACATCCCCTGACCGGCGCACGCGGCTTCTTTTCGCTCTATTGCGACGACGCCGACCCCGGCTCTCTGACAGGCGATCTCGGCAGCCGCTGGGAAATCCTGAACAACACTTTCAAGCCCTATCCCTGCGGCGTTGTGCTCAACCCCGTGATCGAGGCGTGTCTCGCCCTCAAGGCCGAAGGCGGGTTCGATCCGGGCGACATCGTCGAGGTCGAGCTGACCGGCCATCCGCTGCTGCGCCAGCGCACCGACCGGCCCGGCGTGACATCGGGCCGTCTCGCGCAGGTCTGCGCGCAGCACGCGGTCGCCGTCAGCCTGCTGCGCGGCAAAGCCGACCTCGACGCTTTTTCCGACGAAAGCGTGGCCGATCCGGCATTGCGCGCCTTCGCAGCGAAGCTGCGCTTTCAGGACGACGCGGCCTACGCGCTGGAAAGCGCGCGCGTGCTGCTGCGGTTTACAGATGGCCGCGAGATCGCCCGCACGGTGGACGCCGCCAGGGGCGGCCTCGCACAGCCGATGAGCGATGCCGAGCTCGCCGCCAAGCTTGCCGCCCAGGTCGAGTGGCGGGGCCTCGATCTTGACGTCAGAAAGTTGATCGCAGCACTCGAAAACATCGAGGATGCCGAGGATGGCTCCGCATTCCTGACCCTGACCCGGCCTCGATAGAAAACAACGAAGGCGAGGAGATAAGCGCCGTGAGCAAGAAGCCAATACCCGACCCGATCTTCACGCTGGCCACAGGCCCGGTCGACGCCTACCCTGCCGTGTTGCGCGGCCTTTCCCGGCCTGTGCTCTACGACTACGACCCGGCCTTTCTGGCGCAGTACGAAGCGGTCAACGACAAGGTGCAGCGCGCGTTCCGCTCGTCCGCACCGCCTGTCATCCTGCATGGCGAGCCGGTTCTTGCACTGGAGGCGGCGGCGGCCTCGCTGATCGCCAAGGGCGACATGGTGCTCAACCTCGTCTCCGGCGTCTACGGCAAGGGCTTCGGCTACTGGGCCGCCCGCTATGCCAAGGAAGTCGTGGAACTGGCCGTGCCCTACAACGAAGTGCTGACAGCGGACGCCGTCGCGGAGGCATTGCGCAAGCGCCCCGACATCGCAGTCGTCGCACTCTGCCACCACGACACGCCGTCGGGGACTATTAACCCCGCAAAGGAGATCGGCGCCGCAGTGCATGCCGCGGGCAAGTTGCTCATCGTTGACGCCGTGTCGTCCTTCGGCGGCATGGATGTTCTTCCCGAGGCAATCTATGCCGACATCTTCGTCACCGGTCCCAACAAATGCCTGGGCTGCCCTCCCGGCCTTTCGCTGCTCCATGTCAGTGAAGCTGCCTGGAAAAAGATGGAAGCAAACACCGACGCCCCCCGCGCCTCGATGCTCTCCATCCTCGACTGGCGGCGCGCGCATGAGGCGGACCAACCGTTTCCGTTCACGCCGTCGGTTTCGGAGATCAACGCCCTCGACGCGGCGCTCGACCTCTATCTGTCGGAGGGCGACGAAGCGGTCTGGCGGCGTCACGCGTTGACCGCCGCCGCCTGCCGGGCCGGCATACAGGCGGCGGGCCTGTCGCTCTGGGCGGCGCGCGAGGGAATTGCCTCCCCGACCTGTACTGCGGTTCGCCTGCCCGAGGGCATCGATGAACTGGCGCTGCGCACCACCATCAGGGACCGGTACGGCGTCGTGGTTTCTTCCGGGCGGGCGGAGACGCTGGGCAAGCTCATCCGCATCGGCCACATGGGGCCGACGGCCCGGCCGGTCTACTCGCTCGTCTCGGTGGCCGCCGTCGCCGGCGGGCTGCAGGCGCTGGGCGTCAAGGGGATCGATGTCGGTGCCGGAGTTGCAGCAGTCATGAAGGCGATCGATTCAACCGTTTGATGTTGCGGCTTTCGCAAAGGCGCGCCGTCGTATAGTACGATCGTCATACAAACTTCGGGCATATTGAGTCGCGGAACCCGAGGAAACCGGCACCCACAGGTCAAGGCATGAACATCAAGGCAATGCCTCTCGATTTCAAGGTCACCAAGGCAGCTGCCCCGGTTCGCCACAGCGTCACCGAGAGCATTCGCAATTCGATTGCACTTGGCTATTTCACCGCGGGCCAGCGCATCACGGAGCGGGACCTCTGCGAGATGACCGGCGTCAGCCGCACGGCCGTTCGCGAGGCCCTGAGGCAGTTGGAAAGCGAGGGCCTCGTCCAGGTTCTCCCCCATCGCGGTCCAATCGTCGCCACGCTGACGCCCGAGCAGGCGCAGGGCATCTACGAGGTTCGCGTCGAACTCGAAGGACTTGCCTGCGAGCTGTTCACGCGCAACGCTACCGACGCGGATATCGAGGCGCTAAAGCGGGCGCTCGAGGGCCTGAAGCGTTCGGCTGGCAGTTCCGATCCGCTTGAGCGGCTGACCGCCAAGAATGCCTTCTATGACTGCCTGATCGACGGCGCGCACAACGAAGCGCTCGGACATACCCTGTCATCGCTGAACGCGCGTGTCATGGTCTTGCGTGCAACCTCCCTCGGTGCGCCCGGACGCACGCGCGAAAGCCTTGAGGAGCTTGAGGAACTCGTCGGCCACCTGGCCGCGCGTCGCGGCAAGGAAGCCCGCAAGGCAGCCGCCCGGCACGTCATGAACGCCGGCAAGGTCGCAATCGACATTCTGCGCGGACGATTGAACGAGGAGATGGCAGAAGCCACCCCCTGAAGCGCCCGTTCTTAAACGCCCCGTCAGATACCGGGCGTCGCGCCACCGTCGACGTTGATGACAGTTCCGTGGACATAGGCCGCGGCCGGGCTGCAGAGGAAGCGAACGACATCCGCCACTTCCTCGGGTTCACCGTAACGGGCGATGCCCTGGTTGATCCGCATTTTCTCCCGCGCCACCTCGACTGAAATCCCTTCTTCGCGCGCAAGCGTGTCGATACGCCGCTGCAGCCGTTCAGTGACGATATGGCCGGGGCACAGGGTATTGATGCGCATGCCCGTGTCCCGCGCCCGCTTGGCGAGCGCTTTCGTGAAGTTGATCAGGGCAGAATTCACCGAGCCACCGATCGTGAAGTCCGGCTCAGGCGTATGCGCACCGACGCCGGAAATGTTGACGATTGCGCCTTTGCTTGCCGCGAGTGGCTCCCAGGCAGCGCGGCAGAAGCGGACGGTGGCGTGGAACTTCAAGGCAAATCCGTCGAGGAAATCTTCGTCCGACAGCGCGAAGAAATCGCCCCGCTTTGTCGCTCCGGCGTTGTTCACCAGCGCGTCGATGCTGCCGGCCCGGGCAAGCGTCCGCTCGACCACCAGCGCAGGCGACTCCGGCAGCGACAGGTCGATCGCATGCGTCACCACCAGCGGCGCACCGGCCTGCCGCACAAGCTCGGCGGTGGCTTCAAGCTCTTCTGCCTGACGGGCCGCAAGGCTGAGTGCGAAGCCGTCCCTGGCAAGGCCGATCGCGAAGGCGCGTCCCAGTCCTCGGCTGGCGCCGGTCACAATGGCTGTGCGCATAACTCAACTCCTGGATCAGTCTGCGAGGCAGGCAAACCGCACTCTCGATGTGGCTTGCGGAGATGCCCGATGGGATCGGAATCCACAAGCGCAAATTTTCGATTGTAGTACGGTATGATCGTGCTATCGTATTCTCGCATTGTCAATCAAGGCGTGATGCGATCTGTTCAAAGCGAGCAAATCTGCACGGCAGCGGACACAAGTCATGCCCTTGTCGGAAGAAGTGATTTCCATGCGTCCGAGCGTTGGACACATCAACTCGACGGAACGCTTCGCTCAGGGGCGGGCGCAGGAAGTTCCGGTCGGCTTGCCCGTGCAGTCGAGGACGATTGGCTTGGGAACCTCGCCGATCCGCCTGTCCAGAGATATCTCGGCCCGCGTCGCCCAACTCTTGCCCTTCAACCCGCACCAGACCCGTTGCACGGGCATGTCGTCGCCCACGGCGTTGCGCAGGAATACCGTGCCGCTTGCCGCGTCTGCGCGCAGTACGAAGCGCAGCGTTTCGCCCGGCGCGACCTCGCCGAGAGCATTCGAATACCAGTGCGCGATCGAGGCGTCGCAGGCGAGCGTCATCTCACCGGTGTTCTTGACGGCGACTTCAAAGGATTGCGTGGCGGCTGTCGCCGGCACTGCTACCAGCCCCGCGAGGGCTGCAACAAGAAGGGGTGAAACCTGCATCTTTAATCATGGCCCGAGGTGAAAGTATAAGACGAATGCACCCGGCCGACGGCCAATAGTCAACCAAAAATCTGGAACTGGGAACAAATGTCATGAAGAACTGGATGATCGAGACGGTGAGCCGGACAGCGTTGGCGCTGGCGCTCATGGGAGGGCTTGGAACGGTGACTCTGCAGGCAGCGGAGGTGAAGTCCATCGCCATCCTCGCGCCCGAGCAGGGCACGGATATGGGCTGGAACCAGCAGGGTGTGGACGCCGCCAAGGCCGCCGGTGCGGCGACGGGAGTCGAGGTCGTTGTGGCCGAGAACCTCGGCTATGGCGACGTGCGTCCGACCTTGCGCGAGTTGGGTGAGGAAGGCGCCAGCCTCCTGATCGCGCACGCGAGCGGCTACAACACCGCAGCGCCTGAAATCGGCGCCGAACTGAACATCCCTGTCGCGATCGTCGACAGCCCCGACAAGCTGTCGGCCGGCAAGATTGCCGACTACACGGCGTCTGGCCACGATGGTGCATATCTCGCCGGCCGCCTCGCCGCCAAGATGAGCCGCACGAAGGTCGTCGGCATCGTCGTGTCGGGCGAGCCTCCGTCCTGGAACAACATGTCGGTTGCTTTCGCCGAAGGCGTGAAGGCCGAGAACCCGGCCGTGGAAGTTCGCTACGCGGTGATCGGCCCGGCTGCATATTCCGACGCGGCCGGCGGAAAGCGCGTGACCGAGACGGTCATTGCGTCCGGCGCGGACGTCATCTTCGGCCAGGGCAACGGATCCAGCTTCGGCATGCTTCAGGCTGTCGAAACAACCAAGGCCACTGACGGCGGCAAGGCCTACTTCATCGACGTCATCGGCGACAAGACCTCCATCGACAAGGGCCACCTGCTCTCGTCGGTGCTTTGGAACCTGACGCCGGTCTACACAGCGATGATCGACGACCTGAAGGCCGACAAGTTCGGGTCGCACAACTACGACATCAAGCTTTCCGACGACAGCCTGTCGCTCCTCAAGACCAAGAATATCCCGGACGACGTCTGGGCCCAGATTGAAGCGATCAAGGCCGACATCATCTCCGGCAAGATCGTGGTGGAACCCAAGTACGACGCCGAAAGCGTCCACAAACTGGTCAAGACCGTCCAGTAAGCTATCCCACAAAATTCACCCGCCGCGCCTTGTCGCGCGGCGGGCTGATTCATCCAGGACGTATTGATGCAGGCCCTCGATCAGGCTCCGGCAGGCTTTGCGACGACGCCTTCGGGCGCACCCGTCGTAGCGCTTCGCGACGTGACCAAGCGTTTTCCCGGCGTCGTTGCCAATGACGACGTCACGATCGAAATCCGGTCCGGCGAGGTTCATGTTCTCCTCGGCGAGAATGGCGCCGGAAAATCGACCTTGGTCGGCATGTTGTCGGGGCTTCAGCAGCCCGACGAAGGCCGCATCGAGATCGACGGCAAACCGTGCGTCGTCGCCTCCCCCAAGCAGGCGCTCGCCATGGGAATAGGCACGGTCTTCCAGCATTCCATGCTGGTGCCAAGCCTTACCGTCATAGACAATTTCGCGCTGGGTGGTCCGTGGTGGAAAAGACCCGACCGCTCCGGCATCGCCGCAGCCATTCGCGACGCCGCCAAACGGCTGGCGCTGCGCGTCGATCCCGATGCGCTGGTCAGCAGCCTTTCCCTTGGCGAACGGCAGCAGGTGGAAATCCTGCGTGCCCTGATGCGCGGCAGCCGCTGCCTGATCCTCGACGAGGCGACCGCCATGCTGACGCCCCATGAGGCGGTTGCGCTCGGCGAGTTGATGCGACGGCTGGTCGCTCAGGGAATCGCCGTCATCTTCATCACGCACAAGCTCAACGAAGCCATCGCCTATGGCGATCGGATTTCGGTCCTCAGGCTCGGACGCAAGGTCGGCGAGATCGACCCGGAAACGCTTCGCGGTGCGTCCGAAAGCGAGACCATCGAACGCATCATCGCTCTCATGTTCGGTACGTCCGGGAGTGGAGAGGGTTCACGCCGGGAACGCTCCCCCCGCGACCTCGGCGGAGTGGTCATCGACGTGAAGGGTCTCAGCTCCGACGCCGGCCGCATCCCCGTCCGCGATATCAGTTTTTCCGTCAGGGCCGGTGAAATCCTCGGCATTGCCGGTATCGACGGCAACGGTCAGAAGGAACTCGCCGAAGTCCTTGCCGGCCAGCTTCCATGCGACAGCGGCTCGATCCTCCTCTCCGGAAGCGAGATCGGCGGGGCTTCGGTCGGGGAACGCCGCAACAGCGGGCTGCGCTACGTCACGGACGACCGGCTTGGCGAGGGCACCGTCGGCACATTCCCGGTCGCGACGAATTTCCTGCTGAAGGACATCGGTTCGACGCCTTTCTGGCAATGGGGTATCGAACGCCCGCAGGAGATACGCCTCCAGGCCGAACGCCACGTGCGCGACTTCGACATCCGCACGCCGGGCACACAGACGCCCGTCGGCAAGCTCTCCGGCGGCAACATCCAGAAGGTGCTGCTGGCGCGCGAACTCACCGGCGCGGCCGAAGCCGTGATCTTCGCGAAACCCACCTATGGCCTCGACGTCAACAACATACGCGCCACGCGCAAGCGCATCCGTGAAGCCGCCGACAACGGCAAGGCGGTCGTGCTCATCTCGACCGATCTCGACGAATTGCTGGAACTGGCCGACCGCATCGCCGTGATGGATCGCGGCCGGCTGGTCGGCATTGTCGGCAACGACGACGACGCTCGCGACGCCATAGGCCGCCTCATGAGCACCGGAGGCGGGGAATGACCGAGCAACAGGTCATAGCGGCTGCGACGCAGAGCGGTGCGCAACGGGATGGTCTAGCGCGGTTTATGCGCGTTCTCGGGCTGGGCGTCGGGCCTCTCGTCGTCGCGCTGGTTCTGGGCGGACTCGTCCTTCTCATCATGGGATTCAATCCCGTGAGCTACTACGCCTATGTCGTGCAGCGCGCGATCTTTTCGCCGTCCGGCTTCGAGGCCACGCTGACCCGCATGGGGCCACTCCTGCTCATCGCGGCAAGCCTCATCGTGGCGTTCCGGGCCGGTATCTGGAACCTTGGCGGCGACGGGCAGTATCTGCTTGCCGCGGTCTTCGTGGCGGCGATCGTTCCCTTGACGCTGGGCGTCCTGCCGGTATGGGCCAATCTGCTGCTCGGGCTACTGATCGGCGCGGCTGTCGGCGCGCTCTGGGGTCTGCTACCGGCCATCCTGAAGGCGTGGCAGGGGCTGAACGAGATCATTACCACGCTGATGATGAGCTTTCTGGGCGTCTCGCTCGCCAATGTCCTCGTGAAGCTTGCCTTCCTCGATCCCGCCACGACAACGCCGCAGACGCGCACCCTGCCGGTCGAAGCGCGATTGCCGAGGCTGTTCGACACCTCGGTATCGTCCGGCCTGATCATCGGCCTTGTCGCGGTGATCGCGGTGCATCTCATCATGACCCGCACGTCGTTCGGCATGCGGCTAAGACTGGTCGGTGCCAACCCGCGCGCTGCCGTGCATGCGGGCCTGTCCGTTCCGACGCTCACCATCGCGGTCTTTGCGATTTCCGCCGCTCTGGCCGGCCTGTCAGGCGCGGTGGACATCCTCGGCACGCACGGTAACGTGCGCGCGGACTGGAACCCGGCCTACAGCCTGACTGTCGTGCCGCTAGTCTTTCTGGCGCGCCTCAATGGCTTCGGCTCCATCGCCTATGTGTTCCTGTTCTCCGCCCTGACCATCGGAGGGGAAAGCGCGGCGCGCCGGATCGGCGTCCCGAGCTTCTACTCTCTAGTGATCGTAGCCATCCTGCTGGTCACGCTGGGCCTCGCCGAATATCTCGACAAACGTCATCAGGAGCGCGCCCGGCGCTGACCGGCTGCGAAAAGCGCATGGCCCTGTTCACGCAAAGCTTCATCATCACCCTGTTTCTCGGGGCGATCGCGGCTGGGATCCCGTTGCTTCTTGCCGGCCTCGGCGAACAGTTGTCGGAGAAGACGGGTGTACTGAACATCGGCTTGGAAGGCATGATGCTTTTCGGTGCCTACACCGGCTTCCTCGTCGCCTGGTCCAGTGGCAGCCTTGCCTTGGGATTTGTTGCCGGTGCGGCGGGCGGAATGTTGGTCGCCGCGCTGATGGCTCTGCTTTGCGTACGGCTAGGGCTCAACCAGATCGTCATCGGCATCGCGCTGACGCTCGCGGCGGAAGGATTGACCGCGCTCCTTCATTTCGTCCAATTCTCACGGACCTACCCGCGCCTGGACGGCGTCCCGACATGGCCAATCTGGCCGTTGTCGGAAATCCCCTTCGTAGGGCCAATCCTGTTCGACAACAACGTTGTCTTCTATCTCGCTATCGTCCTCGTCGCCGTCTTCGCATGGGTCTACCGGCAGACAAATCTGGGCATCGCGCTGCAGGCCGCGGGCGACAAACCTGCGGCGCTCGATGCCGCCGGCGTCGATGTAACGAACACCCGAACGACGGCTGTCCTCGTGACGGGCGCGCTTGCGGGACTTGGCGGCGCCTACATGTCGATCGTAGTCGCCGGCGTGTTCGTTCCTTTCATGACACACGGCAACGGCTTCATCGCTATCGTGCTCGCAATGCTGGCGCGCGGCCGCCCACTATGGGTCCTCGGCGGAGCGTTGCTTTTCGGTGGATCGCTGTCGATGACGACGGCGCTTCAGGTCGCCGGAGTCGACATACCGACGGACGTCATCCAGATGCTGCCATTTGCCATGGTGATGATCGTGCTGCTGGTCGCAGGCCGAAAGGCCGCCCTGCCCCAGGCGCTTGGCGAAAGCTTCGTCCGCGGCTCACGATAGCTTCACTCACCAAAGTTCCAGAGGCGAACTCTATTCCGGCAACTTTCGCATTCGGTGTCGTCTCGGCCGTCGAGTTCTACGCTGCAAGCACGGTACGCACACAGTTCGCGGCGGCCGCTAGGGTATTCGATACCTACGACGCTCTCGTCATGCCCAGCGCGCAGCTTTTCCCTTTCGACATCGAACTGCACTGGCCGCAGACGGTAGCCGGCCGTCAAATGACGGCGTTGCTCGTGATCTCGAACTGGACTGGAACACCCGTCTTGCGCCGGAGCACAGTTCGGTAGTTTTGCACCTAGGAGCATCACACGGCCGACTAACCGGGCTGACTGGAGTGGTGTTCGAAGGGCCCAAGCCATTGCCCCAGCTGCTGAATTGCCACCGGAGCGGGCGCAACCCGTTTGGCGTGAAATTAACCATGCATTAACTCTAAAGTTGCAGCGCTGTGGAAAATATTGCTTCCTGTATGCGGGGCGAAGGTCCGCAGTACGCGGCCTTCCAAAATGAGTGGGTGAGTAATGCGTAACCGTGTAACGCCGCGTGCGGAGCGTTGCCTGGTGGCCGGGGGCGCCGGCTTCATTGGCAGCAACTTGATAAGAGCCCTGCTTTCCAAGGGCATGATCGTAGACTGCGTGGACGACCTTACAACCGGACGTCAAAGCAACATCGCCGAGTTCAGGCGTAATCCCGCTTTCCGCTTCATCAAGCTTGATGTGGCGAACGCGCAAGGGTGTTCCCGCCTGCTGCGCAGGCACTATTCCCAAGTCTATCATCTCGCCTGTCCGACTGGTGTGCCGAATATCGAAATCCTCGGCGAGGAGATGCTGTTGTCTTCCTCGACGGGCACCTACAACCTCCTGAAGGTGGCACGGCGAAGCGGCGCGCAGTTCCTGTTCACCAGCACGGCCGAGGCCTACGGCGATCCGGAGATCTTTCCGCAGGCGGAATCCTACGCGGGCAATGTCGACCCCGTTGGCCCCCGCAGTGCGTATGAAGAGGCAAAGCGCTTCGGCGAGGCGATGACCCGATACTACGGCCGCAAGCACGGCTTAGACGTCCGGATCGTGCGCATCTTCAACACCTATGGCCCGGGGATGTCGCCCAACGACCAGCGCGTCATACCGCAGATGATCGGCAACCTGATCAATGGCGAACCTGTCCCGATCTATGGCGATGGTTCGCAGACGCGCACGTTCCTGCACGTCAATGATCTCGTCGCCGGCCTGCAGACGGTCATGGAGCGTGGCACGAACGGCGAAGTCTACAACATCGGTGGCAGCAAGCAGATCACCATCAAGGCGCTGTTCGATGCGGTCAAGAAAGCGACGGGTCTCAGTGGTACCGCGGCGTTCCAGGACCACTTCATCTCCGACCATCGGGGACGCTGGCCAGACACCTCAAAGGTCGAAAAGCTTGGCTGGCGGCAGAAGATTAGCCTGGATCAGGGCCTGCGGGAAATCCATGCGGAATTCCTGTCGACGATGGAGCTACGGCGCCGTGTCGAGAAAGGCGTCGTCGCCTCGCTCGGCAAATCCCGCAACCAGAGTACTCTGGCGCGTCCATGAACCTCCATCTCGAAAGCAGCTGGTGGCTTCTGCCACCGCTGATGGCTTTTCTCGGCGTCAGCATCACGTTCTGGTGCATTGTCGGCCTTTGCCGCTTTTGCTGGGAGCACCTCCTGTCGCCGCGATCCCGTGCCGCCTCGATGACAGTCGAGGACGTCGCGGTCGTTATCCCGGCGCACAATGAGGAGGTTGCACTTCCCAAGTGCCTCGCGGCTCTGACCGCCATCGTTCCGGCCTCGCAGATACATGTCGCTAGCGACGGATCGAAGGACCGGACCGTGGAAATTGCCCGCGCGGCAGGTTGCAAGGTGCTGGACATCCAGCCGAACGGCGGAAAGGCAAAGGCCCTGGCAACCGCTATCGAGGCGTTCGAACTCTGTGACAGATACAAGGCGGTGCTGATCCAGGACGCCGATTCCGAAATCGATCCAGATTATCTGTACTACGCGCTTCCACTTTTTGAAGATCCACGCAATGTCGTGGTCGCCGGTCATGTCCTTTCACGCTGGCGCAAGCAGTTCTGGCCAAGCCTCGACATGCTTTATGCAGCCTATCGGACCAGGCTCTACCGTCTGCTGCAGTACGCCTTCCAATATGGACAGACATGGCGATTCACGAATGTCAGCTATATCGCGCCTGGCTTCGCCAGCATGTATCGCGCCTCCGTCCTGAAACACATCGATGTCACCGCGCCGGGCCTGGTGATCGAGGATTTCAACATGACCTTCGAGGTGCAGCGCAAGAGGCTTGGGCGGGTTGCCTACACGCCAGCGGCGCGGTGTTCCTCCGAGGATCCCTTCACGCTCAACGACTACCGGAAGCAGGTTCAGCGCTGGTATCTTGGATTCTGGCAGACGGTCCGCCGGCACGGGATATGGCCGGGCATGTTCTGGCTATCGCTTAGCGCGCTTCTGATCGAACTGCTGACGGTGTCGGCCCTCGTACTGGCGCTTCCGGTTCTAGTGATCCTGCATTTCGCAATCGACCTGAATATGCCTGCGTTCTCCATCACCGGCATGTATATCGAGATGACGTCGCCGTTGCAGCTTGCCGCCCTTTTCCTGGCCACCGATTACGCGCTTACAATCGTGGTCAGCGTAATCGAGCGACGTCCGAGCATGCTGGTCTACGGCCTGCTGTTCCCGTTGGTGCGGGTGCTCGATGCAGCGCTTTTTTGGCGTGCCCTGACCCTGTCATTCGTTGCCAAGTCGGATGGTCGTTGGGTCAGCCCGCAGCGATATCAAGGCAACTTAACACCGGCCGGCGCATAGCCGGCCACAGCGATCGGAGCTTGTCATGAATCTTACCCGACGCAGTTTACTCCTGGGTGCCCTCGGCGTTTCGGCCGTCCCTCTCCTAGGGGCGGCGGCCGCACGCGCAAGTAATCTCGCTTGCCCGCTGTTGCTGATGGTCAACGGTCTCGAACCCTCGACCGATCCGATCAGGGTAGAGACGCTGGCCGCGCCGTTCCAGATTCGTGGGATTGCGGTAACACTGACCATCGCACCCTACGACGGTGATGGGACGCCTCTCGACTACGATTCCGAGATGGCGCAACACCTCAGGTCTCTGATCCGGGAAAATCGCACGGACCTCGAAATCGGGCTCCACGTCGACACGCTCGGATCTGAGGACCCATACTTCCAACTGCGGGAGATAAGCACTGCGCAGGCGCTGTTTTCGAAGGCCGTCAATGAGTACGAGCGATACAAATCGAAAGCTGTCGTAACGGCATACACGCTGACGACAACATCGCCGCTTCTGCAGGTTCAAGACGGAGCGTCGATGCGTGCTGCAGGCATCCGCTCGATCGTCCGTCTTCCGGCGGGCGGAAAGAACAAGGGTGACTTACATGCCGACGCGGGTGGCTACTGGGTCGCGGAGAACGGCCTCGTAAATATCATCGGGTTGCCGTCCAGCAGTGCCAGGTCAAATCCAAAGCGGGTGCCCGACCCGCGAAGCATTGCCAGCGGGGTCAAAAAGTTGACCGCGGCGTCGAACCCTATCGTCATCGACCTGCCATATGCGACGCTCGCAAATCTAAGCAATGGCGACCTTGCGAAATACGCGACGGATCTTGCCGATGCGCTCGTGCAACAAATTGAGTCGGATAAGGTGAGGTCGGTCATTCCGGTCGATCTCCACCGCGACAGCGTGCCCGACCGCCATCGCTATGTGGCGATTCGTGTCGACGATCTCCGAATCGACTCGAACACTGATCCCTTACAGATGGCATTCTCGGAAAATCTGCTTGGACAGGGCTATCCTGTTACCGAGGCCATAATTCCCGGACCCACAGGACAAGTGGTGACCGAGGACAAGGACGTGCTGGCCTATCTCCAGCGCATGCGGAAATTTCCGCGATATGATGTCGCTACCCATGGCTGGGCGCATACCTCGTCGGAGCTTGCCGGCAACACATTGGAAAAAAACCGGCTGCTGGTCCGCGATGGCGTCTTCGAACTGGCAAGCGCCACAGGCAGCGTCCCGGTTTCCTACATTCCGCCGAACAACGCGTTCGACGAAAACGCTCTGATTGCCCTTTCGGCCGTGGGCACTTCGATCATAAGCGCCGAGAAGGGAGACTTCCGCTGGTTCTCTGGCCTCGATGAGCGCGGCCTGCTGCATGCGTCAAACACCATAATGTTTGAAAAGTCGTGGGAAGGCGACTACCCCTACCACGACACCCAAACAGTTCTGGACATGATCGGAGACCGCAACGACGCTGTCTTCAGCATCCATGTGAATACTGCCAATACCCCGCAGAAGCAGCGTCAGATTCAAGATGTGCTTTCTGCCCTGTCACAATCCAAGGCGACGACGCTAGTCAATTTCGGCGAGTACCGTAAGGCGGTTCTGCCGCCTCTCGAAAGCTATGACCGCATTCGCAGCGCTCGGGCTAATGTGTCCATAAGCGATTGGCGGCCGCGCCGACTGGGAGATCGTGACAGGGACCAACTCCAGAAGGACGCGGAACTGGCATGGCGTTACTTCGATTGGGGAACGGCAACCTACAACGGCATCGCGCCCGGTACGTCGTGGATGGAAGGCGACCAGCAGCAGGGGTATCCCTTTGCCACCATGTGGGATGTCGCCAGCACGATCATGGCGACGGTCTCCGCGAAGCGCCTGGGGCTGATCGATGCAGCATCGATGGAAGAACGGTGCTCGCGCATCGTGGAATTCCTCGGCGAGCAAAATTTCCACTACGCCGGCGTCAACTTGCCACCTGCGGAACGCAGGCTGACCAAGCAGGCCGGTGAGCGCCAGGGCTTCGATTCGGCGGATACGGGCCGCCTGCTGATCGCGTTGAAAGTTCTCGACATCGAGACGAGCGGAAGCCTGCCGATCGACAAGCTCGTCGGTCGATGGGGTTTCCACAAGATCCTCGTAAACGGAGAAATGCATCTCGTAAGCGCGAGAGGGCGGCGCAGCTCGGTTCATGCGAACAGCTACGCCAACTACGCATCAAAGGGCTACCAGCTCTGGGGTTTCGAGACCGCACCTGTTTTCGGTGAGCGAAATCCACTCGACAACATGGACGATGCAATCACGGAACTCGGCGAGATTGCGGCGCGTGGTCGTATCGGGACCGAACCTCACCTGACCGAGGAGATCGAACTCGGTGGATCGGCACATGGCCGGTTCACCGCGGACATCCTCCTTGATGCCCAGATGCGCCGATATGCCGAGACCGGTGTTCTGACGGCTGTTTCTGAAGGGCCTGTGGATTTCGCTCCATACTTTACCTATCAGGGCTACCAGGTCACGCCTGCGGGCGGCGATTTCGTCGTCGATGCTCCCACGTCCAAGCAGGCTCACCAGGCGGCCCGGCGAGCAGAAGGACTGCGCATGGTCAGCAGCAAGGCTGCCTTCCTCTGGTACGCATGCCGGCCGGGTACGTACAGCCAGAAGCTCATCGACCATATTCGTGCTTCCGGAACGTTGCCCGGAATTGGCTTCTCCTCCGGGGTAGGGGAGATCAGCCAATCAGCCATCCGCATTGCGGACGTCAACACGAACGGAATCATCCTCGAAAGCATCTCCTACGTGCTTTCTGAGGAAACGCCGTTCCTCGGGTCGAACCCGACATCGGGGATTTGAACGCAGAAGCGGCATCGAGCCGCCAACCACCAAGCAGACGCCATTAACAACAAGCAAAGAGTACAGGGTAAGGAACGGAAATGTTGATCGCTGAACAGTCGCGAGCATCTTCACTTTTCTCCAGGCTGGAGACACGGACAGCAACGATAGGCATCGTCGGGATGGGGTATGTCGGCCTTCCCCTTGCGTCGACGGCGGCCCGCGCCGGATTCAAGGTGATAGGCTTTGATGTCGACAGGACCAAAGTAGAAAAGCTGAACGCAGGCCGGTCTTATATCGACGCAGTGCGTGATGACGCGCTGCAGAATCACATTGCGGAAGATCGCTTCCAGGCCACCTGTGACTTTGGGCTGTTCGAAGAGTGCGACGTGATTGCAATCTGTGTCCCGACGCCGCTGACCAAGCAGCGCGAGCCCGATCTTTCCTTCGTCGAGGACACGACAAGGGCAATCGCGACGCACCTGCGGAAGAACCAGTTGGTCGTTCTGGAATCGACGACCTATCCCGGGACGACTGACGAGATCATGAAGCCGATCCTCGAAGCCACCGGCCTGCGCTCCGGCCGCGATTTCTTCCTCGGCTATTCCCCCGAGCGGGAGGATCCGGGAAGTGCCGGATTCGAGACGTCAACCATTCCCAAGGTCGTTGCCGGCGACGGACCCGTCGCAGCCAAGCTTGTCGCTGAATTCTACGGCGCGATCGTCCAGACCGTCGTCCCGGTGTCGAGCATCAAGGTCGCCGAGGTCGTGAAGCTGACCGAGAACATCTTCAGGGCCGTCAACATCGCCTTGGTCAACGAACTCAAGGTGATCTACGACGCCATGGGTATCGATGTCTGGGAAGTGATTGACGCGGCGAAGACGAAGCCATTCGGCTATATGCCCTTCTATCCCGGCCCTGGCCTCGGCGGTCACTGCATCCCGATCGACCCGTTCTATCTCACCTGGAAGTCCCGTGAATTCGAGGTTTCGACCCGGTTCATCGAACTCGCCGGCGAGATCAACGTTTCGATGCCGCATTATGTTCTGGGCAAGTTGACGGATGCCCTCGACAAGCGCCTCGGGTTGCCACTTAGCCAGGCGTCCATCCTCGTTGTCGGCGTCGCCTACAAGAAGAACGTGTCCGATGTGCGTGAAAGCCCGGCGCTCAAGCTTATCGAACTGCTGGAGACCCGAGCCGCCGACATCGCCTACCACGACCCGCACGTGGCCCGCATTCCGAAGACCCGAAAGCACCAGACGCTGGCGGGCAAGGACTGCATCCGTCTGTCGCGTGACTCGATTGCGGCCTATGACGCGGTTGTCATCGTGACCGACCACGACGATGTCGACTATGGCCTGCTCGCGAACCACTCGCGACTGATCATCGACACGCGCAATGCCATGCAGCGTGCCAACATCGTCTGCGACAGGGTCGTGAAGGCGTAAGCCTAGGATGTCCGGGAGGGCGCTGCCGACAGCGCCCTTACCACGGCATGGAAGGCGGGCTTCGGCTGGTTCTCCGCATCGAACAGAGCGGGACGGGCAGCGCCTGTCCCTGCCTTTCGCTTCTCTGTGGTGTAACCCTGCACCACCCAGTTGTCGAAGTCCGATATGCCCCAGAACACCAGGCGCTTCACTGCCCGGTGGGCAAGCACCGGGGTCAGGAACTCCTCGTAATATTCGGCGACGAGGCGATCTCTCTCGGCGATGTCTCGCGGCAGGGTCGAGTCGTTTACGTCGAGTTCCGATATGTAGACGTCGAGTCCGAGGTCGGCGATTGCATTGATCATGTCCAAGGTGGCTCGGGGCGACGCGCGATGTACCGTCGAGAGATGCGCCTGGATGCCCACGGCATGGACCGGACTTCCCATGCGCTTGAGGTCGCGCAGCAGGCGGGTCATGTTTGCCTGCTTCGACCGGCACCAGTCCATCGCGCATTCCAGATTGTATTCGTTGAGCGCCAGCCTCGCACGCGGCGCCGCCTCATGGGTCGTGCGCAGACAGAAATCAATGAACTGGAGTCCGTATCGCTGGATTAGCGGTTCATCGCGAAACGGTTGGTTCTCCTCCACGATCTCGTTGAATACATCCCAGGAGACTGCCTTCGGATAGTGCCGGACAACCTCCCGGATAAACTCGCCATAAGTGGCACTCGCTTCCTGGAAGTCGCCGCTCTCGGCCCAGCGTATCGGCTCCTCGTGCCAGAACAGTGTGTGTCCATGGAAAGCCATGCGATTTTTCGCTGCGAAAGCATAGATCGAATCGCAGGGGCCGAAATTGTATGGCGAGTTCTTGTGTGGCTTCAGAAAACGCGGCTTCAATTGCCACTGCGGTACGATGAGATCGCTGTGGTAGGCGAGAAGCCGGCGGTAGGCGGGATCGGCATTGTCGGTATAGGCAGTGCCGATCTCCAGGCCTCTTTTTTTCCCGAGCGTCTTCAGCGCCGGTAGGTCTCCCCCGCTGGGTCCGCCCGTCTTCAGTGTATCGTCCAGCGATGACTTCGACATGCACGCGGACAGTCCCAGCGCGGCAGAGCCAAGAAGGAGATTTCTACGAGAATGCATGTGGACATCTGAACCGGAATTGCCTTTCCGCATAGCCCTGTTCTTCAGTAGAGGCGTTACGGGTGGTCTCGGCGGCCGCCCGCGGGTCAACATATTGGAGTCATCCAGAAATGAAAAGTTGTACCGCGTTCAGGACAACTGGCCTGCGGAAGAAACCTCGACCGTCAGTCGGCAGTTAGAAAGGTACCTGCAGGTCAATTCGGTTCGCGCATTGGCGGACGACACCGCGTGTTCTCCAACGCTCGCTACAGGCGCTTGCCGTCGTTCCCGAACAGCAGAACCCTTTCCGCGTCGAATGCAAACGTGCGAGATTGGCCGACGTGGTGCGCGCGCGGATTCCGGCTTTCGACTGTGATGGTCGATCCGTCGGCCAGCATTGCATGGACATAGGAGATTCCACCGAGGCGCTCCACCACGCTCACCGTACCGCTTAGCGATCCCGCACCACTCTCCGCGAAATGCTCTGGCCTGACGCCAAGCGTCACGTCCTCGCCAGCCGCGGGGGCCGCGTCTCGCAGCCGGACCGCGATCTCCTTCAACCCAAGCGCCTCGGCGCTGACGAATGCGAAATCGCCTTCCGTTCGGACCACATAAGCGTTCACGAAATTCATGCGCGGCGAGCCGATGAAACCGGCGACGAACGTGTTGTCCGGATTTTCGTAGAGGTCGAGTGGAGAACCGACCTGCTCGATTCTCCCGGCGCGCAGCACCACGATACGGCTCGCCAGCGTCATGGCCTCGACCTGATCGTGGGTTACATAGACCATGGTCGATTTGAGCTCCTGGTGCAGCCGCGCGATCTCGAGCCGCATCTGTATCCGCAGTTCGGCGTCCAGGTTGGACAAGGGCTCGTCGAACAGGAACACTTCAGGTTGCCGCACGATCGCACGGCCGATTGCGACGCGCTGGCGCTGGCCGCCCGAGAGTTCGCGAGGCTTGCGCTGGAGGTAGGGTTCGAGATGCAGCACCTTGGCTGCCTCGGCGACCTTGCGGTCGATTTCGTCCTGGGGAAGTCCCGCCATTTCGAGCGGGAAGCCGATATTGGTGGCAACAGTCATGTGCGGATAAAGCGCGTATGTCTGGAACACCATGGCTATTCCGCGCTTCGCCGGGTCGACATGCGTCACGTCCTTGCCGCCGATTTCGATGCGGCCTTCGCTGACGGTTTCCAGGCCCGCGATCATGCGCAGCAATGTCGACTTCCCGCAGCCGGAAGGCCCGACAAAAACGAGGAATTCGCCGTTCTCGACCGACAGGTCTACGCCGGTGACGACTTCCACCTCGCCGAAGCGCTTCTTTACCGATTTCAGCGACAATCCGGCCATGGGTTCTACTTCACTGCGCCTTCCGTCAGGCCGGAGACGAACCAGCGGCCTACGAAGGCAAAGAGGATGACGACGGGGATGGTGGCGGCCGTTGCGCCTGCGAGCAACAGCCCCCAGTCGATCTGGTACTGACCGATAATGCCGGCGAAGCCGACGGGGACCGTGCGCCGCACATCCGAGACGATCAACACCGAGGCAAACAGGTATTCGGTCCACGACGCGATGAAGGTGAAGATGGCGACGCTGGCGATGCCGGGCGCGATCAGCGGCGCCATGATGCGCAGCAAGATCACGCGGGCCGGCGCGCCGTCTATGATTGCGGCCTCCTCGATCTCCTTCGGCACGGTCGAGAGGAAGGACCGCATCATCCAGATCGAGAACGGCAGGGCGAAAGCGACATTGACGATGACGAGGCTGGTGCGCGTATCGATAAGTCCCACCTTGGCGAACAAGCCATAGATCGGGATCAGCACGACGATGGTCGGAAACGCGTAAGCCAGCAGGATCAGCCGATAGAGCGTGTCGCGTCCGGGAAAGCGCATGCGGAAGAACGCATAGGCAGCTGGCAGGGCGAGCGCGACGGTGATGACAGTCGAGAACAGCGCGACGCCGATGCTGTTGACGAGATAGGCAGGAAAATCGGTCGACTGAAAGAGCTTCTCGAAATGTTGCGTCGTGAAGCTCTGCGGGAACATGGTCGGCACGCGAGCGATGATCTCGCGCGGGACCTTGATCGAGCCGGTGACGACCCACCAGAACGGCATGCCTATGATCAGGAAAACAAGCAGAAGCCCTGAATAGAGCGCCAGAGACTGGGGCAAGGTGCGTTTCATCTCGCCTCCTCGCTTGCCGTCATCGCCCGTGTCGCAAGCAGCGCGAACGCCATCAGCAATATGCTTGTCAGGACGGAAATCGTCGCGGCCTCGCTCAACCTGTAGCCTTTGAAGGCGGTTTCATAGATCAGCACGGGAAGCGTCTGCGTCGCCTGGCTCGGGCCTCCGGCGGTCAAGAGCCAGATAACGTCGAAGACATTGAACGACAGGAGTGTTCCGACGATGCCGAGCACCAGCAGCGTGGGCTGCAGCAGCGGCCACGTGATACGCGTGAAGCGCTTCATCGCACTGGCGCCGTCTATGCGCGCGGCTTCGTAGAGGTCGCCGGGGATACGTGTCAGCCCGGCCAGCATCATCAGCGCGGTGAAAGGAAACCAGCGCCACGAATTGATCATCACCAGCGTCGCCATGGCGCTTTCGCGTGTGGCGAAGAAACCAACCGGCCGATCGATCACTCCGGCCTGGATGAGCAGCGGATTGACCATGCCGCCGGAACTAGAAAGCAGCCAGCGCCAGATGATGACGACGACCACCGTGGGCACGATCCAGGTAAGGATGATCCATGTGCGGGCTATGCGGACGCCGGGAAATTTCTGGTTGAGGAGCAATGCGACGCCAAGCGCCATGAACGTCTGCACCACAGCGTTTGCGACCACCCACAACGCGCTGCGGCCGAACGAATTCCAGAAGCCCGCGCTGCCGATCACCTTGGCGTAATTGTCGAGACCGACCCAACTACCGGTCGTGCCGATAACGCCGACATTCTGGAAACTCAGAACCACGGCTTCCAGCAGCGGCCAGCCAAGCACTGCCGCCAGGAACAGCAGCGCCGGAGTGACGAAAAGAAAGGCGAGACGCGGGTTGGTCATGGAACGGAACGATGATCGCACACACTGGGCGTGCGATCATCGGTCTCTTTGCGCTGGCGTTACTTGCCTGCGATCTCGCTCATCCTGGCCTGTCCGAACTTTGCGGCTTCGGCAGCGCTCTGGCCGTCGACGACCATCTTCTGCAGCGACTCCGCAATCACGTTCTGGCCCGAGATCGCACCGATGGACGGGAAGACCTTACCGGTCGTGAAGCCGAACAGCTTGCCGTTCTGCGAGTTGGCGATCATCGTCTCGACCTGGCTCTTGTACTTGGTCACGACCTTGTCGCTCCAGAAGCTTTCCGCCTTTGCGCCGTCATTGGTGACAGGCAGGAACAGGCCGGGCTCCATGGTCAGGAAGCGGCCATAGTTGGCCGGCTCAAGCAGCCAGGCAAGGAATACCTTGGCGCCGGCTTGCTTTGCCTCGTCCTTGGTTGTCAGCATGATCGCGTTCGAATAGGAGATCGTGCCCGATTTCGACTGGTCGTCGGAATGCGGCACCGGAGCTACGCCCAGATCGGCTGCGTCGGCTTCGGCCTGAGTCTCATAGGTGTTGATGACGCTGAACTGCAGGATCGTACCGCACGAAGCCGATGCAAAGCACGCTTCCGCCTCGCCCCAGGTCCAGCTTGTCGAGTCCGGCGGCGACAGCTTCTGGAGATCTCCATAGGCCTGCAACGAGGCCACGGTCTCAGGGGTGTCGAACGAGATCGAGCCGTCCTCCTTGTAGATGTCGGCCGCGCCGCCATTGACCATCAGCGCATAGACTGTCTGGTCGGTGTAGAGCTGCTTGTTGGCAGGCAGGCCCACCCCGTATCTGCCGTCCGTCGACAGCTTCTCTGCTACAGCTTTCCACTCCGTCCAGGTCTTCGGCACCTCTACGCCCGCCGCCTTGAGCGCGCTGTTCCGGAACCACATGGAAATGGCCATGTTGTAAGCCGGGATCGCCCAGGTGTGGCCGTCATACTGGTATGGCGCGATGGTCGCGGGGACGAAGCCGTGCTTGGCTTCAAGATCCTTCGCCAGATCGTCGACCGGCACGACGGCGTCGATGCCCTTGATGACCGTGGTGAAGTCCGGGATCGCGAACAGCATGTCGGGACCGGTGCCCGCGGCGAACGCTGCCGGTGCCTTGGCGTAGATTTCGCCCCAGCTCTGCGGCTCCTGCTTCACCTGCACGTCCGGATGAGCCTTGTTGAATTCATCGAGCAGTTCCTGCATGCGCTGAACGCGATGGGGCGGCTGTTCCATGTGCCAAAGCGTAAGCGAAACCGGCTCCGCAAAGGCAGTCGAACCCATCAGGATCGAGGCGAGGCCTGCGATGGTAAGAAGTCTGGCTTTCATTTTCATGCTCCCTGTTGTCCGCGGTTCCTGCGCGGAGATTTCGCTAGAGGTGTGGGTTGCGCGGCCGGTAGTGCTTGATGAGTTGCGCGTTGTTCTCGGCCGAGCCTGGCATATTGGCGCTGAGATAGATGGGCGCGCCTTTTCCTGAGTTCTGGAGCCGGGTAGCGGCCTCCGCGAGCACCGCGTTCATCAACGCCGCACCAATAGAGGTCGAGACCGGTCCCACCTTCAGATCGCTGTTGGGGACTGCCACCGTCGCGTCACCCGAAGGCGCGCCATTGTCGAGCACGATATCCGCGACGTCGGCAAGCCGCGTCCGCCCTTTGGCAGCTTCGCGGGAATAGATTTCGGATGTGATGGCGACGACCTTCGCACCACGTGCCTTGCCGATCTTCGCGGCTTCCACGGGTACCGCGTTGACGCCGCTGTTCGAGATGACGAACAGAACGTCGTTCGGCCCGATCGGATAGCGATCGAGGATCGGTTCGATCACGCCTGCCATCCGCTCGAACGCTGTGCTGGCGATCGCTCCTTCATGCAGCATCGTCGCAGTGGCGAGAACGGGAACCGTGAGAGCCAGTCCGCCCGCGCGATAGTGCGCTTCCTCGGCGATCATATGGCTGTGTCCGGTGCCGAAGATATAGACCAGACCGTCCGTTGCCGAGGTCTCTTCTATCGCCGTCGCGGCCGCATCGATCGCCTGCGCGTTCGCATCGAACAGAGCGGCGATGCGCGCCGCCAGTCCGGCCAGATAGTCCCTTGCCGTCGAAGCCTCGGTCATTTGTTTCCTGCCACGGTCAGCCTGACGCGCATGGTGAAGCTGTCTGCACGATAAACCGACCGCACATATTCGATCGGTCGACCACTGCTCTCGAAGGTACGCCGTGTGAATTTCAGCACTGGCGAGGTCGCTGGGATGCGCAGGGCCGATGTAGCCGCAGCGTCGGCGAGATCGGCGCGCACGGTTTCCTCGGCCTCCGTGGGGATGAAACCATATTCCTCCCGCAGCACGCGATAGAGCGAATCCTTGGAGAAATCGCTCCTGTCGAGAAGGCCAGGCGCCATCGCCAGCGGGATTTCGGTACGCTCGATCGCCAATGGCTCGCCATCGAGCAGACGCACGCGGACCAGCCGGTGCACCCGCGTATGTTCGGCGATTTCGAGGGCGCGGGCGACTTCTTCGTCCGCCACGCCAGTGCCCGCGTCGAGGACAACGCTCGTGACCTTGCGGCCCTCGCGCTGCATTTCCTCTGTAAAGCCGTGAAGGGTTCGCGATTCCTTTTCGATCAGCGGGTGCGCGACGAAGACACCACGCCCCACGCGCGTCTCGACAAGCCCACGCCGCTCAAGCGACTTCAGCGCCTGCCTCGCCGTCATGCGGCTTGCGCCAAGCTCGTCCGCGATCTGTCGCTCGGATGGAAGGCGATCCCCGCCCTGCAGCTTGCCCGAACCGATCTGATCCTCCAGCCGGCGCGCTATGCGCTGGTAGATCGGACCGTCGTCAAGCGCCGCGTCGGTATTCATCAGGCGGTATATCCCACTGCTATCAGTGGTATGTACCACGCCATCATGCGCCGTCAAACGGATTCGCGAAGCGTCTTGTCCCTATGCAGCGAGTAAGCGTCGAACGCCCGATCCCATTCGGCCAGCATGTCGGGGTCGGGCACTTGCCGTCGCGCGATCTTGCGCGTCGAAATCGAGGCTTCGCGCACCGACGGGAAGAGACCGATGGCCGTAGCGGCCAGCAGTGCTGCACCGCGTGCGCCGAACTCGGTCCCCTCGGGGACGGCGACGGGCTTGCCCAGCGCGTCGGCCAGCATTTGCGTCCAGGCGCGGCTGTTTGAGCCGCCACCGGTAAGCAGGATATCGCCACTCACTTCCGGAAGATGCTGCATCAGGTCGCGCACCGCGAGCACGACGCCTTCATAGACGGCGCGCATCAGGTGCTGCCGTCCGTGGCGCGGCGTCAGGCCGAAAAAACCAGCCCTTGCCTGCTGGTTGAACACCGGGGCGATGATGCCGCTTTCAGAGAGGTAGGGAAGATAGACGACGCCGTCCGAGCCGACCGGAACGCTGGAGATCATGTCGTCCAGCCCCTGGAAAAACGAGGCATCGCGGGCCGTCTCACCGAGTATCGTACTTATGGCCCAGTCGAGGTTCAACGTGCCCGCAACGTTCACCATCGATCGGAACCACGCGCTGTCGGGCAAGGTGAAGAGGAGGCCGAGGTCCGGCGGTGTGAACACGGGCTCGTCCGACACGACGCCGGCAATGCAGGTTGTCCCGAGGATGACGAGCGCCGTCCCAGCCTGCAGAGCACTCGCCCCGACGACCGTCGATGGCACGTCGCCCGCGCCGACAGCTACCGGCGTCCCTTCGGCAAGACCGAGTTCCGCCGCCGCAGTTCGCGTCAACTTTCCCGCAAGGGCCTCTGAATCGAAGGCGGGCGGAAACTTGCTCGCGACATCGGTCAGACCGAACAATTCCATCATGGCGGCACTGCGCCCACGTTCCCTGGCGTCTCCGGGCGCGACCGCCGCCTCGGTCCGATCGGCAGCCGCCTTCCCGGTCAGCTTCATGCGCAGGAAATCCTTGTAGCTGAAGATGTGCGCGGCGGCGGCGAAGACCTCGGGCTCGTTATGGCGAAGCCACGCCGCAACGGGCAGCGTGCAGCCCTGCTGCATCACGCAACCGTCCTCGCGAAAGATTCGCCTATAGAAATCCGGATCCTCGGCCAGCCGCGAGTCGAGTATCTCCTGCGAACGGCTGTCTTCCCAATTGATGCCCGGCCTGAGCGCGCAACCTTCCTCATCCACCAGCCAGGCTCCGACCATGGCGGCAGAGATGCCAATTGCCGCGATCTCGCCTGGAGCTATGCCCGTCTGCCGCAACACCCCTGCGACTGCGGATTTCATGGCCGCCCAAGCTTGATCGGGATCGACTTCGCACCATCCGGTGCGGGGCCGGCGGATCTCCACGGGTTGCGTGCAACGTCCGAGTTCACGGCTCTGCGGATCGAAGAGAGCGGCCTTGGTCAGCGTTGAACCGGCATCAATGCCGAGGAGGATTGGAGGCATTCGGGTATCCCACTTGGAATTCCCCAATGGCCCAAAGACCGTCTGCACTTCAAGTCGCGGCGACTATTATATTGCGGCCGCTGTCGCGCCGGACGCGGAAGGAGAACTAAAGGGTTAGGAAAAACCAAATGGGCTAACCTATGGCTACCCTATTGATTTCACTAGACGTTGGTGGGCCCGGAGGGACTCGAACCCCCAACCAAGCGGTTATGAGCCGCCGGCTCTAACCATTGAGCTACAGGCCCCACGCGGGCTGATTAGTGGCTTTTGATCCGCGGCACAAGTCACGCTTCCGCAATTGCTGGCCTTGCATGGGAATTGATCCGGACACACGCGTCGTCAGGCGGAACCACCACCTACCGCAGAGCCTTGTCGCCGCCGGCCGCGGTGATGACGCCGACGATGATGAGGCCGGTGAGCAGCAGCCTTACACCGGCGCTGACGCCGAAGGTGTTCAGCATGGTGAGAAGCAGCACGAGGAAAAGTGACGCGCCCCAGATACCGGGCACGTTAGCCTTGCCGCCGGCCACCGAGGTGCCGCCTATAACCACGACGGCGATGGAGGAAAGCAAATATTCGTTGCCGATGTCAACATTGGCGCCGCGGAAATAACCGGCGAGCAGCGCACCGTTCAGGCCGCCCAGCGTGCCGCAGAGCGTGTAGGTCACGAAGCGTATCCAGCCAACGCTGACGCCGGCCAGCCACGCGGCGCGGAGGTTCTGTCCGATGGCGAGCACCGAGCGGCCGTAGATCATGCGATTGAGCGCGATCGCAGCACCTATGGTGAACAGCACGGTCAGCATCGCCATCACGGGAATGCCGAAGAACTGGACGTTGGTGAAATCGGCAAAACCCGGGGGTGGCTTGATCTGGAGCCCGCGCCCGAAGGCGATGTCGATCGAATGTATGATGAAGCTCGCCGACAAAGTGGCGATGATGGGCGGAATGCGCAGCGCCCAGATCAGCAGGTAGTTGGACGCGCCAACCGCTGCGCCGGATGCCAGTGCCGCGAGCAGGCCGAGTGCGATCCGCGAATCCTGGCCGTTCATGACGGTCATGGCGACCGCGCTGGCAAGCCCGATATTGGCCGGCAAGGACAGGTCGACATTGCCGGGGCCAAGGGTGATGACAAACATCTGGCCAACGCCGACGATGACCATGAAGACGGCGAGCGACAGGGCCGCGGTCAGCATGCCCCCGCCCCCGACGCCACCAGTGAAGGTGATTGTCGCAAGCCATACGACGAAAGCGCCGACGAAGGACCATATCCACGGCGTGGAGAAGAGCGCGCGCGCCTGCGTCATCTCAGCGTTCCCTTCGGCTGATGAGAACACGCGCAGCCAACACGACGATCAGGATAATGCCGTTGGCGGCGACCTGCCAGTCGGGCGGTATCTTCATGAAGGTCAGCAACGGCGAGGCTGCGAGCGCCAGCGTCAGCGCGCCAAGCACCGCGCCGATGGGCGAGACGCGGCCGCCGACGAACTCGCCGCCGCCCAGTATGACACCGGCGATCGCAAGCAGAGTGTAGCCATTGCCGATATTGGCGTCGCCCGCCGTAGTGATGCCAACCAGCGTCATGCCTGACAGCACGCCGAACAGGCCCGCCAGCGCAAACAGCGTCATCTTGACCCGCAGGATCGACCAGCCGGCGCGGCCGAGCGCTACCGGGTTGCCGCCGGAGCCGCGCAGGATGGCGCCGTAGGACGTGCGCATCAGTCCGAAATGCACGACCAGGGCTATGACCACAGCGGCGACGATCGGGAACGGCACGAGGGGCGGCTTGAAGCTGACGATGGCCGAAAGCCAGTCGGGCGCCTTTCCGCCTGGCGTCGGCAGGGTGAGGATGGCCAGTCCCTGCCAGACGAAACTCATGCCGAGCGTCACCACGATCGACGGCAGGTTGCGTAGGTGGATCAGCGCGCCAAGCAAAGCGTAGACGCCGATGGAGCCGAGAAGGATCAGCACGCCGACCAGCGGCGCATCGCGCAGCCATGTCGCAGTGATGCAGGCGACGAAGCCGACGAAGGTGCCGATCGACAGGTCGAGTTCGTTGCTGGCGATGACGAACATCTGCGCGATGGTGGCGAGCGCGATCGGGATCGCCAGATTGAGCATCAGGTTGAAGCCGAAATAGCTGATCGCGCGCGGGTTCAGCCAGGCGATGGCGATCACCACGAGCGCAAGCGAAAGCGCCGGCAGCATGGCGCGCAACATGCGCGCGCGGGCGGCAGAACCGGGGCGCACCGGCGTGCGTTCGATAGCGGCGGAGGCGGCGCTCATGACGCCTCGCTGAAGGAGGACTGGATCACTTTTTCTTCCGTCACTTCGCCACGGTTCAGGCTGGCGACAATGACGCCGCCGCGGAACACGTAGACGCGGTCGCAGTGTTCGAGTTCGTCGGTCTCGGTCGTGTACCAGAGGAAGGTGCGACCGCCCTTCGCTTCCTCGCGGATCAGGTCGTAGACTTCCAGCTTGGTGCCGATATCGACGCCGCGCATCGGGTCGTCCATCAGGATGATCTTCGCGTCGGAGCCAAGCGCGCGGGCAAAGAGCGCCTTCTGCTGGTTGCCGCCTGAGAGCGAGAGGATGTTGCTGTCCATGTCCGGCGTGCGAATGCCGATCTTCTGCTTCCAGGTTTCTGCCATCTCGTCCTCCTTGCGGGGGGAAATCAGCAGCCCGTTGCGAAGCCTTGCCAGCGATCGGACGCCGATGTTTTTCGCAATCGACCACTGCGCGAAGATGCCGTCGGTCTGGCGGTCACCGGCGACGAGCGCAACGGGCGCGGAGGCCTCGACATCCGGCTTGCCACCACGCGCTGCGTCGAACACGGCAAGCAGGAGATCCGTCTGGCCATGGCCGGCGAGCCCGGCAAGGCCGATGATCTCGCCTTCATGCGCCTTCAGTTCCGCGCCGTCGGACTGCCGGACAGGCCGCGCGCGGACGCGCAGGGGTCCAGCCTGCCGGGCGAGAATTTCGGCCGGCGTGGCGGGTTTTTCGCGATGGTCCGCGCCACCCATGGTCGACACGAGCCGTTCGCGATCGAAGGACGAGGCTGCGTCGGTCGCCACCACCTTTCCGTCGCGCATGACGACGATGCGGTCAGCGTTTTCGAGGATTTCGCCGAGCAGATGCGAAATCAGGATGCAGCTTTTCCCCGAAGCCACAAAGCGCCTGACGAAGGCCAGCAATTGCCCCGCGGTATGTGCGTCGAGCGAAGAGGTCGGCTCGTCGAGGATGACGAGGTCGAGAGGGTCGTCGGTGACGGTGAAGGCGCGCGCCACCTCAACCATCTGGCGCTTGCCGATGGACAGGTCACTGACGATGTCCCAGGGGTCTATACCGTGGCCAGGGAAAATCTCGTCAAGCTTCGCCTTGATCAGCGCCGCCGACCGCTTGCGCCATCCAAATCCCCTGATCGCAGGATGATTGACGCGGGTGTTCTCGGCAACGCTGAGATTGGGGCAGAGCGAAAGTTCCTGGAACACGCATCGTATGCCGAGCCGCTTGGCGCGGATGACGGAGTAGCTTTCCTCGACCGTTCCGCGAACGGCAATGCGCCCACGACCGGGCTCCAGCGTGCCGGCCAGCGTATGCATCAGCGTGGACTTGCCGGCGCCGTTGTGGCCGACAAGACCTATACATTCGCCGGCATCGACATGGAAGTCCACGCCATCAAGGGCGCGGACGGCGCCGAAATGCTTTTCGACGCCGTCCAGCCTGACAATGTTTTCGCGGGCACCGGACATCAGAATCCGACGCCCGCGAAGGTTACGCCATGCACGATCATTTCTTGATGTTGGCCTCGATGGCCTTGATCGCGTCTTCCTTGGTGTATTCGGCGCTCGCCACGCCGCCGACCTCGATGTTCGGCAGAGCCGCCTCGAAATCGTCCTGCGTGAAGGCCAGGTACGGCACCAGCATGTCGTGGGGCACGTCGGTGCGACCGTCGAGCACCTGCTGGGCAACCCAGAAGGCAAGCGACGAGACGCCCGGCGCGATGGAAGCCGACCATGTCTTGTAGCCGTCCTTTTCCTTCTGCTCCTTCCACCAGGCCAACTCGTCCTGACGGTTGCCCATGATGATGGTCGGACGCGGCTTGCCGGCTGCGGCAAAGGCCTGGGCCGTGCCGTAGCCGTCACCGCCCTGCGTCACCACCGCGACGATGTCCGGCAAGGATGGCAGGACCGTCGCGACGGCCTTCTGGGCGGTCGTCTGGTCCCAGTTGCCGGTCACGGAGTTCACGATCTTGAACTGCGGGTTTGCCTCCACGCCGGCGAGGATGCCCCTGTGGATCTCCTCATCGATCGAGGTGCCGGCCAGGCCGCGGATTTCGAGCAGGTTTCCTCCCTCCGGGTGGAGCGCCTTCAACTGCTCGATCTGCTGCTTGCCCATGTCGAAGAAGTCGACGACGACGCGGTATGCGCAAGGCTCGGTAACGAGACCATCGAAGGAGACCACGACGATGCCGGCGTCGCAGGCCTGCTTGACGGCGCCGTTCAGCGCGTCAGGCGAGGATGCGTTGATGACGATGGCGTCGTAGCCCTGAAGGATCAGGTTCTGGATCTGCGCAGCCTGCGTCGGCACTTCCTGGTCAGCGGTGGTGAACACGTCGGACGCGGCCACCTCGCCATCGGCCACTGCCTTCTTGGTCACGGCGTCGTAGCTTTTCAGCATGGCCTGACGCCATGAATTGCCAGCGTAGTTGTTGGAGAATGCGATCTTCTTGTCGCTGGTGTCGGCCAGCGCGGTGCCGGATGCGAGCATCGCAGCAAGTGTACCCAATACGAACAGCTTCTTCATTCCACTCCTCCCGTATGAACTCACAAAAACCACGTCGGCACCTCCTGCCGACGTTCTTCGCGGATGGCCGCATGCGGTGCGGACATCCGGAGTCCGTTCTACATTCGCGCGTGCCCAAAGCAAGTGCAAGTCTGACAAATCAGACAAACACATTCTCGCGATTGGGCCAGGGAGGGAAGGTCCTGTTGGGCTTCAACCCTGCGACGCGCGGGGGGGGGGGGGGGAAGCG